>NZ_JCAHMZ010000007.1:0-383223 GCF_059414925.1 Cedecea sp. B1(4) | reverse complement strand
AGCCGCTTCGCCGTGTCAGTGGAGGCGCATTATAGGGAGTTCTCAGAGCCTGACAACCCCTAATTTGAAAAAACTTTCTGACCGCATTCTTTTTCACCAATGGCGCGCAGAAAGCCAGCAAATCAGGGATATTTGCTGCATAAATCACCGCAAAATCACCGCCGATGGCATACTAGGGTAAGAAATACAGCTAAAGGAATTGCGTCATGTCTTTATCCACTCAACAACTCGCAGCCCAAAAAAACCTTTCTTATGTGCTGGCAGAGAAAATAGCCCAGCGAATTCTCAAGGGCGAATATGCGGCAGGCAGCATTCTTCCAGGCGAGATGGAACTGGGTGATCTTTTTGGCGTCAGCCGGACAGCCGTTCGTGAAGCCGTCAAGACGCTAGCCGCTAAAGGCATGCTGTTGCCTCGCCCAAGGATTGGCACTCGCGTCATGCCCCGCAGCCACTGGAACTTCCTTGATAAAGAACTGATAGCCTGGTGGATGACCAAAGATAACTTCAGTCATGTAGTAGAAGAGTTTTTGATTATGCGTAATAGCCTGGAGCCACAGGCCTGCGCATTAGCCGCTATTAATAGTAATGAGCAGCAGCGAACCAGGCTTACTCAACTGATGGCGCAAATGACAGAACTGCAGACAGACTTTGACCGTCAGCAGTGGATTGAGGTGGATATGGCCTACCACGAACTCATCTATGAAATGAGTGGTAACCCTTTCATGACATCTTTCGCGAACTTATTCAGATCGATTTATTACAATTACTTCACCGCGATTACCGATAACGAAGTCATTAAGCTCGATTTGCATCAGGCGATTGTGGATGCCATTGCTAAGGGAGAGAGGCAGGCCGCTTTTAACGCCTGCCTGGCGCTATTAAAGGAACCCGTCACTCATCGGTAGTCTAAAGCGCACATAACCTTCAGGATAATAATGACGAAAACAGCACGCAGCATGGCCGGCCTGCCGTGGATAGCCGCAATGGCTTTCTTTATGCAGGCTTTGGATGCCACCATCCTTAACACCGCGCTACCGGCAATAGCCCATAGCCTGAATCGCTCCCCGCTGGCCATGCAGGCTGCCATTATTAGCTACACCTTAACCGTCGCTATGCTTATCCCGGTAAGCGGTTGGTTAGCAGACCGCTTCGGCACACGCCGCGTATTTATGCTGGCCGTTAGCCTGTTCACTCTCGGCTCCTTTGCCTGCGCCATGTCAGGGTCTTTAACCGAGCTGGTCATCTTTCGCGTGATTCAGGGAATTGGCGGCGCAATGATGATGCCGGTTGCGCGTCTGGCATTACTTCGGGCTTACCCACGCAGCGAGCTGTTGCCTGTACTCAACTTTGTCACCATGCCCGGTCTGGTCGGCCCCATAATAGGCCCACTGCTCGGCGGCGTTCTGGTCACCTGGGCAAGCTGGCACTGGATATTTTTAATCAATATTCCGATTGGCATTCTGGGCCTGCTGTATGCCCGCAAGTACATGCCCAACTTCACCACGCCGAAGCGCGGGTTTGATATGAGCGGCTTCTTGCTATTTGGCGCGGGCCTGGTGCTGATCTCCAGCGGGGTTGAGCTATTTGGCGAGCGGATTGTCGCCAGCTATATAGGCATGTTATTGATTCTGAGCGGGATTTTACTGCTGCTGGCTTATGTCTGGCATGCCCGCCGCGTTCCAACGCCGCTTATTCCCCTGCCTCTCTTTAAGACGCGTACCTTCTCCGTTGGCATAGTCGGCAATATAGCCTCACGCCTCGGCACCGGCTGCGTGCCTTTTTTAATGCCGCTTATGCTGCAGGTGGGGTTTGGCTATTCAGCATTATTGGCTGGCTGCATGATGGCACCTACGGCGGTCGGTTCGCTACTGGCTAAATCGACCGTCACGCAGGTGCTGCGCTGGCTGGGCTATCGTAAAACGCTGGTCGGGATCACTTTGGTCATCGGCCTGCTGATTGCCCAGTTCTCGCTGCAGTCACCGGGCATGGAAGTCTGGCTGCTGATCCTGCCCCTCTTTATATTAGGGATGGCAATGTCGACGCAGTTTACGGCCATGAACACCATCACCCTTGCGGACCTGACGGATGAAAACGCCAGCAGCGGCAACAGCGTGCTGGCCGTAACTCAGCAGCTTTCAATTAGCCTTGGGGTTGCCGTTAGTGCCGCAGTGCTTAGAGCATGGGAAGGAATAGACAGCGTCAATACCATCGAGCAATTCCACTACACCCTGTTGACGATGGGCGCGATAACGCTGGTCTCATCGGCGGTATTTTTGCTACTGCGCTCCAAAGACGGGCGCAACTTAATAAAAGAACGTCACAAACCTTAAACGGAACTTCGCTCCACCAGCTCTGGCGTCAGCAGTAACCGTTGCTGCGCCAGGTCTGGTTGCCCCATTCGGTGGATCAGCACATCCACGGCCAATTCGCCGAGCTCATCTTTGGGCTGGTGAATCGTCGTCAGCGGCGGCGTCATATAGCGTGCAAGCTCAATATCATCGTAGCCAATCACCGCCATATCCTGCGGAATGCTAAGACCAGCCTGATATAAAGCATGGTAGGCCCCAACGGCCATAGCGTCATTCCCCATGAATACAGCGTCCGGCCTGTCCGCCAGGGTAAGCAGTTCGCTCATGGCGCTAAACCCGCCCTGAAACTCGAAGTCGCCAATAATTTCATAGCCTGGATGAATAGCCAGCCCGGCCTGAGCCATAGCTTTGCGGTAGCCTTCAAGGCGCAGTCTGGCAGGCGTTTTATCCTGCGGCCCGGCGATGCAGGCAATACGGGTATAGCCGTTGTCGATCAAGTGCTGTGTCGCCATTTCTCCGCCGAGCAGCGAGTTATCCTGAATCACATCGCTCTGCCCCTCAAACGGAGCCCAGTCCATCATTACTGTCGGGATAGTCGGGTAGCGGTTGATGATTTCAGGCGAAGGCTGATGCGTTTCGGTGCACAACAACAGTAATCCATCGACGCGCTTTTGCAGCAGCGTTTCCAGATTTCGGTTCATGCGGTGCTCATCGCCTTCGGTGTTACACAGTACCAGGCTGTAGCCGCGCTCAAAGCAGCTGCGTTCCACGCCTCGAACCAGCTCGGAATAGAAGGGGTTACTACTCGCGGTGATCAGCATACCGATGGTATGCGTTTGATTAAGCTTAAGGCTGCGAGCCAACGCAGAAGGCGCATAGTTCAGCGTTTTTACCGCTGCCTCAACCTTCTGGCGGATGGTGTCGCTAACAAAGCGATCGTTATTAATGACGTGGGAAACGGTAGAAGTCGAAACCCCCGCCAGGCGGGCGACGTCTTTCATGGTAGCCATGACTTACCTCTGCTGCTGCAGGAACTCATCTATTTCCTTGCGCCACGGCACGGAAGGCTGAGCGCCTTTTCGCGTCACGGCAATTGCGGCGGCAGCGTGAGCAAATCGCACGGCATCTTCCATCGACTTATCTTCCAGCAATGCAGTCACCAGCGCACCGTTAAAAGTGTCGCCAGCAGCGATAGTATCGACAGCTTTTACCTTAAAGCCCGGCACTCGTTTGCCGTGACCTTTTTCGCTTAGCCATACACCACGGCTGCCGAGCGTGATAATCACCGTTTCGATTCCCTTACCGTGCAGCACTTCAGCAGCTTTGGCAGCATCTGCATCATTCTCAACCCGCACGCCAGTCAACTTTTCTGCTTCCGTTTCGTTCGGAGTGATCATATCTAACAGAGACAGAAGCTCATCAGAGAGTTCACAGGCCGGGGCCGGGTTTAGAATCACTTTGGTCTGGTGCTGATGGGCAATTTTCGCCGCAGCCAGAACGCTCTCAAGCGGGGATTCCAGCTGCATTAATAACGCCGAAGCATCAGAAATTTTCTGCTGCTGTGCTTCCACCAGCTTGGGAGTCAAAGCGGCGTTCGCGCCAGCGTGAATGCCGATCACGTTTTCACCTGCGCCATTGACAAAAATCAGTGCCACGCCGGTCGCTTCATCTTTAATGGTACTGATTGGCGAAGTATCAATATTATCGCTGGCAAGCTGCTTACAAACGCGGCCACCGGTATCGTCATCGCCCACACAGGCAATAAACGCAATGTCTGCTCCACTGCGCCCTGCCGCAACGGCCTGGTTCGCACCTTTACCGCCGAACGCCACCTGATACCCCTGCCCGGTGACGGTTTCACCCGGCGTTGGGAAATGTTCGAGGTTGAGGATATGGTCAGCATTGATGCTGCCAAGAACGACGAGTTTGCCTGTGCTTTTCATATCTTAATATCCAGTTTGAGTGCGCCGCTCATGCCTGAGCGGCGCGTTGCCCTGCTTTTCTTTAATTCTTATTTGGTGATCAGTTTCAAATCAACCGGGATTTTCGCATCCACTTTCTCGCCTTTCAGCACTTTATCAGCGGTTTCCACACCGATAACGCCGATCTGGTCAGCCATCTGAGCCACTGTCGCGCCCAGTTTGCCGCCTTCAACCGCTTTCACGCCGTCAGCCGTACCATCGAAACCGACGACCAGCACATCAGATTTACCCGCAGTTTGCAGCGCACGCAGGGCACCCAATGCCATTTCGTCGTTCTGAGCAAACACAGCCTGAACGTTAGGGTGTGCAGTCAGCAGGTTCTGCATAACGTTCAGACCTTTAGTACGATCGAAGTCAGCTGGCTGGCTGGCTAGCACGTCAAATTTATGTGCCGCAACAGCCTGTTTGAAACCTTCACCACGTTCACGGGCTGCGGAAGCACCAGCAATACCCTGCAGTTCAATGACTTTCGCGCCGTCGCCCAGTTTCTTAGCGATGTAATTACCGGCCATTTTGCCGCCAGCAACGTTATCAGAAGCAATGTGGCTCACCACGGTCCCCTGGTTTGCCATACGGTCGAGAGTGATCACCGGGATTTTAGCCTGGTTTGCCATCTTAACGGCATTGCCCACCGCGTCGGAATCCGTTGGGTTAATCAGCATTAATTTGGTGCCGCGAACCGTTAAGTCCTGCACGTTGGCCAGCTCTTTTGCCGGGTTGTTTTGTGAATCCAACACCACCAGGTTGTAGCCCAGCTTGTCGGCTTCTTTCTGCGCGCCATCTTTCAGCGACACGAAGAACGGGTTATTCAGGGTAGACACCACCAGCGCGATGGTGTCTTTTGCCATGGCGTTTGCGCTTACGGTGGCGCTCAGGGCGACAGCGGAAACCAGGGTAGCCAGTTTTTTCATGTTCATAGTCAGATGTCCTGTAGGGTTATGGTTTTACTGCTTTTTATTGTCCACCAGCACCGCCAGCAAAATTACCACCGCTTTGACGATCATCTGGTAATAAGAAGAAACACCTAATAAATTCAGACCGTTGTTCAGGAAGCCGAGGATCAATGCCCCGATCAGCGTGCCGACAATCCGGCCTTTACCGCCCGCCAGGCTGGTACCGCCCAGCACAACCGCCGCGATAGCATCCAGTTCATATCCCGCACCCGCCGTTGGCTGCGCAGAGGAAAGACGTGCTACTTCGATGATCCCGGCCAGCGACGCCAGCAGACCACACAGAGAGTAGACGATGATTTTCACTTTGTTGACGCTAATACCTGACAGGCGCGTTGCCGCTTCGTTGCCGCCGAGCGCATAGATGTAACGCCCCAGGCGAGTATGGTGCAGCATGTACCACGCGGCCAGGAAGACAATCGCCATGATCCAGACCGGCGTTGGGATCCCCAGCGGGCGGCCAATACCGAACCAGCCAAACAGATCAGCATTGTCTGAGAAGCCGGTATTCATCGGGCTGCCGTTGGTGTAAACCAGCGTTACCCCGCGTAGCAGCAGCATCATGACCAGGGTGGCAATAAAGGCCTGAACCCGCCCTTTCGCTACAATCACCCCCGTTACGGCACCAATGGCAGCCCCAAGAGCTAGCGCAGCGGCAACGGCCACCAGCGCATTGACCTCAAAGCCCACAATCGAGGCCGCCACCGCCCCGGTCAACGCCAGAAGAGAACCGACGGACAGGTCGATCCCGGAGGTCAGAATGACCAGCGTCATCCCCACCGCCATAATGGCGTTCACCGACGTTTGCTGCAGGATGTTGAACAGGTTATTCACGGTAAAGAAGTTCGGGCTCAGGGCCGAGACAATCGCAATCAGCACCAGCAGAGCGATCAGCGATTTTTGCTCCATCAGCCACGCTTTGGTGAACCAGCGACGGGTGGACACGGTCTGGGTACTCATTTATCTAACTCCTGATTCACTCGATTAAGCTTACCAACGGCCGCGGCCATCAGCGCCTCCTGGGTGGCTTCTTCACGGGAGAACTCCCCGCTCAGTCGCCCTTCGTGAATAACCATAATGCGGTCGCTCATGCCCAGCACTTCCGGCATCTCGGACGACACAAGGATGATGCTCAACCCTTCGGCTTTAAACTGGTTAATTAACTGATAAATTTCTTTTTTCGCCCCAACGTCGACGCCACGAGTTGGCTCGTCGAGGATCAGCACTTTCGGGCGGGTCATCAGGCCGCGCGCAATGGCGACTTTCTGTTGGTTACCGCCGGACAGCAGGCCAATTGGCTGTTCCATGGAAGGCGTTTTGACGTTGAACAGGCGAATAAAGTCCTGCACCGCCTGCTGCTCATCTTTATGCTTCAGGCTGCCAGCCCCGCGACTGAAATAACGCAGCGCGGTCAACGACATGTTCTCCTTCACCGACATCCCCAGAACCAGCCCATCACGCTTGCGGTCTTCAGAGATATAAACGATGCCATTAGCCAACCCATCCTGCGGAGAGCGAGTCACTACTTCACGGCCATCCAGCGCCACATAACCACCGCTTCTCGGCAGCGCGCCATAAAGTACTTTCATCAATTCGGTACGCCCGGCACCCATCAGCCCGGCAACGCCGAGGATTTCGCCTTTACGCAGAGTGAAAGAAACCGCCTTCACGCCGGGGCCGGATACGTCATCGACCCGCAGGCGAATATCGCCGGGCTGTTTGTCCAGATGCGGATACTGGTCTTCCAGCTTGCGGCCAACCATCATTTCGATCAGGGTATCTTCGGTAAGCGTGGAGACTTCGCGCTCGGCAATAAACTGCCCGTCACGCAGCACTGTCACGTCATCGCACACCTCAAAAATCTCTTTCATACGGTGGGAGATATAAACGATGCCGCAGCCCTGAGCCTTCAGCTCACGGATAACGCGGAACAGCGACTCGGTTTCCGTGTCGGTCAGCGCATCGGTCGGTTCATCCATGATGATGACTTTGGACTCAAAGCTCAGCACCTTGGCAATCTCAACCATTTGCTGATCGCCAATCGACAGCTCGCCCACCAGACGCTCGCTGGTGTAGCGTAAATTCAGCTTCGCCAGCAGCTTGTCGGCTTCACGGTACATCTTCTTCCAGTCAATGTTGCCAAAATGCCCGACAAACTCGCGGCCAAGGAAGATGTTCTCCGCAATGCTGAGCTGCGGGATCAGGTTGAGTTCCTGGTGGATAATCCCGATACCGGCTTCCTGAGACGCTTTTGGCCCGCTAAAGGCGGTTTCTTTTCCCAGCCACAGCAGCGAACCGGCATCTTTGGTGTAGATCCCGGTCAGGACTTTCATCATCGTGGATTTGCCGGCGCCGTTCTCACCCACCAGCGCCATTGCGCGGCCCGGGTAAACGTTCAACGCCGCGCCAGACAGGGCTTTCACCCCTGGGAACGATTTATCGATCCCTTTAAGTTGCAGTAAGGGTTCCATGCTGACCTCCTCAGAAGGTTACGCCGGCACAGAGAATGATATTCGCATACGGGGAACACTCCCCGCTGCGAATAACCGCATGTGCATCCGCGGTGTGCTGCTTAAACTGCTCATGGCTGATGTAACGAATAGTTATGGTGTTTCCCTGGTGTTTTTGCAGTTGCTCAATATGGCTGAGCAACGTTTCGTGAAGCGCGGGATTATGTTGTTTGATTTCAGAAGCAATGATTGCCGCCTCAACCTGCATTTCCTGCGTTACCACATCCACGACCTGCATAAAGCCCGGAACGCCGTGGGTTAATGCCAAATCAATGCGCTGGGTATGGCGCGGAATTGGCAGCCCGGCATCGGCAATAACCAGTGAATCGGTGTGCCCCAGACGGGAGATAACGGCCGAAATATCAGCGTTAAGAACGGTACCTTTCTTCATTTTCCTGCTCCACTAGCGAAACGTTTCGCTGATAATGAGTGTAGGAAAAGAGCTGGCGGTTAAACAACCACCAGGTTAAAGAAGTGTGATCGACATCGAAACGTTTCGCTAATAAATGCAAAACGGTACTTGAGTACCGTTTTTTAGTCTTTGCGCCCTCTCCTTGTGGGAGAGGGTCGGGGTGAAGGCATCAGGCCAGTAAAGACTGGCTGACTTAAATCTCGACCTGGGTGCCCAGCTCGATAACCCTGTTCGGCGGGATCTCAAACTGGTCAGGCGCGCGCAGGGCATTTCGCTGCAGGGCGAGGAACAGCTTGCCGCGCAGGCGGAGATACCACGGACGTTTGCCGATAATCAGCGACTCATGCGACATGAAGAACGAGGTTTCCATCATCCGACAGCTTAAGCCTTCCAAACCGCAGCGGTGGAAAATCTCTTCCACGTTCGGCGTTTCACGCCAGCCGTAGCTGGCCACCACGCGCCAGAAGGTGGGTGACAGCTGCTCAATGGAAACGCGTTTAACGTTGTGAACGTATGGGGCATCTTCGGTGCGCAGCGTCAGCAATACGACTCGCTCATGCAGCACTTTGTTGTGCTTGAGGTTATGCAGCATGGCAAACGGGATCACGTTTAACGCGCGGGACATATAAACCGCGGTGCCCGGCACGCGAACCGGCGGAGACTTCTCAAGGGACGCAATCATCGCTTCCAGCGAGTTACCGTGCTCGTGCATACGGCGCAGCAGGCGGAAACGCTCGCTCTTCCACGTCGTCATGATGGTAAACATGACAAGCCCCAGCGTGAGCGGCAGCCAGCCGCCAGAGACGATTTTCTCGAGGTTAGCAGAGAACAGCGGCACGTCGATAAACAGGAAGCCCACGCACATCAGGAGCACGGCAATTTTATTCCAGTGCCAGTTTTTGCGCGCGACGGTGCAGCAGAGAATCGAGGTCAGCACCATCGTGCCGGTTACTGCGATCCCGTATGCCGCCGCCAGGTTACTTGAATGTTCGAAGCTAACGATGACGATCACCACGGCGATATACAGAATCCAGTTAATCGCTGGAATGTAAATCTGCCCGGACTCCATTTCCGAGGTATGGATGATGCGCATTGGCGAGAGATAACCCAGGCGAACCGCCTGACGCGTCAGCGAGAATACGCCGGAAATAACGGCCTGAGAGGCAATCACCGTTGCCAGCGTCGCCAGAACCAGGAGCGGGATTAGCGCCCAGTCAGGTGCCAGCAGGAAGAACGGGTTTTTAATCGCTTCCGGGTTCTTTAACAGCAGGGCACCCTGGCCAAAATAGTTCAGGACTAATGAAGGCAGAACCGCGATAAACCATGCGATGCGAATCGGGAGCTTACCGAAGTGCCCCATATCGGCATACAGCGCTTCAACGCCGGTGATTGCCAACACAACCGCCCCGAGAGCAACGAACGACACGGCTTTGTACTGCACGAAGAAATTCACCGCCCAGGTCGGGTTAAGCGCCAGCAGGACTTCCGGGTTGCCGATAATACTGCGCGCGCCCAGAACAGCGAGCGTCAGGAACCACAGCAGCATCACAGGAGCAAACAGCTTGCCCACCATCCCGGTGCCGTGCTTCTGAATCATAAACAGCAGCGTCAGAACAATAATAGAAAGGGGAACAATGTACTGATCGAGCTGCGGCGCGGCTATCTCAAGACCCTCAATGGCCGACATCACCGATATCGCCGGTGTGATAACCACCTCGCCGTAGAAGAAGCTGCCGCCAATCAACCCCATGATCACCAGCACAGAGGTCATTCGCGCCGTCGTATTACGCCCGGCAAGCGACATTAGCGTTAAGATCCCGCCTTCCCCGGCGTTATCCGCCCGCATCACGAAGGTGAGATATTTGATGGAGACGACCAGTACCAACAGCCAAAAAATTAACGACAAAAAGCCAAACACGGCGTCGCGTTCAACGCCAAACCCAAACTGCCCGGACAGACATTCACGAAGGGTATAAAGCGGGCTGGTACCAATATCACCGTACACAACCCCGATAGCAGCCAGCGTAACGGCCGGCAACGATTGTTTATTATCAGCGCTCATAGACTAATCTTTTGTTGGAATCCCGAAAACGTGTGCTTAGTCCCTTGGCCCACAAAACGGCGCACAGTATGCACGATAATTGTGTAAATCGTACTCCTAAATGCATTTGACTTATCTCAGCTCAAACGCTGCATGCGGCATAATCAGCACATTAACTGGCTAAAAATAAACGCTATACTCGCGTTTCTCCACAGGGTTAACCGCGTAAGGATGCAAAGCTAATTATGGCTCAATCACATTTGCTGGCTGAAAGAATTTCTCGTCTCAGCCAGGCGCTGGAAAAGGGACTTTTTGAACGTCAGCACGCCGTTCGTCTCTGTTTGCTGGCGGCGCTGAGCGGCGAAAGCGTCTTTTTACTTGGTCCGCCAGGCATTGCAAAAAGCCTGATCGCTCGCCGCCTGAAATTCGCCTTTCGCGAAGCGCGCGCCTTTGAATATCTAATGACTCGCTTCTCAACGCCAGAAGAAGTTTTTGGTCCGCTGTCTATTCAGGCGCTGAAAGATGAAGGCCGCTATGAGCGCCTGACCGCCGGCTACCTGCCGGAAGCCGAAATCGTGTTTCTGGATGAGATCTGGAAAGCCGGCCCAGCAATTCTAAACACACTGCTGACCGCCATTAACGAACGTCGCTTCCGCAACGGCGCCAGCGAAGACAAAATCCCCATGCGCCTGCTGGTGGCCGCCTCCAACGAATTGCCCGAAGCGGACAGCAGCCTGGAAGCGCTGTATGACCGTATGCTGATCCGCCTGTGGCTCGACAAAGTGCAGGACAAAGCGAATTTCCGCTCAATGCTCATCAGCCAGCACGACGAAAACTTTAATCCGGTCACCGAAAACCTGCAGGTTACCGATGAAGAATATTTCACCTGGCAGCAGCAAATTGGCGGCGTCGCGCTGCCGGACGACGTTTTTGAACTGATCTTCACCCTGAGGCAGCTGCTTGAGGCCACGCCGGGGGCACCTTATGTATCCGATCGCCGCTGGAAAAAAGCCATTCGCCTGCTGCAGGCCAGCGCCTTCTTTAACGGCCGCGATGCCGTGGCGCCTATCGATCTTATCCTGCTCAAAGACTGTCTGTGGCACGACACAGCAACCATGAATTTGATGCAGCAGCAGATTGAAGTTTTGATGACCGGACACGCGTGGCAGCAGCAGGCCATTCTGAGCAAACTCAGCGGCATCGTCCAGCGCCGCCTCCAGCTTCAGCAGCAAAGCAGCGATCGGGACGCTTTCACCGTGCTCAAGCAGACCGGTATGTTCAGCCGCAAGCCGCAGTACCAGCTCCCGGATGAAATAACCGGCGAAACGCTGACGCTTTTACTGCAAAAGCCGCTGAAACTGCACGATATTGAAGTGATTCATATCACCCTGGCGCATGAAGCGCTGGCGCAGTGGCTTAATAAAGGAGGCGAGATCCGCGGCAAGTTGAACGGCATTGGCTTTGCGCAGTTGCTTAACCTTGAAGTGGACAACAGCCTGTACCTGACCATTCGCGATGTTAGCCTTCAGGCCACACGGCTGGCGCTGCCGGGCCACCAGCAACAGGGCGTACCGGATGAGATCAAAAAGCAGTTTGACGATCTCGACGCCGCGTTACACCAGCAGCACGAGCGCTTTAACGATCAGCAAAAATGCCTGTTTATTGAAAGCGACTGGCTGGGAAAAATTGAAGCCAGCCTGCAAGACGTTGCGGCACAGCTGAAACAGGCCCGGCAATGATAAGCGTTGAAACGCTGGATATGATCCTGGCTATTGGTGAAGGCGAACTGATAGAAGAGATCATTATTACCCTGCTGGCTGCCCCGCAGCTGGCGGTGTTTTTCGAAAAATTCCCGCGTTTGAAAAAAGCAGTTAGTGAAGACTTACCTCGCTGGCGAGACCAGCTCAAAGGCCGCCTGAAGGACGGGCACGTCCCGGATGAGCTGGCGCAGGAAGTCCTTTGCTACCAGCAGAGTCAGTTACTCACCACCGGGCAGCTCATCATGCGGCTGCCGGAAATTATTCAGCTGCTGCATAAGCTCGGCTCGCCGTTCTATGAACAGGCCAAAACGCTGGTGGCTGATAACCCGCACTTCACCCCGGCGCAGCATACGCTGTTTCTGCAGCGCTGGCGGTTGAGCCTGGTTGTACAGGCCACGTCACTTAACCAGCAGCTGTTAGAAGACGAGCGCGACAAGCTGCTGGCGGAGATTCAGGAGCGGCTGGCACTTAGCGGGCAACTGGACCCCGCACTTGCCGAAAACGATAAAGCAGCGGGCAAGCTGTGGGACATGAGCGGCGGCACGCTCAAACGCGGGGACTATCAGCTGATTGTGCAATACGGCGAGTTTCTCACCGGCCAGCCGGAGCTGATGCAGCTTGCCGAACAGCTGGGCCGCTCCCGCGAGGCAAAATCCGTCCCGCGGAAAGATTCCCCCACGGAGCCCTGGCGTATGTTGGTGCGGGAACCTGCCACCGTGCCCGAACAGGTTGACGGCCTACAGCGCAGCGACGATATCCTGCGCCTGCTGCCGCCCGAATTGGCAACCCTGGGGATTACCGAACTGGAATTTGAGTTCTACCGCCGGCTGGTGGAGAAGCAACTGCTCACTTACCGTCTGCACGGTGACGCATGGCGTGAAAAAATCATCGAACGCCCGGTCGCCCATCAGGATTTTGACGAACAACCTCGCGGGCCATTTATTGTCTGCGTGGACACTTCCGGCTCCATGGGCGGGTTCAACGAGCAATGCGCAAAGGCTTTTTGCCTGGCGCTGATGCGCATTGCCCTCGCCGACAACCGGCGCTGTTTTATTATGCTGTTTTCCAGCGAAGTGGTGCGCTATGAGGTCAGCGGGCGGGATGGCATCAATCAGGCGATCCGTTTTTTAAGCCAGCACTTCAGCGGCGGGACGGATCTGGCCAGCTGTTTCCGCTCGATCCTGGAAAAAATGCAAACCGGAGACTGGCACGATGCCGATGCGGTGGTGATCTCAGATTTTATCGCCCAGCGGCTACCGGACGATGTCGTCAGCAGCGTGAAGGCGCTGCAGCGGCAGTATCAGAACCGCTTTCACGCGGTCGCCATGTCGGGGCATGGAAAACCCGGCATCATGCGCATCTTTGACCATATCTGGCGCTTTGACACCGGGATGAGAAGCCGCCTGCTGCGTCGCTGGCGGCGCTGAGACTTATAACAGATCGCTAACCTTAGCCTGCACTTCTGGCGACCAGACGCCGCACTGAACCTGCCCGATATGCGGCAGTTGAAGCAGCAGCATCGTCAGGCGGGACTGGCCAATGCCGCCGCCAATGGTTTGCGGCATTTCACCTTTCACCAGCGACTGGTGCCATTCGAGCTGGAGCCTGTCTTCATCTCCGGTGATCGCCAGCTGGCGCTTCAGGGTTGCCGCATCCACGCGGATCCCCATAGAAGAAAGCTCCAGCGCATCTTCCAGCACCGGGTTCCAGACAAGGATATCGCCGTTCAGCCCCGGTAAACCTGCTTCCCCGCCGGTTGACCAGTCATCATAATCCGGGGCGCGGACATCGTGACGTTTCCCGTCCGACAGCTTTCCCCCGATACCGATTAAGAAGACCGCGCCAAGTTCTTTAGCGATAGCCCGCTCGCGGCCTTTTGCGTCCAGACCAGGAAAGCGCTGCAATAACGTTTCGCTGTGAACAAAATGGATTTTCTCCGGCAGCAAGGCGGCCAGGCCAAACCTTTCACTCACTTCAGCTTCGGTAGCCTTAATTGCCGCCCAGATGCTCTCTACGGTTTGTTTTAGTGTGCCGGTGTGGCGTTCACCGTCACCCATCACACGTTCCCAGTCCCACTGATCGACATAGACCGAGTGAATCGGGGATAGACGGTCTTCATCGGGGCGAAGAGCTTTCATGTGCGTGTAAAGCCCTTCGCCCGCGCTGAAGTCGTGCTGGCCGAGCGTTTTTCTTTTCCATTTGGCCAGCGAATGCACCACTTCAAACTGCGCCTGCGGCAAGGTTTTCACCTTCACTTGCACTGCTTTCTCGCTGCCAGAAAGGTTGTCCTGTGTGCCATCCCCTACGCGGCTGAGGATCGGTGCCTGTACTTCTATCAGGCCCAGCTTCTCTTCCAGCTGACGGGAAAAATGGGTTTTCACAAAACTGATCTGACGTTGTTTAGCAATCCAGGCGGTTTTCATGGCTTTTCTCTTTGTTGTGGTGTTTCTGTCATCGATTAAGCAACAGAAACGTCACCGTATTCAATAATCAACAATAAAAAAGGCCAGCCTCTTTTTAATCGACGAATTTAAGGCTATAAAAAATGGAAAATCGGCATTTATCATAGGAAAAAGTGATGGATAATTATCAGATCGACAATCTCGATCGCGGCATACTCGAAGCATTAATGGCCAATGCCCGCACCGCATATGCAGAACTGGCCAAACAGTTTGGTGTCAGCCCGGGCACCATTCACGTCCGCGTCGAAAAGATGAAGCAGGCGGGGATAATTACCGGGGCGCGCATCGACATCAGCCCGAAGCAGCTCGGCTACGATGTCTGCTGCTTTATTGGCATCATTCTGAAAAGCGCCAAAGATTATCCCTCCGCCCTGACCAAGCTGGAAAACCTGGATGAGGTGACTGAGGCTTACTACACCACCGGCCACTACAGCATCTTTATTAAGGTGATGTGCCGATCCATTGATGCCCTCCAGCAGGTACTTATCAACAAGATCCAAACAATCGATGAAATTCAGTCCACTGAAACGCTGATCTCGCTGCAGAACCCGATCATGCGTACTATCCGGCCCTGATCGTTAATTTTAATACCCATATTATCCACAGGTAGATCCCCGCTCTTTCACAGCGTACAATACGCGACGATTTGAAAAGGCGGGACACAATGGCTGATATCACTCTGATTAGCGGCAGTACTCTGGGTAGTGCCGAATATGTAGCAGAACATCTGGCAGAGAAGCTTGAAGAAGCGGGACACGGCACTGAAATGCTGCATGGCCCTCTTTTAGAAGATCTTAAAGCCAGCGGTATCTGGCTGGTGGTCTCTTCCACACATGGTGCTGGCGATCTGCCGGACAACCTGCAGCCTTTCTATGACGCTATAAATGGACAGCGCCCGGATCTGAGCGACGTAAGCTATGGCGCGATCGGGATCGGCAGCCGTGAATACGACACGTTTTGCGGTGCTATAGAGAAGATCGATCTGCTTCTGACCGAATGTGGTGCAACCCGCATAGGATCCTTGCTCAAAATTAACATCCTCGATCACGACATTCCTGAGGATCCAGCCGAAATTTGGGTTGGTTCTTGGATTAATTTACTCCCTGAAGTGTAAAGATTGCGCGATCAGATGTGGATAACTCTGGTTAAAAGCTTGGATTAACCCGTAGTTATCCCAATAACAACCGCTGTTCACTTTTTGAGTTGTGCATAAACCTCAATTCTGATCCCAGCTTATACGGTCTGGGATCACCGGTAGTACACAGCAAACGATCCTTTCCAGGTTGTTGATCCTAAAATGGATAAATGGCTTATCCACAGAGGTGGTCGATCCTAATAAGAGATCACAATAAAGAGATCTTTAAATAAAAAAGATCTTCTTTTAATAACCGAAGATCCCGATGCTTTCTCGAAAGACTAAAGTTGAGTAGAATCCCCAGCCCGGGAAGTCACAAACCCTCATTCGCGAAACCGAGGCAGTTACCATGTTTTATCCAGATCCTTTTGACGTCATTATCATCGGCGGGGGTCATGCAGGCACAGAGGCGGCAATGGCCGCAGCTCGTATGGGTCAGCAGACCCTGCTTCTGACACACAATATCGACACGCTGGGACAGATGTCCTGTAACCCGGCTATTGGCGGTATTGGCAAGGGACATTTGGTTAAGGAAGTGGATGCTCTCGGTGGCTTGATGGCTACCGCGATCGATCATGCAGGTATTCAGTTTAGAATACTAAACGCCAGCAAAGGCCCGGCAGTCCGCGCCACTCGTGCTCAAGCAGACCGTGTGCTTTACCGGCAGGCCGTGCGCACCGCGCTGGAGAACCAGCCAAACCTGATGATTTTCCAGCAGGCTGTTGAAGATCTTATCGTTGAGAACGATCGTGTTGTCGGTGCGGTCACGCAGATGGGGCTTAAATTCCGCGCGAAAGCGGTTGTGCTGACGGTAGGCACCTTCCTGGATGGTAAGATCCACATCGGGCTGGATAACTACAGCGGCGGCCGTGCAGGCGATCCTCCATCGATCCCGCTCTCACGTCGCTTACGTGAACTGCCTCTGCGCGTCAGTCGCCTGAAAACCGGGACACCTCCGCGCATTGACGCCCGCACCATTGATTTC
Organism: Cedecea sp. B1(4); assembly: GCF_059414925.1. Lineage (NCBI taxonomy): Bacteria > Pseudomonadati > Pseudomonadota > Gammaproteobacteria > Enterobacterales > Enterobacteriaceae > Cedecea > Cedecea sp. B1(4). The sequence goes on along the minus strand of NZ_JCAHMZ010000007.1, from coordinate 366,677 downwards.
AGCGTACTTGCTCCGCAGCACGGAGATAACCCGATGCCGGTCTTCTCCTTCATGGGGAACGTGAACCAGCACCCGGAGCAGGTACCTTGCTACATCACGCATACCAATGAGCAAACTCACGAGGTCATTCGTAATAACCTCGACCGCAGTCCAATGTATGCAGGGATTATCGAAGGCATTGGTCCTCGTTACTGCCCGTCTATCGAAGACAAAGTGATGCGTTTTGCCGATCGCAACGCGCACCAAATCTTCCTGGAGCCTGAAGGGCTGACCAGCAACGAAATTTACCCGAACGGGATCTCCACCAGCCTGCCGTTTGACGTTCAGATGCAAATCGTTCGTTCGATGAAGGGAATGGAGAATGCGAAGATCGTTCGCCCAGGCTACGCGATTGAGTATGACTTTTTCGATCCGCGCGATCTGAAACCAACGCTGGAAAGCAAGTTTATCCAGGGGCTGTTTTTTGCTGGTCAGATCAACGGCACCACCGGTTACGAAGAAGCCGCTGCTCAGGGTTTGCTTGCTGGTCTCAATGCCGCACGCTTCTCTGCCGAGAAAGAGGGTTGGGCACCGCGTCGCGATCAGGCTTACCTTGGCGTGCTGGTCGATGACCTGTGCACTCTGGGGACCAAAGAACCGTACCGTATGTTTACTTCTCGGGCTGAATATCGCTTGATGCTGCGTGAAGATAACGCCGATCTGCGTCTTACCGAAGCAGGCCGTGAGCTGGGTCTGGTGGATGATGCTCGCTGGGCTCGTTTCAACGATAAGCTGGAAATGATCGAACGTGAGCGTCAGCGCCTGAAAGATATCTGGCTGCACCCGAACTCTGAGCAGGTAGCAGAGGTGAACGCGCAGCTCAGTGCCCCGCTTTCCAAAGAAGCTAACGGCGAAGATCTGCTGCGTCGTCCTGAAATGACCTACGCTGCGATGACGCAGCTGTCGACTTTTGCGCCCGGTCTGGAAGATCCTCAGGCTGCCGAACAGGTTGAGATCCAGGTTAAATACGAAGGCTACATCGCGCGGCAGCAGGACGAGATTGAAAAGCAGCAGCGTAATGAAAATACGGTACTGCCAGCTACGCTTGACTATAGTCAAGTTAGTGGGCTGTCTAACGAGGTGATCGCGAAGCTTAACGATCACAAACCGGTTTCAATTGGCCAGGCATCCCGTATTTCGGGGATCACCCCGGCAGCAATCTCTATTTTGCTTGTCTGGCTTAAAAAACAAGGACTGCTGCGACGCAGCGCTTAAAAACAGACGACCACAGGCCAGGCAAACCTGGCCTCTTTTTTTGATGGATTTACGACGTGCTGACTAAATTATCTCGCCTGCTGAAAGAAGCGGGCATCACTCTCCCTGAAAATCAGCAGCAGCAACTGGTGGGCTATGTTTCGCTGCTCGACAAATGGAACAAGGCCTATAACCTCACTTCGGTGCGTAATCCTGATGAAATGCTGGTGCGGCATATTCTGGATAGCATTGTTGTCGAACCGCATTTGCAGGGAAGCCGGTTCATCGATGTTGGCACTGGCCCTGGTCTTCCAGGGATCCCGCTGGCCATCGTGCGCCCTGATTCGCATTTCACCCTGCTGGACAGCCTCGGCAAACGTGTGCGATTCCTGCGTCAGGTACAGCACGAGCTGAAGCTGGAAAACATTACTCCTGTACAAAGCCGCGTGGAGGATTTTCCGGCGGAACCTCCGTTTGACGGCGTTATCAGCCGGGCTTTTGCCTCGCTAAGCGACATGGTGAACTGGTGTCACCATCTGCCTGCTGTGCACGGGAAGTTCTATGCGCTGAAAGGGGTGCGTCCGGACGAAGAAATTACCCAACTGCCTGCCGGATTCACCGTTGAAAATATCGTCAAACTCAACGTGCCGAGCCTGGAAGGGGAGAGGCATTTGGTGCTGATTAAGGCAAACAAAACTTAATATTTATCAAAAAACGACGCGATAGAGATGTTTCACTGAGGTTAAAAAGCAACGGGGCGAACGATGTAATGGTTGGTTACATTTAACTAATCTTTAACTCGGATTTATCCTGCTTTTAACTTAAAAGTGATTAATTACCAGGGTAATAATTTTATTCGAAAATATCATCCGGCTAAAATTATGCCGAAAAACGGCCTTTGTCGGATGTTAAAAGTTTAACTGGAATGTCAATGAAAGGTTTTTATGATGTTTCAGCTTGTTTTAAACAGAGTGCACATTAATCAGCTTAATTATCAGTCATCTGTAATTAGTGCTTTCTTAGGCGGCAAAATAATGTCTGCCGATAAGATGTTTAATTTGTGATCGTGTGCACGCTTTGCTGTCAGGGATTTCGGCTTATTTGCACTTTTTGAGGAAGCCGATGCGATTCACCAAAAGTCAGAAAACGGCTCTGCGGAAAATTAATTAAACATTTGTTCACCTTTTCGCTACTTATTGTTTGAAATCACTGGGCCGCACCGTATAATTTGCTCGCTTTTTGAGGCTTGACTCAGCGTCGCAAAGACAGTTTTATACGACACGCGACATACCTCATAGGTAGCAGGAGTTAGGAAACGTCATGTCTGTGTCGCTCTTGAGTAAGAACGTAGCCCGCAAGCTTCTGTTCATCCAACTTCTGGCTGTGGTAGCAATTGGACTGCTGTTTTGCCTTAAAGCTCCTTCTTGGGGCGCTTCCGCTCTCGGTGGAGGCCTGGCGGTTTGGTTGCCAAACGCGCTGTTTATGATTTTTGCCTGGCGTCATCAGGCGCATACACCCGCAAAAGGCCGCGTGGCCTGGACATTCGCTTTCGGCGAAGTGCTAAAGGTGATTGCGACCTTCATCATTTTAGTGGTGGCGCTGGCGTACTTTAAGGCGGTGGTATTGCCGCTAATAGTGACGTGGGTTTCGGTGCTGGTTGTGCAGATACTCGCACCAGCTGTAATTAACAACAAAGGGTAAGAGGCATCATGTCTGCAGGAGAAATCTCTACACCGCAGGAGTATATAGGTCACCACCTGAATAACCTTCAGTTGGACCTGCGTACTTTCTCGCTGGTGGATCCGCATAACCCCCCGGCTACCTTCTGGACGCTCAACATCGACTCCATGTTCTTCTCAGTATTTCTGGGTCTGGTGTTTTTGGTGTTGTTCCGCAAAGTGGCGAAAACCGCAACTAGCGGCGTTCCGGGTAAATTCCAGACTTTTGTAGAGCTGATCATCGGCTTTGTGCATGGCAGCGTGAAAGACATGTACCATGGCAAAAGCAAGGTTATCGCTCCACTCGCCCTGACGATTTTCGTCTGGGTCTTCCTGATGAACTTGATGGATCTGTTGCCTATCGATCTGCTGCCATACATTGGTGAGCATATCTTTGGCCTGCCAGCCCTGCGCGTGGTGCCGTCTGCGGACGTGAATATCACCCTGTCTATGGCGCTAGGCGTGTTTATCCTCATTCTGTTCTACAGCATCAAAATGAAAGGCATTGGCGGCTTCACGAAAGAGCTGACGCTGCAGCCGTTCAATCACTGGGCATTTATTCCTGTCAACTTAATCCTTGAAGGGGTAAGCCTGCTGTCCAAACCTGTATCTCTGGGTCTGCGACTGTTCGGCAACATGTATGCCGGTGAGCTGATTTTCATTCTGATTGCAGGTCTGTTGCCGTGGTGGTCACAGTGGATTCTGAATGTGCCGTGGGCCATTTTCCACATCCTGATTATTACGCTGCAAGCCTTCATCTTCATGGTTCTGACGATCGTCTATCTGTCGATGGCGTCTGAAGAACATTAATTTACTTACCACTACTGCGTTTAACTGAAACAAACTTGGAGACTGTCATGGAAAACCTGAATATGGATCTGCTGTACATGGCTGCCGCTGTGATGATGGGTCTGGCGGCAATCGGTGCTGCGATCGGTATCGGCATCCTCGGGGGCAAATTCCTGGAAGGCGCTGCACGCCAACCAGATCTGATTCCACTGCTGCGTACTCAGTTCTTTATCGTTATGGGTCTGGTGGATGCAATCCCAATGATCGCTGTTGGTCTGGGTCTGTACGTGATGTTCGCCGTCGCCTAGTGAGCGATGTTTGAGTCATCTAGTAATATCAGAACGTTAACTAACAAAGAGGCATTGTGCTGTGAACATTAACGCAACAATCCTCGGCCAGGCCATCGCGTTTGTCCTGTTTGTTCTGTTCTGCATGAAGTACGTATGGCCGCCATTAATGGCAGCCATCGAGAAGCGTCAGAAAGAAATTGCTGACGGTCTTGCTTCTGCAGAACGTGCTCAAAAGGACCTTGACCTTGCACAGGCCAACGCGACCGACCAGCTGAAAAAAGCCAAAGCGGAAGCTCAGGTGATCATTGAGCAGGCGAACAAACGCCGTGCCCAGATCCTTGATGAAGCGAAAACTGAGGCAGAGCAGGAACGTAATAAAATCGTTGGGCAGGCTCAGGCAGAAATCGACGCTGAGCGTAAACGCGCTCGTGAAGAGCTGCGTAAGCAGGTCGCTCTGCTGGCTATTGCCGGTGCCGAGAAGATAATCGAACGTTCCGTAGATGAAGCTGCTAACAGCGACATCGTCGATAAACTGGTCGCTGAACTGTAAGGAGGGAGGGGCTGATGTCTGAATTTGTTACTGTAGCTCGCCCCTACGCCAAAGCAGCTTTTGACTTTGCCGTCGAACACCAGAGCGTAGACCGCTGGCAGAATATGCTGGCGTTTGCTGCCGAGGTAACGAAAAACGAACAAATGGAAGAGCTTCTTTCCGGTGCCCTGGCACCAGAAACGCTCGCAGATTCGTTCATCGCCATTTGCGGCGAGCAGCTGGACGCCAACGGCCAGAACCTGATTAAGGTGATGGCTGATAACGGTCGTTTAAAAGCGCTCCCGGATGTTCTTGAGCAGTTCGCGCATTTACGCGCGCTGAGTGAAGCGATTGCAGAGGTTCAGGTAACCTCCGCGGCTGAACTTAGCCATGAACAGCTTGCAAACATTACGTCCGCAATGGAAAAACGTCTGTCACGCAAAGTTAAGCTGAATTGCAAAATCGATAAGTCTGTTATGGCGGGCGTTATCATCCAGTCGGGTGATATGGTCATTGACGGTAGCGTACGCGGCCGTCTTGAACGCCTTGCAGACGTCTTGCAGTCTTAAGGGGACTGGAGCATGCAACTGAATTCCACCGAAATCAGCGAACTGATCAAGCAGCGCATTGCTCAGTTCAATGTTGTGAGCGAAGCTCATAACGAAGGTACAATTGTTTCTGTAAGTGACGGTATTATCCGCGTTCACGGCCTGGCCGATTGTATGCAGGGTGAGATGATTTCCCTGCCGGGTAACCGTTACGCTATCGCACTGAACCTGGAGCGCGACTCCGTAGGTGCTGTAGTTATGGGCCCATACGCTGACCTTGCCGAAGGCATGAAGGTTAAGTGTACTGGCCGTATTCTGGAAGTTCCGGTTGGCCGTGGCCTGTTGGGCCGCGTGGTGAACACCCTGGGTGCACCAATCGACGGTAAAGGTCCGGTTGATAACGATGGCTTCTCGCCAATCGAAGTTATCGCGCCAGGCGTAATCGAACGTCAGTCCGTCGACCAGCCGGTTCAGACCGGTTATAAATCCGTCGATGCGATGATTCCAATCGGCCGTGGCCAGCGTGAGCTGATCATCGGTGACCGTCAGACCGGTAAAACCGCGATGGCAATCGATGCCATCATCAACCAGCGTGACTCCGGTATTAAATGTGTGTACGTGGCTATCGGCCAGAAAGCGTCCACCATTTCTAACGTAGTTCGTAAACTGGAAGAGCACGGCGCACTGTCCAACACCATCGTTGTTGTGGCAACTGCTTCTGAATCCGCTGCACTGCAATACCTGGCACCATATGCTGGTTGCGCAATGGGCGAATACTTCCGTGACCGCGGTGAAGATGCGCTGATCGTATACGATGACCTGTCTAAACAGGCTGTTGCTTATCGTCAGGTTTCCCTGCTGCTTCGTCGTCCACCAGGTCGTGAAGCGTTCCCGGGCGACGTGTTCTACCTCCACTCCCGTCTGCTGGAGCGCGCATCCCGCGTTAACGCGGAATACGTGGAAGCTTTCACCAAAGGTGAAGTTAAAGGTAAAACCGGCTCCCTGACCGCTCTGCCGATCATCGAAACCCAGGCGGGTGACGTTTCTGCGTTCGTTCCAACCAACGTAATTTCGATTACCGATGGTCAGATCTTCCTGGAAACCAACCTGTTTAACTCCGGTATTCGTCCGGCAGTTAACCCAGGTATTTCGGTATCTCGTGTTGGTGGTGCTGCTCAGACCAAGATCATCAAGAAACTGTCCGGTGGTATTCGTACCGCGCTGGCACAGTATCGTGAACTGGCTGCGTTCTCTCAGTTCGCATCCGATCTGGATGAAGCCACCCGTAAACAGCTGAGCCACGGTCAGAAAGTGACCGAACTGCTGAAACAGAAACAGTATGCCCCAATGTCTGTTGCACAACAGGGCCTGGTGCTGTTCGCGGCTGAACGCGGTTACCTCGAAGACGTGGAACTGGCGAAAATCGGTAGCTTCGAAGCCGCTCTGCTGGCTTACGCTGACCGTGATCACGCTCCGCTGATGCAAGAAATTAACCAGACCGGTGGCTATAACGACGAGATCGAAGGCAAGCTGAAAGGCATCCTCGACTCCTTTAAAGCAACCCAGTCCTGGTAACGTCTGGCGGCTTGCTCTAGGGCAAGCCGCAAGGCATTGAGGAGAAGCTCATGGCCGGCGCAAAAGAGATACGTAGTAAGATCGCAAGCGTCCAGAACACGCAGAAGATCACCAAAGCGATGGAGATGGTCGCCGCTTCCAAAATGCGTAAATCGCAGGATCGCATGGCGGCCAGCCGTCCTTATGCAGATACCATGCGCAAAGTGATTGGTCACCTTGCGAACGGTAATCTGGAATATAAGCACCCATACCTGGAAGAACGCGACGTTAAGCGCGTGGGCTACCTGGTGGTGTCGACCGATCGTGGTTTGTGCGGCGGTTTGAACATTAACTTGTTCAAAAAAGTGCTGGCGGATATGAAAGAGTGGTCCGATAAGGGCGTTCAGAGCGAACTCGCGATGATCGGCTCTAAAGGCGTTTCTTTCTTCAACTCCGTTGGCGGCAACGTGGTTGCTCAGGTTACCGGCATGGGAGATACCCCTTCCCTGTCTGAACTGATCGGCCCGGTGAAAGTGATGCTGCAAGCCTACGACGAAGGTCGTCTGGACAAGCTGTACGTTGTCAGCAACAAATTTGTTAACACCATGTCTCAGGTTCCGACCATCACTCAGCTGCTGCCGTTACCGGCATCAGAAGATGAGGATCTGAAGCGTAAATCCTGGGACTACCTGTACGAACCGGACCCGAAAGCGCTGCTGGACACCCTCCTGCGTCGTTATGTTGAGTCTCAGGTTTATCAGGGCGTCGTAGAAAACCTGGCCAGCGAGCAGGCCGCACGTATGGTGGCGATGAAAGCCGCAACCGATAACGGCGGCAGCCTGATTAAAGAGCTGCGGTTGGTATACAACAAAGCTCGTCAGGCCAGCATTACTCAGGAACTTACCGAAATCGTCGGTGGTGCGTCCGCGGTTTAAACCAGGTTTATTACCCTAAATAGTTCGGTTTGCAGAAAGACGCCAACTGAGCAAATCCTCAAGAGCTTACTTCAGTAAGTGACTGAGGTGAGGGAAGGCAGTCAACGCATCTGCAAATTGAAATATGACGGGTAAACGAATTACGTAGAGGATTCAAGATGGCTACTGGAAAGATTGTCCAGGTAATCGGCGCCGTGGTGGACGTCGAGTTCCCTCAGGACGGCGTACCGCGCGTTTATGACGCGCTTGAGGTACAGAACAACAATGAGAAGCTGGTGCTGGAAGTTCAGCAGCAGCTCGGCGGCGGTATCGTGCGTACCATCGCAATGGGTTCCTCCGACGGTCTGCGTCGCGGTCTGCAAGTCAATGACCTCGAGCACCCGATCGAAGTCCCGGTAGGTAAAGCGACCCTGGGCCGTATCATGAACGTACTGGGTCAGCCAATCGACATGAAAGGCGACATCGGCGAAGAAGACCGTTGGGCTATTCACCGTGCAGCACCTTCCTACGAAGAGCTGTCCAGCTCTCAGGAACTGCTGGAAACCGGCATCAAAGTTATCGACCTGATTTGTCCGTTCGCTAAGGGCGGTAAAGTTGGTCTGTTCGGTGGTGCGGGCGTAGGTAAAACCGTAAACATGATGGAGCTGATCCGTAACATCGCGATCGAGCACTCCGGTTATTCCGTGTTTGCGGGCGTGGGTGAACGTACTCGTGAGGGTAACGACTTCTACCACGAAATGACCGACTCCAACGTTCTGGATAAAGTAGCACTGGTTTACGGCCAGATGAACGAGCCACCAGGTAACCGTCTGCGCGTAGCGCTGACCGGTCTGACCATCGCGGAAAAATTCCGTGACGAAGGCCGCGACGTTCTGCTGTTCGTTGATAACATCTACCGTTATACCCTGGCCGGTACAGAAGTATCTGCACTGCTGGGTCGTATGCCTTCTGCGGTAGGTTATCAGCCAACTCTGGCAGAAGAGATGGGTGTTCTTCAGGAGCGTATTACCTCCACCAAGACCGGTTCTATCACCTCCGTACAGGCCGTTTACGTTCCTGCGGATGACTTGACTGACCCGTCTCCGGCGACCACCTTTGCGCACCTGGACTCAACCGTTACGCTGAGCCGTCAGATCGCATCTCTGGGTATTTACCCGGCAGTTGACCCGCTGGACTCCACCAGCCGTCAGCTGGATCCACTGGTTGTTGGTCAGGAGCACTACGATACCGCGCGTGGCGTTCAGTCTATCCTGCAGCGTTACCAGGAACTGAAAGACATCATCGCGATTCTGGGTATGGACGAACTGTCCGAAGAAGACAAACTGGTGGTAGCACGTGCGCGTAAGATCCAGCGCTTCCTGTCTCAGCCATTCTTCGTAGCAGAAGTCTTTACCGGTTCTCCAGGCAAATACGTTTCGCTGAAAGATACCATCCGTGGCTTTAAAGGCATCATGGACGGCGAATACGACCATCTGCCAGAGCAGGCGTTCTACATGGTTGGCTCCATCGACGAAGCCGTTGAGAAAGCGAAAAAACTTTAACGCCTAATCGGAGGGTGACATGGCTATGACTTACCACCTGGACGTCGTCAGCGCGGAGCAGCAAATGTTCTCCGGTCTGGTCGAGAAGATCCAGGTAACGGGTAGCGAAGGTGAGCTGGGTATCTACCCTGGCCACGCCCCGCTGCTCACCGCCATTAAGCCTGGTATGATTCGCATCGTTAAACAGCACGGACATGAAGAGTTTATCTACCTGTCCGGCGGTGTTCTGGAAGTTCAGCCGGGTAACGTAACCGTCCTGGCTGACACCGCGATTCGCGGTCAGGATCTCGACGAAGCGCGTGCCCTGGAAGCGAAACGCAAAGCTGAAGAGCACATGCACAGCTCCCACGGTGACGTGGATTACGCTCAGGCTTCTGCTGAACTGGCTAAAGCGATCGCCAAACTGCGCGTTATCGAGTTAACCAAAAAAGCGATGTAACTACCTGCTTGAAAAGACAAATGCCAGTCCGGGAAACCTGACTGGCATTTTTTTATTCCTCAGCTTTATTCCATGCTCAAAATAACCATAAAACCAGCTAGATAGCGGTTTTCTCGGGGTGTTTAGCCCCTATTTCGGCCTTAATTCTCATGGATTCTGCCGCGATTACTGCTATAAAAGACGCAGATAATCTCAAGGCGGTGAAATTAGCAGCAGCGTATTTTTTGGTGCAAAATATGTAGAATTTTCAAGGCTAAATCGCTTTACTTCACACACTAAACAGATTCAGGACACGTATGTCAAACAGCGCAATGAGCGTGGTTATCCTTGCCGCCGGCAAAGGAACCCGCATGTACTCAGATCTTCCAAAGGTGCTGCACACGCTGGCTGGGAAGCCAATGGTTCAGCATGTCATTGATGCCGCTAATAAATTAGGTGCTCAGCGGGTGAACCTGGTGTATGGCCACGGCGGGGATCTGCTAAAGCAAACCCTGAACGACGGCTCGCTTAACTGGGTACTGCAGGCGGAGCAGCTGGGAACCGGCCACGCGATGCAGATGGCGGCGCCGTTCTTTGCCGATGACGAAGACATTCTGATGCTGTACGGCGATGTGCCGCTGATCTCCGTCGAAACTTTACAGCGCCTGCGTGAAGCTAAACCGCAGGGCGGCATTGGTTTGCTGACCGTTAAGCTTGATGATCCGACCGGCTATGGCCGCATTGCGCGGGAAAATGGCAAGGTCGTTGGCATCGTTGAGCATAAAGACGCCAGCGAAGAACAGCGCAAAATCAATGAAATCAACACCGGGATTCTGGTGGCTAACGGCGCAGATCTGAAGCGCTGGCTCGGCAAGCTGGATAACAACAACGCCCAGGGCGAGTTTTACATCACGGACATTATTGCCCTGGCTCATGGTGAAGGCCGTGAAATTGCCGCCGTTCATCCGGATCGACTGAGTGAAGTCGAAGGCGTGAATAACCGCCTGCAGCTTTCTCGCCTGGAACGCGTTTACCAGACGGAGCAGGCCGATAAGCTGCTGCTGGCGGGCGTTATGCTCCGCGATCCGGCTCGGTTCGATCTGCGCGGTGAATTCACGCACGGGCGCGATGTTGAAATAGATACTAATGTCATTGTGGAAGGTCGCGTTACGCTGGGTAACCGCGTGAAGATCGGGACCGGCTGCGTGATTAAAAATGCCGTCATCGGTGATGACTGCGAAATCAGTCCGTATACGGTTATTGAAGATGCGACGCTTGAAGCCGCCTGCACCATCGGGCCATTTGCCCGCCTGCGCCCTGGCGCGGAACTGGCGGAAGGCGCTCACGTGGGCAACTTCGTTGAAATGAAGAAAGCTCGTCTGGGGAAAGGTTCCAAAGCGGGCCATTTGAGCTACCTCGGTGATGCCGAAATTGGCGACAACGTGAACATCGGTGCGGGCACAATTACCTGCAATTACGACGGCGCGAACAAACATAAAACGATCATTGGTGATGACGTGTTTGTTGGCTCTGATACTCAACTGGTGGCCCCGGTCACTGTGGCCAGCGGTGTCACAATTGGCGCCGGGACGACAGTGACGCGCGACATTGCTGAAAATGAACTGGTGATCAGCCGCGTAAAACAGAAACATATTCAGGGCTGGCAGCGTCCGGTTAAGAAAAAGTAATCTCCCCTCACCCTAACCCTCTCCCCAAAGGGAGAGGGAACTGGACTGAGATGACTTTCCCTTCCTCTCTAAGGGCCTGGGAGCTGAATAAAACACAGATTTCCTCCTTCTCCCTTCCAGGGAGAGGGCTGGGGTGAGGGTCATTCTTGAAAATGCCCCACCCAAAAGCAGTAACCATAAAAATAACCCCACTCTCTACAAGGCTCGGGGCTCCGGAAATACCGGAATAAACAGGTCAGCGACAACACATGGCTAACGCCATTCTCAGGACTTAAAAATTATGTGTGGAATTGTTGGCGCAGTGGCGCAACGTGATATCGCTGAAATCCTTCTTGAAGGACTCCGTCGTCTGGAATACCGCGGGTACGACTCTGCGGGCCTGGCGGTTGTGGACAATAAAGGTCACATGACCCGTCTGCGTCGTTTGGGTAAAGTACAGAAACTGGCGGAAGCTGCGGAAGAAACCGCTCTGCATGGCGGCACCGGGATTGCCCATACCCGTTGGGCAACGCACGGCGAACCTTCAGAAACTAATGCTCACCCACATGTCTCCGACCATATTGTGGTCGTACACAACGGCATTATCGAAAACCACGAACCGCTGCGTGAATTGCTTCAGTCTCGCGGCTACACGTTTGTCTCCCAGACGGATACCGAAGTTATTGCTCATCTGGTGCATTGGGAACTGGAGCAGGGTGGCACGCTGCGCGACGCTGTCCTTCGCACTATTCCTCAGCTTCGCGGCGCTTATGGCACCGTAATCATGGATACCCGTAACCCGGATGTGCTGCTGGCCGCGCGTTCCGGTAGCCCGATGGTTATCGGCCTGGGCATGGGTGAAAACTTTATCGCCTCCGATCAGCTGGCACTGTTGCCGGTAACCCGCCGCTTTATCTTTCTCGAAGAAGGCGATATCGCAGAAGTGACCCGTCGCGCGGTGACCGTTTTTGATACTAAAGGCGAGCAGGTTAAGCGCCCGGACATCGAATCCAATCTGCAGTATGACGCGGGTGACAAAGGCATTTACCGTCATTACATGCAGAAAGAGATCTACGAGCAGCCGAACGCCATCAAAAACACCCTGGCCGGGCGCATCAGCCACGGTGAAGTGGATTTGACGGAGCTGGGGCCAAAAGCCAATGAAATGCTCTCTCAAGTTGAGCATATTCAAATCGTAGCCTGCGGTACGTCGTATAACTCAGGCATGGTTTCCCGCTACTGGTTTGAAGCGCTGGCCGGCGTGCCTTGTGATGTCGAAATCGCCTCTGAATTCCGCTACCGCAAATCTGCGGTGCGCCGCAACAGCCTGATGATCACCCTTTCCCAGTCTGGCGAAACGGCGGACACCCTCGCGGCGCTTCGCCTTTCCAAAGAGCTGGGCTATCTCGGTTCACTGGCGATTTGTAACGTGGCAGGCTCTTCTCTGGTGCGTGAATCCGACCTGGCGCTGATGACCAATGCCGGAACGGAAATCGGCGTGGCCTCAACCAAAGCGTTTACCACTCAACTGACCGTACTGTTGATGCTGGTGGCTAAACTGAGCCGCCTGAAAGGCGCTGACGCACAGGTTGAGCAAGATATCGTACATGGCCTGCAGGCGCTGCCAAGCCGTATCGAGCAGATGCTGTCCCAGGACAAACGCATTGAGCAACTGGCGGAAGATTTCTCTGACAAGCATCATGCGCTGTTCCTTGGCCGTGGCGATCAGTACCCGATCGCCATGGAAGGTGCGCTGAAGCTGAAAGAGATCTCCTATATTCACGCCGAAGCCTATGCGGCGGGTGAGCTGAAGCACGGCCCGCTGGCGCTGATCGATGCCGATATGCCGGTTATCGTTGTGGCTCCGAACAATGAGCTGTTGGAAAAACTGAAATCCAACATCGAAGAAGTTCGCGCCCGCGGTGGCCAGCTGTATGTGTTCGCCGACCGTGACGCTGGCTTTACCAGCAGCGACAATATGCACATCATCGAGATGCCGCATGTGGAAGAGGTGATTGCGCCTATCTTCTACACCGTGCCGCTGCAACTGCTGTCCTACCACGTGGCGCTGATCAAAGGCACCGACGTTGACCAGCCGCGTAACCTGGCGAAATCGGTAACGGTTGAGTAATTTTTTGTCACTAATCAGTCGCGATTAGCGGATGGAAAAGCCGTTTCTCACCAGATCAATAATGCTATAAACGAAGCTACCTCGGGCGATATACCGGGTTAGCTTTCGCATCCACCCTGCGAACGGCGAGTTTGCAGGGTGTTTTTATTTCTGAGCGGGAAACAACAAATGTCGGCAAACAAACCTCACTGTCGGCTGGTCAAGCCGCAGCCAGTATTTATAGGCAAGCAGGGGCTTTCTTATCAGGTAGGTGTTTCAAAGGAGGCCGTCGATTCGCAGCATATCCATATGCAGCTGGCGACCATTCCTCCTCGTTCGCAGGCCAAAGCCCACAAGCACGAACACCATGAAACCGCAATTTATGCCCTGAGCGGAACTTCATCGGTGCTTTATGGTGATGCGCTGGAGCATTTTCTTGAGCTTCCCGCCGGCAGCTTTCTTTATATCCCGATGGATACCCCGCACCTGCCTTACAACAATACCGATGAGCCTGCGGTGGTGATTATTTCGCGGACCGATCCTAACGAGCAGGAGAGCGTGGTGATGATGCCCGAGCTGGACAGAGACGTGCTCTAGCGTCGCCATATAAATTGTCGCGGAGTCATAGAGAAGCCCTCTACGCAGTTGAGGGCTTTTTTTGTTATTTCATTTTCTGGGCTAGTTCATCGATCTTGCGGGAAAGCTGCTCGTTATCCCGCTTCAGGCTGTCCATTCTGGATTGCTGCTCATTGGCTTTACTTTCCATTTGAGACAGTTTGTTTTTCATCTCATCCAGCCTGCTTTCCTGCTCATCTATTTTCCTGACGCTACCGTCGTAATTTGACTGCAACTTTTCCAGGCGATTCTTCATCTCGACAATTGTGCTTTCCTTAATCGATGTAGGGACGAGGGTATTACTTCCTGAAAAGGTGGCGAGCGTTGAGCTGAAACTATCCGTATTACGTGCCTCAACGGCATCAGCGTAAACGGTAGAGGCTGTCATAATCAGTGATATCGTACATAATACAGACAGATAGGCTTTCATTTTAAAACACCTTTTTAAACAAACTGAATTTACTGATGCTTTAAAAAACATGGGGTTGTGTGTTTTTTTATGACGCCAAGCGGATTGTCATAAAACTGTCATAATTCGTACATTTAACTGTCACCAAACTGTCCTATTTTCTACCCTGTATTTAATTAAACAACAATTTACGAACATCTGGCAGGAGACATTATGAACGTTATGCGTACCACTGTCGCAACTGTTGTCGCCGCGACCTTATCTCTGAGCGCTTCTACTGCGTTTGCAGCTGCAAGCCTGACTGGCGCTGGTGCAACTTTCCCTGCGCCGGTGTATGCCAAGTGGGCAGATACCTACCAGAAAGAAACTGGTAACAAGGTGAACTACCAGGGTATCGGTTCCTCCGGCGGCGTGAAGCAAATCATTGCTAACACCGTTGACTTCGGCGCTTCTGACGCCCCTCTGGCGGATGACAAATTACAGCAAGAAGGCCTGTTCCAGTTCCCTACCGTAATCGGTGGCGTGGTGCTGGCTGTTAACCTGCCGGGCTTCAAGTCTGGCGAGCTGGTTCTGGACGGCAAAACTCTGGGCGACATCTACCTGGGCACCATCAAAAAATGGAACGACCCGGCGATTGCTAAGCTGAACCCAGGCCACAAACTGCCTGATCAGAACATCGCGGTTGTTCGTCGTGCTGACGGCTCCGGTACTTCCTTCGTGTTCACCAGCTACCTGTCTAAAGTGAACGAAGAGTGGAAATCCAAAATTGGCGCAGGCTCTACCGTTAACTGGCCAACCGGTCTGGGCGGCAAAGGCAACGATGGCATCGCGGCCTTCGTACAGCGTCTGCCAGGCTCCATTGGCTACGTTGAATACGCTTACGCTAAGCAGAACAACCTGACCTACACCAAGCTTCTGTCCGCTGACGGTAAGCCAGTAAGCCCAACCGAAGCAAACTTTGCTAACGCGGCGAAAGGCGCTGACTGGAGCAAATCCTTCGCACAGGATCTGACCAACCAGAAAGGTGACGAAGCGTGGCCAATCACCTCCACCACCTTCATCCTGGTCCACAAAGAGCAGAAAAACCCTGAGCAGGGCGCAGAAGTGCTGAAGTTCTTTGACTGGGCATACAAATCTGGCGCGAAAGAAGCTAACGCCCTGGATTACGCAACGCTGCCGGCCTCTGTGGTTGAGCAAGTTCGCGCTGCATGGAAGACCAATGTAAAAGACAGTTCCGGTAAGGCGCTGTACTAAGTGCAAAAATCTGGGGTAACAGGTATGTTACCCCGGTTTATTCAGCAACTACGAAGAGTACGCTATGGCTGTGACTAAGCCGACGTTTAAAGCCCCTGGCAAACAAGGTGATGTAATTTTCAGTGCGCTGGTAAGACTGGCTGCGCTGATTGTGCTATTTCTGCTGGGTGGGATCATCATCTCGCTGTTTATCTCCTCGCTGCCGAGCATTGAGAAGTTTGGCTTCTCTTTCCTCTGGTCCAAAGAGTGGGATGCTCCTAATGAAGTCTTCGGTGCACTGGTGCCGATTTACGGAACCCTCGTAACCTCGTTTATCGCACTGCTGATTGCGGTCCCGGTGAGCTTTGGTATCGCGCTGTTCCTGACAGAACTTGCGCCTGGCTGGCTGAAGCGCCCGCTGGGTATCGCCATTGAACTGCTGGCGGCCATTCCAAGTATCGTGTACGGCATGTGGGGCCTGTTTATCTTTGCTCCCCTGTTCGCGACTTACTTCCAGGAGCCCGTAGGCAACGTGCTCTCTGCCGTGCCTATCGTTGGCGCGCTGTTCTCTGGCCCTGCGTTTGGTATCGGCATTCTTGCTGCCGGTGTGATCCTCGCGATTATGATCATCCCGTACATCGCCTCCGTGATGCGCGATGTCTTTGAGCAAACGCCGGTAATGATGAAAGAGTCGGCCTACGGCATCGGCTGTACCACCTGGGAAGTCATCTGGCGCATCGTGCTGCCATTCACCAAAAATGGCGTGATTGGCGGCGTGATGCTTGGCCTTGGCCGTGCGCTGGGTGAAACCATGGCGGTGACCTTTATCATCGGTAACACCTACCAGCTCGATAGCGCTTCACTGTATATGCCTGGCAACAGTATTACCTCAGCACTGGCGAACGAATTTGCCGAAGCAGAATCCGGCCTGCACACCGCCGCACTGATGGAGCTTGGCCTAATTCTGTTTGTGATTACCTTTATCGTACTGGCTATCTCTAAGTTCATGATTATGCGCCTGGCGAAAAACGAAGGGGCTCGCTCATGACCACGATGGAAATGCAAAGCAGCGCGGCACTGGCTGAGTCGCGCCGCAAAATGCAGGCGCGTCGCCGCATGAAGAACCGTATCGCCCTGACGCTCTCTATGGCGACCATGGTGTTCGGTCTGTTTTGGCTGGTGTGGATCCTGTTTTCCACGGTAACCCGCGGCATCGACGGCATGTCGCTGGCGCTGTTTACCGAAATGACGCCTCCGCCTAATACCGCGGGCGGTGGCCTGGCTAACGCCCTGGCGGGCAGCGGCCTGCTGATCCTGTGGGCGACCGTTATCGGTACGCCGCTGGGCATCATGGCCGGGATTTATCTGGCCGAATATGGCCGTAAATCCGCCCTGGCCGAAGTGATTCGTTTTATTAACGACATTCTTCTGTCCGCCCCATCGATTGTGGTCGGTCTGTTCGTTTACACCATTGTGGTGGCGAAAATGGAACACTTCTCCGGCTGGGCGGGCGTGATTGCGTTGGCGCTGCTGCAGGTGCCTATTGTCATTCGTACCACTGAAAACATGCTGAAACTGGTGCCGGACAGCCTGCGCGAAGCAGCTTACGCACTGGGAACACCAAAATGGAAGATGATCTCCGCGATTACGCTTAAGGCGTCCGTTTCTGGGATTATCACCGGCGTGCTGCTGGCGATTGCCCGTATCGCTGGCGAAACCGCTCCGCTGCTCTTCACCTCCCTCTCCAACCAGTTCTGGAGCACGGATATGATGCAGCCTATCGCCAACCTGCCGGTGACCATTTTCAAATTTGCTATGAGCCCGTTTGCCGAATGGCAACAGCTGGCCTGGGCAGGGGTGCTGATTATTACCCTCTGCGTGCTGCTGCTGAACATTCTGGCGCGCGTGATTTTCTCGAAGAGTAAACACGGTTAAATTTTACGGCGCGGCCCTCGCGGCGCCGGACGGAGATTAAGACACAGATGAGTAAGGTTGATTTAGCCCCAGGCAAAATCCAGGTTCGCGATCTGAACTTCTATTACGGTAAGTTCCACGCCCTGAAGAACATCAATCTGGATATCGCGAAGAACCAGGTTACCGCCTTCATTGGGCCGTCAGGCTGTGGTAAATCCACCCTGCTGCGTACCTTTAACAAAATGTACTCGCTCTACCCTGAGCAGCGTGCAGAAGGTGAAATCCTGCTGGACGGGGAAAATATTCTCACCCAGAGCCAGGACATAGCCCTGCTGCGTGCCAAAGTCGGCATGGTCTTCCAGAAGCCGACGCCGTTCCCGATGTCTATTTACGACAACATCGCTTTTGGCGTGCGTCTGTTTGAAAAGCTGTCCCGCAGCGACATGGATGAACGCGTGCAGTGGGCATTGACCAAAGCCGCGCTGTGGAACGAAACTAAAGATAAACTGCACCAGAGCGGCTACAGCCTCTCCGGTGGTCAGCAGCAGCGTCTGTGCATCGCTCGCGGCATCGCGATTCGCCCGGAAGTTCTGCTGCTGGATGAGCCGTGTTCCGCGCTTGACCCGATCTCCACCGGGCGTATTGAAGAGCTGATCACCGAGCTGAAAGAAGACTATACCGTAGTGATCGTGACCCACAACATGCAGCAGGCGGCGCGTTGTTCTGACCACACGGCGTTTATGTACCTCGGCGAGCTGATCGAATTCAGCGAAACCGATACGCTGTTTACTACGCCAGCGAAGAAACAAACCGAAGATTACATTACTGGCCGCTACGGTTGATTTGGAGAGCGCGATGGATAACCTCAACTTAAACAAACACATTTCTGGCCAGTTCAACGCCGAGCTGGAGTACATCCGTACTCAGGTGATGACGATGGGCGGGCTGGTGGAACAACAGCTCTCCGACGCGATCACCGCGATGCACAACCAGGACAGCGAGCTGGCGAAGCGCGTTATCGCCGGTGACCAGAAGGTCAACATGATGGAAGTGGCGATCGATGAAGCCTGCGTGCGTATCATCGCCAAACGCCAGCCTACCGCCAGCGACCTGCGCCTGGTGATGGCGATCATCAAAACCATCGCCGAGCTGGAACGTATTGGCGACGTAGCGGACAAAATTTGCCGCACCGCGCTGGAGAAGTTCTCCCAACAGCACCAGCCGCTGTTGGTCAGCCTGGAATCGCTGGGGCGCCACACCGTGCAGATGCTGCACGACGTGCTGGACGCTTTCGCGCGTATGGATCTGGATGAAGCGGTGCGTATCTACCGTGAAGACAAGAAAGTTGACCAGGAATATGAAGGCATCGTGCGTCAGCTGATGACCTACATGATGGAAGATTCCCGTACGATTCCAAGCGTGCTGACCGCGCTGTTCTGCGCCCGTTCTATCGAGCGTATCGGTGACCGCTGCCAGAACATCTGCGAATACATCTTCTACTTCGTGAAGGGGCAGGATTTCCGTCACGTGGGCGGCGATGAGCTGGACAAGCTGCTGGCGGGTAAAGATCCGAAAGAATAAGTATTCGTCCTTCCCCCCTCTCCCCTTTGGGGAGAGGGTTGGGGTGAGGGGCCGTTACTTTCCGAACAAACGCCGCGAATTATCCTCGATCTTCCCTGAAATTCTGCGCTTCTGTATCGTTCTGCTCCAGCTTACCGATAACCCAGCCGCTGACAAAAGCCGATGATACTGTGAATCATCAAACGGCATATGCCACGCAATGGCGATAGCTTCTGCCACCGTCACGTCGCTAACGCGAGAAGCCAGCTCCAGCGGTGCATCGGCGGAAACATTCCCCGCCAGAATCACGCGATAAAGCCAGCCGCAGTAGCCCGCTTCCTGCATCCGCGTTGCCATATCCTCTACGCCAAAATGGTAGTTCAGCTTAAAGCAGGGCGAACGAGGCTGAGTCACCTGAATCAGTGCCTCACCCCAGCGGTAAATATCCCCCATACAGACGTTCTTTTCCGTCATCCCTTCCGTGGACAGGTTTTCGCCGAAGGCCGGGGCGTTAAACAAATCGATTTTATCCGGGAAGAGTTGCGCCCAGTGCTGATAATGCTCGCGCGGATAGTGGCACAGCGCCCTGTCTGGCCCACCGTGAATCACCTTCTCCGCCTGCTCGTCGCCCTCCAGCCCAAGCTCTGTCAGGCGAAGTTCGCCGTCCACCTGCACCTTGGCGATGGCGCTGGGCCGACTCCCTTCGTAAGCACGGATCTGGCCAACGTAAACCTGAAGCGGATAGCGATGCATAAGCGACTCCCTGCGAAATAGACATAAAAAAAGCGAGCCATCAGGCTCGCTTCTCTAAGGTCGTATTGCAACCTTATTTTTTAGCGGCGAAACGTGCTGCTGCTTCGTCCCAGTTAACCACGTTCCAGAACTCTTTCGCGTAGTCCGGGCGACGGTTCTGGAATTTCAGGTAGTAAGCGTGTTCCCAAACGTCCAGGCCCACAATCGGGAAGCCGGAAGCGCCGGAGATAGCTTCGCCCATCAGCGGGCTGTCCTGGTTTGCCGTAGAGACTACAGCCAGTTTGTCGCCTTTCAGTACCAGCCACGCCCAGCCGGAGCCGAAACGGGTAGCGGCTGCTTTTTCAAACTCAGCTTTGAACGCGTCAACGCTGCCGAAATCGCGCTCGATAGCGGCTTTCAGGTCGCCTTTCAGCTCGGTGCCTTTTTTCAGGCCTTTCCAGAAGAAGCTGTGGTTAGCGTGGCCGCCGGCGTTGTTACGCAGTACGGTTTTCTTATCCGCAGGCAGTTGATCCAGTTTAGCGATCAGTTCTTCAGCAGACAGGCTGGCAAACTCAGGCAGGGATTCCAGCGCGGCGTTCGCGTTGTTGACATAAGCCTGGTGGTGTTTGCTGTGGTGGATTTCCATGGTTTCTTTGTCGAAATGCGGTTCCAGCGCGTCGTAAGCGTAAGGCAGGGATGGCAGTGTATAGCTCATATTCATCGTCTCCATTAACGTAGAGCGGCTGTAATGCTGTTAACGCCGCGTAATCAGTCGGTTCATTATAGTTAATTAAATGATATTGAAAATGTTTATCAATGCCGTACTTAGCGTGTGGTTATAACTTTTCTTCATGAAACCACGGCTTACGGCTATAACGCAGCGGGTAAAAAGCCATTTTTTCAGAGTAACGGCGAATTGTTACCCGGTCGTGACGCGAAGATATGAAGAGGGGATAACTGGCGGTGATGGCTATCGTGGGTATTCGCTTAAAGAAGTGTTCTGGCTCGAATAAAAAACAAGGCCCGGTTTCCGGGCCTTTTCTTATCTCTTAGCGAGTGGCGGCGTCTTCCAGCGCTTTGTGGATGACGGAAGACAGCTCGGCGACGTCAAACTTGGCGACATAGCCGTTGGCGCCGACTTTACGGACGTGATCTTCGTTGGCGCTGCCGGACAGCGAAGAGTGGATCACCACCGGAATGTGTTTCAGCGAAGGTTCGGTCTTAATGTTTCGGGTCAGGGTAAAACCGTCCATCTCCGGCATCTCGATATCGGTCAGCACCAGGCCGATTTTGTCGGTAATAGGCGTGCCGGACGCTTTGGCCTCGGCAGCAATAAGTTTGATTTTTTCCCAGGCTTCCTGGCCGGTCGCGTGCATGATGGCCGGAATGCCCATCCCCTTCAGACCCTGCTCCAGCATCGAACGCGCAACTTTGGAGTCTTCGGCGACGATAGCCACCGCGCCCGGCTTCAGGGTATAGGTTTTCTCTTCGATCGCGGCAATGTTCACCTCTCTCCCGGACGGGATAATGTCATAGAGGATCTGCTCTACGTCCAGCACCAGCGCCAGGTCTTTGCCGGTTAGCGGATCGTCAATATTGGCGATGCTGGTGATATTGCGGCTGCTGACCCCGGCCTCGGCGGCGTGCACCTGGCTCCAGTCGAGGCGAATAATGTTCTCCACGGACTCCACGGCAAACGCCTGGGTGCTGCGGGCATATTCGGTGATCAGTAATAAATTCAGGCCGGTGGTCGGCGTGCAGCCGGTGACCGCAGGCAGGTCGATAACCGGGATAATCTGGTCGCGAATATTAGCCATGCCCAGCAGCGGTGATTCCATGCCTGCGGCACGGTTAATCTTCGGCATCGGCACAATTTCACGCAGCTTAAAAACGTTGATGCCGTACAGCTCGGACTTGCTGTCGTGCTGGCTGGTCCCTAAGCGGAACAGCAGCAGCTCGAACTTGTTGGATAACGCCAGGTTGGCCCTTTCATCAATATCTTTCTGAAAACTATCCATTTTAACCTCAAGTGATAACCCGGCCTCAGAACCCAACCGTACGGAGTGAATGCTTGTCTAAGTTATCGGCAGCGTCTGGAAAAAATGAAGGGAAAAGGCGAAATGATTTCGCTTAGAGGGACGTGATATCCCTCTAAGCGGAGGGCGCTTACTTTTTCTTGTTCAGCATCGCTTTGAGGTCGGCAAACGGATTATAGGTTGCTTCGCCTACATCCTTTTGCGCGTCCTCTCCGGCAATCACCGTGGAGCCGTACTGGTCGGCCTCGGTGTATTTAGAATGTTCATGATCGTGGCAATACAGGCATAAAAGCTCCCAATTGCTACCATCTTCAGGATTATTGGTATGATCGTGATCCATATGGTGAACGGTCAGTTCACGCAGATTGGAATAGACAAACTCGCGGGAGCAGCGCCCGCACACCCACGGGAAAAGCTTCAGCGCCTTTTCGCGGTAGCCGCTTTCCAGCCGCGTATAGTTCTTGGGGATAATTGCCATGATTCAGGTTCCAGACAAAAAATGTAGGGTTATGCCCAGTTTCCGGCTAAAGCGCGTCTTTATCAATCCCCAGGCGCTTCATCCGGGAAAGTAACGTGGTGCGCTTCAGCCCTAATCGCTGGGCAGCGCCGCGAGGCCCGGCCACCACGCCGTTAGCTTCTTTCAACACGCGCAGGATGCGCTCACAC
This sequence comes from Cedecea sp. B1(4), assembly GCF_059414925.1. Lineage (NCBI taxonomy): Bacteria > Pseudomonadati > Pseudomonadota > Gammaproteobacteria > Enterobacterales > Enterobacteriaceae > Cedecea > Cedecea sp. B1(4). The sequence goes on along the minus strand of NZ_JCAHMZ010000007.1, from coordinate 344,180 downwards.
TCGTCCTCATCTTCACGCCTCTCTTCTTCCACACCCGGAGATAGATGGCGTTCCAAAGGAGGGCGGTGATCCATTTCGGGCAGGGAAAGATGCAGCACGTTGCCCCGGGTTAACAACACCGCCCGCTCAATCACGTTTTCCAGCTCCCGCACGTTGCCTGGCCACTCCATGCGGCTCAGGGCGCGCAGCGTTTCCGCCGGAATACTGTCGATGTTACGGTTCAGGCGGCGGGCGATTTTGAAGGTGAAGGATTTCACCAGCAGCGGGATATCCTCCGGGCGTTCGCGCAGCGGCGGCAGCGTGATAGGAAACACGTTCAGCCGGTAATAAAGATCGCTGCGGAACTCCCGGTCGGCAACCATCTCTTTCAGGTTGCGGTTAGTGGCGGCGATCAGGCGCACGTCCACTTCCTGAACCTTATTGCTGCCGAGGCGCTCGAACTCCTGTTCCTGCAGCACGCGCAGCAGCTTGGGCTGCAGCTCAAGCGGCATATCGCCCACTTCGTCGAGGAACAGCGAGCTTTTATCCGCCAGCTCAAAGCGGCCAATGCGCTGATTGTTTGCCCCGGTAAACGCCCCGCGCTCGTGGCCGAACAGGTCGCTCTCCAGCAGCCCGGCGGGCATCGCGGCACAGTTGATCTTCACCATCCGGCGGCTGTTGCGGTCGCTCAGATTATGGATCGCCCGGGCAATCAGCTCTTTACCAGTGCCGGTTTCGCCGAGGATCAGCACGGTGCTGTCGCTGCTGGCCACCATCTCCACCTGCTTAAGCACGATAGACATCGCTTCGCCGCGCCCGATAATTTCGCCAAAATCACTGTCGACGTTATTAATTTGCTCGGTGAGGTAGAGGTTTTCATCCACCAGATTCTCTTTCAGGCGGTTGATTTCCTGGTAGGCGAGGGCGTTATCCACCGCGATGGCAATACGTTCGGCAATCTGGCGCAGCAGTTTGAGATTGGCAGGCGTAAAGCCCTGCTCGCTGCATTTGGCAAGCTTCAGGACGCCCAGCATATTGGGGCCGAACTTCAGCGGCAGCAGGCAAAGCGTCTGCGGTTTGTTGTCCCACATCTCCAGCAGCATCCGCTCATACGGCGCCAGTTTGTCGCCAGAGCAAAGGTTGAGCAGCAGCATTTCACCACTTTTAAAGACGCGTTCTGACAGCGTGCCTTCCTCAAGCACGTCGCTTTGATCGTGAATCGGCGAAGCTTCATCAACAAAGTGAGTGGAGTAGAGCGTGAGCCGCGACTTGCGGCTGCTTTTCAGCACGATGCTGATGGAATCAATGGCGAAGTGATAGTGAATTTCCCGGGCAATCTCGCTGATCAGTTCGTCCAGGTCCAGCTTCGACAATACCGCGTTAGTGACGGCCACCAGAATGCGAAAATCGTCGCGCTCCCGGCACAATAACTGGTGATCGTGGCTCGAATTGAGCCGGGTCTGGATTTGCTCGGTCACCAGGCCGACAATTTGCGCCAGGGTATAAAGCCGGTTCAGCTCTTTTTCCGTCCAGGCGTCCGCCCGGTTGCGGATAAATTCGCAGCCGCCGAAAATTTTGCCTTCGGAGGCCAGCGGTAAAAGGCAGTAGCGGCCAAAAGGAGCATACAGATCCAGGCTTGCCATTTGCGGCCATGTTTCATCGAACTCTTGCTGGCTGCAAATCAGCGCCTCCGGGCGCGACAATATGCGGCGCACCGGGCCGCTGGCCAGAGCCATTTCATCTTCGTAGTGCAGTTCCTTGCCGTGTTTATCCTTGCCATAAAAACTCACCCGCTGATGCAGGGGATGGTAAAGCAGAATGTTAACGCGATCGGCCAGTGCGCCCTGTTTCACCAACTGTGTCAGGCTGCTGGCGAGTTCGTTGAGATCGGGCTGCTGGAGCAGCGTGCGGGTGATATCAAACAACCCCTGCTGCCCGAGATCGCTCATCGGCGTGTATGACATTTTTGCTTTCCATTAAAATGCCCTGCGGCGGGCGCAGGGCTAAAACATATAATTAATATAAATATTGTTTAAGTTTAGTCAGCGTTGCCTGAATGCGTACTGGCGCAGGTCAACAAATGCGCGGTAAGGGTTCAAAATGCGGCAGATCGAGCGTGCGTTTTACGCCATAAAGCCCCGTTACGCGCACGCCTTTTCGCTCCACAACCTCCCCCACGACAGCCGCCTGTTTGCCGCAGGGATGTTGCTGTAATGCCTGAATAACGGCCGGGGCAGACTCGGGAGACGCTGCGATAACCAGCTTGCCTTCATTAGCAAAATTTAACGCATCCAGCCCCAGCAGCTCGCAGACGCCGCGCACCGCCGGGTTCAGCGGTAAATGATTTTCGCTGATTTCCATTCCGCAGCCGCTGGTGTCGGCAAACTCATGCAGAACGGCGTTTACCCCGCCGCGCGTGGCGTCCCGCAGCGCTTTTACGCCGGGAATCTGCAGCAGTGGGGCGATCATCGGTGCCAGCACCGCGCAATCGCTTTGTAGGTCGCCGTCCAGACCCAGTTTCTCGCGCAGGTTGAGGATGGTTGCGCCGTGGTCGCCGAGTGTGCCGCTCACAATCAGCAGATCCCCTGCTTTGATCTGGGCCGCGCCCCAGTTAACGCCCGCAGGAATAGCGCCTATCCCGGCGGTATTGATAAACAGCTTGTCCGCCGCGCCGCGCGGTACGACTTTGGTGTCGCCGGTCACAATGGCGATATTCGCCGAGCGTGCCGCATTCGCCATGCTGGTGACCACGCGCTCCAGCGTTTCAAACGGCAGGCCTTCTTCAAGGATAAAACCGCACGACAGCCAGCGTGGCGTAGCGCCGCTCACCGCGACGTCGTTTGCCGTGCCGCACACGGCCAGCTTGCCGATATCCCCGCCGGGGAAAAAAAGCGGATCGATAACGTAGCTGTCAGTAGAAAACGCCAGCTGGTCGCCGCAGGCGGTCAGCTCTGCCAGCGAAAGCCTCGCCTGATCTTCCTGCTCGGCCAGCCACGGATTATCAAAAACTCGCATAAACAGGCTGGCGATCAACTGTTGCATCGCCTGGCCGCCGCTGCCGTGGGCCAGCTCAACGGTTTTCATACTTCACACTCCTGAGAACGGTACTGATACCACGCCGCGCAGGCTCCTTCGGAGGAGACCATCAGCGCGCCGAAGGCGTTTTGAGGATTACAGTCGCGGCCAAACAGCGGGCATTGATGCGGCTTGCAGCGCCCGGTAAGCACGTCGCCGCAGCGGGCTTTCGGGTCGTCGTAAACCCGCTGAGGTTTGGGCTGGAAATGGTCTTCGGCATCAAACTGACGGTAGGCTTCGGTGAGCTGTACGCCGGAATCGCCGATTACGCCCAGGCCGCGCCATTCCGCTTCACCGCGCACCGTAAACACGTCGCTTATCGCCTTCTGTGCAAGCAAATTGCCTTCTTCCGGCACGACCCGGCGGTACTGGTTTTCTACCAGGCTGCGCTGCCTGATTTTTTGCTCGACCAGCATCAGCACGCCCTGCAGCAGATCGAGCGGCTCAAAGCCGGCCACCACCAGCGGGCGCTGGTGCTCAGAGGCAATAAAGTCATAGGCTTCGGTGCCAATCACCATGCTGACATGCCCCGGCGCCAGGAAAGCGCCGATGCCGTTGTCGGGCTGGGAAAGCAGGCTGCGCAGCGTCGGGATCAGCGTGATGTGCTGGCAGAAGAAATAGAAATTATCGATGCCCTGCGACTTTGCCTGTTGAAGCGTGATTGCCGTGGCGGGCATTGTGGTTTCAAAGCCGAGGCCAAAGAACACCACTTTGCGCTCCGGGTTCTGGCGAACCAGCGTCAGCGCGTCCATGGGCGAGTAAATTACCCTGACGTCCGCGCCTCGCGCCTTCGCCTGCATCAGCGAGCCGTTTTTACCCGGCACGCGCATCGCATCCCCAAAGGTACAGAAAATCACTTCCGGGTGGCTGGCTATCTCAATGCAGGTGTCGATTCGCCCCATCGGCAGCACGCAAACCGGGCAGCCGGGGCCGTGAATAAACTCGATATTTTCCGGCAGCAGCTGATCGAGGCCGAATTTAAAAATAGCGTGGGTATGGCCGCCGCAAACTTCCATGATGCGCAGCGGGTGGCTCTCCGTGTCGTTCAGCAGCGCGGCGCGGGATTTCAGCGTTTCAATCAGCTGCATCACGCGATCTGGATCGCGGTATTCATCGACGTAGCGCATCAGCGACGCTCCTCGCCATAAAGCAGTGCGCCAACGTCCGGCTCAACCTCGAACATGTTTTGCAGGGCATCCAGCGTGTCCCGTGCCTCGGATTCGTCAATAATGCTCATGGCGAAACCGACGTGAACCAAAACCCATTGCCCCACGGCGGCGTCGCCCACCAGCGTTAAATTCACGTCGCGCTGCACGCCGCAGACGTCCACTTTCGCGCTGCCGTCGGCCAGGCGCTCAACAATTTGCCCCGGGATGCCTATGCACATCGCTCCGCCTCCAGCCAGCTAAGCCACTCGTCCATCCCTTCGCCGCTGGTCGCGGAAACCAGAATAATTTTGATGTCCGGGTTGACCTCGCGGGCAAAAGCTAAGCACTTGCTGACGTCGAACTGCAGGTAGGGCAGCAGGTCGATTTTGTTCAGCAGCATCAGTGACGCCGCGGCGAACATATGCGGGTATTTCAGCGGCTTATCTTCGCCTTCCGTCACCGACAGCACCGCGACCTTATGGCGCTCGCCTAAATCAAAGCTCGCCGGGCAAACCAGGTTGCCGACGTTTTCGATAAACAGCACGCCGTCGCGTTCAAGCTGCAGGCGCAGCATGGCATCGCGAATCATTTGGGCATCAAGATGGCAGCCTTTCCCGGTGTTGACCTGAATGGCCGGCGTGCCGGTTTCGCGGATGCGCGCGGCGTCGTTCACCGTTTGCTGATCGCCTTCGATAACCGCGCACGGCATTTTGGCATTCAGGCGCTTCAGCGTTTCGGTGAGCAGGGTGGTTTTGCCGGATCCGGGGCTTGAGACCAGGTTCAGCACCAGCTGATTGTGGCTGGCAAAGCGGTCGCGGTTATGGGCGGCGAGCTGGTTATTTTTGTCGAGCACGTCCAGCTCGATCTCCAGCATCTTACGCTGAGTCATCCCCGGCGCGTGGGTGCCTGCCGCGCCGTGGCCGTAATGCAGGTCACCCTGTTCGTCGGCCGTGGGGGCAAATTTGACGCCGGTTATCTGCTGCAGCGGGCGTGCCGCCGGGGCAAACGGGGCACTGCGAAAGCCAGAGTGGGGATTACGTTCGTCCCCTTCAATGTACAGGTTGCCTTCACCGCAACCGCAAGTGCTACACATGAGCTATCTCCTGATCGATTTCCAGACGCTTAATCTGCATGCCGTCATCCGCCACGATGCGTAGGTTGCTGCCGTTACAGTTGGGGCAGCACTTCACGCGCTGGGTCAGTAAGGTGACGAACTGCTGGCAGTCATGGCACCAGCATTCAGCTTCCTGCTGGTGGATATGCAGTTCGCAGCCTTCCGCCAGGGTGCCGCGGCAGACCAGATCAAAGCAAAACTCCAGGGCGCTGGTTTCCACGCACGAGAAGGCGCCGACCTCCAGCCAGACGCCGGTCACGCGACGGGCATTGTTCTGGCGGGCGTGGCTTTCGATAAGTTCGACTGCGCGCTGGCAAAGGGTGATTTCGTGCATGGGGCCTCCGGGGTTAACTGGGGCAGGTAATGCAAGGACGGTGCCAGGCTTTTTCTTTGCCCCTCACCCCGGCCTTCTCCCTTCCCGGGAGAGGGTGAAAAAGTGCCATCAGCCAAAGTCAAAGATGACGAAATGACATGTCACTCTGCTTGCCAAAGACACCTTTATCGGTTTAATCCATTTAAAAACAATAAATTAAAAACATGGCACGAAACGTGCCTTACGGAGGGACAAGCACTAACAGAGCGAACAAAACATGAACATTTGGGAACTGAGCGAAAAAGCCGAGTACATCGCCGACAAGCACCAGCGGCTGCTTTCGCAGTGGCATCTATACGGCAACACCCTGATTCAGGGGATCACCTTATCCAAAGCGAAGTTGCATCACGCCGTGGGCTGCAACCCGGACGAAAGCCTGCGTTTCTTCTTATTTGACCACTTCGTTATTCAAATCAATCTCGCCGAAGGCTTTAACAGCCACACCATCGAGTACAGCATCGAACTGCGCGACGGCAGCGATAACGTGCTGATTGCCAAGGCGACTATCGACGATGACGGACTGATTGATAACGCCGTCAGCAACCGCGACCGCGAGAAAGTGCTGGAACACTACCTCGAGCTGATCCGCCCGGTGTACGACAGCCTTTATCTGGCCGTGCAGCAAAACACCCCGTTATCCATGGCACTGCTGCAAAAGTCCGCCGTGGCATGAAGAGATCTGGGGTGTCGAGAACTGTCGAACCGGCAGCTTTTCGGCATGTTTTCGTCAAAAATGACGATTGTCACCTGAGGAAGAACTGGTGAACCGTTTTGTAATCGCTGACTCAAAATTGTGTATGGGCTGCCATACCTGTGAAGCGGCCTGCGCCGAGACGCACCGCCTGCACGGCCTGCAGTCCATGCCGCGCCTGAAAGTCATGCGCAACCTGAATGAATCTGCGCCGCAGATGTGCCACCACTGTGAAGACGCCCCCTGCGCCGGGGTTTGCCCGGTCAACGCGATAACCCGCGTGGACGGCGCCGTGCAGCTGAATGAAAGCCTGTGCGTAAGCTGCAAACTTTGCGGCATCGCCTGCCCGTTCGGCGCCATTGAGTTTTCCGGCAGTCGCCCTCTGCATATTCCCGCCAACGTGAACAGCCCGAAAGCGCCACCCGCGCCTCCGGCCCCGGCTCGCGTTAGCCCGCTGCTGGACTGGGTTCCCGGCGTTCGCGCTATCGCGGTCAAATGCGACCTGTGTAGCTTCGACGAAAGCGGCCCGGCCTGCGTTCGAACCTGCCCGACCAAGGCGCTGCGGCTGATTGACAACAAAGACATCGCCCAGGCCAGCAAGCGCAAACGTGAACTGACGCTTGGCGCGACGCTTGGCGACCTGACCCTGTTTACCCAGCCAGAGGCGAGAAAATGAATGTTTTTTTACTGATTCACTGGGCGCTTTTGGGATTTGCCACCAGCGCTGTGTTAGCCGGCGTTCTGACATTTTCAAAGCCCGTTAGCGGCTTTATCGGTGGCGTTGGCGGCGCAATCAGCGCCCTGCTTTTGCTGATCGCGGGTGTTCAGGCGCTGCTGGGCTTCAGCGGCGAGGCTGAAATCTGGCACTGGCACCTGCAGCTCAACGCTTTCAACGGCGTCTGGCTGGTAACGGTGGCGTTAAGCGGCCTGTTTATTTCCGTCTATAACTGCGCCTGGCATCGCCATCCGGCGATAAAAGCCGACGGCCTGCTGATTAACTTAATCCTGGCGGCAAGCGTTGCAGCGCTGGTAGCCGACAACTTTGTCACGCTGGTAGCGATGGCGGAAATCATCTCCCTGGCGGGTTATTTCCTCACCGGCTGCCAGAAGTCCGGGCAGCTGTGGTTTGCCCTTGGTCGTCTGGGCACCGTGCTGCTGGCGATTGCCTGCTGGCTGCTGTGGCAGCGCTACGGCGCGCTGGGCTATGGCGATCTGCGTCATCTCCTTGACGGCGCGCCGCTGCCGGCCCCGGTACTGATCCTCGTGCTACTCGGCTTTGGGCTGCTTGCCGGGATTATTCCGCTGCACGGCTGGGTGCCGCAGGCGCATGCGAATGCCTCCGCGCCTGCCGCCGCGCTGTTCTCCGCCGTGGTGTTGAAGATTGGCCTTTACGGCATTATGAGCTTCTCGCTGATCGGTAATACGCTGCCGCTGTGGTGGGGTGTGCTGGTCGTGGTGGTCGGCATGATCACCGCGTTTATCGGCGGGCTTTACGCGCTGATGGAGCACAACATCAACCGCCTGCTGGCTTATCACTCCCTTGAAAACATCGGCATTATTTTGCTGGGCCTGGGCTGCGGCCTGATCGGTATCGCACTGCATGAGCCAGTGCTGGTGGCGCTGGGCATGACCGGCGGCCTTTATCATTTGTTCAACCATAGCCTGTTTAAAACCACGCTGTTCCTCGGCGCAGGTGCCGTCTGGTTCCGCACCGGACACCGCGACATCGAGAAGCTGGGCGGGATCGGCAAACGCATGCCGGTTATTTCGCTGGCGATGCTGGTTGGGTTGATGGCGATGGCCGCGCTGCCGCCGCTGAACGGCTTTGCCGGGGAGTGGGTTATCTATCAGTCGTTTTTCCGCCTCGGCAGCCTGCCGCTGTTTGTGGGCCGTTTTATCGGACCGCTGCTGGCCGTAGGGCTGGCAATCACTGGCGCACTGGCGGTGATGTGCATGGCGAAAGTCTATGGCGTCACCTTCCTGGGTGCTCCGCGTACTAAAGAAGCGGAAAACGCGACCTCTGCGCCGTGGCTAATGAACGTCTCAGTCGCTCTGCTTGCCGCATGCTGCGTAGTTGCCGGGGTTGCTGCCCCGTGGCTGCTGCCTTTGCTTCAGCACGCCGTTCCGCTGCCGCTTCAACCGGCGCATACCGCCGTGTCTCAGCCGATGATAACGCTGCTGCTGATCGCCTCTCCGCTGCTGCCGTTTATTTTGATGATCATTTTCCGCGGCGACCGCTTGCCAAACCGCTCTCGCGGCTCGGCGTGGGTCTGCGGCTACGACCACGAACAGGCGATGGTGATCACCGCGACGGGCTTTGCCCAGCCGGTAAAAGCGGCGTTTGCGCCTTTGCTTAAGCTGCGCCAAACCCTGAACCCGGTGAAGTGGATCCCTGGCTGGCAATGCGAGCGCCTGTCCGGCACGTTCCGCCGCCTGGCGATGGTTGAGCTGGCGGTCTTATTGGTGGCGATGGTTGCCTGAGGAACTGATATGACTACGTTTTTATTTGCTCTTATCCAGGCGTTGGCGCTGTTTTTTGCCGCGCCTCTGCTGGCCGGGATTACCCGCGTAACGCGCGCCCGCCTGCATAATCGCCGTGGCCCCGGCGTGCTGCAGGAATACCGAGATCTGTTCAAGCTGCTGGGCCGCCAGAGCGTGGCCCCCGCCGCCTCTGGCTGGGTCTTCCGCCTGATGCCGTTCGTGATGGTGGGCGTGATGCTCACCATCGCCACCGCGCTGCCGGTGGTGACGATTGCCTCGCCGCTGCCGTCATTAGGCGACCTGATCACCTTAATTTACCTGTTCGCCATCGCCCGCTTCTTCTTCGCCATCGCCGGGCTGGACACCGGCAGCCCGTTCACCGGGATTGGCGCCAGCCGCGAAGCGATGTTGGGTGTGCTGGTTGAGCCGATTCTGCTGCTTGGCCTGTGGGTTGCCGCACAGGTGGCCGGCAGCACGCACATCAGCAATATCGCCGGGGCTATTCACGCCTGGCCGACGGCGCAAAGCCTGACGCTGGTTCTGGCCTTCGCGGCCTGCGCCTTCGCCACCTTTATTGAAATGGGCAAGCTGCCGTTTGACCTCGCCGAAGCCGAGCAGGAGCTGCAGGAAGGGCCGTTGTCCGAATACAGCGGCGCGGGCTTTGCGGTGCTGAAGTGGGGCATTTCGCTGAAGCAACTGGTTGTGCTGCAAATGTTTGTCGGCGTGTTCCTGCCCTGGGGGCAAATGAGCGCCTTTAGCTGGGGCGGGCTTGTCCTTGCCCTGGTGCTGGCCGTTGTGAAGCTGGTGGCGGGCGTGCTGATTATCGCGCTTTTCGAAAACAGCATGGCGCGCCTGCGGATGCTTGAAACCTCGCGCATTACCTGGGCCGGTTTTGGCTTTGCCTTTTTAGCCTTCGTCTCCTTGCTGGCGGCGTGATTTAAGAGAACCTATCGATGTCTGAAGAAAAAATTGGTCAACACTATCTCGCCGCGCTGCATCAGCAATTCCCGCATGCGGTGATCGAAGAAGCCTGGCAGACCAAAGACCAAATCACTGTCACCGTGAAGCTCAACATGCTGCCGGAGGTGGTGGAGTGGCTTTACTACCAGCAGGGCGGCTGGCTTTCGGTGCTGTTTGGCAACGATGAACGCCAGCTGTGCGGCAGCTATGCGGTGTATTATGTGCTGTCGATGGAAAGCGGCGTGAAGTGCTGGATCACCGTACGTGTGGAAGTGGATGCCGACAAACCAGAGTTCCCATCCGTCACGCCTCGCGTTCCTGCCGCCGTTTGGGGCGAGCGCGAAGTCCGCGATATGTACGGCCTGCAGCCGGTTGGCCTGCCCGATGAGCGCCGTCTGGTGCTGCCGGACGACTGGCCGGACGATCTCTATCCGCTGCGTAAAGACAGTATGGATTACCGCCAGCGCCCGGCGCCGACCACCGACAAAGAGACCTACGAGTTCATTAACGAACTGGGGACGAAAAAGAACAACGTGGTGCCGATTGGCCCGTTGCACGTCACTTCTGATGAACCCGGCCACTTCCGCCTGTTCGTTGATGGCGAAAACATTATCGACGCCGACTACCGCCTGTTCTACGTCCATCGCGGCATGGAAAAGCTGGCGGAAACCCGCATGGGCTACAACGAAGTTACCTTTTTGTCCGATCGCGTGTGCGGCATCTGCGGCTTCGCCCACAGCACCGCCTATACAACCTCGGTGGAAAACGCGATGGGGATTGTGGTGCCGGAGCGCGCGCAGATGATTCGCGCCATTCTGCTGGAGGTTGAGCGTTTGCACAGCCACCTGCTGAACCTCGGCCTGGCCTGCCACTTTGTCGGCTTCGACTCCGGTTTTATGCAGTTCTTCCGCGTGCGTGAAATGTCGATGAAGATGGCGGAGATCCTGACAGGGGCGCGGAAAACCTACGGCCTGAACCTGATCGGCGGCATCCGCCGCGACCTGCTGAAAGACGACATGATCCAGACCCGCCAGCTCGCCCAGCAGATGCGTCGGGAAGTGCAAGATCTGGTGGATATCCTGCTGAGCACGCCGAACATTGAGCAGCGCACCGTCGGCATTGGCCGCCTTGACCCACAAATCGCCCGTGATTTCAGCAATGTCGGCCCAATGGTGCGTGCCAGCGGCCACGCCCGTGATACCCGCACCGATCACCCGTTTGTCGGTTACGGCCTCCTGCCGATGGAAGTACATAGCCTCGACGGCTGCGACGTGCTTTCCCGCCTGAAAGTGCGCATCAATGAAGTCTTTACCGCGCTGAACATGATTGATTTTGGTCTGGATAACCTGCCGGGCGGCCCGCTCGCCGTGGAAGGTTTTACCTACATTCCAAACCGCTTTGCCCTGGGCTTCTCAGAGGCACCGCGCGGGGACGACATTCACTGGAGCATGACCGGCGACAACCAGAAGCTGTACCGCTGGCGCTGCCGCGCGGCGACGTATGCCAACTGGCCAACCCTACGCTACATGCTGCGCGGCAACACGGTATCCGACGCCCCGCTGATTATCGGCAGCCTTGATCCTTGCTACTCCTGCACCGACCGCATGACGGTGGTGGACGTGCGCAAGAAGAAAACCCAGGTGGTGCCGTACAAAGAGCTGGAGCGCTACAGCATTGAGCGCACCAATTCGCCACTGAAATGATTTTGATGCCTGATCGGTGACTGACCCTCACCCCGTCCTCTCCCTGATAGGGCGAGGGGGAAAACCGGCTTCGATCTGTCTCTCACCTCTTATGGGGGGAGGTGGCATCGTACTCGATCTGTTCCCTCTGCCCTCAGGGGAGAGGGTTAGAGTGAGGGGTTGCTCTAAGACCCGGCAAACAAGGAAAACGCATGTTTAACTTCATCAAAAAAGCCATCAAGGGCGGCGTGGCAACCGAGTCTTACCCGCTCCAGCCCATTGCCGTCGACCCGAATTTTCGCGGCAAACCGGAGCACAATCCGCAGCAATGTATCGGCTGTGCGGCCTGCGTGAACGCCTGCCCGTCCAACGCCCTGAGCGTTGAGACCGATCTTGCCGCCGGGCAACTGCAGTGGAGCTTTAACCTCGGGCGCTGCATCTTCTGCGGGCGCTGTGAAGAGGTTTGCCCGACGGCCGCCATCAAACCCTCACAGCAGTACGAGCTGGCGGTGTGGAACAAAGCCGACTTCCTGCAGCAGGCCTGCTTCCCGCTGTGTAACTGCCGCGAATGTGGTCGCCCGTTTGCCGTGCAAAAAGAGATCGACTACGCCATTGCGCTGCTTGAGCACAACGGCGATTCCCGCGCGGAAAGCCGTCGTACAGCATTTGAAACCTGCCCGGACTGCAAGCGCCAGCAAAGCCTGGTGTCGTCCGACCGGATCGACTTTAGCCGTCAGATGAGAGAGGCCAGCTAATGAGTAACCTACTGGGGCCGCGCGACCACAACGGCATTCCGGTGCCGATGACGGTGGACGAATCTATCGCCAGCATGAAGGCGTCGCTGCTGAAAAACATCAAACGCTCAGCCTACGTTTACCGCGTGGACTGTGGCGGCTGTAACGGCTGCGAAATCGAGATTTTTGCTACGCTTTCGCCACTTTTCGATGCAGAACGCTTTGGGATCAAAGTGGTTCCTTCCCCCCGCCATGCCGATATTCTGCTGTTTACCGGGGCGGTAACCCGCGCGATGCGTTCCCCGGCGCTGCGTGCCTGGGAGTCGGCGCCCGATCCTAAAATTTGCATCTCCTACGGCGCCTGCGGCAACAGCGGCGGGATCTTCCACGACCTTTACTGCGTCTGGGGCGGGACCGAAAAAATCGTGCCGGTCGATGTGTACATTCCCGGCTGCCCGCCAACGCCCGCAGCCACGCTGTACGGGTTTGCGATGGCGCTTGGCCTGCTGGAACAAAAAATCCATGCGCGCCCGGCAAGCGAGCTGGACGTTGAGCCGGCAAAAATCCTCCACCCGGATATGGTTCAGCCGCTGCGCGTGCGCATTGACCGCGCCGCTCGCCGTCTGGCCGGTTACCGCTATGGCCGTCAGATTGCCGACAGCTACATGACTAACCTGACAACCGGGGGCGATGCCGTTCAGCAGTGGCTGAGCGCGGAAAGCGACCCACGCCTGACGGAAATCGTCACTAACCTTGAGCAACTGGTTCATCAGGAGCGCGTGTAATGAGCGAGTCGGTGGTGTTCTGTCAGCTCAGCCGCAAGTTTGTCGATGAGAACGACAACACCCCGGCTGACGCTCAGCAGGTGGTCTACTACAGCCTGGCGATTGGCCACCATTTGGGGGTAATCGACTGCCTGAAAGAGAGCCTGGTTTGCCCGCTGGAAGCCTATCAGGCGTGGATTGCCACGCTTGAAGCTGACGGCGAGGCCCGGCGCAAAATGAACGGCGTGCCGCGCTACGGCGAAATCGTTATCGACCAGAATCACGTGGTGATGCTGGCCCGGGCGCTGGATGCCGCTAAGCCGACGCAGACCCCGGAACAGCTGGCCTGGAGCCAGGCGCTGCTCGACATGCTGCAGGCCATTCAACAAGAACCCGCCATCTACCTGATGGTAAGGAGACGCTATGACTAAGGTACTGCTTTGCGTAGGCAACAGCATGATGGGTGACGACGGGGCTGGCCCGCTGCTGGCCGAGAAGTGTCAGGCTTCTCCGCAGGGCGACTGGGTGGTGATCGACGGTGGTAGCGCGCCGGAAAACGACGTGGTTGCCATCCGCGAACTGCGTCCGGAAATGCTGCTGATTGTGGATGCCACCGACATGATGCTCAACCCCGGCGAGATCCGCGTCATTAACCCGGACGATATCGCCGAAATGTTTATGATGACCACCCACAATATGCCGCTCAATTATCTGGTCGATCAGCTGAAAGAGGACGTGGGGGAAGTGGTGTTCCTCGGCATTCAGCCGGATATCGTCGGCTTCTACTATCCGATGACGGAGGCGGTGAAAGTGGCGGTGGAGCAGGTTTATCAGCGGCTGGCGACGTGGACGGGTTTTGGTGGGTATGAGCCCCTCGCGATTTCAGAGAGCGAAACGCCTTTCTAGTCTTTCCTCTCACTCTCACCCTCACCCTCTCCCCGTGGGGGAGAGGGTGAGGGTCATTAATGACTACTGTTACCAAAATGACATCGTCAAAAGTGTCGAATATCCCTCTTACCTCTCGTCAAACCCGCTAACCGCGCAGCCTGCAAACCTGGCACGCTTTATGAATAACCCCACGCAATAACACACTTATTGCAGGAGTTCATGATGAACCGCTTCATCATTGCCGATTCTAGCAAATGCATCGGCTGCCGCACTTGTGAGGTGGCGTGCGTGGTCTCTCACCAGGAGAACCAGGACTGTTCGGCGCTGACCCCCCAAACCTTCTTACCGCGTATTCACGTCATCAAAGGCGTGAATGTGTCTACCGCCACCATGTGTCGCCAGTGCGAGGACGCGCCCTGTGCCAACGTCTGCCCTAACGGCGCCATCAGCCGGGACCAGGGCTTTGTCCACGTCATGCAGGAACGCTGCATCGGCTGCAAAACCTGCGTCGTTGCCTGCCCTTATGGCGCGATGGAGGTCGTCGTGCGGCCAGTGATCCGCAACAGCGGTGCAGGGCTGAACGTGATGGCGGAAAAAGCTGAGGCCAACAAATGCGACCTTTGCTACCACCGCGAGGCTGGCCCGGCCTGCCTGGAAGCCTGCCCGACCAACGCCATCCTGTGCGTGGACCGTAACCGGCTGGAACAAATGAGCGCGGAAAAACGTCGCCGTGCCGCGTTAGATGCCCCTGCGGCACTGACTTTCTAATCCCTTTGCATTTCAACTTTTAACAGGTCTGTTACTGATGAAAAAAATTACCAGCGTCTGCCCTTACTGCGGGGCCGGCTGCAAACTGAAACTGGTCGTTGAGAACAACAAAATTATTCGCGCCGAAGCGGCCGGGGGCGTGACTAACCAAAACGAACTCTGCCTGAAAGGCTACTACGGCTGGGATTTTCTTAACGACACCAAACTGCTGACGCCACGCCTGACGCAGCCGATGATCCGCTACGAGAAGGGCGGCAAACTGCAGCCGGTAAGCTGGGAAGAAGCGATTAGCTATACCGCTGCGCGCCTGAAGGCGATCAAAGAGCAGTTCGGCCCTCGCGCCATTATGACCACCGGTTCTTCGCGCGGAACGGGGAACGAAACCAACTTTGTGATGCAGAAATTCGCCCGCGCGGTGCTGAACACCAACAACGTCGACTGCTGCGCCCGCGTTTGCCACGGCCCAAGCGTGGCCGGGCTGCAGGCAACGCTGGGGAACGGGGCGATGAGCAACTCCATCGGCGATATCGAAAACTCCAAATGCCTGCTGGTGGTGGGCTACAACTGCGCCGATTCGCACCCTATCGTGGCTCGTCGGGTGATTAAAGCCAAAAGCAACGGCGCGAAAATCATCGTCTGTGACCCGCGCCGCATCGAAACCGCCCGCATTGCCGATCAGCACCTGCAAATCAAAAACGGCTGCAACATGGCGCTGGTGAACGCCTTTGGCTATGTCCTGCTGGAAGAGCAGCTGTACGACAAAGAGTACGTCGCCAAATATGCCGAAGGGCTGGAGGCTTACCGCGAAACCGTGAAGGACTACGCGCCGGAGGACGTCGAGCATTTAACCGGCGTACCGGCTCAGCTGGTTCGCCAGGCGATGCGCACCTTCGCCGCAGCGCCTTCCGCCACCATCATGTGGGGCATGGGCGTAACCCAGTTCGGCCAGGCTGTTGACGTGGTCAAAGGGCTGTCCAGCCTGGCGCTGCTCACCGGTAACCTGGGCCGTGAAAATGTCGGCGTTGGCCCGGTTCGTGGCCAGAACAATGTGCAGGGAGCCTGTGATATGGGCGTGTTGCCTAACCAGTTCCCCGGCTACCAGGATGTGGTTGATCCTGAAGTGCGCGCGAAGTTTGCTAAATCCTGGGGGATTGACCCGGCGGTGATGGATGACGAAGTTGGCGTGCGCATTACCGAAGTGCCGCACCTGGCGATAGAGGGCAAAATCAAAGCCTACTACATCATGGGTGAAGATCCACTCCAGACCGAAGCGGACCTGGGCCTGGTGCGCAAAGGATTTGAGGCGCTAGACTTTGTGGTGGTGCAGGACATCTTCATGACCAAAACCGCCGAAGTAGCGGACGTGCTGCTGCCGGCGACCTCCTGGGGCGAGCACGGCGGTGTCTTTACCTGTGCCGACCGGGGCTTCCAGCGCTTCGAGAAAGCCATCGAGGCGAAATACAACGTGAAGCGCGACTGGGAAATCATCAGCCTGCTTTCGACGGCGATGGGCTACCCAATGCACTATGAAAACAACCAGCAAATCTGGGATGAGCTGCGTGAGCTGTGCCCGCTGTTTTACGGCGTCACCTACGAAAAAATGGGTGATATGGGGCACGTGCAGTGGCCTTGCCCGACGCTGGACCACCCCGGTACGCCGTATCTCTACAAAGACAGCAAATTCGACACGCCAAGCGGCAAAGGGCAACTGTTTGCCGCCGCCTGGCGTGCGCCCGCCGAAGTGCCTGACGATACCTACCCGCTGGTGCTTTGCACCGTCCGCGAAGTCGGGCACTACTCCTGCCGCTCGATGACCGGCAACTGCGCGGCGCTGCAAACCCTCGCTGATGAACCCGGCTTTGTACAAATCAACCCGCTGGATGCGGACGCGCTAGGTATCAAAGATCGGCAACTGGTCTGGGTTAGTTCGCGTCGCGGCAAGGTTATCAGCCGCGCGGACGTGAACGAGCGCATTAACAAAGGCTCCATCTATATGACCTATCAATGGTGGATTGGCGCCTGTAACGAGCTGACGCAGGATAATCTCGACCCGATCTCCAAAACGCCGGAAACCAAATATTGCGCGGTGAACGTTAGCGCGATTGAGGATCAGGCGTGGGCGGAGAGCTATGCGCAAACGACCTATAACAACATGAAGGCACGGCTGCGCGAGGCGGTGGAAGCGTGATTTTTACCCTCACCTCGGACGGAGGAATCGTGGAGTCTGAACTCGATTTGTCCCCTCTCCCCTCTGGGGAGAGGGCCAGGGTGAGGGGCACCGAATTCCGCATTCGCGGCAAAGTCCAGGGCGTTGGCTTCCGCCCCTTTGTCTGTCAAATCGCACAGCGGCTGAAGCTGATGGGCGATGTCTGCAACGATGGCGAAGGCGTTGTGGTTCGTCTGGTGGCCAGCCCGGAAGCTTTTCTGAGCGAACTGCACGAATACTGCCCGCCGCTGGCGCGCATCGACAGCGTGGCGCAGCAGCCAATTTTCTGGGACGTTTTGCCCCAGGACTTTAGCATTCGCCACAGCGGCCATGGCGCGATGGACACCCAAATCGTGCCGGATGCCGCCACCTGCCCGGAATGCCTGCGCGAGCTTAACGATCCGACCGACCGCCGCTACCGCTACCCGTTTATCAACTGCACCCACTGTGGGCCACGTTTCACCATCATCCGGGCGATGCCTTATGACCGCCCGTCCACGGTGATGGCGGCGTTTCCGCTCTGTGCCGCCTGCGAGGAAGAATATCGCAACCCGATGGACAGGCGTTTTCACGCTCAGCCGGTAGCCTGCCCGGACTGCGGGCCGCAGATCTACTGGCAGCAGGGTGCGCAGCGACTGGACGGCGAGCAGGCGGTTGCCCTGGCCGTTGCCGCGCTGCGTGAGGGAAAAATCGTGGCGGTTAAAGGTTTGGGCGGTTTTCACCTTGCCGTGGATGCCCGTAACAATGTCGCCGTTGAACGCCTCCGGGCGCGTAAGCAGCGGCCCGCCAAACCACTGGCGGTGATGATTGCTACGCCCGAAGGGTTGCCTGATGAGGCCATGGCGCTGCTTGCCACGCCTGCAGCACCGGTGGTGCTGGTGGCGAGTGATTTTTTGCCTGAGCTGAGCGCTGCCGTGGCGCCGGGGCGAAACGAAACCGGCGTAATGCTGCCCGCTAATCCGCTCCAGCACCTGCTGGTTCAGGATTTTGGTGGCCCGCTGGTGATGACCTCCGGGAACCTCAACGGCAGGCCGCCGGCTATCGACAATGTTCAGGCGCTTCAGGATTTGGGCGGTATTGCCGACGGTTTTTTGCTGCATAACCGCGACATTCTTCAGCGCATGGACGACTCGGTGATGCGAGCCAGCGGCGAAATGCTGCGCCGTGCGCGAGGCTTTGTGCCGGACGCGTTTCCTTTACCCACTGGCTTTAAAGACCTGCCGCCGATTCTGGCGTTGGGGGGCGATCTCAAAAATACCTTCTGCCTGGTTCGCGGCGGGCAGGCGGTGCTCAGTCAGCATTTGGGCGATCTGGCGCAGGAGGGCGTGGAGGCCCAATGGCAAAGCTCGCTGGCGCTGATGAGTGAGATCTACGGCTTTAAGGCAGGGCATGTCGCACTCGACGCTCATCCTTGCTACCGCAGCGCGCAGATTGGGCATGACATGGCGCTTCCGGTTACCGAGGTGCTGCATCACCACGCCCACGCGGCGGCCTGCCTGGCCGAACACGGCTGGCCGCTGAGCGGCGGTAACGTCATTGCCCTTGCGCTGGACGGCATTGGCTATGGCGAAGCCGGCAAGCTTTGGGGCGGCGAATGCCTGCTGGTGAATTACCGGCGCTGTGTCTCTCTCGGCGGATTGCCGGCCGTGGCGTTGCCGGGGGGAGATCTGGCCGCCGTGCAGCCGTGGCGTAACCTGCTCGCGCAGTGCGAGGCATTTGTGCCCGGCTGGCAGCGTTATCCCGAAACGGAGGCGGTGCGGGCGCAGGCGTGGCGACCTCTGGCAAAAGCGGTGGATCGCGGAGTTAATGCCCCACTAGCCTCATCCTGCGGGCGGCTGTTTGATGCCGTTGCCACCGCGCTCAACTGTGCGCCTTACCAACAAAGCTATGAAGGCGAAGCCGCCTGTCGCCTTGAAGCCCTGGCGCTGGACGCTGGCCCCTGCTCGCACCCTGTCACGCTGCCGTTGGTGAACGGTCATCTCGATCTGGCGGCCTTCTGGCGGCAATGGTTTGGCTGGCAGGGCGAGGCCGGAGCGCGGGCCTGGGCGTTTCACGATGCCCTGGCGAAAGGCCTGTCGGCGCTGGTTCGCCATCATGCCCTGCTCACCGGCGTGACCACCGTGGCCTGCTGCGGTGGCGTGCTGCACAACCGGCTGCTGCGCGAGCGCCTGGCGTTCTATCTCTCCGATTTCACCCCTCTCTTCCCGACGCGGCTTCCCGCCGGTGACGGGGCGCTTTCCCTGGGGCAGGCAGTGGTTGCCGCTGCCCGCTATTTGAACCACCACAAGGATAAAAAAGATGTTAATGCGTGTTCTTCGTGACAACCCGCGCGCCGGCCTGCTACTGGCGGTTTTAGTGGCTGCTAACTTTGCTGCCTGGGCCTGGGCGCTGGCGGCGTTTAACCACAGCTCGGCGCTGATGGCGGCTAGCCTGTTGGCCTGGTGCTACGGCCTGCGCCACGCGGTAGACGCCGACCATATCGCCGCGATTGATAACGTCACCCGCAAAATGATGCAGCAGGGCAAACGCCCGTTTGGCGTGGGAGCCTGGTTCTCGTTGGGTCACTCCAGCATTGTGATTCTGGCTTCTGTCGCCATTGCAGCTACTGCTGCGGCTTTCCAGCAAAAAATGGACTGGTTCCATGACGTTGGCGGCGTGATCGGCACCGCCGTGTCGGCCTGCTTCCTGCTGGCGATGGCGCTGGTTAACTTGGTCATCCTGCGTGGCGTGTGGCGCAACTTCCGCCAGCTTAAACGCGGTGAACCGCTGGCTGCAGATGCGACGGAAATGACCGGCGGCGGCATGATGAGCTGGCTGTTTAACTCTGTTTTTCGCCTGATCGGCAAAAGCTGGCACATGTACCTGGTCGGCTTCCTGTTCGGCCTCGGCTTTGACACCGCCACCGAAATTGGTGTGTTGGGCATTTCTGCCGCCAGCGCCTCCAGCGGCATGTCCATCTGGTCGATTCTGGTATTCCCGGCGCTGTTTGCCAGCGGCATGGCGCTGGTGGATACCCTCGACAACGTGATTATGGTGGGTGCCTACGGCTGGGCGTTTAACAAACCGCAGCGCAAGCTCTACTACAACATGACGATTACCGGCACTTCTGTGGTGGTGGCGTTGTTTATCGGTGGGCTTGAAGCGCTGGGCCTGCTGGCTGATAAATTCCAGTTAGAGGACGGGGTCTGGCAGTGGGTTAGCGCGCTCAACGACAACCTCGGCAACGCCGGATTTGTTGTGGTCGGGCTGTTTATCGCCTGCTGGGGGATTTCGATGCTGAACTACCGCTGGAAAGGCTATGACGCTTTAGTGGTGAGATAAGAAAACGGGGCATTAAGCCCCGTTTTACATTGTTACTCGTTATTCGGCTTCCGCCCAGGCTCGCTCAATCTCTTCAGCCAGGATTTTCACCCCTGCCTCGATCTTTTCCGGCTCCGGGACATAGTTCATGCGCATGCACTGGTGCGTGTGCGGCCACGGCTTGTCCAGCCCCGGGAAGAAGTAATCGCCCGGCACCATCAGTACGCCGCGCTTTTTCAGGCGCTGGTACAGCAGCTCGGTGGTGATCGGCAGGTCTTTAAACCACAGCCACAGGAAGATAGCGCCTTCCGGCTTGTGGATCAGGCAGCGTTCCGGCGACAGATAGCGGCGGAGCACGGCGATAGTTTCATGCACGCGCTGGTAGTAGAACGGCTTGATAACCGTTTCAGACAGGCGCAGCAGATCGTTCCGCTTAATCATTTCGCAGGCCATGGCTGGGCCAATGCCGCCCGGCGCCAGGCTGATAATGCCGTTCATGTTACTGATGGCGGAGATGATTTTCTCGTTAGCGATAATGATCCCACAGCGGCTGCCCGGCAGGCCGAGCTTGGACAGACTCATGCACAGGATGATGTTCGGGTTCCACAGCGGGCGGGCTTCGCTAAAGATGATGCCGGGGAAAGGCACGCCGTAGGCGTTATCGATCACCAGCGGAATGCCGTGCTGGTTCGCCAGCGCGTCCAGCTTCATCAGCTCTTCGTCGGTGATTACGTTGCCGGTTGGGTTTGTCGGACGAGATACGCAGATCATGCCGGTATCTTCGCCGATATGCAGGTGTTCGAAGTCAACGTGGTACTTAAACTGGCCTTCCGGCAACAGTTCGATGTTCGGACGAGTGGAGACAAACAGCTCTTCTTCCAGTCCGGCATCCGCGTAGCCAATGTACTCCGGTGCCAGCGGGAAGAGCACCTTTTTGGTGCGACCATCCGCATGACGTCCGGCGAAAAGGTTAAACAAGTAGAAAAACGCGCTCTGACTGCCGTTTGTTAGTGCAATATTCTGTGGTTCGATGTCCCAACCTAGTTCATCGCGCAGCATACCGGCAAGCAGTTTTAGCAGTTCACTTTTCCCCTGCGGACCGTCGTAGTTGCATAGCGTGTCGGTCAGTTTACCGCTGGCCAGCATCTCGGAAAGCAGTTGCTGGAAGTAGTCGTTCATCGCCGGGATCTGCGCAGGGTTGCCACCGCCAAGCATGATGGCGCCTGGCGTGCGCAGGCCGTCGTTGAGATCCTCCATCAGGCGAGTGATGCCTGCATGGCGGGTGAATTTATCGCCGAAAAGTGAAAACGTCATAACGTGGGTCTGCTGAATACTTTTGAAAAGAGGCTAACCATAGCGCTACAAATAACGCCGTGCAAACCCGGTAAGCATAGCCACTGTTGGCGAATATGCTGTGTGATTTGTGCTGTGCAGCAGGATATGTTGAAGCCGGGCGCTCTTTTCAGGGATGTGGCGTTGTTACCCTAACCCTAACCCTAACCCTAACCCTCTCCCTCAAGGGAGAGGGAATAAGCCCTGGCTCCCGCAGCTTGTTTTCTCCCTCGCTGAGGGGCTTTAACGCCTAAGGATTGCCCGCCCACACCACTATCACCTTGTCATCGCCACTGACCCGGCTAAAGGCATAGCCCTGTTTTACGCTCAACGTGGTTTGTTTTCCTGCGCCGATGGCCTGGTGGCGGGCGCGGAACTGGCTCAGCTTCTGCCAGTGGGCAAGCGTCGCGGCCTGTGGGCCGGTGGCATCCTGCCAGTTCATGTCCGAGCGGGTGCCCTGTAGCGGGTCAGAGCCCGTCGGGCCAAACGGCCTTTGGGTTTCATCCCCGTAGAAAATCTGCACCGCGCCTGGCGTGAGCAGCAACAGCTCCGCCGCTTTTTGTCCACCTTCCCTGAACAGGCGGGTGTCGTGGGAGGAGAGGTAGCTCAGCACGTTGAATTGCTGAAGTTTGTCAGACATTTGCTGCCAGGTTGGGTCAATCGTCGCCAGGCAATCCACCGCTTTGGCCGCCTGTTCCTGATAGTCGAAGTTGATCATCGCGTCGAAGCCGCTGGCGTAGTAGTCGCTTTTCATCACGCCGTGTCCCCAGGCTTCGCCCGTCATCCAGAACGGCGCATCGTCGATTTTTTTGTCTGGGTTGGCCTGTTTCCATTCAGCCAATGCCGCGCTGGATTGTGTTTTTAATTGCTGCCAGGCCGCTTTTTCGACGTGTTTTGCCGTATCGACCCTGAAGCCATCAATGCCGTAGTCACGCACCCACTGACTTAGCCAGTGAGTCAGGTAATCGCGAACCGTGTAGCCCGGTATCGCCTTTGCGGCGGTATCCAGCTTGTGGCTGTAAAACGCCGGTAATTCTGCTGGAGCGGTCGCTTCGGTTTTCAAATCGGGCAGGAAGGCGAGCGACATGGTTAAGTCGTCAAAACCGGGATTGTCGTAATCGCCAATATCCGTCCTGATCCAGGCTTTGCCCCACCACTTATCCCATGCGGCCTTGTCGCTGAAGTTGATGTAATCGTTAAAGCTGTGCCAGCTTTGGCCCGGCGCTGGCTTCCAGTCAGTCCAGCGCTCGCCGAGGGTTTTTTTAAGTTCATCACCTTTGAGATAGAGGGCGCCAAACTGGTATTCCTGCATGTCGGCGAGCGTCGCGTATCCGGTGTGATTCATCACGACGTCAAACAGAATGCGGATCCCGCGCTGATGGGCTTCATCCACCAGTCGGCGAAGATCGGCTTCGTTGCCCATGTTGGCATCAAGCTTCGTCCAGTCCTGGGTGTAATAGCCGTGGTAGGCGTAATGCGGGAAATCACCTTTGGTGCCGCCGCCCACCCAGCCGTGAATTTGCTCCAGCGGGGAGCTTATCCAGAGCGCGTTAATGCCAAGCTGCTGCAGGTAATCCAGTTTGCTGGTCAGCCCGGCAAGGTCGCCGCCGTGGAAGGTGCCTATTTCCTGCATGCCGTCTTTATGGCGGCCATAGCTGTGGTCGTTCGCCGGGTTGCCGTTTTCAAAACGGTCGGTGAGAACGAAATAGACCGTCGCATTCTGCCAGCTAAACGGGGCTGGCTTCTCCACGGTGACGGACTCCAACAGCAATAAACCGTCGCTTCCGGCCACCGGCATCAGCGTGATGTGGCCTTGCTTAACCTGGACCGTATTCCCGCTGTAGAAATCCCGCACAACCGACCCTTCAGCAAAAGTGCTGCTGACATCGACGTTGAGCGGCTTTCCATCCCATTTCGGGCACTGCGCCATCGCTTGCAGGGGCTGAATGCTGGCCTCCGGCTGAAGGCTCAGCATCAGCGTTGGCGTCCCGCTGCGGGTATCTATTTGCGCCTGGTACTCTCCGCCGCGGAAAACCCGCCATGTCGGGGCATCCCCGGCGCAAGGCGTCAGGGACAGAACCTGATTAAGTTTGATGGCCTCTGAGGGCTGCCAGCATTGATTATCCTGCGTCAGCCTAAGGGGAAGGGTACTTTTATCGAGGTGTGTTGCGCTGGTAAACAAGCCCGGATTTGTGGCCTGAAAAGCAGAAAGCCCAGGCGCGTTCCAGCCCGCGTATGCAAGGCAGGGCGTGAACAACAGGCAGAGAGAGAGTCGTGTCATACGCATCATCCAGTGAGGATTTATTGCGCAGTTTGCCATGCCCCTGGAAACATGCGCTCATCCTGCCCGTGTGTTTTGCAGGGTGTAGCCGCCGGGGTGAGTGACGGCGTTAACGTTTTTATTTGTTCGTTAACCAGTGGCCGAAGTGGGCGCTCAGCGTGTTGCGGGTGGCGAGCAGCTCATCGATTGTTTTGGTGAGCCTGGCGTTCAGGGTTTCACACTGCTCAAAGCTGTAATGGTTATCGGCGCGCAGATTCTCGAGTTTTTCCTGCAGGATCGCCACTTCCGCTTCCGCTTTGTAGCGCGCTTCCTGCTGGGTTTTAATCAGTTCGTCGGCGGCTTCCAGGCGCTGATGAAGCTCGCCCTTTTCCCGCTGATGTGTCTCCAGCAGCCCGGAGCCGGACTCTTTCTGGCGGTTCAGCAGGCTTTTCAGCTCGTCGATTTCCCGCTGCATCACGCTGCGCACCAGGGCTGATTCTTTCAGGTGCATTTCCTGACTGATATTCAGCGCTTTCTGGAGCTCTGCGACCTGTTTTTCATATCGTTGCAAGCGGGCGGTCGTCTCTACGGTGTTACCCTGAGTGGAGCGCTGCTGGGCTTCTCGCAGCTGGGCAAGCAGGCTGGTGGAGAGTGACTCAGCTTCTCTCAGGCGACGGAGGGTTTCCGGAGAGTCCTGGTAAACCGTTTTGGTTTGCGGCGGTTTTTCACTGATGCGAACAAGATTAACGTTGACTAATGCTGCGCTAACCTCGGCCTGAATTTGCTCTTTATTATGCGCTTTCATACGGTTGCACGCGCTGGCAAGGAAGCTTGCGGCTTCGTTAGCGTTCGCCGTTGCAAAGGCTTTTTTTATCAGGTTCTGCACCAGGCTCATGTTGCCAGTCTTCCTGTATCAAATGTTATTTGAGCGCCTTAACCCCGGTCGTTCCGCCGTCAGGCTATTGCCGCCGCCACCTTAAAAATATAACCAATAATCTCACTCTCTAAATGCGGGAATCATCCTCCGCAGTGCATTTTTTTACTGTGCCGCGAAGTGTGATTAAGCCCCGAATTTTACAATACTTTTTATCACCATAAGAAGTTCATAGGTGACATTGTTTCGGAATAGTACTATTTCTAAAGGTGCTCTGAGCGGTTAATTTTGATATAATTCGCCTCTATTTTTCTAAAACCTTTTAAAAAATAAGGCACTGGAAACGATCGATCCGACCAGGAGAGCTAATGATATCACCCCCATTTCGACGATTCGGGGCCGCGATACTCATGCTGCTGACCGTGGGCTTTTCAAGTCACGCGCTCGCCAGTAAACATGAGCCTAAATCGCACAGCAAGGCCCATATAACGAAAGTAAGCAGCAAGAAAGCGGTAAGCAGTAAACTGGCAAGTAGTAAAAAAGAGTATTCTCGCAATAGTGAAAATGGTTCGCTTCCTGATTTGCGAAAATACCCTTCCGGGACACCAAGGAAAAAAGCGTTTCTCCGGACGGTCATGCCATATATTACCCGCCAAAATGCAGCGATAACTGCCGACCGTAACTGGTTGATTTCAAAGCAGTACGAAAAGCGCTGGTCGCCGAATGAGCGTGCACGTCTGAAAGAAATTACCCAACGCTACAAGGTGGCGTGGCGCGGCAACACCAACCGTGTGCCGTGGAACAGCCTGCTGGAAAAAGTCGATATCATTCCTACCAATATGGTGGCGACAATGGCAGCGGCGGAAAGCGGCTGGGGTACATCCAAACTTGCCCGCAGCAACAACAATCTGTTTGGCATGAAGTGCACCAAGCGCCATTGCAACAGCGAGCCCGGTAAAGTGAAAGGTTACCTGCATTACGGCTCTGTGAATGAAGGCGTGAATGCTTACGTAGCTAACCTGAATACCCATCCGGCCTATTCTTCGTTCCGTAAAGAGCGTGCCAAGCTGCGCAAAGCGGATCAGGAAGTGACGGCTAATAATATGATTCACAAGCTGAAAGGGTATTCGGCGAAAGGCTCAAGCTATAATAACTTCCTGTTCGCGATGTATCAGAGCAACCAGCGTTTAATGCTGCCGAATTAATTCTGATCCCATTTGGACATTTAAATTAATGCCCTCTTCGGAGGGCATTGTTATTTATAGTTTTAAACTAAAATTTCGCTAAAGCGATCGCGGTGTTCTTTAGGCGTGGCGTCATACTCTTTTTTAAATACCGAATAGAAATATTGCAAAGACGGGTAGCCGCACATCTGTGATATTTCATTGATAGATAAAGAAGTTGAAATCAGTAGGCTGCGCGCTTTTTCCAGTTTTTCGGCGTGGATCACCGCGTGAATCGTCTCGCCGACCTCTTCTTTAAAACGTTTCTCCAGGTTCGAACGTGAGATCCCGACCGCATCCAGCACTTGTTCGACCTTGATCCCTTTGCAGGCGTGATTGCGGATGTAGTGCATCGCCTGGATTACCGCCGGGTCATGCAGCGAGCGATAATCCGTGGAGCGGCGTTCCACAACCCTCACCGGCGGCACTAGCACACGCTGGAGCGGCAGGATTTCGCTGTCCAGCAGGCGGTGTAGCAGTTTGGCGGCCTGGTAGCCCATCTGACGAGTACCCTGCGCGACTGACGAAAGCGCGACCCGCGATAAATAACGGGTCAGCTCCTCGTTATCGATACCGATAACGCAAAGCTTTTCCGGGACGGGGATATGCAGGTGCTCGCAGACCTGCAGCAGGTGTCGGGCTCGGGCGTCCGTGACCGCAATAATGCCGGTTTGCGGCGGCAGCGTTTGTACCCAGTCCGCCAGGCGGTTTTGGGCGTGCTGCCAGTTTTCTGGTGCCGTTTCTATGCCCTGATAAACCACGCCCCGGTACTTTTCCTTCGCAACCAATTGACGAAAAGCGTGCTCGCGTTCGGCCGCCCAACGTTTGCCGCTTGAGCCAGGCAACCCATAAAACGCAAAACGCTGCACGCCTTTCTCTTTCAGGTGCAGGAAGGCGCTTTCCACCAGCGCGTGGTTGTCGGTCGCGATGTAATGCACTGCGGGATAGTGCTCCGGCGTGTGGTAGGAGCCACCGACGCCGACAATCGGGACTTCGGCGCCTTCCAGCAAGTGTTCAATCTCCCGATCGTCAAAATCGGCAATCACGCCGTCGCCCAGCCACTCTTTGATATTATCGATCCGGGCGCGAAAGTCTTCTTCGATAAAAATGTCCCATTCTGACTGAGAGGCCTGCAAATATTCCCCCACGCCTTCGACTACCTGACGGTCATAGACTTTATTGGCGTTGAATAACAGCGTAATGCGATGACGTTTCTCAAACATGCCGATAGTTTCCCGTAGCTAACCAGATGTCTGCATATCACAGCCGCGAGCGAGCCGGGGAACGCCACCCGGCATTGTGATCGTTTGCACGTTTTGCCCGCCAGGCACATTACGCCCGGCGTTTGGTCGCAGAATCCATCCACACCGCGAGCAGCAAAATGGCGCCTTTCACGATGTACTGCCAGAAGGTCGGGACGTCCATCATGCTCATGCCGTTGTCGAGCGAAACCATAATAAATGCCCCCATCACCGCACCGGCAACGCTGCCGATACCACCCGCCAGGCTGGTTCCACCAATAACACAGGCGGCAATGGCATCCAGTTCGGCGATGTTCCCGGCGGAAGGTGAGCCTGCTCCGAGGCGCGAGCTAAGAATCAGCCCGGCAATCGCCACCATCAGGCCATTTATAGCAAACACCGCTAGCTTGGTACGCTCGACGTTGATTCCCGAAAGGCGTGCAGCATCAATATTGCCGCCGATGGCGTAGATACGGCGGCCAAACGCAGTTCGGGTAGCCATAAACATCCCGGAGAGCAGCAGCAGCGCAAGGATCAATACCGGCGTGGGCACGCCGCGATAGTCGTTCAACAGCCAGATGGCGCCGAGTACGATCACGGCGGTGATTGCCTGGCGGCCAACAACGCTACCCGACGCGGGCGCGGCAAGGCCCAGAGCCTGACGGCGAATGCGTAGGCTCCATTGCCAGGCAATAAAGCCCATCAAACCGATAACGCCAACGGTAAAGCCAATGCCATCTGACAGGTAGCTTTGCCCGATTTGCGACATGGCTCCGCTAGTAGGCGACACGGTGGTGCCATTGGTGATGCCGATTAAAATTCCCCGAAACGCCAGCATGCCCGCGAGCGTGACGATAAACGACGGTACTTTGCGATAGGCAATCCACCATCCGTTCCATGCCCCGAGAACCAGGCCCAGGACCAGCGTGACAACAATTGTGAGTGGCAGAGGCCAGCCGAGCCAGACGTCAAAAATGGCTGCTACGCCGCCCAGAAGACCCATCATTGAGCCAACCGAGAGGTCGATTTCAGCCGAAATAATGACGAACACCATACCCACCGCGAGGATGCCGGTAATAGCCGTTTGCCGAAGCAGGTTGGAGACGTTGCGGGCGCTCAGGTAAGCGCCGTCCGTTTGCCACGTAAAGAACAGCATGATGACGAGGATGGCGGCAATCATGACAAAAACCTGCAAATTCAGCGATTTTAATGCCCCAACGGAGGCGCGGCCTGGTGCCGTCAGTTTCATTTCAGACAAATTGCTTTTCGACATGGGGGTCACTCCTCAGGGCGGCTTCCATGACCTTTTCCTGGGTCAGATTATGGTTAATCAAATCGGCTTTAATGCGGCCTTCGTGCATCACCAGTACGCGATCGCTCAGGCCGAGCACTTCCGGTAGTTCAGAGGAGATGACAATGACGGCGATCCCCTGCTGCACCAGTTGATTGATAAGTTTGTAGATCTCGTATTTCGCGCCAATGTCGATGCCTCGAGTGGGTTCATCGAGTATCAGGATGCGCGGATTGAGCAACAGGCAGCGGGCAAGAATTGCTTTTTGCTGGTTCCCACCGCTCAGGCGGCCAATCGCCAGGCTGGGCGATGACGTTTTGACTTTCAGGCGTGTCAGCGACTGCAGCATGCAGTGCTGCTCTTGCGCTTCATCCAGGCTGCTTAGTGCGCCAGTAAACTGACTCAATGCGGCAAGCGTGATGTTTTGCCCCACGGCCATGACCGGCACGATGCCGTCCTTCTTACGATCTTCTGGCACCATGGCGATGCCGTGAGCGATAGCCTGCTGACAGTTATTGATACGAACCTGCTGCCCGTCGATGTAGATCTTTCCTTCCCAGCGCCCCTGCCAAACGCCAAACAGACACTGCACCGCCTCGGTTCTTCCGGCCCCGACCAAACCGGCAATGCCCAGGATTTCCCCTTTTCGCAGAGAAAAAGAGGCATCGTTGACCCGCTTGATGTGTCGGATGACCGGGTGCCATGCGGTAAGGTGTTCGACGCGCAGGATCTCATCGCCGGTTTGGTGAGGTTCACTGGGATACAACGCCGTCAGTTCCCGGCCAACCATCATGGTGATGATATCGTCCTCGCTCATCTGCTTAGCTTCGCGGGTGCCGATGGGCTGCCCGTCACGAATCACGCAGATGGTGTCGGAAATGGCTTTTACTTCATTGAGCTTGTGGGAGATATAAATACAGGCGATGCCGTGCGCCTGCAGATCGCGAATTATCCCGAGCAGTACGGCGGTTTCCTGCTCGGTGAGCGAAGCGGTGGGTTCGTCCAGAATCAGCAACCGCACCTGCTTGTTCAGCGCCTTCGCGATCTCAACCAATTGCTGCTGCCCCAGCCCTAAATCTCCTACGCGTGTTTCCGGGGAGAGCGTAAGGTTCACCTGGGCAAGCAGCTTCTGGCAGCGTAACGTCATGGCATCGAAGTCGAGCAGGCCGTGGCGAGTAATTTCTACGCCGAGGAAGATGTTTTCCAGCACCGTAAGATGCTTCACCAGCGCCAGTTCCTGATGAATGATGGCGATGCCTTTGCGCTCAGTGTCGCGAATGTGACTCGCCTGCAGCGGCTCACCGGCAAACCAGATCTCACCTTCATAGCTGCCGTGAGGGTAAATACCACACAGCACTTTCATCAGCGTGGATTTGCCTGAGCCATTTTCACCGCACAGCGACATCACTTCTCCAGCGTCCAGGGCCAGACTCACGTTATCCACGGCTTTTACTTGCCCAAAGGATTTGGTGATGTTTTTCATTTCCAACAAATGAGGCATAAGGCTCCTCCTGGTGAAAGAGAAGGCCCGCGTATGCGCAGGCCCGGTGGCTACAGATCGCTCTTTTTGTGGAAACCGTCGGCAATGACGGTGCTGTCGATATTGGTTTTTTCCACCTCAATAGGCGTCAGGAGGCGGGAGGGAACATCTTTCAGGCCATTATTTAATGTGGCATCTGCGGCTGGTTTTTTACCTTCACCCAGCTCGACGGCAATTTCGGCAGCGGTATCTGCCAGTTTGGTAATAGGTTTATAGACGGTCATTGTTTGGGTGCCAGCAATAATGCGCTTAATGCCCGCGAGATCGGCATCCTGACCTGAAATAGCCACTTTCCCCGCCAGCCCCTGCGCGCTAAGCGCCTGAATTGCGCCGCCCGCAGTGGCGTCGTTGGAGGCGACAACGGCATCAATCTTGTTATTGTTCGCGGTCAGGGCATTTTCCATAATTTTCAGCGCGTTTTCCGGCAGCCAGCCGTCAACCCACTGATCGCCGACGACTTTAATTTTTCCATCGTCGATATAAGGCTTTAATACTTTCATCTGCCCGGCGCGGAATAATTTCGCATTATTATCCACCGGCGAACCACCCATTAAGAAGTAATTCCCCTGCGGCACTTTACTCACAATGCTTTTTGCTTGTAATTCACCGACTTTTTCATTGTCGAAAGAAATATAAAAATCAATGTCAGCATTATTAATCATGCGGTCGTAGGCGAGCACTTTAATGCCTTCGCGTTTAGCTTCTGCAACCACGTTACTTAATACCTGGCCGTTGTAGGGGATAATCACTAATACATCAACGCCGCGGTTAATCATATTTTCAATTTGCGACATCTGGGTTTCTTCGTTGCCATTAGCGGACTGCACAAAAACTTTCGCCCCCAACGATTCCGCTTTTTTCACAAAAATATCGCGATCTTTTTGCCAGCGCTCCAGACGAAGGTCGTCAATCGCCATACCGATTTTCACTTCTTTTGCGATGCCGCTTACGCTGGTCAGGATAAGTGAGGCACATAGCGTAACTAAGATGTTCTTTATCTTCATGTTATTTACCTGTAGGGGGAAAGTGGCTTATCGGAATAAAGAGTGATTCATATCAGCAGACGGTTTGAATTGTTATCGCTCCGGGACGCGGCTTCAATTACTGATTTTTATCTTCGCGTTATGTTTTTTTGTTTAATCGTAAAATTATGATGGCGATCTGATTTCATATTGAATGACCAGCCTGTTGCACTAATTTATGGAAGCAGTTACGCGACGTTTATTTATTATTTTATTCGTTTTTTGCGAGGTGACGCACATTTGAGTATTCTCTCAATCCCAGAGTGAAATAACGTAATTGAGCAACCGTCAGGGAAAACTCAGGATGAGCTGACCAGCTATCCTGCCGCAGTTTTCTGATGACGGAGTTAACTATGCAAGCTTATTTCGACCAACTCGACCGCGTGCGTTTTGAAGGCCCTAAAACCACCAACCCACTGGCGTTTCGTCACTACAATCCGGATGCATTAATTCTTGGAAAACGCATGGAAGAGCACCTGCGTTTTGCGGCCTGCTACTGGCACACATTCTGCTGGACGGGCGCGGATATGTTCGGCGTGGGTGCTTTCGAACGCCCGTGGCAGCAGGCCGGAGACGCGATGGTGCTTGCGAAGCGCAAGGCCGACGTGGCGTTTGAGTTTTTCCAGAAACTGGGCGTGCCGTATTACTGTTTTCATGATGTTGACGTGTCGCCTGAAGGCTCGTCGCTTAAGGAATACCTGAACAATTTTGCACAGATGACGGAAGTCCTGGCGCAAAAACAGCAGGACAGCGGCGTGAAGCTGCTGTGGGGCACGGCTAACTGCTTTACCCACCCCCGCTACGGGGCTGGGGCGGCAACGAATCCCGATCTCGAAGTGTTTACCTGGGCGGCGACGCAAGTCGTGACGGCAATGAACGCCACGCATCAACTGGGCGGGGAAAACTATGTGCTATGGGGCGGGCGTGAAGGGTATGAAACCCTGCTGAATACCGACCTGCGGCAGGAGCGCGAGCAAATCGGGCGATTTATGCAAATGGTCGTTGAGCACAAGCATAAAATCGGCTTCCGTGGCACGTTGCTTATCGAACCGAAGCCGCAGGAACCGACCAAGCATCAGTACGATTACGACGTGGCGACGGTCTACGGCTTCCTGAAGCAGTTTGGTCTCGAAAAAGAGATAAAGGTTAACATTGAGGCTAACCACGCGACGCTCGCCGGTCACTCATTCCACCACGAAATCGCCAGCGCGATTGCACTGGGTATTTTTGGCTCGGTGGATGCTAACCGGGGCGATCCGCAGCTGGGCTGGGATACCGATCAGTTCCCGAACAGCGTCGAGGAAAATGCGCTGGTGATGTATGAGATCCTGAAAGCTGGCGGGTTCACGACCGGTGGCCTGAACTTTGACGCCAAAGTGCGCCGCCAGAGTACCGACAAATATGACCTGTTTTATGGTCATATCGGCGCCATGGATACGATGGCGCTGGCGCTGAAAGTGGCTGCCCGCATGGTTGAAGACGGCGAGCTTGATAAACGTGTCGCCAAACGCTACGCCGGGTGGAATAGTGAGCTGGGCCAGCAAATTCTTAAAGGGCAGATATCGCTCACGCAGCTGGCGCAGTACGCTGAGCAGCACAAGCTGGCCCCGCAGCATCAAAGCGGACATCAGGAGCGGCTGGAAAACCTGATTAATCACTATTTGTTCGATAACTAAACTTGCCTGCGCCGCTGAAAAGCGGCGCGATATTAAGGAGCTACCATGTATATCGGCATCGATCTTGGCACCTCAGGCGTGAAGGCGATCCTGCTCAGTGAAGCAGGTGAGGTGATGGCTACATGCAGCGAGCCGCTGACTGTATCCCGGCCTCATTCCCTGTGGTCCGAGCAAGATCCCGAACACTGGTGGCAGGCAACGGACCGTGCAATGCGGGCGTTGGGCGTGAAACATGCACTCAGCGGTGTAAAGGCGATTGGGCTTGCGGGTCAGATGCATGGGGCAACGTTGCTGGACAGCAAACAGCGCGTACTCCGCCCGGCTATCCTTTGGAACGATGGCCGCAGCGGAGAGGAATGTGCGTTGCTGGAGAGCAACGTAGAAGAGGCAAGAGCGATCACCGGCAACCTGATGATGCCCGGCTTTACCGCGCCTAAGCTTTTGTGGGTCGAGCGTCATGAGCCTGAGATCTTTGCGCAAATTAATAACGTGCTGCTGCCGAAGGATTATCTGCGTCTGAGAATGACCGGAGAATTCGCCAGCGACATGTCCGATGCGGCAGGCACGATGTGGCTGGATGTCGCGAAGCGCGACTGGAGTGACACGATGCTCGACGCCTGCCGTCTTTCCCGGCGGCACATGCCTGAATTGTTTGAGGGCAGTGAAATAACCGGTGTACTAACGCGAGAAGTTGCAGATGCCTGGAAAATGCCTGCTGTGCCCGTTGTGGCTGGCGGGGGCGACAATGCCGCAGGGGCTATTGGTGTCGGCATGGTTGATGCCGGACAGGCAATGCTATCGCTCGGGACATCCGGGGTTTACTTTGCCGTCAGCGACGGTTTCCGTAGCAGGCCGGAAAGTGCAGTACACAGTTTTTGCCATGCGTTACCTAACCGCTGGCATTTGATGTCGGTGATGCTCAGTGCGGCCTCCTGCCTTGACTGGGCGGCTAAA
Source organism: Cedecea sp. B1(4) (assembly GCF_059414925.1). Taxonomy (NCBI): domain Bacteria; kingdom Pseudomonadati; phylum Pseudomonadota; class Gammaproteobacteria; order Enterobacterales; family Enterobacteriaceae; genus Cedecea; species Cedecea sp. B1(4). The sequence continues at coordinate 310,604 of NZ_JCAHMZ010000007.1, read as the reverse complement.
CTCACTGGCCTCGGCAGCGTACCGGCTCTACTGGCGGCGGCGGAACAGGCAAATCAGGACGCCGGCGTGGTTTGGTTCTTGCCTTATCTTTCCGGGGAGCGTACTCCGCATAATAACCCGCAAGCTAAAGGTACCTTTTTTGGTCTGACCCATCAGCACGGCCCCGCCGAGCTTGCCCGCGCGGTGCTGGAAGGTGTGGGCTACGCGCTGGCGGACGGCATGGACGTTGTGCACGAATGTGGCATTACGCCGGACAGCGTCACGCTGATTGGCGGCGGCGCACGTAGCCCGTACTGGCGGCAAATGCTGGCGGATATTAGCGGCCAGGTGCTGGATTACCGCACCGGCGGCGACGTTGGGCCCGCGCTTGGGGCGGCGCGCCTGGCGCAAATCGCGCTCTCACCGGGCCAGTCTTTACAGACTCTGTTACCTCAGCCGCCGCTGGAGCAAAGGCATCAGCCTGATTTGGCTCGCCACCAGCGCTATGCCGGGCGGCGCCAGGTCTTTAACCAGATTTATCAGCAGCTGCTGCCGCTGATGTCCTGAGTGTCGTGTTCATTTTCCCCTCACCCCAGCCCTCTCCCCAGAGGGGAGAGGGAGAAAACAAAAGCTATGGGAAATCGTGTTTATTTCCTCTCCCTTCCAGGGAGAGGGTAAGGGTACAAATTGCGGTTGAAGAAGATGCCGGACGTACAGCGAGCCGTTCATCGTCTCAAACCAACACTATCCTGTCCGTTTTTGGTATTAGCAACCGTGAAATCCCTTGTCAGAATGGTTTTAACCTCACTAACAAGGAGTCCGAAAATGTCACGTACAGCGCTGATCAATATTGATACCCAGCAGTCTTTCTTTCACCGGGATTATTGGCGGGAGGATGATGTCCCGGCGTTCCAACAGGCGATGCTAGCACTCATTGCAGGCTGCCAGCAGAAAGGCGTGCCGGTGGTGGATATCTTCCATGTGGATGAAGACGATGTCTTTTCGCTGGCCTCCGGGTTTGTTACGCCGATGCCATTTTTACGCCATCAGCCTGCGGTCAGTTTCCAGAAACACGTCCACAACGCATTGACCGGTACCGGGCTGGATCATTGGCTCCGTGCCCGAGACATCAACCACCTGATTATCTGTGGGATTCGCACCGAACAATGCTGCGAAACCACTGCGCGGGTGGCCTCCGACCTGGGCTACCGGATTTCTTTTGTTAGCGAGGCGATGCTGACCTTCCCGATGACCTGGAAAGGCGTTACGCTGGACGCCGCCACCCTGCGGCACCGCACAGAAACCGTGCTGGCAGGGCGGTTCGCCGAAATTCAAACCGTAGCCGAGTGCCTGGAGTCGCTGGAATGAGTGTAGGGGTCTGGTTTGTGGTGCTGCCAGGGGTTTTGTCCCTCGATCTGAGCGGCCCGGCGGAAACGCTGATGCTGGCGAGGCGCGCGTTTGATCTGCACTACATTGGCCCGGACCCTGAGGTCGAAACCTCTATCGGCCTGACGTTCAGCGGTATTCAGCCGTTACCTGAGACCCTTCCCGCCGGGAGTCTGCTGGTGCTGCCCGGTGTATGCGATTCAAACCGCTTTTTTTCCACGCCGCAGGCGGAAGAAGTCCGCCGTTGGTTAACCCGGCTGCAGCCGCAAATCCACAGCCAGCAGCTTAATCTGATGTGCGTTTGTTCCGGGGCGCTGCTGGCAGCCCGTGCGGGTTTGATGCACGGCATTCAGTGCACAACGCACCATGACGTGCTTGAAAGACTGAAAGCCGCTGCGCCGGGCGCGCAGGTTAAAGATAACCGCATTTTTGTGGAAGATCGCGGTATATGGACCAGCGCAGGGATTACATCGGGGATCGATCTCGCTTTGCATTTGGTTAACCGCTACTGCGGCCCACGGATGGCACTCGATGTTGCCAGAGAGATGGTGGTCTGGTTCCGCCGTTCAGGAGACGACCCGCAGCTTTCGCCCTGGCTTCGCTACCGGAACCACATTCACCCGGCGGTGCATCGCGCGCAGGATCTGCTTTCGGCTGCACCTGAGGCTGCCTGGCCGATCCCGGAAATTGCTAACCGGGTTCACGTCAGCCCCCGACATTTATCCCGCCTTTTTCAGCATCACCTGGGCATTTCCGTGCGCGACTACCTGGAACAGCTCCGGCTGGCGGTGGCGGAACAGCGGCTGCAGCAGGGGCAGCGTATGGAACAGGCCGCCAGCGCCGCCGGGTTTTCCTCTCCGCGCCAGCTTCATCGGGCCAGAGGCCGCAGCCGCGACGCTTAGCTCACCAGCTTTTTGCGGTCGAGTTTTCCCAGCCCAACGGCCAGCAGCAGGCTGCCCGCCAGCGTCGCGCCGAAGATCCACAGAATATCCAGCACTGGCCAGTGGGTCAGCTCGATATTATGGGTACGCAGGTAATGGATAATCAGCGCATGAAACCCATAAATACCCAGCGAGTAGCGTGAGATAAACGTCAGGCCCGGCAGCGGGCGCTGGTTCAGGCAGTTTTTGGCGACGACCAGCAGGCTGATGGCGGCGATAAACACCAGCGGGCCGCAGTAGACGTAAAAGGTTTCGGCGAAGTTTTTGTTGATTTCCAACTGCCGATGAGTGCCCAGTGCAATGGAGATGACGCAAATCACAAACAGGCCGCCTGCCAGGCCGCTGACGCCTTTTCTTTGGGTTTCGAGCATCCCAATCGCCCGGCCAAGCAGCCCATAAAGCACGTAATAAAAGGTGTCGCCGTTGATGTAGAGGTTAACGGGCAGCCAGCGCATATTGCCCACCGTCTGCGGCACAGTGTTGGGGTTGGCCACCACGCCGAGCAGCACCATCAGCCCCAAAATTGTCACGGCACTGACTTTCTTCACCTGTATCAGCGGTGAAAGCAGGTAAATCACCATAATCGCGAAGAAAAACCACAGGTGGTAGAACACCGGCTTGACCAGGATGTAGCGTAGTGCAAGGCCTGTGCTGATGGGGGTAAACAGCCAGATATACAGCAGCGCAATGGCGCTATAAAACAGCAGGCAGCTGGCTATCCGTAGAAAGTGGCGCTGCTGCGCGCTGCGTTCACCAAAAAACAGGTAGCCGGAAATCATGAAAAACAGCGGGACGCTGACGCGAGAAGCCGAGTTCAGAACGTTTGAAAAGTCCCAACTGAACGCGGTGACAGTGTGTGGATTCGTGATGTACCAGGTTGTGGTGTGGATCATGACCACCATCAGGCAGGCGATGCCCCGAAGGTTATCTATCCAGTTTATTTTTTGCTGCATTCGTCCCTCTGAACCCGCTTGCTTACCCGTGTCCGGAAATGTCTGAGTTTACCCGGCGCATCTTGCTATCCCCGTGGCGGCTTCGCAAAATGCCTGCTGCACGAGGAGTTGATATAAGAAACCGAGTTTAACGTACTGGTAGCGAATGATGATGGCAGAAAGAAAAAATAGGCTCCTCTTAACCGCTTTTCTGGCGTTAATGCTCAGTGCCTGCAGTTCTACGCCGCAGGAAGGCCAGGCCGCGCAGAAGTTGCGCCCGGTGGTTCACACCGAAGCGATGGAGCTTGCCTGTAAAAATCAGGCCGCTTATCGCTACAACACCCAGCCGCAGCGTATTAATCTGTCAGATTTTAAGCAGTATCAGGCCAGCTACGAAATGATGGGCAGCACCGCCCGCAAAGAGGGTTTTACCTGTTCGTTTGACGAAAGCGGTCAATTTTCACACCTTTCCAGCCGCGAAAACCTCAACCAACGCGCAACAACCTGACGCCTTTCTCCCTCACGGCCGTTCCGTTGCCGTGTTGATACAACTCGACCGCGTTTGCGTATATACTGGCCGCTTCTCTTAAATCCACCGAACGCGTGCGAATTCAACATGCAAAAGTTTGATACCAAGACCTTTCAAGGCCTGATCCTGACTTTACAGGACTACTGGGCTCGCCAGGGCTGCACCATTGTTCAACCTTTGGACATGGAAGTGGGCGCAGGCACCTCTCACCCGATGACCTGCCTGCGTGCCTTAGGGCCGGAGCCAATGGCCACCGCTTATGTGCAGCCGTCCCGCCGTCCTACCGATGGCCGCTACGGCGAAAACCCGAACCGTTTACAGCACTACTACCAGTTCCAGGTAGTGATTAAGCCTTCTCCGGACAACATTCAGGAGCTGTACCTCGGGTCGCTGAAAGAGCTGGGTATGGATCCGGAGATCCATGACATTCGTTTCGTGGAAGATAACTGGGAAAACCCAACGCTTGGCGCGTGGGGCCTGGGCTGGGAAGTCTGGCTCAACGGTATGGAAGTGACGCAGTTTACCTACTTCCAGCAGGTTGGCGGCCTCGAGTGTAAGCCGGTAACCGGCGAAATCACCTACGGTTTAGAGCGCCTGGCCATGTACATTCAGGGCGTAGACAGCGTTTACGACCTCGTGTGGAGCGACGGCCCGCTGGGGAAAACCACCTACGGCGACGTGTTCCACCAGAACGAAGTGGAGCAGTCCACCTATAACTTCGAATACGCCGACGTGGACTTCCTGTTCACCTGCTTCGAGCAGTACGAGAAAGAAGCGCAGCAGCTGCTGGCGCTGGAAAATCCGCTGCCGCTCCCGGCCTACGAACGTATTCTGAAAGCCGCTCACAGCTTTAACCTGCTGGATGCGCGCAAGGCCATTTCCGTGACCGAGCGCCAGCGCTACATTTTGCGCATTCGCACCCTGACCAAAGCCGTGGCCGAAGCCTACTACGCTTCTCGTGAAGCGCTTGGCTTCCCGATGTGCAATAAGAAAAACTAAGAGGCCGCCATGTCTGAAAAAACTTTTCTGGTGGAGATCGGCACTGAAGAGCTGCCACCAAAAGCCCTACGCAGCCTGGCTGAATCCTTCGCTGCCAACGTTACCGCCGAGCTGGATGCGGCCAATATCGCCCACGGCGAAGTAAAATGGTTTGCTGCCCCGCGTCGCCTGGCGTTGAAAATCGCAAATCTGGCGGCTTCACAGCCGGATCGCGAAGTCGAAAAACGCGGCCCTGCGGTGTCTGCGGCGTTCGATGCCGAAGGTAAAGCAAGCAAAGCCGCCGAAGGCTGGGCTCGTGGCTGTGGGATCACCGTTGACCAGGCCGAGCGTCTGGCTACCGACAAAGGTGAGTGGCTGATGTACCGCGCCCACGTCAAGGGCGAAAGCGTGCAGGCTCTGCTGCCAAACATGATCGCCACTTCTCTGGCGAAGCTGCCGATTCCTAAGCTGATGCGCTGGGGCGCGTCCGATATCCAGTTCGTGCGTCCGATTCATACCGTGACGCTGCTGCTGGGTGACGAACTGATCCCTGCCACTATTCTGGGCATTCAGTCCGCCCGCGTCATTCGCGGCCATCGCTTTATGGGCGAGCCGGAGTTCACCATCGACAATGCCGACCAGTACCCGCAGATCCTGCTGGAGCGCGGGAAGGTCATTGCCGATTACGAAGCGCGTAAAGCCGTCATCAAACGTGACGCCGAAGAAGCCGCCCGTAAAATCGGCGGCCAGGCTGACCTGAGCGAAAGCCTGCTGGAAGAAGTCACCTCGCTGGTGGAATGGCCGGTGGTGCTGACCGCGAAGTTCGAAGAGAAATTCCTGGCCGTGCCTGCTGAAGCGCTGGTTTACACCATGAAGGGTGACCAGAAGTACTTCCCGGTCTACGCCGCCGACGGCAAACTGCTGCCGAACTTCATCTTCGTGGCGAACATCGAGTCCAAAGACCCGGTGCAGATCATCTCCGGTAACGAGAAGGTGGTGCGCCCGCGCCTGGCAGATGCCGAGTTCTTCTTCAATACCGACCGCAAAAAGCGCCTGGAAGACAATCTGCCGCGTCTGGAAACCGTGCTGTTCCAGAAAGAGCTGGGCACCCTGCGCGACAAAACCAACCGTATCGAAGCCCTTTCCGGCTGGATTGCGGGCCAGATTGGTGCCGACGTGAACCACGCGACCCGTGCAGGCCTGTTGTCCAAGTGCGACCTGATGACCAACATGGTGTTCGAGTTTACCGACACCCAGGGCGTGATGGGCATGCACTACGCGCGCCACGACGGCGAAGCAGAAGACGTTGCGGTTGCGCTGAACGAGCAGTACCAGCCACGCTTTGCGGGCGACGCTCTGCCGTCTAACCTTGTAGCCTGTGCGGTAGCGATTGCCGACAAGATGGACACCCTTGCGGGCATCTTCGGCATTGGTCAGCATCCGAAAGGCGATAAAGATCCGTTTGCGCTGCGCCGTGCCGCGCTGGGCGTGCTGCGTATTATCGTCGAGAAAAACCTGCCGCTGGATCTGCAGACCTTGACCGAAGAAGCGGTTCGCCTCTACGGCAGCAAGCTGACCAACACCAACGTGGTGGATGAGGTTATCGACTTTATGCTGGGTCGCTTCCGCACCTGGTATCAGGAAGAAGGCCACGCGGTTGACACCATCCAGGCGGTACTGGCGCGTCGTCCTACCAAACCGGCTGATTTCGATGCTCGCATGAAGGCGGTTTCCCACTTCCGTACTCTGGAAGCGGCGGCGTCTCTGGCGGCGGCTAACAAGCGTGTTTCCAACATTCTTGCCAAGTCTGACGAAGTGCTGAACGACACCGTGCAGGCCACCGTGCTGAAAGAAGCCGAAGAAATTCGCCTGGCGACGAACGTTGTCGTGCTGCGCGATAAGCTACAGCCGTACTTCGCCGAAGGCCGTTACCAGGAAGCCCTGGAAGAGCTGGCGAACCTGCGCGAGCCGGTGGATGAGTTCTTCGACAAAGTGATGGTAAACGCAGAAGATAAAGATCTGCGTATTAACCGTCTGACGCTGCTGACCAAGCTGCGCGAGCTGTTCCTGCAGGTGGCGGACATCTCTCTGCTGCAGTAATTGCCTTGTGGAGTGACGAAATCCCAAAACCCGCTTCGGCGGGTTTTTTTATTAATTTTTTTACTTTCAAATATCAATGGATTAACAAAAAGTCGCGTCAGAGGCGGTAAGGGAAATCTGCGCCGAACCGATATATCTCATATCGGCCATTACCTCAGGAACGTTGGGCGCTATGAAAAATATCAAAGTTATCACCGGAATTGTCACTACGCTGGGGATCTTCAGCGTGCTCTTGCTGGTGACCGGGGCTCTGTACTACTCCTCCGTCAGCAGCGATCGCCTTAACTTCCAGAATACCGGCCTGCTGAACTACCAGCAGCAGCAGCTTGGCGGCAGCTTCCAGACGCTGGTTGAAACTCGCGTCACCATCAACCGCGTGGCGATTCGCGTGCTGAAAAATCAGCGCGATCCTGCCTCGCTGGAGGCGATGAACAAGCTACTAACGAATGCCGGTGTGCTGCTGGCCGACGCGCAAAAGCAGTTTTCCAGCTACATGGATTCCGACGATGTGCCGGGGCAGGATAAAGCCCTCGACGACAAAGCGGCGGCCAGCTTCAAGCAAATGCACGACGTCATGGCCCAGTCTATTCAGTTCCTGAAGGCCGATAACTACCAGGCTTATGGCAACCTCGATGCCCAGCAGGCTCAGGACGACTTCAAAGCCGTTTACGGCCAGTGGCTGACGCAGAACACCCGGCTGTTGAAGGCTGCCAGCGAACATAATCAAAGCAGCTACACCGGTATGCTCTGGACGTTGGGCACTATTTTACTGATTGTGATCGCCGCGCTGGTGGTTATCTGGCTGGGCCTGCAGCGCGTGCTGCTGCGTCCGCTGAAAAACGTGATGGGGCATATTCAGGCGATCTCCGAGGGGGATTTAACCCGCGCGATCGACGCCGAAGGGCGCAGCGAAATGAGCCGCCTGTCTGCCGGGCTTAAATCCATGCAGCAGTCGCTGGCGAAGACCGTGAGCGTGGTGCGTGACAATGCGGATTCTATTTACACCGGCGCCAGCGAAATCTCTGCCGGCAGCAGCGATCTTTCTTCCCGCACCGAGCAGCAGGCGGCGGCGCTGGAGGAGACGGCGGCCAGCATGGAGCAACTGACCGCGACCGTGAAGCAGAACACCGATAACGCTCGTCAGGCCACCGGTCTGGCGAAAAACGCCTCCGAAACCGCGCAAAAAGGCGGGCGCGTGGTGGATAGCGTGGTCAGCACGATGAACGAAATCGCCGAAAGCTCTGGCAAAATCGTGGATATCACCAGCGTTATCGACAGCATTGCTTTCCAGACCAACATTCTGGCGCTGAACGCCGCGGTAGAAGCCGCACGTGCGGGTGAGCAAGGGCGTGGATTTGCCGTGGTTGCGGGAGAAGTCAGAACGCTGGCTAGCCGCAGCGCACAGGCGGCGAAAGAGATTAAAGTGCTGATTGAAAACTCGGTGTCGCGCATTGATACCGGTTCCAGCCAGGTGCGAGAGGCGGGCGCGACCATGAAAGAGATCGTCTCGGCGGTCACCCGCGTGACTGACATCATGGGCGAAATTGCGTCGGCCTCTGAAGAGCAAAGCAAAGGCATTGAACAGGTGGCGCAGGCGGTATCTGAGATGGATAGCGTGACCCAGCAGAACGCCTCGCTGGTGGAAGAGTCCGCTTCTGCCGCTGCGGCTTTGGAAGACCAGGCGAGTGAGCTACGCCTGGCGGTGGCGGTTTTCCAGCTCCAGCAATCCGGCGGACGCCGTGTGGAGGTGGTGCAGGAAAAACTTCGCCCGCAGCCAGCGACGTTGAAACCGCAAGCGGCCTCAGCCTCTGATGCAAACTGGGAAACGTTCTGATTTTTTCATTGCCAGTGCTGAGCGAAGAGACTCCGGGGGTGGTTTCCGAAGGTACAGGACTTCCGATTCCACCCTCCGCGAATAGGCATGATTCATCCTGCTGACGGCTGGCAGGATGACACTTTAAATTGTCCGGGCGTCTTGCCAAATCTCAACCGAAACGCCTCTATGTAAGCGCTGATATTGCTGTAGCCGCTTCGCTCGGCGACTTCACTGATGGGTAAACCCGAAGTTATCCACTGGAGTGAGGACACTATTTTCGCCTGTTGCCGCCACTGGCTGAAACTTAACCCGGTTTGCTGATTGAACAAACGGCTGAGATTTCTGACGCTTAGTCCCCATTGCTGAGCAAGCTGCGCCTGATCGAGCCTGGTGGCGGGATGTCTCAATAATTCCTCTGCAACGTTACGCGCCCGGCGATCCGAAGGCAAAGTGAGCTCGAGAGGCCATTGTGGGAGCTGCTTTATTTCATGGCTCAAGAGCGTGAGAAGGGTACATAAATAATCAGATGACAGGGGTTGGTTAACATTAAGTTCTAAACGCGCCAGCAGCGCAAACACAAAATGGTCGGCCCCATAAATCCCCGGTTCAGGTGGGAATAAGGTGCAGGAGGCTGCAGAGAGATAAAGGCTGCTTCCTTTGACGTTGCCCGGAAACCAGGCCCGGTGCTCTATTCCGGTGGGAAACCAACCCAGCGTGCCGGCGGTAACGTGCCACTGCGCCTGTAGCGTTTCAATCACCATCACGCCCTGCTCAAGCCAATAAAGCTGTCCCGAGGTATGTTTGTGCCAGGGCGTTGAGTGTTGACGCAAATAATCAATTTTTTGTGTTTTTATCATATGGCTGATTAGCCGTAAAAGTTGTCTTGATGCGGATATTATACAGTTATTGATGCTTTGTAGACTGGGGACTCCAACAAAAGGAGTTTTCTATGAAATCGCAAAACCAGAGCGTCATTGACGCATTACAGGAAATTATTTGTAGCCCCGAGCATGATGAACAAAAAATTGCACAGTACTTTGCTGCGGATTACCGGCAAATCGTCGATGGCAAATCACTGAGCTATGATGACTTCATTAATCATATGAGCGCGCTAAAAGTGCAGACCCAAAAAATGCATCTGACAGTTAAGGCCGCCGTTGGGGAAGGAGACACCGTATTTACCCAGCACTATGTAAAGGTCGAGAAAAATGAGACTGAATGGAGTGAATTCGAAGTGTTTGCCCGATTTACCTTACTGGCTGGAAAAATTCATCGTTGCGAAGAGGTAACCCGGATGATTCACGGGGTGAGCGAGGACAGTGATTTTGGCAGCAGGCGCTGATTTTCTTTAGTACCCACCACGATGTTGTCAGAAACAGGAGCTAAGACGGTGGCTTCTTAATGACAAACCCCGCGTCATGGCGGGGTTGTTTTCTTGCGGTACAGCGGTTTTCTAACTGATTAACTGTTTACTAAGGCCTGGGTTGGCCTGAATCAGACGCATTAATTTCAGTTCGGTGATGGAGGGCTTGAGTCGTCTGGACTCCCATTCCTGCACCATCGTTACGCTAACCCCCATCACCTGAGCAAAATCATCGATTTTTAGTCCGGTACTTTTACGTAGCTGCTCAAACTCCGAGAAGGCGCTGGGTTTCTGACTCAGGCTAACGGCCTGATTATCTTTAAAAACAATCTGCTCAAGACTGCTAAGCAGCTCAATCATTGGATCTTTATATTCCATTGAGAACTCCTCATAAATCACACAGCGAGAACGTGAACGCAAAGAAGCCTATTAACTGTAGCTGGATTTAAAGCGTGCGTGGGATCACGCTAGTGGCTAAACGTGCTGCAAAAAATGCTTATGCGTTTCAGCTGAATACGCAGTCGAAGTAAGCGCTTGAAAAGTCATAGATGCAGGCTTTTAGTATAAATATGTAAATAGTTATGCGGTTTATGACATCATGCCTGGAGCAGAGGTGTTGGCCGCAGCGGGCAAAGATAAAATTTTGCTGGACATGCCTAATGTACTCACATTAAAAAATAACTCATCCGCTGATGCGGTACAAAACTAAATAAAATTAGATCGGCCGTTATTAATTAGATGTCTAATGAATTAATTGTCTATTTTGTTTTACTGTCGTTTATTTATCCTGCGTTTCACTGTCAGTGCTATACGTTGTATTTTGCGGTGTCTGAATATAAAAAGATATGTTTTTAACATTTACCATTAATTCAATGATTTCAATTCCTTAATACCTAACCGTGGTTTTAAATAAAGGAACTTAATTTTGAAAAAATCTCTGGCAATCTCGGCATTTGCTTTATCCCTTTTATTTCCTGTATTAGCCCAGGCTGAAGATGGAAAAGCTTATTTAACCGTTGGCGGCGGCGTCGCGTTTGCGCCGGCTTATCAGGGGGCGGATAAATACCGGCCAACGGCGCTTTACGATTTGAGCATCGGCTACAGTCACGGAAGCTGGGGCAGCGTGAGTCTTGGGAATAATGGCCTTAGTTGGGCGCTGCCGCTGGATGAGCCTTTTGGCGTGGCGCTCTTGCTTGATTATGACTCAGGCCGGGATGAAGTTATTAATACGCTTGATGGCAAAGACAGAACGCTTAAGGGCATGGGCGACCTGGGGGGCGCTTTGCAGGCGGGCGTGGAGCTAAGCTATCTGTTGGATCCCTTCCGCAGCTATGTAAAGGTGCTGCAGGCGACGAAGAAAAGGCATTATGGCGGAGAGGATTTAGGCCGCACTTTACTGGCTGAACTGGGGGTTGGCACCGTAACGCCTCTTAACGATCAGTTCTCTCTGCAAACCAATCTCTCCACAACATGGGCAAACAGCGGCTATCAACGCGGCTATTTTGGCGTGACTCCCGAGCAGGCGCAGCGCACGGCCTTTTCTACCTGGCGACCAGGCAGTGGTTTTAAGGATGTCACGCTGACCGCAGCGCTAAATTATGAATGGACCCAAAATATTGCGCTACAGGCGGGGGCGGGAGTCACCGCCTTAGTGGGTGATGCCGCCGACAGCCCAATTGTTGCAAAGAAAGTGGCCACGCTGAGTTTTGTCAGCGCCAGCTACAGTTTCTGATATTGGTCCTGGACGAGGATGTGTTTGCATAAGCGGCCAGATTAGCGGCCGCTTTATTATTTACTCTGCATGACTAAACCTTGCTAAGTAGAAGGTCTTTGTTATTCCTCAGCCAGTGCCTTGCCAAAGTTCAGGCAGAGAGGCAAAGCTTGCTCAGAGCGGAAAGAGATTGTTGCGAAAGGGTATCTTGCGAAGGGCGGTTGGACTATTCTTAGCATCGTTATTGGGTGGCAATTTGCCAGGTAGTGCATTGGTGACAGGAGTAGAAATGATGGCGACAGGTAAGTCCTGGTCTCGCTGGTTTGCGCCGCTGGCGGCGTTATTAATGGTGGTGAGCCTGAGTGGTTGCTTCGATAAAGAAGGCGATCAGCGTAAGGCGTTCATCGATTTTCTGCAAAATACGGCTATGCGTAGCGGCGACCGCCTGCCGACGCTGACGTCCGATCAGAAAAAACAGTTTGGCCCGCTGGTCTCTGACTACGCCATTCTGTACGGCTTCTCCCAGCAGGTTAGCCAGGCCATGGACGAAGGCATGAAGCCGGTTGTGGATAGCGTGAACAGCATTCGTGCTCCGCAGGATTACATGACCCAGCGCGACGCGCTGCGCCAGGCTAACGGCTCGCTGAACGTTTTGGGTCAGCAGGTTCAGAATGCCAAGATGCAGGCCGACGGTGCGCTTGCAGCGCTGAAGCAGCCTGACGATCTGAAAACTGTTTACTATCAGGTTTACCAGAAAGTCGTCACCGGCCCGGCGAACGCCATGGCGCCGCTGATCCCAGCCGCGCAGACCCTGACCCAGCAGCTGGTGCAGGTGGGTGATTTTATCGCGCAGCAGGGAACGCAAGTTGGCTTTGCTAACGGCGGGATTCAGTTCCCGACTTCCCAGCAGGCAAGCCAGTACAACTCGCTGATTGGCCCGCTGTCCGCTCAGCACCAGGCATTTACTCAGGCCTGGGCCGCAGCGCAGACTGCTACGCAGTAAGTTTTATGGCTTAAGAAAAAGCGGAGCGCTTAACGGCGACTCCGCTTTTTTTATGGGCAAAGAAACCGAACTATTTCAGTACCTGCGGATTCACACAGTTCACTTCCACTTTGCCGGTTAACGCGGTAATCAGGTTTTCCACCGCGCATTCTGCCATGCCGTAGCGGGTTTCATGGGTAGCGGAGCCGATGTGCGGCAGGGCGACCACATTCGGCATGCCGAGCAGCGGAGACTCCAGCGGCAGGGGTTCTTGTTCGAAGACATCCAGTCCGGCAGCGTGAATCTTTCCCTCTTCCAGCGCCTGAATCAGCGCTTTCTCGTCCACCACCGGGCCGCGCCCGACGTTGATTAAAATGGCGGAAGACTTCATTTTCGCAATTTGTTCTGCGCCAATCAGGTGGCGGGTTTCGTCGCTGAGCGGCAGCAGAATACAAACGAAGTCAGACTCGGCCAGAAGGGTGTCCAGGTCGCAGTAGCGGGCGTTAAAGCGCTCTTCCGCTTCCTTATGATGGCGGCGGGCGTTGTACAGAATTGGCATACTGAAGCCGAAGTGCGCACGCTGAGCCAGCGCCAGGCCGATGCGCCCCATGCCCAGAATACCGAGCGTTTTATGATGCACATCGATACCAAACCAGTCAGCGCCAATACTGCTTTGCCATTCGCCGACCTTCACGCGCTCGGCGACTTCCACCACGCGGCGTGCGCTGGACAGGATCAGCGCCATAGCGGTGTCGGCGACGGTTTCGGTCAGTACCGTCGGGGTGTGCATCAGAACAACGCCGCGTTCGTTCAGGGCGTCCACGTTGAAGTTATCGTAGCCGACAGACACGGTAGAAGCCGCGCGCAGCTTTGGCGTATTCGCGAGAAACGCAGCGTCAACTTTGCCGCCAGACCCTAAAATGCCTTCCGCATTGGCAAACAGCGCCACGTTTTCCTTTACGGTTTCCGGGCTGATGTCGTCAAGCTGGGTGACGGTAAAGTGGCTTTCAAGCCGGGACAGCAGGTTGTCAGGCAGCGCCTTGTAGAGGATGACGGACGGCTTCATGAGATTCTCCGTTTTCGGTTAAACGCGAACCGGGCGACAGAGCGCCCGGCGCGGGGTCAGGCGTGATGTACGCCGGACGGAATTTGTTGATGGTTAGCAGGCTTCACAATCAGAGTAAGCCATACCGAGGCGAGCAGCGCCAGCCCCATAAAGATATAGGACGCTGCCGGGCTGCCGGTGGCCCCGTTCAGGTAGCCCACAAACCAGGAGCCGACGAAGGAACCCAGCGCGCCCATGCTGTTAATTAATGCCATTGCGCCGCCGGCAACGTTCTTCGGCAGCATCTCCGGGATAATGGCAAAGAAGGGGCCATAAGGGGCGTACATGGCCGCGCCGGCAATCACCAGCAGCGTATAAGACACCCAGAAATGGTTGGCGCCGACCAGCCATGAACCGAGGAATGCCAGCGCACCAATCAGCAGTAGCGGCCAGACAAACAGCTTCCGGTTTTGCATTTTGTCCGATGCCCATGAGACGGCGATCATCGCGATGGTCGCGGCCAGATAAGGCACGGAAGAGAGCCAGCCGACCTCCACCATTCCCATGCCTGACGCGCCCGCACTGCGGATAATGGACGGCAGCCACAGCACGAAACCGTACACGCCGATGCTCCATGCAAAATACTGCATGCACAGAATAACCACGTTACGTGACCGGAAGGCTTCACTGTAGTTACGCACGGCTTTGATGCCTGCCTGCTCTTTCTGTAGCTGAGCCTGCAGGGCGGATTTTTCACTGTCGGACAGCCAACCCACCTGGGCTGGTTTATCTTTTACCAGCACCCACCAGGCAAACGCCCAGATAATCGCCGGGATCCCTTCGATGATAAACATTTCGCGCCAGCCTAAGGCCTGAATCAGGTAGCCGGAAACGACCGACATCCAGAGCACGGTGACCGGGTTGCCGAGGATCAGGAAGGTATTGGCGCGGGAACGTTCGGATTTGGTAAACCAGTTGCTGATATAAATCAGCATTGCCGGCATCACCGCTGCCTCAACCACGCCGAGGACAAAGCGGATGGCGGCCAGCATTGGAATGTTGCTCACCACACCGGTCAGTGAGGCGCAGCCGCCCCACAGAATCAGACAGACGAAGATCAGTTTGCGTACGCTGCGGCGCTCGGCATACATCGCCCCGGGGATCTGGAAGAAGAAATAGCCAAGGAAAAACAGCGCCCCCAGCAACGATGAAATGCCTTTGGTGATGCCGAGGTCGTCGTTGATGCCCGCGGCGGAAGCGAAGCTGAAATTGGCGCGGTCGAGGTAAGCCAGGCTATACGTGATAAACACGATAGGCATGATGTACCACCAGCGCTTTGGCGCGATTGTCGGGTTTTTCATGAAAGTGCCTCTATCTTGAGGTTAACCGTCTCGCTTTGTATGTAGGGTACAGAGCGAGGGAGTCGGGTTTATTCGCCCAGTGCGCTTCGGGTGGGTAGCCCTTCGCTGTCACCGATGACCTGTATTGCCAGTGAGCCGATTTTGTTACCCCGGCTGACTGCCTGATGCAAAGACTTCCCTTCCAGCAGGGCGCTTATTACCCCGACCGCAAAGCCATCTCCGGCCCCCACGGTGTCCACAACATTCTCTACTTTTACCGCCGCGACTGCGCCTTTCTCGCCGTCTGCGGTTTTATACCAGGCGCCGTCTGCGCCAGTTTTTAGCACCACAACCTTCACGCCCTGGTGCAGATAAAAATCGGCGATTCCTTCCGGTGTATTTTGACCGGTAAGCACAATGCCTTCCTTCACACCGGGCAGCACCCAGTCGGCTTGGAATGCCAGGTGATTAAGCTGTTTCACCATTTCGGCTTCGCTGCGCCACAGCACCGGGCGCAGATTTGGATCGAAGGAAATGGTTTTTCCTTTTTTTCTCATGATCTTAGCTGCGTGATTCAGCAACGCCAGGGACGTATCTGAGAGCGCAGCCGCCACGCCGCTTAGGTGCAGATGGCGAGCCGGGAGGAAGTACTCCGCGTTAAAATCGGCGACCGACAGGTGGCTGGCGGCGGAATTTTTACGGAAATACTCCACAATGGGATCGGTTCCATCTTCGACTTTGGATTTGAGCTGAAAACCGGTGCGGTACTGCTCATCGACCGTCACTCCGCGGCTGTCGATGTTTTCTTTCGCTAGCTGTTGCAGCACGTAGCGGCCAAAAGAGTCGTTGCCTACGCGGCTTACCCAGCCCACCTTCAGGCCCAGGCGAGCCAGCCCCGTGGCGACATTTAACTCCGCGCCAGCCGCGCGTTTCACAAAATGTTCGGCGGCGGCAAGGTCGCCGGTTTCGCAGGCGACAAACATCGCCATCGCTTCACCTATCGTGATGACATCCAGCTGATGCATGGTTATTCCTCGCGTAAAAGATTGACGTAATGCCGGGTAACCGCGACCAGGTCTCGCCCTTCCAGCGGAAACTCAATGCCGCGTGGGGCATCTGGCGGCAGCATATTCAACAGCCCTTTCCAGTCTGAACTGGCGTCATCCAGCGCCACAGCGCGGTAGCGGTTATGCTGGGCGACCGCTGTTTTGACGTGGATATAGCTTACGGAAGGCGCCAGCGCGCGGGCTGCCAGCTGCGGAGAGTCGTCCACCCACAGCCAGTTGGCCATATCGAAGGTGAGCGTCACCGGCAGATTGTGAACGCCGCAGGCGGCCTGAAAGCGCTGCATCGGGGCAAGTTTGCCGCTGTCGGTTTGGTCGTTTTCCACCACCAGTGCAACGGGACTTTCGCTGAGCCACTGTTTTAGCGTGTCGAATGCCCGGGCGGTGTTGAACTGCCCGAGAGAGAGCTTCAGCCAGCGGGCGTTTAGCTGGTGGGCTTCCTGCAGAAGCGACGGGATTAGCGAGTTTAGCTTGCCATCGCCTGTGAAAAGCGGTTCCGGGGCGGAATAGCAGGCCTCGAGCCCGTGCTGCGTAATTTCTCCGGCCACGGTCGACAGAAAATCCAGCTGTGCAGCGGTAAACAGTTCGCGGCGGATTTCGACGCCGTCGGCCCCTGCTTCAGCAATGATCGGTAGCACCGCCTGCTGGCCACCGAGAGCGGCAAGGCGGTCGCGGCCGTAGGCGGCGGTGACGACGATAATTTTTCGCGGCATGGTGGTCTCCAGGCGATAACAACGAACGACTGATGTTATTTACGCTAAATGGAACCGGTTCCAAAGAAAAGACCAGACTTGCTAATTTTTGAGCGCCATCACGAACAAAAGATTTAGCGAGAGGTGGAGCCGCGCACGATAAGCTCGCCGGAGAATAGCTGTTCACGTACGGTTTCAGCGATGCCTTCAATGCGCCTCACGACCTGCTCCAGCGCGGCGTAGCCTATCTGCCAGGTCGGCTGTTTCAGGGTGGTAATGCCGACGCCGGCAAGTTCCGCCCACTCCAGCTCATCAAACCCCAGCAGGCCGATATCGCTGCCCCAGCTCAGGCTGAGGCGGCGCATTGCGCGGGCAACCTGCAGCGTTAGCGCCCCGTTGGCGGAGATCACCGCTTTACGCATGCCTCGATGTTGGGTGTGGAACTGGCGCAGCGTGTTGTCGATCAGCTCTGGCTGGTGCAACGGCGTTTCGGCATTTTCGGCAATGATACCGGGATGCCTCGACATTGTGCCTCGAAACGCACGCAACCTTTCATGTCGGGTATTCACCATTCCCAGCGGTTCACTCAGGAACAGGATAGCTTCGAAGCCCTGCTCAATCAGATGCTCCGTCGCGTTTGTTGTGGCCTGAATGTTGTCCAGCCCGACCATGTCACAGGCAAAGCCCGGAATTTTGCGGTCAATAAGCACCATCGGCAGCGCAGACTGCTGCAGGCGGCTGAGCCCTTCTTCACGCATCCCGACCGCGTTCACCACAATCCCCTCGACCTGGTAGCTGCGCAGCAGGTCGAGATAGTGCAGCTCCTGATTGACTTCGTTATTGGTGTTACACACCAGCGGCGTAAAGCCTTTCTCGCGGCATGCGGCTTCAATACCGCTCAGCACGTCAACCGAGTAGGGGTTGGTGATATCGGCAATGATCAGGCCGATAAGGCGGGTGCGGCCTCTTTTCAGGCCTCGCGCCATCTGGCTTGGGCGGTAATCGAGATCGGCAATGGCGCGCTCAATGCGCCCACGAAGGTCATCAGACAGCGCGTTCTGCTCGCCGTTAAGGTAGCGGGAAACGCTGGTCTTCCCGGTCTTCGCCGCTTTCGCGACATCGCTTATCGTAGGGCGTGCTGCCTTGCCGTTCATAGCCGTCTCCAGAGGGGTAACCCTGCGGAGAGTAACATATTTTTATGCGGGGAAAAGGCGATGTGGCGTCTTTATACTGGTCAGGTAAAACGGGCCACGGCCCATTCGATAAACACCCGCAGCCTGGCGCTAAGATGACGGTTGGACGGGTAAACCAGGTATATCTGCTCCGGCGGTGGCTGGTAGTCGTCCAGGACGCCGATCAGTTCCCCGCTGTCGAGATACGGCTGTGCCGCAAAGCGGACCACCTGGCTTAATGCAGCACCAGAGAGCGCGACGGCAAGATGAGCGTTACTTTCGTTGACGCTTATCTGGTAGCGCTGCTGTACCTCGATGATTTTTCCCCGATCAATAAAGCGCAGGGGATAGATGCGGTCGTTGCGTGCGTGGCGGTAATACCCCAGCGGATATCCCTGCTCAAGCTCCTCAGGGTGGGTTGGCGTGCCGTAGCGCTTAAAATAGTCCGGCGTCGCGCAGGTAACTAAGTCCATGGTAAACAGGCGGCGGGCAATCAAAGTGGAGTCAACCAGCGGGCCGCTGCGTATAACGCAGTCTGCATTGTCGTTGATTAAATCCACCAGTCGGTCGCTGACGCCAAGATCAATGGAGATCTCCGGATAGCGTTCAAGAAATTCCGGCAGGGCGGGAATCAGCAGTTGGCGGGATAACGATCCTGCGGCATCCACACGCAGCACACCTTGAGGTTCGCTTTGCGACTCGGTCATGCTGCCTTCCATCTGCTCCAGGTCGGCCAGCCATTTGACTGTACGGCGGTAATAGCATTCGCCCTCTTTAGTGACCGATACGCTGCGGGTCGTGCGCTGAAAGAGCTTGATTTTAAGATGATTTTCAAGGTTTTGAATCAGTTTGGTGACGGTGGTCTTCGGCATACGCAGGGAGTCGGCGGCACGGGTAAACCCGCCTGTTTCAACCACGCGATTAAACACGCGAATTGCCAGTAAGTGGTGATCCATACAAAGCCTCAATGAAAAACCCTGTCTCAGACAGGGTTTTGTTTATCCACGTAAACAATCATCCACATTGTTTAGCGTTAATCATTCGACTGCGCAAGGAGAGGCCAAAAACCAGCGTGGCTGAGAGCATCAGCGCGCCGCCAAACAGCATCGCGCTGCTGACGCCGTGCCAGTCTACGACTTCACCACCTAGCAGGGCACCAGATGCCAGGGCAATCTGAATCACTGTGACCAGCAGCGACTGGCCGGCTTCTGGCGCATCTGGCACCGCTTCAAACATCCAGTTTGTCGCGCAAACCGGCACGGCCCCAAAGGCCAGGCCCCACACCAGCACCATTACCGTGGCACCCGCCAGGCCGCTGAGCAGCGGTGAAACGATCAGGATAATGGCCAGCATCGCCGTCACCAGAATAAAGGTCGCGCGCAGGCTGTGTTCCGCCAGACGCTCGCCGATAAAGGTGCCCAGCAGTCCAACCGCCCCGTAGGCCAGTAGCTGGAAGGTGATCGTCGAGGGGCTGAGAACAAAGACCTGCTGCAGCAGCGGGCGCAGGTAGGTATAGGCTGAGAAGTGGCCCACAAACAGCAGCACGATGGCGATTAACCCAATACGTGCCATCGGCAGACGCAGCGGAGACAGCAAGTCCTGGACGGTCATGGCGCGGCTCGGTGGAACCGGCGTCAGCAGGCGTAACTGAGCCAGCAGGGTGATGGCCGCCAGCCCGGCGCTGGCAAAGAACGCCGAGCGCCAGCCGAGCAGGTCCCCGATTAATGCCCCAGCAGGAACGCCGCAAACCGCGCCGATGGACACGCCGCTGACGATCAAGGCCACCGCGCGTCCCTGGCTTGCCTCCGGCACAAGATGTCGGCCATAGTTCATTGAAAAAGACCAGAACCCGCCGACGCAGATGCCGAGCAGCACGCGGCCCAGCAGCATCATCGGAAAGTTGACGGCCAGAGCAGACACCAGGTTTGAGACCACCAACAGCAGCGACAGGCCAAGCATCAGCAGGCGACGGTCGAGGCTGCCCGAAGCCAGACTCAGGACCGGGGCTGCGACGGCGGCAACAATGCCCGGCATGGTGACCATCAGCCCGGCGGTACCGGTGGAGACGTTGAGGGAGGGTGCGATGTTGGTCAGCAAACCGATGGGCAAAAACTCGGTGGTGACCATGACAAAGCAGGCTACGGTCAGGGAAAAGACCGCAATCCACGGGGATGTAGCAGGTTTATCTTTATTATTCAGCATAGTAATGCGCTTCCGTAGAGGCTACATGAGTGACAGGGATCACAATTTACGCAGTCAGCGGCGGCGAATAAATGCAGGATTTATGATTTCACTGTTTCTGTGGGGGAATAATGCAGGTGAAATTTCAATTTTGATAAAAATATGTATTGAATCATTGGCATCGTTGGATACCCTCCCCCAAAAGGGAGAGGGTAAAAAGGATTAACGCTGTTCCCCGTTCACATCCTGGTCAACCGCAAAACACGCCACCAGCTGGCCGTTGCCGTAATCTTTCAGCTGCGGCTGGAGCTGGGTGCATGGCCCGAAGCGACGACTGCAGCGGGCGTTAAAGGCGCAGCCCGGCGGCGGGTTCAGCGGGCTTGGCAGCTCGCCGGTCAGCTTGATGCGTTCGCGACGTTCGTCCGGGTTCAGGCGTGGCGTGGCGGACAGCAGCGCCTGGGTGTACGGGTGGCGAGGGTTAGAGAAGATCTGCTCTTTGCTGCCTTTCTCCACGCAGCGGCCCAGGTACATCACCATCACTTCATCGGCGATGTGCTCCACTACCGACAGGTCGTGGGAGATGAACACGTAGGACAGCCCCAGATCCTGCTGCAAATCCATCATCAGGTTCAGTACCTGAGCACGCACCGACACGTCGAGCGCGGAGACCGGCTCATCGGCAATCACCACGTCCGGGTCTAGCATCAGGCCTCGGGCGATAGCGATACGCTGGCGCTGGCCACCGGAGAACATGTGCGGATAGCGGTCGTAGTGCTCGGTTTTTAGACCCACTTTCGCCATCATCTCCAGCGCTTTTTCGCGACGCTCGGCTTTACTCAGGCCGGTGTTGATTTGCAGCGGCTCTTCCAGGATCTGCCCCACTTTTTTACGTGGGTTCAGCGAGCCATAAGGGTTCTGGAAGACGATCTGGATTTTCTGCCGACGCAGCTTTTCCGCCGAGGCGTCCGGGATCAGCAGATCCTGGCCCTGGTAGTAAAGCTCCCCTCCGGTCGGGACTTCGATCATGGTCAGTAGGCGACCAAGGGTAGATTTCCCGCAGCCGGATTCGCCGACGACCGCCAGCGTTTTACCGCGCTCGAGGGTGAAGCTCACGCCGTCCAGCGCTTTCACCAGGCGTTCAGGGGCGAAAAAGCCCTTCTTCACCGGGTAATGTTTTTTCAGGTCGATGGCCTGCAACAGCGGTTGCGAGGTGGCCTGTTGGGTACTCATAGGGTTGGCCTCCCGGCATCATCGAGTGGGTAGTGGCATTTGGACTGACGCCCGTCTGCCAGCAGGGTTAACGCTGGCTCTTCACTGCGGCATTTATCGGTCGCATACGGGCAGCGTGGGTTGAGCAGGCAGCCGTTCGGGCGGTCGTATTTGCCCGGCACTACGCCCGGCAGCGAGGCCAGACGCGCTTTATCCTGAGCAAATTCCGGCAGCGCACGGAGCAGAGCTTGGGTGTACGGGTGGCGCGGCGCTCGGAAGATATCGTGGGACGAACCCGCTTCCACAACCTGTCCTGCGTACATCACGATGATTTTATGGGCGGCTTCGGCAACCAGCGCGAGGTCATGGGTGATCAGGATCAGCGCCATGTTCTCTTTTTGCTGCAGCTCCAGCAGCAGTTCGATGATCTGCGCCTGAATAGTTACGTCGAGCGCGGTGGTTGGCTCATCGGCGATCAGCAACTTAGGACGACAGGCAATCGCCATGGCGATCATCACGCGCTGGCTCATCCCGCCGGAAAGCTGGTGCGGGTAAACGTCGAGACGTGAAGCCGGGTCAGGAATACCCACCTGGGTCAGCAGGTCGATTGCGCGCTGGCGGCGGGTTTTCTTGTTACCCCCCTGGTGCACCTTAATGGCTTCCATAATCTGGAAACCGACGGTGTAGCACGGGTTCAGGCTGGTCATCGGGTCCTGGAAGATCATTGCCACTTCGGCGCCCACCAGGTTGCGGCGCTCTTTCTCAGAAATGCGCTTCAGATCCCGGCCGTTGAATTCCAGTTTTTCCGGCATCACGCGGCCAGGGAAGTCAATAAGCCCCATAATCGCCAGCGAGCTGACGGATTTACCGGAGCCGGACTCGCCCACGATGCCGACAACCTGCCCCTGATCCACGCTATAGCTGATGCGGTCCACGGCACGGAACGGTGCGTCTTCGTCGCCGAAATGCACCGATAATTTATCTACATTTAATAACGCCATCTCGAACCTCTTACTGCTTCAGTTTGGGATCGAGCGCGTCACGCAGACCGTCACCCATCAGGTTAAATGCCAGCACCGTTAGCAGGATTGCCAGACCCGGGAAGGTCACAACCCACCAGGCACTCTGCGCGAACTGCAACACGTCGGCGAGCATGGTGCCCCACTCCGGTGTTGGCGGCTGCGCACCCATGCCGAGGAAGCCAAGGGCGGCCATATCGAGAATGGCGTTCGAGAAGCCGAGCGACGCCTGAACGATCAGCGGCGCAAGGGTATTCGGGAAGATATTCACAAACATCTGGCGAACCGGGCCAGCGCCCGCCACTCGGGAGGCAGTCACGTAATCGCGGTTCACTTCCACCAGCACTGCGGCGCGGGTCAAACGCACATAGTGCGGCAGCGCCACGAAGGTCAACGCCAGCGCGGCGTTACCGATGGACGGGCCGAAGATAGCCACCAGCACCAGCGCCAGCAGCAGGCTTGGCAGTGCCAGCATGATATCGACCACGCGCATGATGATGTTGTCGACCACGCCGCCGAAGTAACCGGCGACCAGGCCCAGCACAATCCCCATCACCAGCGACAGGACAACCACCAGGCAGCCGACCAGCAGCGACAGGCGAGCGCCGTACATCAGGCGGGAAAGCACATCGCGACCGACATCGTCGGTGCCGAGGATGTAGCTCCAGCTCCCGCCTTCCTGCCACACCGGCGGGTGCAGCAGCGCGTCGCGGAACTGCTCCGCCGGCGCGTGGGGCGCGAGGAAGTTAGCGAAAACGGCGATGAAGATCATGATGGCGACGTACACCAGGCCGATCACCGCCCCTTTATTGCGTTTGAAGTAGTGCCAGAACTCCTGGAAAGGCGTCATCGGCTTGGGTGCTGCCACCACTTTGTTTTCTGTCAGTTGCGTCATGATGGCCCCTTATTTCTTATGGCGTATACGCGGGTTCACCACGCCGTACAGCAGGTCTACCAGCAGGTTGACGAGGATAATCATCGTCGCCACCAGCAGCACGCCGCCCTGGACTACCGGGTAGTCACGACGCTGCAGAGCGTCAATGAGCCAGCGGCCAAGACCCGGCCAGGAGAAGATCGTTTCCGTCAGGATGGCGCCTGCCAGCAGAGTACCGACCTGCAGGCCGATAACCGTGACGACCGGCAGCATCGCGTTGCGCAGGGCATGAACCACGATCACGCGCATGCGGGTCAGACCCTTGGCGCGAGCGGTACGGATGTAGTCTTCGCCCAGCACTTCCAGCATGGAAGAGCGGGTCATACGCACGATAACCGCCAGCGGAATAGTGCCCAGCACAATGGCAGGCAAAATCATGTGGGCGACGGCGTCAATAAAATCACCCGGCTGGCCCCAGATAGCGGTATCTATCAGCGCAAACCCGGTGAGCGGCAGGGAGTCATCCAGGAACACGGTGTCGCTGATGCGCCCAGACACCGGCGTCAGGTTCCAGTGCACCGACACCAGCATGATAAGCATCATGCCCCACCAGAAAATTGGCATGGAATAGCCGGTCAGCGCGAGGCCAACGGCGGTGTGGTCGAAGATTGAACCACGCTTCACGGCGGCCAGAACGCCCACCGGAATGCCGACGGCAACGGCGAAAATCATCGCGCAGATGCCGAGTTCCAGCGTCGCTTTAAAGCGCGGCACGAACTCATCCCAAACCGGGAGGCGGCTCTTTAATGAAATGCCTAGATCGCCATGCATTACGCCCCAGATGTAATGGAGGTACTGCTGCCACATTGGCTTGTCGAGACCCATCTCGGCCAGCAGTTGGGCATGACGCTCAGGAGAAATACCGCGCTCTCCGGCCATGATCATCACCGGGTCTCCGGGGATCATATGCACGAAAGCGAAGGTGAGTAGGGTAATACCTATAAACGTGGGGATGACTAACCCCAGTCGTCGGAGGATGAACTGCAGCATATCCCGGATTCTCTGTAGTGACGGAAAGCCTGGTAACTGTTCCGTCTGTATTGCTCACAAATGTTTCCCCTCTCCCCACGGGGGAGAGGGAATAAAGCACGTTACTTTTATTATTCGACGGACACGTTTTCGAAGTGGTGTTTGCCCAGTGGATCAACCACGTAGCCTTTAACTTCTTTACGCACTGGCTCGAACACAGTGGAGTGAGCGATGATCAGCGCTGGCGCCTGATCGTGCATCACAACCTGAGCCTGTTTGTACAGTTCAACACGCTTGTTGTGGTCGTCGGTGGCGCGAGCCGGCTGAATCAGATCTTCAAACGGCTTGTAGCACCAGCGAGAGTAGTTGGAACCGTCTTTCGCTGCGGCGCAGCTGAACAGGGTGGCGAAGAAGTTATCCGGATCCCCATTGTCGCCGGTCCAGCCCATCATTACGGCCTGGTGTTCACCGGCTTTAGCACGCTTCAGATACTCGCCCCACTCGTAGGTCACGATCTTGGCCTGTACGCCGATTTTCGCCCAGTCAGCCTGAATCATCTCAGCCATGCGGCGAGCGTTCGGGTTGTATGGACGCTGTACTGGCATCGCCCACAGCTCAACGGTGAAGCCTTTATCCTGGCCTGCTTCTTTCAGCAGCGCTTTCGCTTTTTCAGGATCGTAGGTGTAGTCCTTCACGTCATCGTTGTAGCCCCACATGGTTGGTGGGATCAGGTTTTTAGCCGCGGTGCCCGCGCCCTGATAAACGGCTTTGATGATCGCTTCTTTGTTCACCGCGTAGGTCAGCGCCTGACGCACTTTCACGTCGTCAAACGGCTTCTTCTCGGTGTTGAAGGAGACGTAGCCCACGTTCAGGCCAGCCTGTTCCATCAGATTGATGTTCTTGTCTTCTTTCATGCGGGCGATGTCGGCCGGGTTCGGGAACGGCATCACCTGACATTCGTTTTTCTGCAGCTTGGCGTAACGCACGGAAGCGTCTGGCGTGATGGAGAAGACCAGGCGATCGATCTGCGGCTTGGTACCCCAGTAGCCCGGGAAGGCTTTATACAGAATACGGGAGTCTTTCTGGTACTGCAGCAGCTGGAATGGACCGGTACCGATTGGGTTCAGGTCTGTTTTTTCCGGGGTGCCGGCTTTCATCATGTTGTCCGCATATTCTTTAGAAAGAATAGAGGCGAAGTCCATGGCCATGTCCGCGAGGAACGGCGCTTCTGGACGCGCCAGCACGAACTGCACGGTGTTATCGTCGACTTTCTTGATCTCGGTGATCAGGTCAGGCAGGCCCATACCTTCGAAGTATTCGTAGCTGCCGCCAGAGACTTTGTGATACGGGTTGTCTTTGTTTTTCTGACGGTCAAAGGAGAATACAACGTCGTCGGCGTTGAAATCGCGAGTCGGTTTGAAGTCTTTATTGTCCTGCCACTTCACGCCTTTACGCAGGTGGAAGGTGTAGGTTTTACCGTCCGGGCTAACGTCCCATTTTTCAGCCAGGCCTGGGATGATTTCGGTGGTGCCGGTTTTAAATTCCACCAGACGGTTATAAATCGGTACGGAGCTGGCATCGTAAGTCGTGCCGGAAGTGAACAGCTGTGGGTTAAAGCCCTCTGGGGAACCTTCTGAACAGTAAACCAGGGTTTTGGCTTGTACGCTTGCTGCAACGGTCATGGCAACCAGGCTCAGACCAAATTTCAGCATCCCTGACTTCTTCAAGGAAATACTCATTATTCTGCTCCAATTATGTGTCGTGTTGTGTTTTGTAACCGTCTGACCATTGTTATTTGTGGGTGGTCGGTACGGTGTGCCCGGAGGCGGTGGTGAGGCTAGCAGTTCCTTTCGCGAGTCATGCATGGAGGTAGCACAGACGGTCCGTAAATAGCCCCTCTCGTCCTACAATCTGTCAACAGATTAAGGAAACGTCAATACAGGTCACGGGGATTTACAAGCAAGGTGGGATTCGGCGGGCAAAGATTAAAAAAACCTTCCGGGGACATTTCCAGCAGGGAAATTTATGCTACAGGCTTGTTACCAGAATATTGCACTGCTTAATTTGCAACCTATAGCGCGAACCGATTGTCCGGAATAGGTAAAATTTTGTGTTAAACGATGAATTGTTGCACGATTTATTTTGTGATCTGCATCGCTCACAGCGGAAAATGCTGTCTGCCATCATAAGCGGCGGCGCAAAAAACCACGCTTTTCCATAACCAAATACGATGAATTAATCGGGCTTGGCAGAGGCAAAACTGGCAGAAACTGAGGCGAATAAACGGCGAGGTTCAAAATATAAAAACACTCCGTAGAACGGAGTGTTTTATTTAATTGTTGGATGCGGCGTGGATATTAATTCACGGCTTTATCCGGCACGTGGCACCAGTTGTTATTCTGATTAATCCCGCCGTTAGGCGAGGTGTAGCCCAGGCAACCGAGAATGGTGTCGAACAACTCAACGTGGCGATGCGGCATCTTCATTGCTGCCTGCTCTTGCAGATGTTTAAAGGCGTCGGCAGCCGTTGGATTGGCCAGGTATTTATCCGAGGCCCAAACCAGCAGCGGGACGCGGAATTGTTCCGGCGGTGCCATTTTACGCGGCGTGCCGTGCAGGTGCATGGAATCGCTGATGGATTCGCCGTGGTCGGCGGCGTAGAAGACTATCGCTTTCTTATCGCGAAGCTGGTCGAGCACGCTGTCTATCATCGTATCGACATACAGGACCGAATTATCAAAGGCGTTAATCAGCATCTCCTTTGAACAGCCTTTGCCAATATCAATGCATTCTGGCGTCCATTTCGCGAAGCTGCGCGGGTAGCGCTGGGCATAGGAGAAGTGGGAACCTTTGGTATGCAGAATTATCAGATGTTTGCCGTCAGGATTCTGCTCGAGGGATTGCTTCATTTCATCAACCAGCAGCATGTCGTCCACTGTTTTACCGCGATTGCGGGGCTCGGCGGCGATTTGTTCGCGGAAGGCAAGGGTGTCCGGCATGGCGTTTTTGTAGAACCAAATTTCGCTCTGCATGGCATAAAGGTCGGCGCTAAACCCCAGCTGTTTTAAGACCGCGAAGATGTTTTGCTCTTTCAGCGTACGCTGAGGGTTATCTTCTGCCCCACCTTCGCGGACGAACATGCAGCGTAGCGAGAGTTTGGTGGCGGTGTCGCAGGACTCCCCGCGGAAAGCGACCAGGTTTTTCTCTTTGGCGAGGTTTGGCGTGGTGTCACGGCCATAGCCAAATATTCCCATATGATCCCAGCGCGTGGTTTCGCCAATAATAAACACCACATAAGCGTCGTCCAGCCCGGGCGGCGTGACGTAGGTGAACTTTTTCGTCGGGTTCATCAGCGAACCGTTGCCGGTGGATTCGTCGGCATTCGCCCAGGCAAAAAGCCCCAGGGAAGAGACCCAGTTGACCGGCACATAGGAGCTGGCCACCACGCCGCCGTAGCTTGCCATATCCGTCGTTGAGCCATGCTCGTCGTTGGACTGCATTTCGCCTAGCATTCGCAGCGGGGCCCAAACCAGCAGGCCCGCACAAAGCAGGATAGCGATGTTTTTGATGCGCTGGCCGGGGGTTTTCAACTGCTGAAGCAGCGTGTCCTGGGCGCTATTGAACCAGATAAGGAACAGCGGGATAGCGCTGACCAGCGTCATCCAGATGGCAAAGTGGTAGCCCACAACCTCTTTAGAAAGATCGATATCGGTGGTCATTACCGAGGCAATAATGCCGTAGCCAATTACCACGTTGAAGAAGGTCATGTAGTAGCTGGCGGCCACGGAACACAGCACCACGAAGGAGGCCAGCACTCGCCAGAGATTGCGGCCAAAGAGCGACAGCAGGCGTAACAGGAAAAACGTCACCAGCAGGCAGGCGAAAAACTCTGCGGCGGCGGCCAGGCCCTTCCAGGCGATGAAGACCTGGGCACGGCTATCAAAACGTTGGTAGAAAACAGAGATATTCAAAAACCAGCCAATGTATACCCCCAGCAAGAGACACAGTTTTTGCTGGGACAATGTTTTTATGTAATTCATGCAGGGCATCCAGGCGATATAAAAATATTAGCGCTATTCAGACCGTGGAGTCGCCAGCTAGTTCTGAAAAGCTTGTGAAACGAAGATGATTCCTGGCGAGAGGGCAAAATTCGAAGAAAATGGCCGGTTTTTAACAAAAAAAGACCCCAGTTTTAGGCCGGGGTCTTTTTGCCGTCTGCTTAGCAAAGAGAATCAGGGTTTCGAGGCCGCATGCAGTTCATCGTAGACATAATGCCTGTAGCTATTAAACAGCGTTGTGTCCGGGCAATCATTCAGCCTGCCCTGGCACAAATGGCGCATGTCGATATTGGCCTGATAGAACGGCGACACTTTTAGCTGGGCCTGTTCGAGCAACATACCCCCAAGGAAAGCAATATCGGTAATGGCGCCCAGGTCAGCCACCGGCGGGGCATTAAAATTATCCCGCAGGCTGAATTGTGAAAGATGGACCGGATCATCCTGTTCCGTGGTGTATCCATTGGCCCAGTCTATGGCTGGCTGGTGGTCGCCAAAATACATAAACATGGTCGGACGCGGGCGTTGGTCAACAAACTGGAAGAAGTCAGCCAGCGCGGTTTCTGAGTTTTTAATCTTTTCAACGTAATGGCTGAATTTCCCGGCCGCATCCTTATTCTTCATCGCCGATGTGAGCTGGTAATCATCGGCATGCCCTGCGTCATAAGGGCCGTGTTCATACATTGTTAAGGCATAAACAAATACAGGTTTATCGGTGTGGCTGGCAAGGAGCTTTTTAACATAGCTCAGGACATCTGCGGTGGGAATGTGCCACAGGTTATCTGCCAAATCACCCGGGTAGCCCAACTCCTGCGGCTGGATAATTTTATCCACGCCCATCATGGTGTAGGCGTGACCGGCGTTATAGGCCGATTTGTTGAATGGCGTCAGAACCACGGTGTAATAACCGTTGTCTTTCATCTGCTTAAACAGGCTGTCGTTAACGTGATCGACCGCGGAATAAAACACCGAATTTTTCAACGCCCCGAAATCATCGCTGCGCATTCCGGTTAAGGCTGCGAACTCAGACAGCCAGGTGCCGCCCCCGAAGGTTTGCACGCGCATCAGCGTGTGGGCTTTCACCTTATTGTCCTGCTCAAACATAGAGAAGTGCGGCAGTAATTTAGGATCAGGCACTTTATACAGGCGCGGATCCACCGTTGATTCCTGCAGCAGCAGAACGATATCAGGCTTCACGCTGGCTGAGGCGGTTGTCTTGTTATTCAGCGCTGCCGCGCGGGAAATAAATTCTTGAGACGTTGCCTGAGGGAACGTTGGCGCGTCATAGCTGGCCTGGATACCTGACAGCGCCAGGTTTGACAGCACGCCGGTTCCGCCAGGCAGTTTGGTGGCCCAGTCGTGCTGATTCTTCAGTACGCTGTGGCTAAGCGTCGACGCCGAGCCCAGCATCACGCCGAGGGCAATCAGCGGGGCGAGCATTCCTTTCCGCCGCGGTACGGCGCGCCAGCTGATGATAATCGTCAGGATAAGCAGCGCTATCATTGCCGCAACGGCGATACCGGCGGAAGGATAATGCAGCAGCGTGCCCGCATTGGCCGGATCGGCCATCAGGTAAAAATCGCTAAACAGCAGCTGGTCCTTGTAATAGTGGACCTTAAGCTGGTTACAAAATTGCAGCAGGATCACCAGCAGGCTGCTGGTCCCGACGGCAAAAATGACTCTGGCGGAGAGTAAATAAAACAGTCCGCAGGTAAAAATGAAGGTGCTTGCCGCGATAACAAGAGGGTAGATATCGCGCGGAGAGTTACCCGCAATGATGATCAGGGCTGCAATAAGAAGCAATGTGACATAAAGATATGTCCAGAGCGATTTTCGGCTGGTTTTTTGTACCATGATGCTCGTTTCTCTGTGGGACTGTTCTGGATAGCAAATGTTGTCTTAGGAGAGACATCCCTCTGCTGGCCTGACGCGTGAAAAGAGGATAAGGCGGTTAGAAGGGGATTTATCCTGGCCGGGATAATACAGCTTGTGGTGAAAAAGTCTCCCCAAAGACGGTTATTTCATTGCTGTGGTTGTGTTTTTGTTTGAAGAGGGCAAACGAGGCGGGGATGAATTGCGTTAAGGCCGCCTTATTCGGCGGCCTTAATATGGGTGTGACGAGGCTATCAGGCGTGAGCGTGCTTGTGATTGAGTACCGCACGTACCGGCTGGCGAATCGTGGTGGAAATTGCCAGCGACAGAATCAACAGCGCGAAGATAACGCAGAAGGTCACGTAGAAGCCGCCGAACAGCGAGGCGATGATGGAGCCGCAGATACTGCCGATGCCGAAGCCCAGGTAAATCACGCCGTAGTTTTTGGTCAGATTGTTCAGGCCAAAGAATTCGCTGACCAGCGAAGGGTAAACGGTGATGGTGCCGCCAAAGTTAAAGGCAACGCAGGCGATGGCCGCAAAGAAGGTGGCTTCGTTGAGTGGGGCAAACAGCAGGGCAGCCATACCGACCAGAGAAATCACCTGACCAATAGTTATCACGCGGATACGAGCAATTTTATCGGACAGGATACCGAGCACCAGGCGGCCGCTAAGGTTAGCAATGGAGATAACGGTGACCGCGTTGGCTGCGGACATTGCATCCAGGTGAACCATGCCCTGAGCGATATCTTTTGCAACGCCGATAACGTACAGGCCGCTCATGCAGGCGGTGAGGAACATCAGAGCCAGCATCCAGTATTGCGGCTGGCGCATAGATTCAGCGAGAGTGAAATCGGTTTTTGCCGCGCCGTTTACGGATTTAGTTTCCTGCAGCGGAGCATCTTTCATCATGGTGGCGCCGAACAGCACCATCACCATCGCCAGGCCACCCCAAATCATAAAGGTGTTTTCCAGGCCGTAGGCCGCCAGCAGGTGGGTATCAATGTATTTAAAACCGAGGCTGCCGAGGCCATAGGCGCCGATGGAGAAGGCAGAAATCAGGCCTTTACGTTCCGGGAACCACTTCACGCAGTTCGACAGCGTCAGCAGGTAGCCAGCGCCGTCCGCCAGGCCAACCAGCACGCCCGCCGTGAGCCAGAGCATCATCAGGTTGTTGGCATGTGCGGTGAAGAACAATCCGGCTCCGAGCAGCACACCCGCCGCCATGGTGACTTTACGCACGCCAAAGCGGTCCTGCAGTTTGCCCGCCACGGAAGAAGAGATGGCGAGGCCAAGGCTCAGCAGGCCGAAGGAGAAGGCGACCTGGCTGATTGGCGCGTCCAGTTTCTGGGACAGCGCGCTATTGAACAGGCTCCAGGTATAAACGGAACCCAGCGCGAACTGAGTAATGATGGTTCCGATGAGGGTTAACCAGCGAGTACGGTTGTAGGTGGCAGTGTTCATGGCAGATGTCCTGCGAATCTAAGGGAAGTTATCTGCCGCCTACGATAGCGAAGCGCCGTTTATTCCAGGAAAAAACGGCATGAAATGCATGAAGAACGGAATGAAGTGCCTCTGAAACGGTATGAACGGCCTTTCCGTTGCACTTTATGCTTTGTCTGTTAGTGCTCGCTATCATTGTGATGTGCGTATTTGCTGTATATCAAATGTTAAATCATAAGTGAGACATAGTTAACATTTTGCAAAATTACCGGTGTTAAGTGCCCTTTCTTTGATCTCATTCAGGGTTGCGAAATATCCCGGATTCACTATTGTCAGAAAGTAAAATTTACCCGCGCTCGGTAGGTTACAGGGAGAGCTAAATGGAACGTTGTGGCTGGGTCACTCAGGATCCGCTGTATCTGGAGTATCACGACACAGAATGGGGCGTGCCGGTTACCGACGGGCAGAAGCTCTTTGAGATGATTTGCCTGGAAGGCCAGCAGGCCGGGCTGTCGTGGATCACCGTGTTGAAAAAACGCGAAAATTACCGCCAGCGTTTCAGGCATTTTGACCCCTATGCCGTGGCGTTGATTCAGCCGGAAGAGGTGGATGTGCTGATGCAGGATGCCGGCATTATTCGCCACCGAGGGAAAATCGAGGCGATCATCACCAACGCCAAAGCTTTCCTCGCGATGGAAGCTAACGGCGAGAGCTTCCCGGATTTTGTCTGGGGATTTGTCGACCATACGCCTAAGGTGTCGCATGCCGCTTCACTCAGCGAGGTCCCGGCCATTACGCCGACGTCAGATGCGCTGTCTAAAGCGCTAAAAAAACGTGGGTTTAAGTTTGTGGGATCGACAATCTGCTATTCGTTTATGCAAGCCTGCGGCCTGGTCAATGACCATGTGACGGGCTGCTTCTGCCACCCTGATTTTCGCCAATGATGCAGCTGTTTAACATTGGGGAAATGGATGCGCTCATGGCGCTCTGGCTGGAAAGTACTATCGACGGCCATCCGTTTATCCCGGAAAGCTACTGGTACGAAAGCCTCAACCTGGTACGCAATGTCTATATTCCTCAGTCAAAAACGTGGGTTTATCTGCACCAGCAGCAGATGGTGGGGTTTATCAGCGTGATGGATCGGCAGTTTATCGGCGCGCTGTTCGTGGCGCCTTCTTTTGCCGGGCAGGGGATCGGCGGCGAATTGCTGGCGAAGGTGAAGGCGGAATACCCGGCCTTAAGTCTCGAGGTGTATCAAAAAAATCGCCGGGCGGTGCATTTCTACCACCGCCACGGCTTTCATATTGAAGAGAGCGCTTGGCAGGAAGAAACGCAGCACCCGACGTGGATTATGAACTGGCAGGCGGATCAAACGCCGTCACGACAGGAGCAGGACCAGTAAATTTCTCCGCCCAGACGAGGGAGTTATTTGCCGCGCAGCCATTGGCCAGCCGCGAAGACGGAATATCCATGGTGAGGACGTTAACCGCGCCGTTTTTACACAGCCGGTCTTCATCCAGATCGGGCCATGCGCCCTGGTGGATACACACCACGCCGGGCCTGATGCCATCGGTTACCTGAGCGCCAACCAGCACCTGCCCGCGAGCGTTCCATACCCGCACTAAATCTCCGTGAGCGATGCCGCGCGCTTTAGCGTCAATCGGGTGCAGCGTAATAGGCTCTCGCCCGGCGATGACGTATTGGTCGCGCAGTCCGGCATAGTTCAGCTGGCTGTGCAGGCGGTGAGCCGGATGGGATGAAAGTAGCTGTAGCTGACCGGAGGCGGCATTGCCCTGCCATTCGTCCGGTGCCAGCCAGCTTGGATGCGGCGGGCAGTCGGCATAGCCAAAGCTGGCGATGCGCTCAGAGTAGATCTCAATTTTACCGCTCGGCGTTTTGAGTGGGTTTGCCTCAGGATCGTCCCGAAAAGCGGCAAAGCGAATAAATTCGGCATTTTTCGCATTTTCTGGCATTTCTATCAGTTGGTTAGCTGCCCAGAACTCCCTGAAGTCCGGGAGCTCGATCTGCTGCGTAGCGCCACGCTGACGGGCGATATCATAGAAAGACTCCAGCCATTCAAGCTCACTTTTCCCTTCGCTGAACCGTGCTTCACCGCCGGATTCCCATCGTTCGCTTAGCTCTGCAAAAATATCAAAGTCATTTCTCGCTTCTCCCTGCGGGGCGACGACCTGTTTCATGGGGACCAGATGCTGATTGCTGTAATCACCGGTCATCGTCATGTCGTTCCGCTCGAACGAAGTGGTCACCGGCAGAACGATATCGGCGTGTTTTGCCGCCGCCGTCCAGAAACATTCGGAGATAACGATCAGCTCAGGCCTTTGCCAGGCTGCGGCAAGGCGGTTGGTGTCCTGATGATGGGTGAAGTTACTGCCGCCGGCCCACCACAGCATACGAATGTCCGGGAAGGTGTGCCGTTGCCCGTTGTGCTGGTAATCCCTGCCGGGGTTTTCCAGCGCTTCGACGATGCGCGCCACGGGGATTTTCTCCACGGCATCGGTGCCGCCTTTAAGAGAGCCCTGCAGGGAACCGAGAACCGCTGCGCTGCGGGTGGGGTTGCCGCCGTTGGCGAAGTGGTAGGAAAGGCCAAAGCCGCCGCCCGGGGTGCCAATCTGGCCCAGCATGGCGGCCAGCGTGACCAGCATCCAGTGTTTCTGTTCGCCGTATTGCTGGCGCTGCATACCCCAGCCCGCCATCAGCATGGTGCGGTTGCGGCTGAAAAGATCGGCCAGATTTTCGATGGTTACCGCGGGGATGCCGCAGATCTCAGCCGCCCAGGCCGCGCTTTTAGGCGTCCCGTCCGTGTTGCCGAGCAGGTAAGATTCAAATTTGTCATAGCCATAAGTGCAGCGGGCAAGGAAGGCAGTATCGTGCCTGCCGCGAATGACCAGCGTGTGGGCAATGCCGAGCATCAGCGCTACGTCGGTCCCCATATGCGGGGCGATCCATTCGGCTCGTTCCCCGAAGAAATCCACCGTTTCAGAGCGCATCGGGTCGATGGCGACGATCGTTTTGCCGCTGTTTTTTAGCTGTTCGAAGAACTTCACGCCCTGTTCGTCGCTGGCATTCCAGGCAATCTTCAGCGTGTTGAGCGGGTTCGCGCTCCACAGCACCACGACTTCGCTGTTCTCAAGCAGCAGCGGCCAGCTGGTCTGTTGCTGGTAAACCTCGTTAGAGCCCACCACGTAGGGCATGATCACCTGCGCAGCACCGGTGGAGTAGTCGCCGGAATGCCCGGTATAGCCGCCCGCGAGGCTCATGTAGCGCTGAAGCAGCGTGGAGGCTTTGTGCAGCACGCCGTTGGATCGCCAGCCGTAGGAACCAGAGAAAATGGCCGCCGGGCCGTGGCTCTCGCGAATGCGCTTGTGCTGCTGGTGAATCAACGTCAGGGCATCATCCCAACTGATGCGGACATAGTCATCTTTACCGCGAACTCCCTGCGGCTTATCCGGGGAGGCCAGAAACCCTTTCCGGGCCATAGGAAACGCCACGCGAGCTTTGCTGTGAACCTGGTCTGGCACGGCACTTTGTAGCGAGTTTTGATGACCGGTTTCAAGCGCGCCGCGAGAGTGGTAAACCCGTTGCCCGTCGGTTTCGACCAGCATAGGGCCCCAGTGTGCGGCGGTGAGGATCTGTTTACGTGCAGGCGATGTATAGGCCAATTTGGGCTCCGCGATGGCAGGTGCTGGGCTGTACGCCCGCATATTTATGTTCACTATTCAGAATTCTTACCGGAATTTTCTACACGATTTGCCGTCATAATCAATCGCCGGGCGCATATCCGGCAAAGGATGAATAAGGATAGAAGGAAATAAGATGAAAAAACGCGTCATGATTATCGCCGCCGTCGTGTGTGGCACCTTAGCGGTTTCCGGCTGCACCACCAATCCGTACACCGGCGAAAGC
Source organism: Cedecea sp. B1(4) (assembly GCF_059414925.1). NCBI lineage: Bacteria > Pseudomonadati > Pseudomonadota > Gammaproteobacteria > Enterobacterales > Enterobacteriaceae > Cedecea > Cedecea sp. B1(4). Next base: position 274,969 of record NZ_JCAHMZ010000007.1, on the reverse strand, counting down.
CAGGCCGGAAAATCTGGTATAGGCGCCGGGATTGGCTCGCTGGTTGGGGCGGGCGTGGGGGCACTTTCGTCATCGAAGAAAGATCGCGGCAAGGGTGCGCTGATTGGCGCCGCGGCTGGTGCAGCCCTCGGAGGCGGGGCCGGTTACTACATGGATGTGCAGGAAGCTAAGCTGCGCGACAAAATGCGCGGAACCGGCGTGAGCGTGACCCGCAGCGGCGATAACATCGTGCTGAATATGCCGAACAATGTCACCTTCGACAGCAGCAGCGCCACCCTGAAACCGGCGGGTGCCAATACCCTGACCGGCGTGGCGATGGTGCTAAAAGAGTACCCAAAAACGGCGGTTAACGTGGTCGGTTACACCGACAGCACTGGCAGTAACGAGCTGAATATGCGCCTGTCACAGCAGCGTGCAGACGGCGTAGGAAGCGCGTTGATTACCCAGGGCGTTGAGGCCAGCCGTATTCGCACCACCGGTGCAGGCCCGGCGAACCCGATCGCCAGCAACAGCACCGCGGAGGGTAAAGCTCAGAATCGCCGCGTAGAAATTACCCTGAGTCCTTTGGGCTAACGTAATGTCCGGCAGTGGGCTTAGCAGCATCTCGAGATGACGTCTTTTTCTTCCAAGAATCCATTTCGCTGAAGATTTAAACTTATTGCAGTTGTTGCACAGTATTTTCGATTTTCGCCATAAAAAAACCGGCGCACAAGGCACCGGTTTTTGGTCGTCTAAACACAAGTATTATTGCGGATAAGGTACCCAGTCGCCGCCGCTCAGGCGGACATAAGGCTTATCCTGGTACTTCAGCACCACCGCCGTCGCATTTTCGGAAACCGGCGCAGTTTGCGGCAGATTGCTGGTGAGCGCGCTCCAGTCAACCTGGTCGGCGACAAAGTTTTTGCCGTCCACCGAGCGGGAAACCAGTTCTGAAATCGCCAGATAGCTGCTTGGCTGGTTGATTTCAATGGCATCGCCGCTGTGCGGTGCTTTCATGCCGATGAATTTCACGCCTGCCGGCACGTGGGTGATGTCAGGACTCGGGATGTCACGCAGCCCGGAAACCTGCATTTTATCGCCTTTCAACGCCGCGCCGTGCTCCGGCACAATCACCACCATTACTTTGCGGTTCGACTTCTCAAGCTCGGTCAGGAAAGAATCCAGCTCATCGAACAGCTTCTGCGCCCGCGCCTTATAGTCGGCTGTTTTGCTGTTGCCTGGGTAATGGTTACCGTCGTGCAGCGGCACCAGGTTGTAGAAGGTGGCCGTGCGCGGGTTCGCGCCGTCATTTTGCTCACCCTGCAGCCAGCGCTGCAGTACGGCGGTGTCGTCGTAGATTGGTGAATTATCAAATGCCAGCAGATTGCTCGGCAGTCCGCTTTGATCCATCAGTGGGACCTGAATCCCGCCGTTTTCCCGCACTTCTTTCAGGAAGTTACCGAATACTCCGTTGTGGTCCATCATCAATTGCTGCTTGAAGCCGAGACGGGCCAGGTCATCAAACAGATAGCATTGATTGCCAGCGGGTTCATAAAGCCCTTTGTGAGACGACTGCCCGCAGCTCGCGCGGAGCAGGCGGATAGCCGCCGGGCCGCTGTAGGAGGTCGCCGAGTTGAAGTTCTTGAACAGAATATCGAAGTGTTTCCACAGCGGGTGCGAGCTGAGGCCTACCGCCTCGATGTCGGACCATGAGAGGGAACAAATATTGATGATCAGCAGCTCAAAAGGCTGTGCGTCAGCGGGCAGTGCGTCCGGGAATTTGGTCTGCCGTTTGGCTTCGCTGGCGTAGAAGTTGTTCAGCCAGGCGGTAATATTGTCGCTTGTCGGCGGGGCCGTTTGTGCCGGAATATCACCGGAAGAAGGTGCTGCAGTATTGGCGGCGGCCGTTGACCCGGCGGTACCACTGGCGTTAACGGAGGCCGTTGTTTGTGATACGGAGGGCAGTAAAGAGATAGCCGGGCCGGCCACCGTCAACACGTTGAGCCAGACCAGGATAGCCACGACAAACACCGTGACGCGCAGCCACTGGGAGACAAAAAGCCAGGCAACCAGCAGAACAAACGCCGCGCCGATCATTTGCCAGTTAATAAAGCGGGTCACCAGGTCGAGAAGATAGTCCGCACTGAAGCCAACGACCTGGCTCCCCTGGCTCATCATGCTGTCGAGGCCGGGCAGCCAGGTATCGTGCCAGAAAAGGCCGATCCCTACGGGAAGGGCTATCCAGTTACGCAGTTTGTGCAGCTTCAGCGGCGGCAGCGGGAATAACAAAAAGGCAAGAAAGACCAGATTCGCCAGCGGGTGAAAATTCAGGTAACCGGTCCATAGCAAACCGAACTTCAACAGGAAGTAGTAGTTCCAGCCGCCCAGGCCACGCCAGTACTGCAGAAAATGAGCCGGCGATTTTGCCGTTTGAGAGTGATTAGTCATGTTGATGGTCTGCCCTGGCGGAAGGTCGGCGTAGCGTCCCGGCCGGTTTAACGTAGCGTGGTTTTAAAAACATCAGCCGCACCGCGGCGGTAAAGCGGGGAAGCCAGCGGTGAGCGGTATAGCCCAGCGGAAAAAAAACTATCGCGCAAAGCACGACGAGCTGAATGATGTCGGTGATGTTCATCATTGTGTCTGTTCCCTCTGGGTGTCATCCAGCAGCGTGACAGGCGTTGGCTGCCTGCGCCAGCTATGCCCTTCGTGGCTGGCATGGCGAACGCTGTTCAGGTCGAGCGTGGCGGCCAGCGGTTTTACCCATTTTTCCGGGCGCATGGCCTGCATTTGGAGTATTTCGGCGGCGATTTGGCTGTCTTCAAACCACACCATGCGGTTGGTGAAAAGGTCGTTCACCGGCAGCGGGAAAATATGGTTCAACGCGGTATCGAGATCGTTAATACGGCAGAAGGAGAGGAACAGCATCAGCCGGTTTTCTCCGATGGTCACAATATCGCCCATGCGGTTTGGACGGCATAACGTCAGCGCCTGCTCAACACGCAGGCCCGGCACCGGGCGCAGTGCGACCATCACGCCTTTGCCATCCTCAGGCAGCAGGGCGTTGTTCATCAGCGCCCCGATACCGTTGCAGAAAACGTCCCATTTCTGATAACCGCGCAGTTTTAGCGGCTGCATCTGGTCGATGAGCACGGTAATGTCTTCCGGGACATGGCGAGTGAATTTCACACCCTGCACGCTTTCGATCATCGTCAGGCAGCGTGAAAGCGGGGCGTTCCACGGAATAATTAGCGTTGCCCCGCAGCCCAGCAGAAGTCGTTCATCGGTGGCTCGCAGACTGGCCTGGTTTTCCCGCACGATCAGTTTCAGCGCGCTGCCGCGCTGGCGGCGGAGGGCATGAATCTGGCGGGCGATACTGTTGATTTGGCTATTCTGGGTGAGCGAGAAAATAATTGTGGCGGCCTGTGCAGTTCGCGCGGCGTCAAACAGTTGCTCATTGTTTTCGAAGAGCTGCCAGTTTTCCGACAGGGCAGGAGCACCTTCCAGAACAGCAATGTGGCTGAGGACGCTTTTTTCATCGCTGCGCGGCTGTGGCGCACTTTCGGCATCTTCTACTACCTGCCATGCCCCGTTTTGCCACTGGACGTTGAGTTGTTGATCGGCAGTGACGCCTTTTTCATTACACCAAAAGGCAATGTCATAGCGATGGATATCGCTTTGCGCCCGCAGGCTTGCAAGCCCGGACAGGCTGCGATGCTCGCTGACTAATAACGAGAATTGTTTATCATTGTTATTTCCGACATTAACAAAAAGCAGACTGCACTTATTGCGTTTAGTCCATTTTCCCATTACGGCGAGCCAATGACGTAAATCCACCGGGGGAATATTTTCCCAGACGTTATCCGAACTTAAGAGTACAAAAAAGTAGTCTTCGGGATTAATACTGCACATTAGATCGCGGCGCAGTGCGTTGAGTCCATTGATGGATGAGGGCATGGTAAAAAGGCGTAATTTTTCTGGCCCTTTGCTTGGATCGAGCTTTATCGATTGTGCAGACTTTGCTGACATTGAAATGACGGAAACCTTTGCCGTTGATTGTTGTGCGGCAACTGTTTGATTAACAATACTTATTGCATCATCCTGACTTTCTACGTTCAGCCACCAGACGCCGCCTGCGGGCATGTGGTTCAATTCGTTCCACAACGAACGGAAGCCAAGCGAAAATATGGGTTCCATGGCGTCCCCTGGAGATAAATTAGTATGTATGTCAGTTTACTAGCGTAAGCTGAGAAAGAAACCTACCATTGAAAATAAACAGCATCAGTTTTAGCATTGTAAAACATTTTTCGTTTTCCTGGCATTTGCCGTTATCACTGCTAACGAAACCTGATCAAGGGATGACAACTAAAATGCAAGATGAAGAGACTGGCAATGCTCAGGAAAACAAGCTTGTTTATGCCTTCCAAAATGATTTTCTGGCGCTGAGTAAAGCATTTTCACTGCCCGAAATAGATTACACCGATATATCGCAGCAGGAACAACTGGCGGCGGCAATTAAACGTTGGCCGCTGCTGGCTGAATTAACGCAACAATAGGGAGTAGGCCTGATGGCTGTCATTGGGTTGCAAGGGCTGCGTGGTGGCGTAGGGACGACGTCTATTACCGCGGCGCTTGGTTGGTCGTTGCAGCAACTTGGGGAATCGGTGCTGGTGGTGGATATCTCGCCAGATAACCTGCTGCGTCTGTTTTATAATATTGATTTCGCAGAGCCAAAGGGCTGGGCGCGGGCCATGCTGGATAACGAAGACTGGCGCAAATGTGCATGGCGCTATACCAGCCATCTCGACGTGCTGCCGTTTGGCCAGCTCAGCCCGGCTGAGCATGAAACGTTCGACACGGTGGAAAAAGCCCTTGGCAACTTCAGCCATTTTCTTGCCGACCTGAAAGCGAGCCAGCGATACCAGTGGATATTACTGGACTTGCCCCACGGCTTTAACGCCCTGACCCGCCAGATTTTAGCGCAAACTGACAGCGTGGTGACGGTGGTTAAACCGGACACCAACTGCCATATTCGTTTGCACCAGCAGGCTTTGCCTCAAGGGGCGCATATTCTGGTGAACTATCTGCAGGTGGCCAGTCAGCTGCAGGATGATATCTACCAAATTTGGCTGCAAAGCCAGCGCACGATGATCCCCATTATTCTTCACCGGGATGAGGCGATGGCCGAAAGTGCGGCGGTAAAACAGCCTCTGGGCGAATACCGTCCGGATTCATTGATTGCCGAGGAAATCATGACGCTCGCCAACTGGTGCCTGTTGAACCTTGCAGGGAAGAAGGCATGAGTCATCTGGCCTCCTGGCTGTTACTCCCCGCTGCCAGCCAGCGGCTGGGTGAGCGTTATCGTACTTTTCGCCGCAACGGTGCCCCGATGTTCAGTGCGACGCTGGGCTGCATCGTCTTGATTCTTGCCTGGGTTTTTCTGCCGCTTGAAGGCCCCCGCTGGCAGCGCATACGCGCCGGGCATGACCAGTTCTACCCGCATATCAATCCAGACAGGCCGCGCCCGCTGGACGTGGTGCGTTACGGTATCCAAAGCCTGTGGCTGTTGCTCCGCGTCAGTAAGCAAGCCGGGCGCCCGCGGGTACGCTCTTTTGGCCGGATGCAGGCCTGGCGTGAAAGCTGGCACGGCTGGCTTGATAAACTGCCGGAAAACATTAGCAACCGGACGCAGCATCTCGATGAAAAGAAAGAATTAAGCCATATCAACCACACCACCCGGCGGATTATTCTGGGCGTGATTGTTGTGTTTTCGGCCATTCTTGCCCTGCTTTGTATTACTCAACCGTTTAACCCGTTGTCACAGTTTATCTTCCTGATGCTGCTGTGGGGCGTGGCGCTGATCGTTCGGCGTTTACCGGGGCGTTTTTCTGCCTTGATGCTGATTGTGCTGTCGCTCACCGTTTCCTGCCGCTACATCTGGTGGCGCTACACCTCGACCCTGAACTGGAACGATCCGGTCAGCCTCGTCTTCGGTCTGGGGCTGCTGTTTGCCGAGACCTACGCCTGGCTGGTGCTGGTGATGGGGTATTTCCAGGTGGTGTGGCCGCTTAACCGCCAGCCGGTGCCGATGCCAAAAGACATAAGCACCTGGCCGGTGGTGGATATTTTTGTGCCGACCTACAACGAAGAGTTGCACGTCGTGAAGGGGACAATTTATGCCTCGCTCGGCATTGACTGGCCAAAGGACAAGCTAAATATCTGGATTCTGGATGACGGCGGGCGCGACGAGTTTAAGCAGTTTGCCGATATGGTCGGGGTCAATTACATCGCCCGTCCGACGCATGAACACGCAAAGGCGGGGAATATCAACAACGCGCTGAAACATGCGAAGGGCGATTTCGTCGCTATCTTCGACTGCGATCACGTGCCCACGCGTTCCTTCCTGCAGCTCACCATGGGCTGGTTCTTCAAAGAGAAGTCGCTGGCGATGATGCAGACCCCGCACCATTTCTTCTCGCCCGATCCGTTCGAGCGCAACCTGGGGCGTTTCCGTAAAACACCTAACGAAGGGACGCTGTTCTACGGGCTGGTGCAGGACGGGAATGATATGTGGGATGCCACGTTCTTCTGCGGCTCTTGTGCGGTGATTCGCCGTGGCCCGTTGGATGAAATTGGCGGTATTGCCGTTGAAACCGTGACCGAAGATGCCCACACATCGCTGCGTTTGCACCGCCGGGGCTATACCTCGGCTTACCTGCGTATTCCGCAGGCTGCGGGGCTGGCAACCGAAAGTCTTTCCGCGCACATTGGGCAGCGTATTCGCTGGGCGCGAGGGATGACGCAGATATTCCGTCTCGATAACCCGTTCTTCGGTAAAGGGCTGAAGTTTGCCCAGCGGCTCTGTTATGCCAACGCCATGTTCCATTTCCTGTCGGGGATCCCGAGGCTTATCTTCCTGACGGCACCGCTGGCGTTCCTGTTGTTACACGCCTATATCATTTACGCCCCGGCCATCATGATTGCGCTGTTTGTTTTGCCACACATGATCCACGCCAGCCTGACCAACTCCAAAATTCAGGGCAAATATCGCCACTCTTTCTGGAGTGAAATTTACGAAACGGTGCTGGCCTGGTACATCGCTCAGCCTACGCTGGTGGCCTTGTTTAATCCGCACAAAGGGAAGTTCAACGTGACCGCAAAGGGCGGGCTGGTTGAAAACGAATATGTGGATTGGGTCATCACGCGTCCGTACCTGATTTTAGTCCTGATTAACCTGCTGGGCGTCGCCTTTGGGGCATGGCGCTTCTTCTACGGCCCGGAAAACGAAGCGCTAACGGTGGTGGTGAGTCTGCTGTGGGTGTTCTACAACTTGATAATACTGGGCGGCGCTGTGGCCGTTTCCGTGGAGAGTAAGCAGGTCCGGCGAGCGCACCGCGTTGAAATCGCCATGCCGGCCGCGCTGGCGCGTGAAGATGGTCACCTCTTCCCGTGCACCGTGCATGACTACTCAGACGGCGGGGTAGGGATCAAGATTCATGGTCCGACTCAGGTGCTGGAAGGGCAGAAAGTGAACCTGCTGTTGAAACGTGGAGCACAGGAGTTCTTCTTCCCGGCTCAGGTGATGCGTGTCTTTGGCGATGAAGTCGGCCTGCAGCTGGCGCAGATGACCACCAAACAGCATATCGATTTTATTCAGTGTACTTTTGCCCGCGCCGATACCTGGGCGCTGTGGCAGGACAGTTTCCCTGAGGATAAGCCGCTGGAAAGTCTGGTGGATATTCTCAAGCTTGGATTCCGGGGTTACCGGCACCTTGCGGAGTTCGCTCCACCGTCATTGAAGTTTGTTTTCCACGCGATCACCACGCTGGTGGACTGGATTGTGTCGTTTATTCCGCACAGCCCGACGGCAGAACCAGCAAAACGGCGGACTTTGTCTGCCCTGGCTTAACGAAATTGCTCACCAAAAGGGAAAAAGCGTGGTTTTTCCCTCTTTGTAGCCGGCAACTGAAATCACGAATTGATGTTCTCTGGTGTTTCTTCTTTCGCCTGAGGTTTGTCAACAGCTTGATTAATTTGATGATAACGCGATGAAAAGAAAAATATCCTGGTTTTATGCAGCGGCGGTAGGCATCAGCGCCCTGCCTGTTACAGTGGCAAATTCGGCTGATTCGACGCCGGCTCCGACGGTTCCAGCCGTGGCGACGGCAAATCAGGCGGTGGTTACGCCTGCGCCGGGTTCAACCGAGGCGATCGTTCCCGCGACTCCCGCTGGCAGCGCCCCGGCGGGTGGGCAAGTCTTACCGGGCGTACCTGGCGCAAATGCGCCCATCGTCGCCGAAAATGTGCCTTCCCGCGATGTGAAACTGAATTTTGCGCAAATTGCGCCGCCGCCGGGCAGCATGGTGTTGACCGGCGTGAATCCGAATGGCGGGGTAGAGTTTGGGATGCGTCGGGATGAAATCGTCTCGAAAGCGCTGCTGAACCTGGAATATACCCCTTCACCTTCGCTGCTGCCGGTGCAGTCGCAGCTCAAAGTCTATCTTAACGACGAGCTGATGGGCGTCCTGCCGGTGACCAAAGAGCAACTGGGCAAAAAGACCTTTGCACAGGTGCCGGTTGACCCGCTGTATATCACCGACTTTAACCGCGTGAGGTTGGAGTTTGTCGGCCACTACCGCGACATCTGCGAGAATCCGGCCAGCACCACGCTGTGGATGGATGTCGGTCGCAGCAGCTCGCTGGCGCTGACCTACCAGCGGCTGCCGGTTCAAAACGATCTGTCGCATTTCCCGGTGCCTTTCTTCGACTCGCGAGACGATCGCCCGCTGACGTTGCCTGTCGTTTTTGCTGCCAGCCCGGATATTGAACAGCAGCGTGCCGCCGGGATTGTCGCCTCGTGGTTTGGTTCCCGTACCGCATGGCGTGGGCAGAGCTTCCCGGTGCTCTTCAATCAGTTGCCGGCCAGCAACGGGATCGTGTTTGCGACCAACGATAAGCGCCCGGACTTCCTCCGCGACCATCCTGCCGTGCAGGCGCCAACCGTTGAGATGATGAGCCACCCGGATAACCCGTACGTCAAACTGCTGGTGGTGATGGGCCGTGATGATAAAGACCTCGTGCAGGCGGCAAAAGGCATTGCCCAGGGGAATATCCTGTTCCGCGGCAGCAGCGTCACCGTGGATGACGTGAAGCCCTTGCAACCACGCGAACCTTACGATGCACCAAACTGGGTGAGAACTGACCGGCCGGTAACGCTGGGTGAGATGAAAACTTACCAGGAGCAGCTACAGTCCAGTGGCCAGGAGCCGAGCGCCATTAGCGTGACGATGAATCTGCCGCCCGATCTCTATCTGCTGCGCAGTAACGGCATCGATCTCAACCTGAAGTATCGCTACACCGCGCCGGCGATGAAAGACAGCTCGCGCATGGACATTAGCCTGAACAACCAGTTCCTGCAGTCGTTCAACCTGACGCCGAGCGAAGAGAACAATAAGCTGCTGCTGCGCCTGCCGGTGCTGCAGGGCCTGCTGGACGGCAAAACGGATGTGTCGATTCCCGCGCTGCGTCTGGGCGCCGCCAACCAGCTGCGATTTGACTTCTCGTATATGAACCCGATGCCTGGCGGCTCGATAGAGAACTGTATTACGTTCCAGCCGGTCCAAAACCACGTCGTGGTGGAAGATGAGTCAACCATCGACTTCTCTAACTATCACCACTTTATTGCCATGCCGGATCTGCGCACCTTTGCGAATGCGGGCTTCCCGTTCAGCCGCATGGCCGATCTCTCGCAAACTATCGTGGTGGTCAGCAAAGAACCTAACTCGGCTCAGGTGACTGCGCTGCTGGACGCGCTTGGCACCATTGGTTCACAAACCGGCTTCCCCGCCGTAAACGTGAGCCTGACGGATGATGGCAGCACCATTCAGGGCAAAGATGCGGATATCATGATCATCGGCACTATTCCGCCAACGATGAAAGATGACAAACGTATCGATCTGCTGGTTGAAGCCACGCAAAGCTGGGTGAAAACCCCGGTTCGCCAGACTCCGTTGCTGAACGGCGTTTCCGATCCAAAAGATCGCGCGGCGGATACGCAAACGGAGGTCACCTCCGAAGGCGCCATGGCCGCGATCGTCGGCTTCCAGTCGCCGTATAACGACCAGCGCAGCGTCCTTGCTTTACTGGCCGACAGCCCGCGAGGTTACGAGCTGCTGAACAATGCGCTCAACGACAGCGGCAAACGGGCGGCGATTTCTGGGTCGGTGACGGTGATTCGTGAATCCGGCGTGGATAGCCTGCGCGTCGGCGATATTTACTATGTGGGCCACCTGCCGTGGTTCGAGCGCATCTGGTACGCGCTGTCGAACCATCCGGTTCTGCTGGCTATCTTCGCCGCGATAAGCGTCGTGCTGTTGGCCTGGGTGCTGTGGCGTATCCTGCGCATCCTTAGCCGCCGCCGTATCGATCCAGAAGACGAGTAATTACGATGAAAATCAGCGCCGCACTGCTGATGGTCGGGCTGATGCTGACAACCGTTTCCGGGCAGGCCGCCTGTAGCTGGCCTGCCTGGGAGCAGTTTAAAGCCAGCTATGTCAGCGACCAGGGCCGGGTGATCGATCCCAGCGATGAGCGCAAAATCACCACTTCTGAAGGGCAGAGCTACGCGCTTTTCTTTGCGCTGGTGGCCAACGATCGGGCGATGTTCGACAAGCTGCTGCTCTGGACGGAAAACAACCTCGCTCAGGGGGCGCTGAAAGACCATCTTCCCGCCTGGCTGTGGGGCAAAAACGACAAAGATGCGTGGACGGTTTTAGACAGCAACTCCGCCTCCGATGCCGATATGTGGATTGTCTGGAGCCTGCTTGAAGCGGGGCGTCTGTGGCATGAACCTGCCTATAGCCGCCTCGGTGAAAAGCTGCTGAAGCGCGTGGCGAAAGAGGAAGTGATTAAAATCCCGGGGCTGGGATTTTCACTGTTGCCGGGGCGAGTGGGGTTTAATCATTCTCCTGACTGGCGGCTGAATCCAAGCTACCTCCCGCCGCAGGTACTGCAGCGAATGGTGCGTTACCGCGGCCCGTGGTCGGCCATGCAGGTGGCAAACCAAAGATTACTGCTTGAAACCGCACCCAAAGGATTTTCACCCAACTGGGCCGACTGGCGCGAAGGCAAAGGCTGGCAGTTCCAGACCGACGACGCCCGCAGCGGCAGCTATGACTCAATCCGCGTCTACATGTGGATTGGTATGATGGCCGACGACGCGCCGCACAAAGCCGCGCTGCTGAAGGCCTTCCAGCCCATGGCAGATATCACCATCAAACAAGGTTTGCCGCCGGAAAAAGTCGATGTGCAAACCGGCAGCGTTCAGGGCAATGGCCCAGTGGGATTCTCCGCCGCCATGCTGCCTTTTTTACAGGATAGCGAAGCACGGGACGTGCAGCGTCAGCGGGTGAAAGATAATTTCCCCCAGGCTGATGCCTATTACAGCTATGTTTTAACGCTCTTTGGTCAGGGATGGGATCAAAATCGTTTTCGCTTCAATTCTCGGGGTGAATTAATCCCTAGCTGGGGTCAGGTATGCGCAAGTTCTCATTAAGTTTCGTCACTCTCTCATTGGGCATGGCGCTGATGCCGATGGCTCAGGCCGCGTTGACGCCCCAGCAGCAGTTGCTGGAGCAAGTGAGGATGGGTGAGGCCAGCAAACGCGAAGATATTGTGCGGCAGTCGCTGTCCAGGCTGGAGCTGATGGCGCCGGACGATCCGGACGTGATTGCGGCCCGAATGCGCTACCTGCTGCGCCAGGGGGATAACGCCGGGGCGAAAGCACAGCTTGAGCGTCTGGCAAAACTGGCTCCCGGCTCCGCCGAATATAAACAGTCGCAGGTCACGATGATGCTGACCGGCGCGGATGGCCGCCAGCAGCTGCAGCAGGCCCGTTTATTAGCGACCAGTGGGCATACCGAACAGGCTATTGCCGCCTATGAAAAGCTGTTTGACGGCAACCCGCCCGCAGGAGATTTAGCGATTGAATACTGGATGCTGATGGCGAAGCGCCCGGCAACCATCAACCAGGCGATCGATAAACTGAAAGCGTTGGATGCCGCTGCGCCAGGGAACGGCGAACTGCGTGGCAATCTGGCGCGGCTGATGTTTGCCAACGGCCGCAGCGCCGAGGCTTATCAGGTACTTGAGCAAATGGCGAAATCCAACGGCAGCCGGGAAGACGCGGCGGCTTTATGGTATGGCCAAATCAGCAACTTACCGACAGGGCCACAAAGCGTCGCGGCCCTGCAGCGTTTTCTTAATGTCTTCACCGAAGGCGATACGGTGGCCACTGCGCGTGACAGGCTCGCGCAGCAGCAAAAACAGTTGTCTGACCCGGCTTTCCTCGCCCGGGCAAAAGGGCTGGAAGACGTGGGCGGTGGTCGCGGGAACCAGGCCATTCCGCAGCTGAAAGAGGCGTTAAGCTCGAAGCAAAACGATAGCGAAGTGGTTGGCGCCCTGGGGCAGGCTTATTCTCAGCAGGGAAAACGCGCCCTCGCGGTACAGCAGTTTGAGAAAGCCATTCAGATGGACCCGCAAAGCGACAACCGGGGCAAGTGGGACAGCTTGTTAAAAACCAACCGCTACTGGCTGTTGATTGAACAAGGTGATGCTCAGCTCAAAGCCAATAACCCGGATGCCGCGCTGCAGAAATACCAACAGGCGCAGAGGGTGGATAACACCGACAGCTACGCGGTGCTGGGCTTTGGTGATGTGGCCGTTGCCAAAAAAGATGATGCCAGCGCGGAGCGTTATTATCAGCAGGCGCTGCGCATGGATCGCGGGAACAGCAACGCGATTCGTGGCCTGGCGAACGTTTATCGCCGCCAGTCGCCGGCGCGTGCAACGGCGTATATTCAGAGCCTTTCGGCCAGCCAACGCAAAAGTATTGATGATATTGAACGTAGCCTGGCCGGCGAGAGGCTGGAGCAGCAGGCCACCGCGCTGGAAAGCCAGGGGCAGTGGGCAAAAGCGGCGGAGATCCAGCGCCAGCGGCTCAAACTCGACCCGGACAGCGTGTGGATAACCTACCGCCTGTCGAACGATCTCTATGCCGCCGGAAAACACAGCGAGGCAGATAGCCTGATGCGCGGCCTGGCCCAGCGTAAGCCCGGCGACCCGGAGCAGGTCTTCGCTTACGGCCTTTATCTCTCAGGCAATAACCACGATGCGGCGGCGCTAAGCCACCTCAATACGCTGCCCAAAGCGCAGTGGACCGACAATATTCATGAGCTTGCTGACCGGCTGCAGTTTAACGAAGTGATGCAAACGGCTAACCGGCTGCGGGACAGCGGCAAAGAAAAAGACGCCATTGCGCTGCTTCAGCAGCAGACGCCGTCCGATCGCGTCGACTTAACGCTGGCCGACTGGGCCGCCGAACGTGGCGATCGCCCCACGGCGAAAGCGCAGTATCAGAAAGTCCTGCAGCGTTCACCCGGCAACGAAGATGCGCTGTTAGGGTTAACCGAGGTGCTGATTGCCGAGGGGGATAAACCTCAGGCCCGCGATCTGCTAGCGAAGCTGCAGAAAGCACCTGCGGGTGAAACACCGTCCATCAATACGCAACGCCGCGTGGCGAACGCCTGGGCTGCCCTGGGCGACAACGAAAAAGCCGCGCAAACCTACGCGCCAATTCTGGTTGCGGCGAAAAGCCAGCCGCCGTCGATGGAAAGCGCGCTGGTGATGCGTGATGCCGCGCGTTTCCAGGCCGCCAGCGGCCAGCCGCAGCAGGCGCTGGAGACTTACAAAGACGCTATGGTCTCCTCGGGGGTTACCCAGCAGCGCCCGCAGGATAACGACACCTTCACTCGCCTGACCCGCAACGATGAGAAAGACGACTGGCTGAAGCGGGGCGTGCGCAGCGATGCCGCCGATCTTTACCGCCAGCAGGATGTAAACGTGACGCTTGACCACGAATACTGGGGCTCAAGCGGCACGCCAGGTTATTCCGATCTGAAAGCACATACCACGATGCTGCAGGTGGACGCTCCGCTTAGCGACGGGCGGATGTGGTTCCGTACCGATCTGGTGAATATGAGTGCTGGCTCGTTCAAAGATAACGGCGGGGGTTACAACGAGCGTTGGGGCACCTGTGCGAAGCACAACTGTTTCGGCAACACAAATCAGAGTGGCAACGGCGCAAGCGTGGCCGTTGGCTGGAAAAACAATACCTGGCAAACGGACATTGGCACCACGCCGATGGGCTTTGACGTCGTGGATGTCGTGGGTGGCGTGAGCTACAGCAACGACCTCGGGCCAATTGGCTATACCGTCAATGCGCATCGTCGGCCTATCTCCAGCTCGCTGCTCTCCTTCGGCGGGCAGCGGGATCCGAATACCAATAAAGTGTGGGGTGGCGTTCGCGCTAACGGCGGCGGTATCAGCCTGAGCTACGACAAGGGCGAAGCTAACGGCGTCTGGTCCAGCCTGAGCGCGGACACGCTGACCGGTAAAAACGTGGCCGATAACTGGCGCGTGCGTTGGATGACGGGCTACTACTACAAGCTGATTAACGAGAATAATCAGCGGTTAACCGTGGGCCTGACCAATATGGTCTGGCACTACGAAAAAGACCTCAGCGACTACTTCCTCGGGCAGGGCGGCTATTACAGCCCGCAAAAATACGTGTCGTTTGCCGTGCCGGTCATCTGGCGTAAACGCACCGAAAACTGGTCCTGGGAACTGGGCGCTTCCGGCTCCTGGTCTTACTCCCACAGCAATGCGGGCCAGCGCTATCCGCTGCGTAACCTCGTGCCAAATGACACTAACCCCTACCCGGAAGATCCCTATGCTTACCCGGACCGCAATGACACCTTCTCGGGCAGCAGCAGCAATGGTTTCGGTTATACGGCCAGAGCGTTGGTTGAACGGCGGATCAACTCGCACTGGTCAATCGGTGCCGGGATTGATATTCAGCAGGCCAAGGACTACACCCCAAGCCACGCGTTGATTTTCGTGCGCTACTCTATGGCGGGCTGGCAGGGCGATATGGATATGCCGCCGCAGCCGCTGGTGCCTTACGCGGACTTCTGATTAGCTGTGACGCAGAGCGGCGGGTTAGCCCGCCGTTTGTGTTTTTTTACTCAGAATTCGGCGCAAAGTTGCCCATAAATGCAGAATTACCCGATTCTCCTGAGGTCAGGATTAAAAAGAGCGGCAATGCAGTATACTCTGCGGGCATAAGAATATCCTGATGCCGGGCGTGGCGCAGGTTAAGCAAAAGCGGAGAGTCAGCTTGCGAGTCAGTCGTTCCCTAACGATAAAACAGATGGCGATGGTGTCAGCCGTGGCCCTGGCGTTTATTTTCATTTTTATCGTCATTCAGCTGTTCCATTTTGTGCAGCAAAACCGCTACGACACCGCCACGCAAATGGAGAAAATCGCCCACTCCGTGCGTCTTCCGCTGTCTGAGGCCATTTTGCGGGCGGATATTCCGCAGGCCGAGGCTATTCTTCAGCAGATCCAACCTTCGGGCATCATCAGCCGAGCCGACGTCGTGCTGCCCAATCAGTTCCAGGCGCTTCGCATTAGCTTTATGCCGGAGCACCAAATCCCGATGCTCATCACCCGCGTGTTTGAGCTGCCGGTGCAGATTTCCCTGCCGCTTTATTCCCTCGAACGCCCGGCAAACCCGCAGCCGCTGGCTTACCTGGTGCTACAGGCTGATTCCTGGCGCATGTACCGCATTATCATCAGCACGATTTCCACTCTGCTGACCACCTATTTGCTGCTGGCGCTGATTTTGACCGTGGCGATCAGCTGGTGCATTAACCGGCTGGTGGTGCATCCGATCCGCAAGATTAGCCGCGAGCTGAGTAACCTGAATCCTCAGCAAGCGGGTGAGCACCAGCTCACGCTGCCGCCGCTGCACCATGACGATGAGATTGGCATGCTGGTACGCAGCTATAACCGCAATCAGCAGGTTGCCCAGCGTCTTCAGCAGCAAATGAACGCGTTGAGTACCCATCATCCGGTCACGGAGCTGCCAAATAAGGCGCTGCTGATGGCGCTGATTGAGCAGATGGTGGCGAACGAGAAACGCGGCGCGTTGATGTTAATCGGGAGCGAAACGCTCCAGGATGCGGCCGGCGTGCTGAACGAAGAGCAGCGCGAGATGCTGCTGTTGACGCTGGTCGAGAAAATTAAACCCGTGTTGCCGACCAACGCGGTGCTGGCCCAGCTCAGTCAGAATGATTTTGGGCTGCTGCTCTATGGCGTCAGCGACCCGTGGAATGCCATGACGCTGGCACAGAAAATCATGGAAACGCTCAACGCCCGTTTGCCCGTTCAGGCATTGCAACTGAAACCGACCGCCAGCATTGGCATTGCGATGTTCAGAGGGGGCCTCGATGCAGAACAGCTTTATCGCCGGGCGGCTTCGGCAACGCTTGCGGCTCGCCGCTTCGGGAAAAACCAAATTCAGTTCTTCGACCCCGATCAGATGGAGATAGCCCAGCAGCGCCTGACCGAAGAGCACGATATTTTGAATGCGCTTGAGAAGCATCAGTTTGCTATCTGGCTACAGCCGCAGGTGGATATGCGTGACGGGAGCGTGGTCAGTGCCGAAGTCCTGCTGCGCCAGCGTCAGGCTGACGGTAGCTGGAGCCTACCGGAAGGGCTGATTGAGCGTATTGAAGCCTGCGGGCTGATGATTACCGTCGGTAGCTGGATCCTCGAGGAGTCCTGTCGCACGCTGTCTGCCTGGCAAAGCCGGGGCGTTACGCTGCCGCTGTGCGTCAATCTCTCCGCGCTTCAGCTGCTGCATGACGCCATGGTGCCTTCGCTCCTGGAGCTGCTCAGACGTTACCGAATCCAGCCCGGCACGCTGATTCTTGAAGTTACCGAGAGCCGCCGCATTGATGATCCACAGGCGGCGGTCAATATCCTGCGGCCGCTCCGCCAGGCCGGGGTGCGTATTGCGCTGGATGATTTTGGTATGGGTTACGCCAGCCTGCACCATCTGCACCACATGAAAGCGCTGCCGATTGACGTGCTGAAGATAGACAAAAGCTTCATCGAAGGGCTGCCGGAAGATAACGCGATGGTGGGCGTGATTATCGCGATGGCCAAAGCCCTGGATCTGAAAGTGGTGGCTGAAGGCGTGGAACAAGAAGCGCAGCGCGAGTGGCTGGTGCAGCAGGGGGTTATCTATGCCCAGGGGTTCCTGTATGCCAAAGCGCGTACCCTTGAGCAGTTTGAACGTGAATTTCTTACTGCGTAAATGAAAAACAATAGTTACAAATGTTACGAGCTGGATCGGTTCAGTTCAAGTTTTTAACAGTTCCGTTAACAAAATCGATCCAGGCCACTTCTGCGTTTTTTTTAGGGTGCTATGTTGAGTGCCGCAGTCATACCGGTTCCTGAGCCGGGGCTGCGGTTACTCTCCGTCCAAGGATACTCTAATGAAAACCTCACTCTTCAAAAGTCTGTATTTTCAGGTGCTGACCGCAATTGCCATCGGCATTTTGCTGGGTCACTTTTACCCGGAATTGGGTGCCCAAATGAAACCGTTTGGCGACGCGTTCGTTAAACTGATTAAAATGATTATTGCGCCCGTCATCTTCTGTACCGTGGTGACCGGGATCGCTGGCATGGAAAGCATGAAAGCCGTAGGCCGTACAGGCGCGGTAGCGTTACTTTATTTTGAAATTGTCAGCACGATTGCGCTGATTATCGGGCTGGTTGTGGTTAACGTGCTGCAGCCAGGCGCCGGCATGAACGTGGACCCGGCGACGCTGGATGCCAAAGCGGTTGCGGTTTACGCTGAACAAGCTCAGCAGCAGGGCGTTATTGCCTTCTTGCTGGACGTGATCCCGGGTAGCGTGATTGGTGCGTTTGCCAGCGGTAACATTCTGCAGGTGCTGCTGTTTGCCGTTCTGTTTGGCTTTGCGCTGCATCGCCTGGGCCACAAGGGCCAGATGATCTTTAACGTCATCGAAAGCTTCTCTCAGGTTATCTTCGGCATCATCAATATGATCATGCGTCTGGCGCCAATCGGGGCGTTTGGGGCCATGGCGTTCACCATCGGTAAGTACGGCGTAGGTTCTCTGGTGCAGCTGGGCCAGTTGATCGTCTGCTTCTACATCACCTGCCTGCTGTTTGTGATTCTGGTCCTGGGCTCCATCGCCCGCGCGACGGGCTTTAGCATCTTCAAGTTCATTCGCTATATCAAAGAAGAGCTGCTGATTGTACTGGGGACATCGTCTTCCGAGTCTGTTCTGCCGCGTATGCTCGATAAGATGGAGAAGCTGGGCTGCCGTAAATCCGTTGTGGGCCTGGTCATTCCAACCGGCTACTCCTTCAACCTGGACGGCACCTCGATTTACCTGACAATGGCGGCGGTGTTTATCGCTCAGGCGACCAACAGCCACATGGATATCTTCCATCAGATCACGCTGTTGGTTGTGCTGCTGCTCTCTTCTAAAGGGGCTGCAGGCGTGACGGGAAGCGGCTTTATCGTGCTGGCGGCAACCATTTCTGCGGTAGGCCATCTGCCGGTTGCGGGTCTGGCGCTGATTCTGGGTATCGACCGCTTCATGTCCGAAGCGCGCGCGCTGACCAACCTGGTCGGTAACGGCGTGGCGACCGTCGTTGTCGCGAAATGGGTAAAACAGCTGGATGAAAAGCAACTTCATCAGCAGTTGGATAATCCAAAATCTGACAAAAAAGTGACCGAAGTCTCCCACTAATCCGACCAATTGCCCGCAGCGACTTGCCCTCGCTGCGGGCGACTCTGCATAATCCCCCTAATACCCGCCATACTTCATCTTGCAGGTGTATTAATTACCGCCTACCTGCAGCTCGAATTATTTAGGGTTTTTATTCTCTATTTTTGACTTTCTTACGTGACGTTTTCGCAGAAATGCGGTCAAACGGATTGGTGAAACGTCACCTATGTCGGTTTGCGGACGTCGAATGCCGCGCCGATGTGCTACTTTTAACCAGGATTGTTTTTAGGGGTTCACATGCAGGGCACCAAGATTCGACTTTTAGCTGGCGGGTTGCTATTAGCCGCAACGGCCAGCAACGTGCAGGCAGAAGCGCTCCAGCCGGACCCGGCCTGGCAACAGGGAACGCTTTCTAACGGCTTCCAGTGGCAGGTTTTGGCCACCCCCCAGCGCCCAAGTGACCGCGTTGAAATTCGCCTGATGGTGAATAGCGGTTCGCTCACAGAAACCGCCCAACAAAGCGGTTACAGCCACTTTTTACCGCGCATGCTGTTGACGCAGACCGGCGGTCTGCCGACGAGCCAGGCGCGTTCGTTATGGCACCAAAGCAGCGACCCGGAGCGTCCACTTCCTCCGGCTATCGTCTCCTATGACTTCACGCTGTTTAACTTAAGCTTGCCTAATAACCGCAATGATTTGCTGAAAGAAGCGCTGACGTTTATGTCGACCAATATCGGGTCGCTGGCGGTGACGCCGGCAACCGTCACCGCGGCACTGCATGTGCCGGATATGGTCGCGACCTGGCCGATGAACACCAAAGACAGCTGGTGGCGCTACCGCCTGAAAGGCTCCACGCTGCTTGGCCACGATCCGGCTGATAATCTCAAGCGCCCGGTTGATGCCGCGCAGCTCAAAGCGTTTTACGACAAGTGGTACACCCCGGATGCCATGACCCTCATCGTGGTGGGTAACGTGGATAGCCGCAGCGTGGCGGAGCAAATCAATAAAACCTTCGGTGAGCTAAAAGGCAAGCGCGACACGCCTGCGCCTGTGCCAACGCTTTCCCCGCTTAACCCTGAGCCGGTGAGCCTGATGACCGACAGCGTGCGTCAGGACAGGTTGTCCCTGATGTGGGACAACAGCTGGCAGCCGATTCGTGAGTCTGCGGCGCTGCTGCGCTACTGGCGTGCCGACCTGGCCCGTGAAGCGCTGTTCTGGAATGTGCAGCAAAGCCTGAGCAAAAATGGCGTTAAAGACCTCAATCTGAGCTTTGATTGCCGCGTGCTTTATCTGCGCGCCCAGTGCGGGATCAACATTGAATCCCCGAACGATAAGCTGAACGCCAGCCTTACCAGCGTCGGGCGTGAACTGTTGAGAGTGCGCGATAAGGGGTTGTCTCAGGAAGAATTCGACGCGTTGATAGCGCAGAAAAAGAATGAGCTGACGAAGCTGTTTGCTACCTACGCGCGCACCGACACCGACGTGCTGATAAGCCAGCGTTTGCGTTCGCTGCAAAATCAGGTGGTTGATATTGCACCGGAGCAGTACCAGAAGCTCCGGCAGGACTTCCTCGACAGCCTGACCGTGTCGATGCTCAATCAGGATCTGCGTCAGCAGCTGTCTCAGGAGATGTCTATGGTGCTGCTGCAGCCTAAAGGCGAACCTGAGTACAACATGAAGGAGCTGAAAGAGACGTGGGATAAGGTGATGGTGCCGGCTGCGCCGCCGCCGGTGACGGACGATCCTAAGCCGGAAGTTTCGGATATTCCACCGGCTTCTTAGCAGTGGGATTGCCCCTCACCCCGCCCCTCTCCCCACAGGGGAGAGGGGGAACTTGCGCAGACATTTTCTTTTCGTCCCCTCTCCCTTCCAGGGAGGGGGTTAGGGTGAGGGTCATCTTATTGGGGCATTGCATCCAGCGGGATAATCGCCCCGCGATATTGAATCACCGTGCCCGCCGTCAAATGACCACGCTTCGCGGCTTCTTCTGCTGTACCCCCGGTTAAACGCACCGCCAGATAACCCGCGCTAAAGGAATCTCCTGCCGCGGTGGTGTCCACGATTTTTTCTTTTGCCAGGCGAAGCGCCGGGACGTCGAGTAGATCCTCGCCGCTGACCGAGACCAGGCAAGACTCAGCGCCTCGTTTGATAACCACTTCTTCTACGCCAGCAGCATGCGTCCGGCGAATCACTTCCTCTGCCGGGATTATGCCCCATAGCGCGTCTTCGTCGTCCAGCGTCAGAAACGCAATATCCGTGCAGGCCAGCATTTGCCGGTAAACACGCTGTGTCTCTTCCGGGCTGGTCCATAAGCGTGGCCGATAGTTATTGTCGAAAATGACTTTGCAGCCGTTCGCTCTGGCCTGCTTCAGCATCGCGAAAAGCTTCTCCCGGCTGGCGTTATTGAGGATGGCCAGGCTAATGCCGCTCAGGTAGAGATAATCAAACCGGGCCAGTTCCGCACATATTTCGTCTGAACGCTCGCTTTCCAGCCAGAACCGCGCCGCTGCTTCGTTACGCCAGTAGTAGAACGTCCGCTCACCGTGGCTATCGGTCTCGATGTAATACAGGCCCGGAAGGCGGTGCTCCAGGCGCTGAATCAATGCCGTGTGCAGGTGTTCCCGTTGCCAGGTGTCCAGCATTTGCTGGCTAAAACTGTCCTCGCCGAGCGCGGTGACATAATGCACTTCCAGCGCGCCTTCGCTGACCTGGCGGGCGAGGTAAACCGAGGTATTTAAGGTATCGCCTCCGAAGCCGCGATGCAGCTGGGCCCCACTTTGAGACAGTTCGATCATGCATTCGCCGATCACGGCAATTTTCTGAGTGAGCATAAGAGACCTGGCGGTTAAATGAACAAAAACGCTGTTTTTTGCATTCTCCGCCGTGGCGAAAAGTGAGTCAAACATTTTAAAACAGCGTTTTGAAAATATTTGATGTACGCCAGGTTATTGTGATTGTGACAAAAATCGCTCCGGCGCATTTTGCTGCGAAAGCGAGCATAAAGTTCTCTATTCCGACGCCGATAACCTTTCGACGAGCCATGTAGCGTTATCAGGGCAAACAGGATGTACAGATGAAGTTGAAGCAGATCACTCACCGGCTGCATACGCTTGAGGCGAGCGTTGAAAGTTTGCAGGAGCGACGATTCTGGCTGCAATGCCAGCGCCGCTACACCTTTCAGCCGATTTACAAAACAGACGGAAAATTGATGGCAGTTGAACTGCTGACGGTGGTCACGCATCCGGCTGAGGCTGACGTACGTATCCCGCCTGACCGCTATTTCTCTGCGATCCCCAGCCGCCAGCGTCTTACGGTGGTGGAAGAGCAACTGCGTCTGCTGGAAGACTGGGCGCAGACCTTCATCGGTCACGGCATACTGGCCTCGGTGAACGTCGATGGCCCCACTTTAATTGCCATGAAGCAGCATCAGCCGATTCTTGATCTGATCGCCAAACTGCCGTGGGTACGTTTTGAACTTGTGGAGCACATTAACCTGCCGCAGGCGGCAACTCTGGCCGGCATGCACGAGTTTGGCCCGCTCTGGCTTGATGATTTTGGTACTGGCCTGGCTAACTTCTCCGCGCTGAGCGAAGTCCGCTACGACTATATCAAAGTGGCGCGCGAGCTTTTCATCATGCTACGAAAAAGCGATGAAGGGCGGAATTTATTTACCATGCTGCTGCAATTAATGAACCGCTACTGCAAGGGCGTGATTGTAGAAGGCATTGAAACTGTTGAAGAATGGCGAGATGTTCAGTCTTCACCTGCTTATGCGGCACAAGGTTATTTCCTGTCGCGCCCTGTCCCCTTCGAAAACCTGGAAAACGTTCTGATTCGCCTCCCCTGATGTCGTTTCGGTCACGCTGAACTATCTTTTAGTCAGGCAGTCCGGCATCAGGAGAGGTAAGAAGGATGACAAAAACGGGTAAAATTAGCAGCACAGTCGCCGGGATTTTCTTGTTGTTGGTTGTCGTAGCGATCGTGGCGATCGCCACGTTTGACTGGAACCGGCTGAAACCAACCATCAACCAAAAAGTCTCGACAGAGCTGAACCGCCCCTTTGCCATTCGCGGCGATTTAGGGGTGGTTTGGGCACGAAATAAAGACGAGCCCGGCTGGCGCAGCTGGGTGCCGTGGCCACACGTTCATGCCGAAGATATCCTGCTTGGTAACCCACCTGATATCCCCGAAGTTACCATGGTTCATCTGCCCAGCGTCGAGGCCACGCTCGCCCCGCTTTCGCTGTTAACCAAAACGGTTTATATCCCCTGGCTTCGCCTGGTTGAGCCGGATGTCCGTATTATCCGGCTGTCGGAAAAAAACAATAACTGGACCTTTAACCTTGCCAGTGCTGGCGGCAGCGATCCCAATCAAAAACCCTCCGGCTGGTCCTTCCGGCTCGACAATATCCTGTTCGATAAAGGTCGGATCGCCGTGGACGATAGAGTGACCAAGGCGGCGCTAACGATCCTGGTTGATCCTTTGGGTAAACCGCTGCCGTTTAGCGAAGTTTCCGGCCAAAAGCCACAGGGCAAAGATGCGGCGACGGCGGCAGATTACGTTTTCGGCCTGAAAGTGAATGGCCGCTACAACGGCCAGCCGGTGGAGGGCAGCGGTAAAATTGGCGGTATGCTGGCACTGCGTAGCGAAGGCGATAGCGCATTTCCGGTGCAGGCAGACGTGCGTTCGGGGACATCGCGAGTGGCCTTCGTTGGCACAGTTAACGACCCGATGAAAATGGGAGGCGTCGATCTCAGGCTCAAGTTCTCCGGCGATTCCCTCGGTAATCTTTACGCGCTGACCGGCGTGCTGCTGCCGGAGACGCCTCCGTTTGAAACGGACGGCCATCTGCTGGCAAAAATCGACACGGATAAAGGCTCGGTCTTCCGCTATCAGGATTTTAACGGGCGTATTGGCGACAGCGATATTCACGGTTCCCTGACCTACAGTCAGGGTAAACCCCGGCCTAAACTTGAGGGCGATTTAGTCTCTAAACAGCTGCGGCTGGCCGATTTAGGGCCGCTGATTGGCGTTGATTCCGGGAAGGATGCCGAAAAGACGAAAAAAGCCAGACAGCAGCGGGGCGACAGGACGGTGCAGCCAGCCGATAAAGTGCTGCCTTACGATCGCTTTGAAACGGACAAATGGAACGTGATGGATGCCGATGTGCGCTTTAAAGGGCAGCGCATTGAACACAGCGGCACGCTGCCGCTGAGTGACCTCACCACCCACGTGATCCTGAATAACGCTGACCTGCGCCTGCAGCCGCTGAAATTTGGCATGGCGGGCGGCTCCATCAATGCCAATATCCACCTTGAGGGCGATAAAAAGCCGATGCAGGGGAAAGCGGATATTCAGGCGCGTCGTCTGCAGCTGAAGCAGCTTATGCCGAAGGTTGAGTCGATGCAGAAAACGCTGGGCGAGCTGAACGGCGACGCTAATCTGAGCGGACGCGGTAACTCAGTCGCGGCGCTGCTGGGCACCAGTAACGGCAGCCTGAAGCTGTTGATGAACGACGGGCTTATCAGCCGTAACCTGATGGAAATCGTTGGCCTTAACGTGGGCAACTACATTGTCGGCAAGATTTTTGGCGATGATGAGGTGCGGATCAACTGCGCCGCTGCGAACCTGGATTTACGCAACGGAATTGCGACGCCGAGAATTTTTGCCTTTGATACTGAAAACGCGCTTATTAACGTCACCGGCAGCACAAACTTTGCCAGCGAACGTCTGGATCTGACCATCGATCCGGAGAGCAAAGGGATTCGTATTATCACTCTGCGTTCTCCGCTCTATGTGCGCGGCACGTTCAAGAGCCCGGATGCGGGAGTGAAGCCGGGGCCATTGATTATTCGTGGCGCAGTGGCTGCGGCGCTTGCCACGCTGGTCACTCCGGCGGCGGCGCTGGCTGCGCTGATCTCGCCTTCTGAAGGAAGTGATAATCAGTGCCGGACGATTTTGGGGCAGATGAAGAAGTAAGGCTGCCCCTCACCTCACCCTCTCCCTTTTAGGGAGAGGGTGAGGGTAAAAATTACAGCGACTGGTGGCGGGTCTCTTTACTCAACAACAGCGCAATCAGCGTCAGTGCAGACATTGCCGCCAGATAAACCCCGACATAGAACAGGCCATAATTAGCCTGCAGCCAGGTGGCGATATACGGTGCGACGGACGCGCCAAGAATGGACGCGACGTTGTAAGAGAATGACGCGCCGGTATAGCGGACTTCTGTCGGGAACATCTCCGGAAGCAGCGCCCCCATCGGGCCAAAGGTAAGCCCCATCAGGCTCAGACCAATCAGCAGGTAGGCCATCACCAGCGTCTGGTTCCCGGAGCCCAGCAGCGGCGGGAAGACGAACAGCGCAAACAGAATCATCAGGCTGGTGATCACAATCATGCTCTTGCGGCGGCCAAAAGCATCCGCCAGATAGCCCGCAATCGGCACCATCACGCCAAAGCCAATCACCGCCATCATCAGCATCCAAAGCACCTCATTGCGCGAGAAGCCCAGTCCCGCCGGAACGGGCGCGGTGCTGAAGGTCATGGAATAGACCGTCATGATATAGAACAGCGTATAGGTCGCCAGCATGATGAAGGTGCCGAGGATCGTCGCCTTCAAATGTTTGGTCAGCAGCGTGCCCAGCGGGACTTTGACCTGCTTACCGGCTTTGGCAATCTTCGCGAATACTGGCGTTTCATGCAGCGAAACGCGGACATAAAGCCCGATAATAACCAGAACCGCAGAGAGGATGAACGGCACGCGCCAGCCCCAGGACATGAACTGTTCGTCGGTAAGCAGCCATGAAAGCAGCAGGAAGGTGCCGTTGGCGAAGAAGAAGCCTATCGGCGCGCCCAACTGCGGGAATGAACCGTACAGCGCGCGTTTGCGCGGCGGGGCGTTCTCCGTGGCCAGCAATGCCGCGCCACCCCATTCACCGCCCAGGCCAAGACCCTGGCCAAAACGGGCCAGCGCCAGCAGAAGCGGGGCGAAGATACCGATGCTGGCATAGCCCGGCAGCAGGCCGATGACGACGGTCGAGATCCCCATCGTGAGCAGGGAAGCGACCAGCGTGACTTTGCGACCGACGCGGTCACCGAAGTGGCCGAATAGCGCTGAACCAATCGGACGAGCCACAAAGGCGATGGCAAAAGTGGCGAGAGACTGTAGCGTGGCAGCCGTCGGGTCACCCTGCGGGAAGAAGATGTGCGGGAAGACAATCACCGCCGCGGTGGCATAGATATAGAAGTCGAAGAATTCGATGGCCGTGCCGACCAGCGAAGCAACAACGACTTTTCCGCGTGAGTTTACGGGCGTAGCGTCAGCCCCGGTATCGAGAGTTGTGGCAACGGATGCTTGCATAGATTTTTCTTATTTATGGCGAACGAAAGTCCATTTACGCATAGCAAAAGAAGCATTTCAACGCGCCGCACCGGGCGAAATGGCTCAAAAAACGCGCATTAAGTGGATAATTTTTAAGCCTGCCCGTAACCTTCTATGAAATGCTTCACAAAATTTTCAAAATAGAGAATAAAACTGGTTTTAGGTTAAATAAAAGTTACCAGTTAGATTTATCTGCTGAGTTGGTCGGCTTGTCCCAGCGAGCGCAAAAACTGGCTATCTCACCGGATTGAAATTCCGGCAGGTGCGCCATTAATTTCTCCAGCGGCCAGTCCCACCAGGCGATACGCCCCAGGCTTTCAGCCACCTCCTGCGGGAAACGGCTGCGAATAGGTTTCGCTGGCACGCCGCCAACGATGGTGTACGGCGGCACATCTTTGCTGACCACCGCGCCCGCGGCCAGTACAGCGCCGTCACCTACTGTCACGCCGGGCAGGACGATAACACCGTGGCCAATCCACACGTCGTTACCAATTATCACCCGGTCCTCGCGGCGATGCGTAAAGAATGAGGTATCCCGGCCAACATCAGTGGCGTAGTACTCGGGACAGTAGGTAAAGCGGTGCTGTGACGGGCGATCCATCGGGTGATTGGGGGCGCCAAGTCGAACGTGGTTGGCAATGGCGGTAAATTTGCCGATCTCGCTGTCGGCCACGCAACAATGTTCCCCGAGGTAGGAGAAGTCGCCGAGGGTGCTGTATTCCAGCACGCTGTTGGCGAGTACTTCACATTGTTCGCCGATGTGTGTTTCGCGCAGGCGAACGCTGGGGTCAATAACAGTTTTTTGGAGTTTGGGTACGGAGGCAGTTGTCATGGCATGTTCTCTGGTCGGAGGTTTAGACAAGTGGACCTGCTAACCTGAAGGTCGGCAGGCCACCTATCCTGACCGGAAATCATGACAGGATTATTTATGCGTTTTTCCCGGCATCCTCGGGTCGTCTTTGTATTCTGCGGTGGCAATCCAGGCCGCGCAGAACAGCGTCAGGCGGGCGAAGAAGTAGAAGAAGGCCATCAGCCCCAGCACCGAGCCAAAAGCGGCCCCGGAAGGGGAACTGACGAGCTTCGGCAGGCTGTAGGTCATGATGATTTTGATCACCTCAAAGCCGATGGCCGCAATCAGCGTGCCGCGAATCAGCGCCTTGCGGCGTGGGCGATGGCGCGGCAGACGCCAGAAGATCCAGAAGAACAGCAGATAGTTGGCAAAAATAGAAATCGCCAGGCCGACCAGATGCCAGACCGGTTTCAGCCATTCAATATCGCCCAGGTGCAGCAGGCCGATCAGCAGCGTCTGGGCCGAGCCGGAAATCGAGGTAATAGACAGGGTAACGATCAGCGCAATCAGCAGTCCAATCAATGAGATAAAATCACGCAGGTATTTTACCCAGAATTTTTCCTGATCCTGCGGGCTGCGTTCCCACTTATCCCGCGACTGAGCGCGCACCGCTTCACGCAGGTTGCCCATCCAGTTAATGCCGGAGTAAAGCGCAATCAGCAGCCCGACCAGGCCAACGGTGGTGCGCTGCTGAACCGCGGTATTGATGGTATTTTTCAGGGTGGCGGCAAGCGTCGGGTCACTGACGTTCTCAAGGATTTTGGCAAAAATATCTTCGAGCAGCGTCGGGTGAGAGGCAAGCACATAACCGCCTGCCGCGAAGGCCACCATCATGATGGGGATCAGCGACAGAAACGAGAAGTAGGTAATGGCGGCGCCAAACTGATTCCCCAGCCGATCGTTAAAGCGTTCGGCGGCGCGGAGCAGGTGGGCAACCATCGGCTGCCTGACCGTTTTGTTGACCACGGATATGGTGCTGTTCACCGCGGCGTTGCTGGTTTTGAGCTTTACCAGCGGTTCGTTTTCTGCGGGCTCGCCTGGGGCTTCATCCTGCTGGGTTTCGATAGGGACAACAGGCTCATACTCGAGCTCGTGGGTTGGGCGTTTTTCGCGGTTATCCGGCGTCGTCATAGGGTCAATTTTCCTTTTGCTGTGGCAGGATCTTAAGGAAATTATAGCCATAACGCTAATCGACATAGGCTTTGAGTACGTCAGTGAGCCATTCCATAAACAAATGTACTCGCCGGGAGAGGTTGCGGCGATGCGGATAAAGCAGCGAAATCGGCATCGGCTCGGCGCGGTACTGAGGCAAAATTTCCACCAGAGTGCCCTCTTTGAGCTGGGTTTTCACGCCCACGCGAGGTACCTGAATGATCCCCAGCCCGGCGACACAGGCGGCCTGGTAGGTTTCCGTGCTGTTGACGGTGATTAGGCCACCGGTTTTCACCCACTGCGTTGTTTTATCCAGCCAGACTTCAAAGCCTTGTGGGCGGGTGCCGAGATTTTGGGCGTAATGCACCAGTGCATGCGAAGCCAGATCGTCCAGGCTTTCGGGATAGCCAAAGCGGCTGAGGTAGTCGGGGCTGGCGCAGTTGATCATGGTGAATTTCCCCAGCGGCCTGGCTACCAGACCTGAGTCTTTGAGGTGACCCACGCGCACCACGCAGTCAAACCCTTCCCGGACGACATCCACCATTCTGTCGCTGCTGCTAAGCTCTAGCTCTATGCCTGGATATTGCTGCAGAAATCCCGGCAGTTTCGGGATAATCAAGCCGCGCGCCAGCGTAACGGGCATATCGACCCGGATGCGCCCGCTGACGCTGGCGGGATCGGTCTGGAACAGGCCGTCGAGTTCATCGAGGTTCGTTAACAGGTCGCGGCAGCGTTCGTAATAGACCATGCCGTCCTGGGTGAGCTGAACCCGGCGAGTGGTGCGGTGCAGCAGGCGTGTGCCGAGTGAGGTTTCCAGCGCCTGGACCTGACGAGAAACGCTGCCCTTCGGCAGCCCAAGCGTGTCCGCGGCGCGGGTAAAGCTCTCCAGCTCCGCAACCCGCACGAAAAGCTGCATTGCGTGTATTTTATCCATCTTATCACCACATTGTTGCTGAAGATGAAACAGTGATGCGCATTTGGCCATATTTATTGATTTTGTATCAGCTAATAAGCTGTATCTCAATGTCCTGACAGCCAAATAAGGGGTTTATCATGAGTCAACGTATCGCTTTAGTGACCGGCGGCAGCCGTGGTTTAGGTAAAAACGCAGCGCTGAAGCTGGCCGCACGCGGAATCGGTATTCTGCTGACCTATAATAGCCAGCGCCAGGAAGCCGAAGATGTTGTGCGCGAAATTGAGCAAAAAGGCGTGAAAGCGGCGGCAATCCAGCTCAACGTCGGCGATTCCTCTACCTTCGCTGGATTTGTTGAGCAGGTGAAAGAAACGCTGCGCAAGGTCTGGCAGCGAGACACGTTTGATTATTTATTGAACAATGCCGGGATAGGTCTTGAAGCATCGTTTGCCGAGACCACCGAAGCGCAGTTCGATGAAATAATGAACATCCATCTGAAAGGGCCTTTTTTCCTGACTCAGGGCCTGCTGCCACTGATTAATGACGGCGGCCGCATTCTGAATGTTTCCACCGGCCTGACCCGCTTCTCGCTGCCGGGTAAAGCCGCCTACGCCACGATGAAAGGGGCGATGGAAGTGCTGACCAAATACCAGGCTAAAGAGCTGGGATCGCGTGGGATTGCGGTGAATATTATTGCTCCAGGCGCTATTGCCACCGATTTCAGCGGCGGTATTGTGCGCGACAACGAACACGTTTCGAAGGCGATTGCAGCACAAACCGCATTAGGGCGTGTAGGTCAGCCGGACGATATCGGCGATGCGATTGCGGCAATTCTTAGTGATGAGACGGGCTGGATGAACGCGCAGCGGATTGAGGTTTCCGGCGGGATGTTCCTTTAGTTTTTTGACCGCTCCCGGTAGGTGACCCTCACCCTAACCCTCTCCTTAAAAGGGAGAGGGGATCGACCGCCGTCTGCTTTCGTGCAATCGAGCAGCCAGAAGGAAGGGGGGATTTCCCTCCTCGCCCCTTTGGGGTGAGGGGCAACTTCTACGCCGTAATTTCCCAGCCGCGCGCTTTCCACAAGCCCGGTAACTCAGCCAAATCGGTAAACGTCGTCACCTTCGGATGGTCGATCGGCTTGTTATGCGGATCGGCACAGAAGTAAAACACCTCCATGCCTGCCGCAATGCCCGACTGCGCACCTGCCATAGAATCATCCACCAGAATGCAGCGCTCTACGTCCATGTTCATCTGTTCCGCCGCGTGGAACATCAGGGCCGGGTCCGGCTTCCAGCGCTGAATGTCGTAGCCGCTGTACAGGGCATCCGGGAAGTAGCCGAGCATTCCGGTCTTGCCGAGAGAGTGCTGCATTTTGCTGACCGGGCCGTTGGATACCACGCACATCGGCTTA
The DNA here is from genome assembly GCF_059414925.1 of Cedecea sp. B1(4). Taxonomy (NCBI): domain Bacteria; kingdom Pseudomonadati; phylum Pseudomonadota; class Gammaproteobacteria; order Enterobacterales; family Enterobacteriaceae; genus Cedecea; species Cedecea sp. B1(4). The sequence continues at coordinate 244,621 of NZ_JCAHMZ010000007.1, read as the reverse complement.
TTGATTTGCGCCAGCAGCGTGTTCGCCCCGGCGATTGCCTGAAGTTCGCTGTCAAACAGGCGGGCAACTTCGGCGCGGTAAATCACTTCCAGCTCAAGCTTAGGCAGGCTGGTGCCGTACTCAGCGTTGATGGTGTCGATAATTTCGTAGAGTTTGACGCCTTTGAAGGTCTTGAAGACATCTTCGAGCGCAAGTTGAATGCCATATTGCGCAAACATATGTACGTAGGCTTTGGAGCAGATGACCTCGCTGTCGACCAGCGTTCCATCGCAGTCAAAAAACACCGCTTCTATCCGGGACATGCCATTTCCTTTCTTTTTGGTTTAACGTTTACTCTATGCTTTTTGCGCAACGCAATCGATCCCGTTGCGGTAATTTCAGCGAAAAAAGTGGATGATTTGCGTTATCCCCCGCCAATTTTGGTATAGGATAGCGGCGTATTTTTTCCTCTTTTAGTTCGGAAACCGATAATGAGCCAACCACAGTCCACTCCGGAAACAACCCCGGGGCTGCTCGAACGCGCGTTCAAATTACGCGAACACGGTACTAACGCCCGCACCGAGGTGATCGCCGGGTTCACCACCTTCCTGACGATGGTGTACATTGTTTTTGTTAACCCGCAGATCCTAGGCGCGGCAGGGATGGATACCCAGGCGGTATTCGTCACCACCTGCCTGATAGCCGCCTTTGGCAGCATTCTGATGGGGATTTTTGCCAACCTGCCAGTGGCACTGGCACCGGCTATGGGCCTGAATGCCTTTTTCGCCTTCGTGGTCGTCGGCGCGATGGGTCTGTCCTGGCAAGTCGGCATGGGCGCGATTTTCTGGGGCGCCGTAGGCCTGCTGCTGCTGACCATCTTCCGCGTTCGCTACTGGATGATTGCGAATATCCCGCTTGGCCTGCGCGTTGGCATTACCAGCGGTATCGGCCTGTTTATCGGCATGATGGGGCTGAAAAATGCCGGAATCATCGTGGCCAACAAAGAGACGCTGGTCAGTATCGGGAACCTGACTTCCCACAGCGTGCTGCTGGGGGCGTTGGGCTTCTTTATCATTGCGATTCTCGCTTCCCGTAATATTCACGCGGCGGTGCTGGTTTCTATTGTGGTAACCACGCTGCTGGGCTGGCTGCTGGGCGACGTGCAGTACCACGGCATCGTGTCTGCGCCGCCGAGCGTGAGCAGCGTTGTCGGGCAGGTGGATTTAGCCGGATCGCTGAATCTGGGCCTTGCAGGCGTCATCTTCTCCTTCATGCTGGTGAACCTGTTTGACTCCTCCGGCACCCTGATTGGCGTCACGGACAAAGCCGGGTTAACCGACGAGAAGGGCAAGTTCCCGCGCATGAAGCAGGCGCTATTCGTGGACAGCATCTCTTCCGTGACCGGCTCGTTCTTCGGGACTTCTTCCGTTACTGCCTACATCGAAAGCTCATCCGGCGTTTCCGTCGGGGGCCGCACCGGCCTGACCGCTATCGTGGTTGGCCTGTTGTTCCTGCTGGTTATCTTCCTGTCACCGTTGGCGGGTATGGTGCCAGCGTATGCGGCAGCCGGGGCGCTGATTTACGTTGGCGTGCTGATGACCTCCAGCCTGGCCCGCGTGAAGTGGGATGACCTGACCGAAGCGGTACCGGCGTTTGTTACCGCGGTGATGATGCCGTTCAGCTTCTCGATTACTGAAGGTATTGCGCTGGGCTTTATTTCCTACTGTGTCATGAAGTTGGGCACCGGCCGCTGGCGCGAGCTGAGCCCGTGCGTGATTATCGTGGCGCTGCTGTTTGTACTGAAAATTGTGTTTGTTGATTAAAGCCAGACGCTAAAAACAACAACGCCAGTCATGTGACTGGCGTTTTTTTTGGCCTGGAATCAGGCTTTTACGCGCCTGATGTAATCGCCAAAGGCGGTTAGCTGCCCGGTCAGATGGTCAAGCGTGCTTTGATCGACCACTTCGCCGCTCTGCGGGTCAACTTTGTTCTGAATCACGCCGCCCATAAATTCAGGCTTGTTCATCACCATCGCGTCCAGGAAAACGAGGATCTGGCGCAGGTGATACTGGCAGCGCGCGCCGCCGATAGCGCCCATGGAGCTGGTTTGAATCAGCACTGGCTTGCCGGCGAGCGGCTGTTCAGGCAGGCGAGAAAGCCAGTCGATGGCGTTTTTCAGGCCACCCGGCACGGAATAGTTGTATTCCGGCGTCACAATCACCACGCCATCAGCCTGGCGGATTTGTGCGGCAATGGCTTCCACGCTCTGCGGGAAACCGTCTTCTTGCTGGATGTCGGCATCGTACAGCGGGATATCGCCGATGGAAGGCAGGGCATCTATCTGCATGCCTGCCGGGGCAATGTTCGGCAGCGTACGGGCAACCATCGCGTTAAATGAACCCTTACGCAGGCTCCCCAGTAAAGTCACTATCTTCAACGAATCAGACATTGGTACTCCTTTATGTGTCAGGACGTTCGGGAAAATGTGTTATGCGGCGTTGCTGCCTCTGATGATATACCCGTCAGGCGAATGATGCGCGCCTGAGCGCTTCGGCTGCGAGCTTCGGCATCCGGCAGGGCGTTCCAGCCCTGTTGGCCGTCGAATTCCCACAGCTTCAGGCGCTCCACGCCTGGCGCCACGGCACAGCCCCAGATGAGGATATCTTCCGCATCGCTGATAGCTTCAATATGCGGCTCGTTTATGACGCGCAGACGACCAGAGCCTGGCAATAATTGTAGTGTGCTGAGGCTGGTCTGGGGATTGTCCGTTAGTTTCAGGACGCTGCGCCGCAGCGTATGCAGCTGGGTTCTGGCTTCGTTGGGATCGTTTTGGTTATTGATCCAGGTAATTTCGCTGCTGCTGGACTGGGACGGTGGCACAACCGGGGACGGGGCCTGGAAACTGCGGCGAAGCTCCATGTCCAGCCCGCAGCGCCCTTCGGTCGCCAGCAGCACGCCCACCATGTTACCGGCGTAGGCGATGCTGAAATCCGGCAGTTCGGCGTCGGCAAAGCGCGGGCGACCTGCGGTAGACGTAATGATTTGCGGCAGGCGCTGGGTGCCGTACAGCATAAACATCATCTCTGCGACCAGCGTACGCGACGCGAGATAGCGCGTGCGGCGATGTTCTGGCATCAGGCTGGCGGCGTTAAGAATTTCGTCGTTCAGCCGGGGTGAAGTGAGGTTGGGAGGGTTCAGAGCCCATCTTGCAAAATGCGTCGCCATTTGTCGCTCCTTGATAATGGTCAGTCGATGTCATGCTGTTTCGGGTGGCTGAAACAGCGCTCCGCGTCCGATCCTGGATCTTGTCAGGGATCGAAGAGTAGTCTCTGGCTCAATGCGCTGTCATTGATGCTCTTCAATAGCATGAACTATTTTTTGAGCAATATATTATATATTCAATCCTGGGAAAATTCTTAGTGGTTTGCGTAAGTGGAGCACTTAAAAATGTCGTTCTGAAGACATCGTCTTGAAATGATGAAGTATTTTAAATATGAGGAAAATGCCCCGCATTCTGAAGTGTGACGCGGGGCGGCGGTAAGGGGTTATTTCCCGATACAGAAGCTCGAGAAGATGCGCCCTAACAGGTCGTCAGAGCTAAATTCGCCGGTGATTTCACTTAAGTTCTGCTGCGCCAGGCGCAGCTCTTCTGCCAGCAATTCTCCGGCCCAGGCACCCAACAGCTGGGCTTTGCCCTGTTGCAGATGTTCAGCGGCTTGCTCGAGCGCCTGCAGGTGACGGCGGCGGGCGAGGAAGCCGCCTTCCATGTTGGTTTCGAAGCCCATGCTCTCTTTCAGATGCGCGCGCAGCACGTCAACACCTTCCCCGGTTCGGGCGGAAAGACGAACAAGTGAGTGACTATTTACTTCGCTCAGGCCAAGCGTTTCGCCGGTGACGTCCGCTTTATTGCGCACCACGGTAATCGGCAAACGCTCCGGCAGACGGGCGATGAAATCAGGCCAAATCGCCGCTGGGTCAACGGCGTCGGTGGTGGTGCCGTCCACCATGAACAACACGCGATCCGCCTGCTCAATCTCTTTCCAGGCACGTTCAATCCCGATGCGTTCAACTTCATCGCTGGCTTCGCGCAGGCCCGCGGTATCGATGATATGCAGCGGCATCCCGTCGATGTGGATATGTTCGCGCAGGACGTCACGCGTGGTGCCGGCGATATCGGTGACGATAGCCGCTTCGCGCCCGGCCAGCGCATTCAACAGGCTGGATTTACCGGCGTTTGGACGCCCGGCAATAACGACTTTCATGCCTTCACGCAGCAGGCTTCCCTGGCGGGCTTCGGCGCGTACCGCGTCAAGATCGCCAATGACCCGATGCAGCTGGGCTTCGATTTTACCGTCGGAGAGGAAGTCGATCTCTTCATCCGGGAAATCGATAGCCGCTTCCACGTAAATACGCAGGTGAGTCAACGCTTCCACCAGGTGGTTAATACGCGCGGAGAAAGCCCCCTGCAGCGAATTAAGCGCTGAACGAGCTGCCTGCTCGGAACTGGCATCGATCAGGTCGGCAATTGCCTCTGCCTGCGCCAGATCGAGCTTATCGTTCAGGAAAGCGCGTTCTGAAAACTCACCGGGGTTGGCGATGCGTAAACCCGGCAGCGCCAGAATGCGTTTTAGCAGCAGGTCGAGGATGACAGGGCCGCCGTGCCCCTGCAGTTCGAGAACATCTTCACCGGTAAAGGAATTCGGGCCAGGAAACCACAGCGCAATGCCCTGATCCAGCGCGCTACCGTCGGCATCGCGGAAGGGAAGGTAATCCGCGTAGCGCGGCTTCGGCAGTTTACCGAGCACCGCCTCTGCGACCTCGCGCGCCTGGCGGCCAGAAATACGCAGGATGCCTACGCCGCCACGCCCCGGCGGAGTAGCCTGGGCAATGATAGTGTCATGATTGCTCATCGTTTATCTCAGACCTTGAATCAAAAAGAAAAAGGCGGTCAATCGACCGCCTTTCGTAAGCTTAACGCCAAATATTATCAGGTCTTTTTCTTGTCGCGGCTATGCAGGCCACGCTTTTCCAGACCGCGATAAATCAGCTGCTGCTGAAGGATGGTCACCAGGTTGCTGACGATATAGTACAGCACCAGACCTGACGGGAACCACAGGAAGAACACGGTGAAGATGACCGGCATAAAGGTCATGATCTTCTGCTGCATCGGGTCGGTTACGGTGGTCGGCGACATCTTCTGGATGAAGAACATCGTGGCGCCCATCAGAATCGGCAGGATGTAGTACGGGTCCTGTGCAGACAGGTCATGGATCCACAGTGCAAACGGCGCGTGGCGCAGTTCAACGGAGCCCATCAGCATGTAGTACAGCGCCAGGAAGATTGGCATCTGGATGATCAGCGGGAAGCAGCCGCCCAGCGGGTTAACCTTCTCAGCTTTGTACAGCGCCATCATTTCCTGGCTCATACGCTGCTTGTCGTCACCGATACGCTCACGCATGGCCGCCAGTTTTGGCTGCAGCATACGCATTTTGGCCATCGAGGTGTACTGCGCTTTGGTCAGCGGGTACATGATGCCACGAACGATAAAGGTGATAACGATAATGGAGAAGCCCCAGTTACCGATGAAGCTGTGGATAAATTTCAGCAGTTTAAACAGTGGCTGAGAGATGAACCACAGCCAGCCGTAATCTACGGTCAGGTCAAGGTGTGGCGCAACGGCCGCCATTTTGTCCTGAATTTCCGGACCGACCCACAGGGTGCTGCCCATCTGAGCGGTCTGGCCTGGCTGGACGATCTGCGAGGCAGACTTATAGCCAATCGCCGCAACGTCGTTGCTCAGCTTGGTCGTGTAGAAGTTGTTCGCGCCCTGAGTATGCGGCACCCATGCGGTAGCAAAGTACTGCTGCAGCATAGCCACCCAACCGCTGTTGGCGTTGAGGTTCAGGTTTTCACCATCAGCGATGTTGTCGAACTTAACTTTTTCGTATTTCGCGTCCGGGGTGGAGTACGCTGCACCACGGAAGGTATGCAGCGCAAAGTTGCTGCTGCCGGTGTCGCGGTGAGAAGGCAGGTTGATGGACTGCTTCAGCTGACCAAAGGTTGCCAGCTCCAGCGGTTTTTCGCCCACGTTCTTCACGTTGTAGTCCACACCGACAGAGAACTCACCGCGTTTCAGGGTGAAGGTCTTGGTGAAGGTGTTGCCAGCGGCGTCGGTAAACGTCATCGGGACAACCAGTTCGTTCTGGCCATCCGCCAGTGCGAAGGTATCGGCAGTGACGTTATACAGCGGACGATCGCCGTTCGCCGGGTTATCCGGGCCATCACGACCGGTCAGGCCGCTCTGCGCCTGGTAGATAAATTCAGGCGTGGTTTCCAGCAGTTGGAACGGCTCTGCGGATTTCAACTCTTTCGGGTAGGTTGGCAACAGCGCTTGTTCTACATCACCACCGCGGGTGTTGATGGTCAGTTCAAGAACGTCAGTTTTAACCGTAATGAGTTTTCCCTGGCCACTGGCCGGCACACCCTGGTTAGCGGCGTTACCCTGGCTGTTCGTGGTCTGCGTGGTCTGCTGCACCTGAGGTTGAGGAGCGTGGTCCTGCTCCCAGGCTTGCCAGATCATGAAAGACACGAACAACAAAGCGATGAGAAAAAGATTGCGTTGCGAATCCATCGTTAGTGTTCTCTGGTATCAAAAGGTCCGGGCGGAACGGGATCGTCTCCACCAGGGTTCAAAGGGTGGCATTTTAGTACGCGTTTCATCGTTAACCAACTGCCTTTTAACACTCCAAACCTGCGCAAGGCCTCAATTCCGTAGTGAGAACAGGTTGGGGTGAAACGGCAATGCGGCCCGAGAAGCGGACTAATCAGGCGTTGATAGACCCTGATAAGGGCTATCAGGACCCGCGAGCCTGGCGACAATGGCGGCGCCATAACTTTTCCAATGCTTCCGATAAAGCCTGGTTATCCAGATCGGCAACCCCTTTCTTCGCTACTACCACGAAATCCATTGCTGGCAGTTCGTGCTGACGCAGACGGAAGCTTTCACGCGTCAGACGTTTAATCCGATTGCGTTCGTGGGCGCGTTTTACGTTTTTTTTAGCGACGGTGAGACCGATGCGGGGATGCCCCAGCGAATTAAGGCGGCCGAGAATGGTGATTTGCGGCGTGCCAGCCCGTTGTGGCTGCTGGAAGACGAATGTGAAATGATGGGGAGTTAACAAGCGTAACTCCCTGGGAAAAGCTAGCTTAACCACGCAGGGGTTAGCTTTTATTACTTAGAAACGGTCAGACGAGAACGGCCTTTAGCACGACGACGTGCCAGAACCTGACGACCATTTTTAGTAGCCATACGAGCACGGAAGCCGTGAGAACGGTTGCGCTTCAGTACAGACGGTTGAAAAGTGCGTTTCATGGCGATTTCTACCTAAACTATTAAATTTCACTGGATTTGCGTAATGCCCAACAGGGTCTGCGAACGACTTACGCTTCAGTGTGGCTGATTAAAGAGGCCGGATTGTAATAATTGTACACTCCGGAGTCAATTCAATTCCCTTACTGCTGCGCCCTTTTTGACCCCGAAAAGAGGCCCGGATCTCCGCTGAATGACAGCGGCATTACGCGACGGGTTGAGAATTATACGGGCTTACCGTGAAAGCGCAAGGATCCACGAGGATCTTCATCAGATCTCTTTAGCGATATTTGTGCGCTAGTCATTAAATTTTCCAATATGAGACGGTTATACGCTGCACGTGTGGCAGGATCGATTACACTTAACCCGCTCAAAACTTCCCTGTGGATAATTCGTGAAGAATCTGTGAGAAACAGAAGATCTCTGCCGCGCTTTAGGCTATGATCCGCGGTCCCGATCGTGATCCAGCCTTCACCGGGGAAACCGCAAATAGCGGTTCGCGCGCCTCCCACAGCCTGAGAGCGCGTGTCAACAATCATGAATGTATAACTTTCAGTCTTCGTCTTTTTATCGACTTTGTTCGAGTGGAGTCCGCCGTGTCACTTTCGCTTTGGCAGCAGTGTCTTGCCCGATTGCAGGATGAGTTACCAGCCACAGAATTCAGTATGTGGATACGCCCCCTACAGGCGGAACTGAGCGATAACACGCTGGCTTTGTACGCGCCTAATCGTTTCGTGCTCGACTGGGTGCGGGATAAATATTTAAATAATATCAATGGTTTGCTTAACGATTTTTGCGGCAGTGATGCACCTTTATTACGCTTCGAAGTTGGCAGCAAACCCGTGACTCAGCCCGTTGCCGCTATGGCAACCGCGGCGGCCCCCGCCCAGGTTGCACGCGCTGCAGCGCCGATGCGCCCAAGCTGGGATAACATGCCTGCGCCTGCTGAGCCTTCCTACCGTTCTAACGTTAACCTGAAACACACCTTTGATAACTTCGTTGAAGGTAAATCGAACCAGCTGGCTCGCGCGGCAGCACGCCAGGTGGCCGATAACCCAGGCGGCGCGTATAACCCGCTCTTCCTTTATGGCGGCACCGGTTTAGGTAAAACGCACCTTTTACATGCGGTGGGTAACGGCATCATGGCCCGCAAGCCGAATGCCAAAGTGGTGTACATGCACTCTGAGCGTTTTGTTCAGGACATGGTTAAAGCGCTGCAGAACAACGCCATCGAAGAGTTCAAACGCTACTACCGTTCGGTGGATGCGCTGCTTATCGATGACATCCAGTTTTTTGCCAATAAAGAACGTTCACAGGAAGAGTTTTTCCACACCTTTAATGCCCTGCTGGAAGGGAATCAACAGATCATTCTGACGTCGGATCGCTATCCAAAAGAGATCAACGGCGTGGAGGATCGTTTGAAATCCCGTTTCGGCTGGGGGTTGACGGTGGCGATCGAGCCGCCGGAGCTTGAAACCCGTGTGGCGATCCTGATGAAAAAGGCCGACGAGAACGATATCCGTCTGCCGGGCGAAGTGGCCTTCTTTATTGCCAAGCGACTGCGCTCCAACGTCCGCGAGCTGGAAGGGGCGCTGAACCGCGTGATTGCCAACGCCAACTTTACCGGCCGGGCGATTACCATCGACTTCGTGCGTGAAGCGCTGCGCGATCTGCTTGCGCTGCAGGAGAAGCTGGTCACCATCGATAATATTCAGAAAACAGTGGCCGAGTATTATAAAATTAAGGTCGCTGACTTGCTGTCCAAGCGTCGCTCCCGTTCCGTTGCCCGTCCGCGCCAGATGGCGATGGCGCTGGCAAAAGAGCTGACCAACCATAGCCTGCCGGAAATTGGTGATGCTTTTGGTGGACGCGACCACACCACGGTTTTACATGCCTGCCGCAAGATTGAGCAGCTGCGTGAAGAAAGCCACGATATTAAAGAAGATTTCTCCAATTTAATCAGAACATTATCTTCGTGACGCTATGAAATTTACCGTTGAACGTGAACATTTATTAAAACCGCTGCAGCAGGTAAGTGGCCCCCTCGGAGGCCGCCCGACTCTGCCTATCCTGGGCAACCTGCTGCTGCAGGTGGCTGAAGGTGCACTCTCTTTAACCGGTACCGATCTGGAAATGGAGATGGTGGCGCGCGTGGCGCTGGTACAGCCTCATGAACCTGGGGCTACGACCGTACCGGCACGTAAATTCTTCGATATCTGCCGTGGCCTGCCGGAAGGGGCTGAAATTGCGGTACAGCTGGAGGGGGACCGCATGCTGGTTCGCTCCGGGCGTAGCCGCTTTTCGCTTTCCACGCTGCCTGCGGCAGACTTCCCGAACCTGGACGACTGGCAGAGCGAGGTAGAATTTACCCTGCCGCAGGCGACCATGAAGCGCCTGATCGAAGCCACCCAGTTCTCTATGGCGCATCAGGACGTTCGTTATTACCTGAACGGCATGCTGTTCGAAACCGAAGGCGAAGACCTGCGTACCGTCGCAACGGACGGCCACCGCCTGGCGGTTTGTTCGATGCCGGTTGGCCAACCTTTGCCTAATCATTCGGTTATCGTGCCCCGTAAAGGTGTGATTGAGCTGATGCGTATGCTTGACGGCGGTGAAACCCCGCTGCACGTACAAATCGGCAGCAATAACATTCGCGCTCACGTCGGCGACTTCATCTTTACTTCCAAGCTGGTGGATGGCCGCTTCCCGGACTACCGTCGTGTGCTGCCGAAGAACCCGGATAAACATCTCGATGCAGGCTGCGACCTGTTGAAGCAGGCGTTTGCCCGTGCGGCGATTTTGTCGAACGAGAAATTCCGCGGCGTGCGCCTGTTCGTCAGCGAGAACCAGCTGAAAATCACGGCAAACAACCCCGAGCAGGAAGAAGCAGAAGAGATTCTGGACGTTTCCTACGACGGTACCGAGATGGAAATCGGCTTCAACGTCAGCTATGTGCTGGACGTGCTGAACGCCCTGAAGTGTGAGAACGTCCGCATTCTGCTGACCGACTCCGTTTCCAGCGTGCAGATTGAAGACGCGGCCAGCCAGGCGGCGGCCTATGTTGTTATGCCAATGAGACTGTAGATGTCACTTACGCGTTTGCTGATTAAAGACTTTCGCAACATCGAAAACGCGGATCTCGCTCTTTCTCCTGGCTTTAATTTTCTGGTCGGTGCTAACGGCAGCGGCAAAACCAGCGTGCTTGAGGCGATTTATACCCTCGGGCACGGTCGCGCTTTTCGCAGCCTGAAAATTGAACGCGTGATTCGCCATGAGCAGGACGCTTTTGTTTTGCACGGGCGGCTTCAGGACGGTGAAAGGGAAACCTCAATCGGCCTGACCAAAGACCGCACCGGCGACAGCAAAGTACGTATTGACGGCAGCGACGGCCACAAAATCGCCGAACTGGCGATGATGATGCCGATGCAACTGATTACCCCCGAGGGGTTTACTTTGCTGGGTGGCGGCCCCAAATACCGTAGAGCTTTCCTTGATTGGGGCTGCTTTCACAATGAACCCGGCTTTTTTGTGGCCTGGAGTAACCTCAAACGCCTGCTGAAGCAACGTAACGCCGCGTTGCGCCAGGTGACACGCTACGCGCAGCTGCGCCCGTGGGATCAGGAGCTGATTCCGCTGGCCGAGCAAATCAGCCGCTGGCGCGCCGACTACAGCGCCGCCATTGCGGAAGATATGGCCGATACCTGCGCACAGTTTTTACCGGAATTTGCCCTGAGCTTCTCTTTCCAGCGCGGCTGGGAGAAAGAGAGCGACTATAGCGAAGTGCTGGAGCGCAATTTCGAACGCGACCGGATGCTGACCTATACCGCGCACGGCCCACATAAAGCGGATTTTCGTATTCGTGCCGACGGGGCGCCGGTGGAAGACACGCTCTCGCGCGGGCAGCTTAAATTACTGATGTGCGCCTTACGACTGGCGCAGGGTGAGTTTCTCACCCGGCAGAACGGGCGGCGTTGCCTGTATCTGATAGATGATTTTGCCTCTGAACTGGATGACGCCAGGCGCGGCCTGTTGGCCAGCCGGTTAAAGGCCACGGAGTCACAAGTTTTTGTTAGCGCGATCAGCGCCGAACATGTGATGGATATGGCGGACAAAAATTCAAAGATGTTCGCCGTGGATCAGGGTAAAATAGCGGATTAACCCAAGATTAAATGAGCGAGAAACGTTGATGTCGAATTCTTATGACTCCTCCAGTATCAAAGTCCTTAAGGGGCTGGATGCGGTACGTAAGCGCCCGGGCATGTATATCGGCGATACGGATGACGGCACCGGTCTGCACCACATGGTATTTGAGGTCGTGGATAACGCTATCGACGAAGCGCTCGCGGGCCACTGTAAAGACATCGTGGTCACTATCCACGCGGATAACTCCGTCTCGGTAACCGATGATGGCCGTGGTATTCCTACCGGTATTCACCCGGAAGAGGGTGTTTCTGCCGCGCAGGTTATCATGACCGTACTGCACGCTGGCGGTAAGTTTGATGACAACTCCTATAAGGTGTCCGGCGGCCTGCACGGCGTAGGCGTCTCGGTGGTTAACGCCCTGTCCCAGAAGCTTGAGCTGGTCATTCGCCGCGAAGGTAAAGTGCATCAGCAAACCTACATCCACGGTGAGCCTCAGGCTCCGCTGGCAGTGACCGGTGACGCCGATGTGACCGGGACTCAGGTGCGTTTCTGGCCGAGCCATGAAACCTTCACCAACGTAACCGAATTCGAATACGAAATCCTGGCTAAGCGCCTGCGCGAGCTGTCGTTCCTGAACTCTGGCGTGTCTATCCGCCTGATCGACAAGCGCGACGGCAAGCAGGATCACTTCCACTACGAAGGCGGTATCAAGGCGTTTGTTGAGTACCTCAACAAGAACAAAACCCCGATTCACCCGAACGTGTTCTATTTCAGCACTGAAAAAGACGGTATCGGCGTGGAAGTGGCGCTGCAGTGGAACGACGGTTTCCAGGAAAACATCTACTGCTTCACCAACAACATTCCTCAGCGCGACGGCGGGACTCACCTTGCGGGCTTCCGCGCGGCGATGACCCGTACCCTGAACGCCTACATGGACAAAGAAGGCTACAGCAAAAAAGCCAAAGTCAGCGCCACCGGTGACGATGCGCGTGAAGGCCTGATTGCCGTCGTTTCCGTGAAAGTGCCGGATCCTAAATTCTCTTCCCAGACCAAAGACAAGCTGGTTTCTTCGGAAGTGAAATCCGCAGTTGAGCAGCAGATGAACGAACTGCTGGCCGAATATCTGCTGGAAAACCCGTCTGACGCGAAAATCGTTGTCGGCAAAATTATTGATGCGGCGCGCGCTCGTGAAGCTGCACGTCGCGCACGTGAAATGACCCGCCGTAAAGGCGCGCTCGACCTGGCTGGCCTGCCTGGTAAGCTGGCGGACTGCCAGGAACGCGACCCGGCGCTGTCTGAACTGTACCTTGTGGAAGGGGACTCTGCGGGCGGCTCTGCAAAACAGGGGCGTAACCGTAAGAACCAGGCGATCCTGCCGCTGAAAGGTAAAATCCTTAACGTTGAGAAGGCGCGCTTCGACAAGATGCTCTCTTCTCAGGAAGTGGCGACGCTTATCACCGCGCTGGGCTGCGGCATTGGCCGTGACGAATACAACCCGGACAAGCTGCGCTACCACAGCATCATCATCATGACCGATGCGGACGTCGATGGTTCCCACATTCGTACGCTGCTGCTGACCTTCTTCTACCGTCAGATGCCTGAAATCGTTGAGCGCGGCCACGTCTATATTGCACAGCCGCCGCTGTACAAAGTGAAGAAAGGCAAGCAAGAACAGTACATCAAAGACGATGAAGCGATGGACCAGTACCAAATCGCTATCGCCCTTGATGGTGCGACTCTGCACACCAACGCAAGTGCACCTGCGCTGGCCGGTGAACCACTCGAGAAGCTGGTGGCGGAATACAACACCGCGCAGAAAATGATTGGCCGCATGGAGCGCCGTTATCCACGCAACCTGCTGAACAACCTGGTTTATCACCCAACGCTGCAGGTGGCCGACCTGGCCGACGAAGCGAAAGTGACGCAGTGGATTTCTGCGCTGACCGTGACGCTGAACGAAAAAGAGCAGCACGGCAGCACCTGGAAATACGATATTCACCATAACAGCGAGCTGAACGTGTTTGAGCCGATTGTACGCGTGCGTACTCACGGCGTGGACACTGACTACGTGCTGGAAAAAGAGTTTGTGGAAGGGGGCGAATATGGCCGTCTTTGCGCTCTCGGTGAGAAGCTGCGTGGCTTGATTGAGGAAGATGCGTTTATCGAACGCGGCGAACGCCGTCAGCCGGTAACCAGCTTCGAGCAGGCGTTGGAGTGGCTGCAGAAAGAGTCCCGCCGTGGTCTGGCAATCCAGCGATATAAAGGCCTGGGCGAGATGAACCCGGATCAGCTGTGGGAAACCACCATGGATCCGGACAGCCGTCGCATGCTGCGCGTGACCGTTAAAGACGCGATTGCCGCGGACCAGCTGTTCACCACCCTGATGGGCGATGCGGTTGAACCACGTCGTGCGTTTATCGAAGAGAACGCCCTGAAAGCGGCGAATATCGATATCTAAGGTAAGTCCAGCCAGACTAAAGAGCCGTGCTTTCAGCACGGCTTTTTTTATGGGCGCTATACTTTCCGGTGTCGATTTTCTACATCACAGAGGGAAACCCCATGGGACTTTTTGATCAGGTTGCGGGCTCGCTGCTGAACGGCGACGCCGGTAAATATCAGGCCATTCTAAGCTGGGTAGAACAGCAGGGCGGTATTCAGGCGCTGCTGGACAAGCTGCGCCAGGGCGGCTTAAGCGAAATCGTCTCCTCGTGGCTCAGCAGCAACAGCACAAATCAGACGCTGAGCGGCGACCAGATAACTCAGGCCCTGGGTTCGCCGTCCGTTGCCGCGCTGGGGGAAAAACTGGGCGTGGATACCGGCTCGGCTTCCGCTTTACTGGCGGAATATCTGCCGAAGGTGATCGACGCGTTGTCGCCAAACGGTGAAGTGACGCCGGAAGCCCATAACGACTTGCTAAGCGCGGGCGTTAACCTGTTGAAAGGTAAGTTGTTCAGCTGACCTTTTTGTTGGCCCCGGCTTTCGGTCCGGGGCTTTTAAAAGAGGAGTTTCCTTGCCGCCTCTCATCCCCCTTTTCCCCGGAGTTTGCTGCTGTTTTTTGAGCGGAATCGCGTTAGCATGAGGTAAATCCATTACCTCTGAAGATCTCATGACCATAAAACTGATTGCAATTGATATGGATGGCACGCTGCTGCTGCCAGACCACACTATCTCTCCGGCGGTAAAACAGGCCGTTGCGGCGGCGCGCGAGCGCGGCGTCAATGTCGTGATCTGTACCGGTCGTCCGTTTGCTGGCGTTGAAAGCTACCTGCGTGAGCTGCAGATGGATAAGCCCGGCGACTACTGCATCACTTACAACGGCGCGCTGGTACAGAAGGCAAGCGACGGCAGCACCGTCGCCCAGACGGCGCTGAACTATGACGACTATCGTTTCCTGGAAAACCTGTCCCGCGAAGTGGGCTCACACTTCCATGCGCTGGATCGCCATACCCTTTACACTGCGAACCGCGATATCAGCTACTACACGGTGCATGAGTCCTTTATCGCCAGTATTCCTTTGGTGTTCTGCGAAGCGGAAAACATGGATAAAAACGGCGAGTTCCTGAAAGTCATGATGATTGATGAACCGGCTATTCTCGATGAGGCCATCACCCGGATCCCGGCCGACGTCTTTGAGCGCTATACGCTGCTGAAAAGCTCGCCTTACTTCCTGGAAATCCTCGACAAGCGCGTCAATAAAGGTACCGGCGTGAAGTCACTGGCGGAGAAACTGGGCATTAAGCCAGAAGAAGTGATGACCATTGGCGACCAGGAAAACGACATCGCAATGCTGGAATACGCTGGCATGGGCGTGGCGATGGACAACGCGACCGACAAAGTGAAAGCCGTCAGTAACTTCGTCACTAAATCCAACCTGGAAGACGGCGTGGCCTACGCTATCGAGAAGTTTGTGCTGAATTAATCGCCTCTTATCTCATCTGTTGGAGAGGGGAGCGCCAGGTGCGCTCCCTTTTGTTATTTCACTGCGGGTAACTGATTTGTTACACAGTGAATCCCGCCGCCTCCGGCGGCAATTGCGTCGATGTTAAGCTGCACAACCTCACGCTCAGGGTAAAGCGTCGACAGCAAACTAAGCGCCGCCTCATCCGTCTCTTCATCGCCAAACTCCGGGGCGATAATCGCGCCGTTAATCACGAAGTAATTGATGTACCCGGCGGCAAAATCCGGGTTTCCTTCGCTGAAGCGGCTTGCGCGTGGGACTTGCGGTGGCGTGACGGTGTGAACTTGTAGCCTGCGGCCCTCGGCGTCAGTGGCCTGCCTGAGGATGTCCAGGTGAGTCTGCGTCACTTTGTGGTCCCAGGAATCCGGGTCGGGATCGAGGTTGGCGATCACTACGCCGGGCTCAACAAAACGGGCGTAAAAATCGACGTGGGCATCGGTAATATCTTTGCCTTTGATGCCCGGCAGCCAGATGATTTTTTTCAGGCCAAGCTGTGTTTTCAGCTCCTGCTCTACGCGGTCGCGGCTCCAGCCCGGATTGCGGTTGGCGTTTACCCAACTGCTTTCGGTCATGATGCCGGTGCCGTGCCCGTCCACTTCAATCCCGCCACCTTCGCCCGTCAGCGCGCTGCGGATGAACGGCGCTGCATCGTATTTTTCGGCCATAAATGCCGCCAGCTTCGTGTCTTTGCTGTGCCGCTGCTTATTGCCCCAGCCGTTGAAGTTAAAGCCCACGGCGGCGAGTTTGCCTGCCGATGAAGTGACAAAGCACGCGCCGGTGTCCCGCATCCAGATGTCGTCCAGTTCGGTCACCACGTAAGTGACGTTGTGGCTGCCGCATTTTTCTTCCGCCAGCGTGCGTTCGTGCTCCCGGCAAAAGACCGTCAGCGGCTGGTAACCGGCGATGGCGTGCGCGATGCGGCCCAGGGCATCCTGCACGTCAGGGGTAAAATCTTTCCAGATGGCGCGCTGAGCGCCAAAGGCGATAAATGCACGCTGCTGCGGTTCTCCTTCGTCAGGCATACGCCAGTCCGGGCTAGCGGCCGCGAAGGCGGAAACAGGCAGCCCGAAAGAACCCGCCATACCCATCCCGGCCAGCACTGAGGCACATTTAATAAATTCACGACGCGTTGACATACCGGACTCCCGTATAGCTGTTTTAACGTAAGAAATTCTGCTCAGTATTGCAGGTGGATATTTCATCACTGGCTGAATTCGGCTTCCAACGATATATTTAGCGGACATCTGATTAGTCTGGCTTATCGACATGTTAAAACATTGGCCACCGTTAAATGCCCTGCGTGGGTTTGAAGCCGCCGCGCGTCTGGGAAGCTTTCACCAGGCGGCGTCTGAACTGCACCTGACCCAGTCGGCCATCAGCCAGCAAATCCGCAGCCTGGAGGATTACCTGGAGCAGCCGCTGTTCTTTCGCAGCGGGCGCAGCGTCAGCCTGACGGACGCCGGCCAGGATCTCTACAGCACCGCGCAGGTCATGCTGCAACAGCTGGCGGTGGGTATTCGTCGGCTCGATCAGTACCGCAAGCCGAACCAGCTTATCGTGAATACCACGCCCGCTTTCGCCAGGCACTGGCTGTTACCTAATCTGGCGGACTTTAATCGCCAGTATCCGCAGACCGATCTTTGGCTGTTCACCAGCTTCGATCCGCCGGATATGGCCAGTGAAACCGTCGATGTGGCTATCCGGGATGACCTCAGCCAGCAGGCGGAATGTCTTTTCGAGGTGTTGTACAAGGATAGACTTTATCCGGCCAGCCATCCCGCCGTGCAGGATTTGCCGGTAGAGCAGCGACTAACGCTGCACGGCGAACGCGAGATGAGCTGGGAGCACTGGAGCGTGGCTGGCGGGGTGGACGTCGGCCAGCAAAGCCAGGGGATGAATTTCTCCGATCATGGATTGTTGCTTGACGCAGCAGCAGACGGGCTGGGTATTGCGCTTGTCAGCCAGCTGCTGGCAGAAAGAAAAAGGGAAAATGAGCAAATTAGCCCGCTGGTGGAGCAAACCGTGCGCGGCGCTGACTGGGCGTGGCTTATCCATCGTGAAAGCGAAAATGACCCGTTAACCCGCCAGTTTTGCGCGTGGCTCCGGGGCAGGTTGCCTGGCAAAGTGGAAAGGCCTGGCTAATTCTTTTACCCTGAGGCGTACTCAGCGCTTCAGGGCAAAACAGTGATCAAACAACTCACCTTCGCACCGCGTCATCATCAGCTTACCAACATCAATACCTGGACGCCGGACAGCCAGTGGCTGGCCTTCGACGTTCGGCCTTCGGGAGCCTCTTTTACCGGCACAACCATCGAGCGAGTTAATATCCAGAACGGTGACGTCGAGGTGGTTTATCACGCCCCTGAAGGCGCCCACGTTGGCGTAGTGACCGTGAACCCACGGCTGCCGGAGCGCTACGTTTTCATCCATGGCCCGGAAACCCCGGACGCCGACTGGCACTATGACTTCCACCACCGCCGTGGCGTGGTTGTGGCGCAGGGTGAGGCCAGCAATCTTGATGCAATGGACATTACCTCGCCCTATACCCCCGGCGCGCTGCGCGGCGGCAGCCATGTTCACGTCTGGAGCCCGGACGGCAGCCGCTTGAGCTTCACCTACAACGACCACGTTATGCACGAGCTTGATGCGCGCCTCGACCTGCGAAATGTCGGCGTCGCGCTGCCGTTTGGCCCCGTGACGCCGCCTAAACAGCATCCACGAGAATACGGCGGGAGCCATTATTGCGTGCTGGTGAGCCGCACGACGGCAGAGCCACAGCCCGGCAGCGATGAGATTAACCGTGCCTACGAAGAAGGCTGGGTCGGGGAACATGGCTACCGGAAGCCAGACGGCAGCGTTCAACGCTGGGCGCTGGCGTTTATCGGCGATACCCGGTTGGTAAACGGCGAGAAGGTGCCCGAGCTGTTTATCGTGGACCTTCCCAATGAGCCGCAGGCTTACCAGCAGGCCGGAAGTGAACCGCTGTGTGGCACCGCCACGACGCTGCCAGCGCCGCCAAAAAGCGTGATGCAACGTCGGCTGACCTTTACCCATCAGCGCCGTTATCCGGGTCTGGTGAATCAGCCCCGGCACTGGATCCGCAGCAGCCCGGATGGCAGCCAGCTTGCCTTCCTGATGCGCGACGACAGCGGTGTGGTGCAGCTTTGGGTGATTTCCCCGAACGGCGGCGAGCCACGGCAGGTTACCCACGGTGAGCACGACATTCAGTCGGCCTTTAACTGGCATCCTTCAGGTAAAGCTCTTGGGTTTGTGCAGCAGGGGCTTGTGGTGTTGTGTGACGCGCAAAGCGGGGTCATTACGCCATTAAGTTCGGCAGAGGGCGAAGCACCTTCTGGCGATGCCATCGTCTTCTCCCCGAACGGCAAGCAGGTTGCCTGGATGCAGGACGTCGACGGTTTCCGCCAGTTATGGAGCGCGGAAACCGGCCTGTAGATGATTCAGTGAGGCAGTTCTGCCGGTGGGATAACGGAGTTAGTGGCCAGATTCTGTTGCTCGCTGGCTTCCACACGCGATCTCACCGAATTGTCCTTGCGGAACATATCCCACGGCAGCAGCACCGTATCGAGCACGGCGGTAAACGGCAAATCCAGCGCAACCAGCGGCTTGATTGCCCAACTGGTGTCGTCGTCGCCAAGCGTTGCCGCACTGGCTCGGGTACCGGGGTACACGCCTTCTTTGCCACCGCTGTGTGACATCATACTTGAGCAGCCGGTCAGCAATAACAGCCCGCTGCTAATCACCAGAGTTCTCATTATCATTTTGCTGTCATCTTCAATGGTTGGCGGAGTACCAGCCCCAGCGGAGTTATAACACCCGCCTGTGATTTAAAACTGTTCATCATTCCGCTCTGCGGCGGCTATCGCATATTTTTAACCTTTTATGCTGTTTGCCAGTCTATGTAAGGAAACCTCAGGACGCAAAAAATTTGCAGTAAAGCGCCTTGAAAAATTTTAAGCGAACCACATTTTAGTAGGGTAACCAAAACGAGTATGCCGATTGGGTACTCCGGTTCATGGCCTGTCCAAAGGGAAGGCTTTTACATATTACTCGCTGATTTCAGGAGCTTTTTATTATGCGTAACTTCGATCTTTCTCCGCTGTACCGTTCCGCCATCGGTTTTGACCGCCTGTTTAATCTGCTGGAAAACAACCAGAGCCAAAGCAACGGCGGCTACCCTCCGTACAACGTTGAATTAGTGGATGAAAATCACTATCGCATTGCTATCGCCGTCGCCGGTTTCGCAGAAAGCGAACTTGAGATCACAGCCCAGGATAACTTGCTTATCGTCAAAGGGGCGCACGCGGGCGAGCAGCAAGAGCGGACTTACCTCTACCAGGGCATTGCCGAACGCAACTTCGAGCGCAAATTCCAGCTGGCGGAAAACATCCACGTTCGTGGCGCGAACCTGGTCAACGGCCTGCTGTACATCAGCCTGGAACGTGAAATTCCAGAATCGATGAAGCCTCGCCGCATCGAAATCAACTAATTCATGGGGTCGCGCCGCGCGCGGCCCGTCATCAAGCTGGCTTGCCGTCAGGGAGCCAATGCCCGTTCGCATGCGGGCAGGTTATTTCTTGCTTCAAAGAAGGAGAAAACACTATGCGTAACTACGATTTATCCCCACTTCTGCGTCAATGGATCGGCTTCGATAAACTGGCCAACGCGCTGCAGTCCAGCGGTGAAAGCCAGGGCTTCCCGCCGTACAACATCGAAAAAAGCGACGATAACCATTACCGCATTACGCTGGCTTTGGCCGGTTTCCGCCAGGAAGATCTTAATATCGAGCTGGAAGGCACCCGCCTGAGCGTGAAGGGCACCCCGGTTAAACCGGAAAAAGAGACCAACTGGCTGCATCAGGGGCTGGTGACTCAGCCGTTCAGCCTGAGCTTTACCCTGGCCGAGCATATGCAGGTCTCAGGGGCAACGTTCACCAACGGCTTGCTGCACATTGACCTGGTGCGGGACATCCCGGAAGCGGTTGCTCCGCAGCGGATCGCCATTAGCGAACGCCCGGCGCTGAATAGCTAAATAATTTTCCCATATGAAGTATTAAGGCCCCTGAAAATGGGGCCTTTTTTGTGCTCCGCACCCCATTATCCTCCCCTTAGCTCTGCCAGAATCCTTAGTAACAATAATGTTATTCACAGGGATTATATATGAGTGGAATAGCGTTAACCGTCAGCATGCTGGCGCTGGTTGCCGTCGTGGGATTGTGGATCGGTAATATCAAGATCCGCGGGGTGGGCTTCGGGATCGGAGGCGTGCTGTTTGGCGGCATTATTGTCGGCCACTTTGTCAATCAGGCCGGGATTGGCCTGAACGGCGACATGCTGCACTTTATCCAGGAATTTGGGCTGATCCTGTTTGTTTACACGATAGGCATCCAGGTCGGCCCCGGTTTCTTCTCATCCCTGCGCGTTTCCGGCCTGCGGCTAAATTTGTTCGCTATTCTTATCGTTGTGCTCGGTGCGTTGGTCACTGCCGTGGTCTACAAGCTGTTTGATGTGCCGCTGCCAGTGGTATTGGGGATCTTCTCCGGTGCCGTCACGAATACGCCAGCGCTGGGTGCCGGGCAGCAGATCCTGACCGATCTCGGCACGCCGGGGCAATTGGTTGACCAAATGGGGATGAGCTACGCGATGGCCTATCCGTTTGGGATTTGCGGCATCCTGCTGACCATGTGGCTGTTACGCATGGCCTTTCGCGTCAGCGTTGACAAAGAAGCTCAGCAGTTTGAAGCCAACAGTGGCCAAAATCACGCCCAGCTGCACACCATGAATATCTGCGTCGCCAACCCAAACCTGAACGGGCTGGCGATTCAGGACATCCCTATTCTTAACAGCGACGAGATAATTTGCTCCCGCCTCAAGCGC
Organism: Cedecea sp. B1(4); assembly: GCF_059414925.1. Classification (NCBI taxonomy): domain Bacteria; kingdom Pseudomonadati; phylum Pseudomonadota; class Gammaproteobacteria; order Enterobacterales; family Enterobacteriaceae; genus Cedecea; species Cedecea sp. B1(4). Next base: position 223,278 of record NZ_JCAHMZ010000007.1, on the reverse strand, counting down.
GGCGAACTGCTGATGGTGCCTTCTCCAGGGACCCTCGTTCAGACTGGCGACCTGTTGCATCTCGTTGGGGCAGAAAAGGATCTGCACAAAGCGCTGCTGGTGATCGGCAACGAAGTGGATACCTCGCTTTCCACGCGAGGCACGGATCTGCGGGTTGAGCGCGTCGTGGTGACCAACGAAAAGGTTCTGGGCAAGAAGATCCGCGATCTGCATCTGAAGCAGAAATATGACGTGGTGATATCTCGCCTTAACCGCGCCGGGGTCGAGCTGGTGGCCAGCAGCAACGCTAGCCTGCAGTTCGGCGACATCCTCAACCTGGTTGGACGCCCTCAATCGATAGATGCGGTGGCCGCAGAGGTCGGTAACGCGCAGCACAAGCTGCAGCAGGTGCAAATGCTGCCGGTGTTTATCGGCATTGGGCTTGGCGTATTGCTGGGCTCCATTCCGCTGTTTATCCCCGGTTTCCCGGCGGCGCTGCGCCTTGGCCTGGCTGGTGGGCCGTTGATTATGGCGCTGATCCTCGGGCGCATCGGCAGCATCGGCAAGCTTTACTGGTTTATGCCGCCGAGCGCGAACCTGGCGCTGCGTGAGTTGGGTATCGTCCTGTTTCTGGCGGTGGTCGGGCTCAAGTCCGGCGGGGATTTTATCGATACTCTGCTGGTGGGCGACGGCGTAAGCTGGATTGGTTACGGCATTCTGATCACCGCGGTGCCGCTGATTAGCGTCGGCCTGCTTGCTCGCCTGCTGGTGAAGATGAACTACCTGACGCTGTGCGGCATGCTGGCGGGCTCGATGACAGACCCACCTGCGCTGGCCTTTGCCAACGGGCTGCATGCGACCAGCGGAGCCGCCGCGCTTTCTTACGCTACGGTTTACCCGCTGGTGATGTTCCTGCGTATTATTACTCCCCAACTGCTGGCGCTGCTGTTCTGGGGACTATAGCTCTCCGCCGCCCGACTGGCCGGGCGGCACCCTCGAATGATCCCGGCGTAAGTGGTAATCCACCTGATATTCGCTGGCATTTCTGAACATCACCGAATAGTTAAGAAATTCACCTTTGTCGCTGTAGGAGAGCGAGGTGATGCGCAAAATCGGTGTCGCCTCCGCGATGTTCAACAGTTTTGCCGTTTTGGCGTCGGCGAGTACCGGCGTCAGCGTTTCATAGTTGCCGCTGATGACTATCTGGCATTCATCTTCGATATAGCTGAATTTTGACCCCTCAAGGTGGGCCAGGGACAGGTTGCGAAAGAGTTTGACCGGCATATAGCTGTCTTCCACCATCAGCGGCTTGCCGCCCACGGCGCGCACGCGGCGGGAGTAATAGATTTTTTCGTCGATCTTAATGCGCAGCAGGCTGGCTATCGCCGGAGGCGCGGGCATCACGCTAAACTCCAGCACCTCGCTCAGCACCTCTTTGCCCTGGCTGCGCATCACTTCCACAAAACCCGTCAGGTTAGTGGTTTCGTGGTGAACGTCTTTTTTTGTCACCCAGGTGCCGCTGCCCTGGCGGCGATTAACCAGACCCCAGCCCACAAGCAAATCCACCGCTTTACGAATCGTCATGCGCGACACGCCAAATTCTTCAGCCAGCTTCTTTTCCCCAGGCAGGGGGCTGCCTATGGTGTAGTCGGCAGAATTAAGCCGCAGCCGTAGCCTGTCGGCAATTGATTTGTAGATCATAGCTGGACATCTCCAGGCGTTATCACGCCGTTATATGTCGGTTAATTGTCTAGTTTTAACTATAAAAATAGACAACTTTGGCCAAATAAAAACCATGAATACGATCACGAATCGCTGCGCCTGACGCGGCGAGCCACCGCCCGCGCTCATATCCTCAGCTTCAGGCCAACTAAAAAAATAAGGCCGCCTCTTACTCTACGAAGTTGTTACATGAGGATTTAAAAATGCTCAGTCAAATACAACGCTTTGGTGGTGCAATGTTTACCCCGGTTCTGCTGTTCCCCTTTGCCGGGATCGTGGTCGGGCTTGCCATCATGCTGCGCAACCCGCTGTTTGTTGGCGAAGCGCTCACCGCACCAGACACTCTGTTTGCACAAATTGTTCATATCATCGAGGAAGGCGGCTGGACGGTGTTCCGCAATATGCCGCTGATTTTTGCCGTGGGTTTGCCCATTGGCCTGGCAAAACAGGCCCAGGGGCGAGCTTGCCTGGCGGTGCTGGTGAGCTTCTTAACCTGGAACTACTTCATCAACGCGATGGGGATGACGTGGGGGCACTACTTCGGCGTCGATTTTAGCCTCGACCCTACGGCAGGCAGCGGCCTGACGATGATGGCCGGGATTAAAACGCTCGATACCAGCATCGTCGGGGCGATTGTTATCTCCGGCATCGTCACCGCGATTCACAACCGTTATTTCGATAAGCCGCTGCCGGTGTTCCTCGGTATTTTCCAGGGCAGCTCATTTGTGGTGATTGTGGCCTTCCTGGTGATGATCCCCTGCGCCTGGCTGACGCTGCTCGGCTGGCCAAAAGTGCAGCTCGGCATTGAATCGCTGCAGGCGTTTTTACGCAGTGCCGGAGCGCTGGGGGTCTGGGTATACACCTTCCTTGAACGCATTCTGATCCCTACCGGGCTGCACCACTTCGTCTATGGCCCGTTCATTTTCGGCCCGGCGGCGGTTGAAGGCGGCATTCAGGTGTACTGGGCGCAGCATTTGCAGGAGTTCAGCCAGAGCACTGCATCGCTGAAATCTCTGTTCCCGGAAGGCGGCTTCGCCCTGCACGGCAACTCGAAGGTGTTTGGTTCGGTGGGTATCGCACTGGCGCTCTACTACACCGCCTCGCCGCAGAACCGCGTGAAGGTTGCCGGACTGCTGATACCCGCGACGCTGACGGCCATGCTGGTCGGCATCACTGAACCGCTGGAATTTACCTTCCTGTTTATCTCTCCGCTGCTGTTCGCTGTTCACGCCTTCCTGGCCGCCTCAATGGCAACGGTGATGTACATGGCGGGCGTGGTGGGCAACATGGGCGGCGGCCTGCTGGACCAGTTCCTGCCGCAAAACTGGATCCCCATGTTCCATAACCACGCCTCGATGGTCTTTACCCAGATAGGCATCGGCATCGCCTTTACCGGCGTCTACTTCGTGGTTTTCCGCGCCCTGATTCTGCGTTTCAACCTGAAAACGCCGGGCCGGGAAGATAGCGAGATCAAACTCTACAGCAAGGCCGACTACCAGGCGGCACGGCAGCAAACCAGTGCGGCAGTCAGTCAGGATGCAAAGCATGGGCAGGCGCATGGCTTCCTGCAGGCGCTCGGCGGCGCGGCGAATATCGCCAGCCTGAACAACTGCGCGACGCGTTTGCGTATCACGCTCGGTGACATGGCTCTGACCGAAGCCGACGAAGTGTTCAAAGCCCTTGGCGCCCACGGCGTGGTGCGCAGCGGCAATGGCATTCAGGTGATTGTCGGGCTGCATGTCCCACAAATTCGCGACCAGATTGAAACCCTTATCAAAGAGCAAACTTCAGACGAACACCCATCCATGACGGAGGCAGTATCATGAAAAAATTCTCGGTAGTTGTAGCAGGTGGCGGCAGTACTTTTACCCCTGGCATCGTGCTGATGCTGTTGGCTAACCAGACCCGTTTCCCGCTGCGGGCGCTGAAATTCTACGATAACGACGGCGCACGCCAGGAAACTATCGCCGAAGCCTGCAAAATCATCCTGAAAGAGCAGGCCCCGGATATCGACTTCAGCTATACCACCGACCCGCAGGAAGCGTTCAGTGACGTGGATTTTGTGATGGCGCACATTCGCGTGGGCAAATATCCGATGCGTGAAAAAGACGAGAAAATCCCGCTTCGCCACGGCGTACTCGGCCAGGAAACCTGCGGCCCGGGCGGGATAGCCTACGGCATGCGCTCCATCGGCGGCGTGCTGGAGCTGGTGGATTATATGGAAAAATATTCGCCGAACGCCTGGATGTTGAACTACTCCAACCCGGCAGCCATTGTGGCGGAAGCGACCCGCCGCCTGCGTCCAGACTCAAAAATCCTGAATATCTGCGATATGCCTATCGGCATCGAAAGCCGCATGGCGCAGATTGTGGGCCTGAAGGATCGCAAAGAGATGAAGGTGCGTTACTACGGCCTGAACCACTTTGGCTGGTGGACCCACGTAGAAGATAAAGACGGCAATGACTTGATGCCGAAAATTCGCGAACATGTGGCTAAATATGGCTATGTGCCGCCAAAAGATGAGCATGGCACCGAAGCAAGCTGGAACGACACTTTTGCCAAAGCAAAAGATGTGTGGGCGCTTGATCAGGACACGCTGCCGAACACTTACCTGAAATACTATTTGTATCCGGATTACGTGGTGCAGCACTCCAACCCGGAGCGCACCAGGGCGAATGAGGTAATGGATCACCGCGAGAAGCACGTGTTTGGTTCCTGCAACGCCATTATTAGCGCCGGGAGATCCTCTGCAGGTGAGCTGGAAATTGACGAACATGCCTCTTACATCGTCGATCTTGCAACGGCAATTGCCTTTAATACCCAGGAGCGGATGCTGCTGATTGTGCCGAATAACGGGGCAATCAATAACTTCGACCCGGAAGCTATGGTGGAAATTCCTTGTCTGGTGGGCAAAGACGGGCCGGAGCCGCTGGTCGTGGGGAATATCCCTCAGTTCCAGAAAGGATTGATGAGCCAACAGGTCGCCGTTGAAAAACTGGTCGTGGATGCCTGGGAGCACCGCTCTTATCAGAAACTGTGGCAGGCGATCACCCTGTCGAAAACCGTGCCGAGCGCCTCCGTTGCCAAAGCGATTCTTGATGACTTGATTGAAGCGAACAAAGACTACTGGCCTGAATTGAAATAAATTTTCTTGGGCTATTATCAAGCGCGGCGGAGGCGTCGCGCTTTTTTTATGGCGACAGAACTCGTCCTGAGGATTTAGCGTTGCAGCGTGAAGCTAGTGGGATATTTTCAACGCCAGAAGTGGTTGAAGAGATTGTGAAGATGGCGGACAAGCTCGGCATTGTGCTTAGCGACGAGTAGTTCGCTTTGGCAATCCTTCACACTCGGCATCACGATTAATTTTTTATTGCAATCCTCACTCCCCGCAAACGGGAAAAGCATGCTAAATATTAGTTTTCCTTCGCTAAGTAACGTGCCGCCGATGTTAAAGCCAACTCTTATTCTGGTTGCCCTCTCTTTCTGTGCCAGTTCGTTTGCGCAGCAGCAGGATATTTTGCCGCCCACCTGGACCAGCCAGCTTGGGGTGGGAATAAACGTTGACTGGGCGTTAACAGAGCGAGGCATCCGCGAATTTGACCCTCTGGCGGTGCGTGACTTTCAGCAGCGAGGCTTTGGCCATGTCCGCATTCGCGTTGCCGGGCCGATAACCCATCAGAAACTGGTGCATTTACGGCGCATCGTTGATGCCTGCGAGCAGTACCATATCGTGCCGGTGATCAGCTACCGGGCTGCGGAGCTGAAAGCGAAGCCGACCGCTGAAAATGCGGAAGATATTGTGGAGTGGTGGACGACCGTGGCGCGCTTTTTTGCCAAAAATGACGACTCGCTGGTGTTCGATATTATCGGGCAGCCAGAGGAGAAACTCAGCGCCAACCCTCAGTTGCTCAACCAGATTTATGACAAGACCGTGAAGGCGATTCATAAAATCAGCCCTCAGCGCCATATCTTTGTTGCGCCACGCAACCACGCCTCCCCGGAAGCGCTGGCCACGCTTAAAATTCCTGAATCCCGACACGGACTGGTCATGGCTGACTGGCACCTGATGCCGGGCGGCCCAAAAAACTGGAACGGCAAAACCTGGAACGGAAAAAACCAGTGGACGACGGGGACGGATGCGGAAAAAGCGGCTATCCATGCCCGCATCGAAACCGCCGTGCACTGGCAGCAGAAAACCGGCCATCTTTCCTGGGTCGGGAACTGGTCTCCTGGCAGTAAATTACCGGTCGATCAGCAGGTTGCGATGGCGACGTTTGTCGCCTGTGAATTACAAAAAGCGCAGATTCCGTATGCAGTCAACGGTGATGAAAAATTCTACGATGGGGAAGAGGGCGCCTGGCGGCCTGATATGGCGCCGTTGCTGGACGCTATTCTGAAGCCTCAGTGTCAGTAATTATCACTCAGCGTGAATTATCTGTTGCTGCATTTCGGGTAATTATGTATTTTTATGCAAATTAACTGCATAAAAACATCATATATCCAGGGGCTTCTATGTTTACTAAAGTGATGAAATCAGTAGTGGCTGGCGGGTGTTTGCTCGCGGCATTGTTCAGTTCTGCTCAGGCGCTGGCGCAGACCTACGTTGTGGGTTCCGGCGGCACCTACCGCCCGTTTGAATACGAAAACAGCCAGAAACAGCTGGAAGGTTTCGATATCGACATCATCAAAGCCATCGCTAAAGCTGAAGGGTTTGATATCAAGCTGGTTAACACGCCGTGGGAAGGTATCTTCGCCACGCTGAACTCCGGCGATCGCGACATCATCATTTCCGGTATCACCATCACCGACAAGCGTAAAGCGATGGTCGATTTCTCCACGCCGTACTTCCCGGCAGAGCAATCCATCGTGGTGCCGACCGACTCTAAAGTAGATTCTGTTACCTCGCTGAAAGGCAAAAAAGTGGGCGTGGTTAATTCCAGCACCGGCGACATTGTGGTGTCCGACGTTCTGGGTAAAAACAGCACCGACATCAAGCGCTTTGACAACACGCCGCTGATGCTGCAGGAACTGACTGAAGACGGTATCGACGCCGCCGTGGGCGACGTGGGCGTGGTGAAGTACTACATCAAATCCCACCCGGAAAAACCGCTGAAGCTGGTGCCGGACAGCAAGTTTGAGCGTCAGTACTTCGGCATCGCGGTTGCCAAAGGTAATACCGAGCTGAAAGGCAAAATCGACGCCGGCCTGAAGAAAATCATCGCCGACGGCACCTACGCTAAAATTTACGCCACCTGGTTTGACAACAACGTTCCAACCCTCCCGGCAGAGTAATTATCAATCGGGGCCGCTCCGGCCCCAAAAAGGACAGGTATGACCGGATTTCGCTGGGAGATAATCTCAGAATACGCGCCGTTGTTTATGCAGGGCGCGCTGATGACCATCAAGTGCACCATTATCTGCGTGATTTTAGGCACGACCTGGGGGCTGCTGCTGGGGCTTGGGCGTATGGCTCACGCCGATGACGGCCCGTGGAAGCACGTGCTGCGTTATGCCGTGCAGTGGCCAGTGCGCGTTTACGTCAGCGCGTTTCGCGGCACGCCTCTGTTCGTGCAGATCATGGTGGTTCACTTTGCGCTGGTGCCGCTGTTTATTAATCCGCGCGACGGGATCATGATCACCAGTGGGATGATGTCCGTGGACTTCGCCCGCGACCTTCGCTCAGAATACGGCGCATTTCTCTCCTGCGTGGTGGCGATCACCCTTAACGCCGGGGCCTATGTGTCCGAGATTTTCCGCGCCGGTATTCAGTCCATCGACAAAGGGCAGATGGAAGCGTCACGCGCGCTGGGTATGGGCTGGGGCAAAACGATGCGTAAGGTTATCCTGCCGCAGGCGTTCCGCCGCATCCTGCCGCCGCTGGGCAACAACGCGATTGCCATTGTGAAAGACTCGTCGCTGGCATCCGCCATCGGTCTCGCCGACCTGGCCTACGCGGCGCGTACCGTTTCCGGCGCTTATGCGACTTACTGGGAACCGTACCTGACCATCTCCGTGGTGTACTGGGTGCTGACGTTCCTGCTTTCGCTGCTGGTGCAACATATGGAAAAGAGGTTTGGCAAAAGTGATTCACGTTAAGGATTTACAGAAACAGTTTGGCAAAACTCACGTGCTGCGCGGTATCTCCTGCGATATTGCGCCTCAGGAAGTGGTTTGCGTGATTGGCCCTTCCGGCTCCGGCAAAAGTACGTTTCTGCGCTGCCTGAACGCGCTGGAAAAACCGGACGGCGGCGAAGTCGTAGTCAACGGTTTTGCGGTACACGACCCAAAAACTAATCTCAACACGCTGCGCGAAGGCGTGGGCATGGTGTTCCAGCGTTTTAACCTGTTCCCGCACATGACGGTGCTGGAAAACCTGATCATGGCACCCATGTCGCTGAAAGGGTTGTCCAAAGCGGAAGCGGTAAACCGCGCCGAAAAGCTGCTGCAAAAGGTCGGCCTGCTGGACAAAATCGACGCCTGGCCTTCGAGCCTATCCGGTGGCCAGCAGCAGCGCGTGGCGATTGCCCGTGCGCTGGCGATGGAGCCGTCGATAATTCTGTTCGACGAGCCAACTTCAGCGCTGGATCCTGAGCTTGTTGGTGAAGTGCTGGCGGTGATGAAACAGCTGGCGCAGGAAGGGATGACGATGATTATCGTAACCCACGAAATGGGCTTTGCCCGCGAAGTGGCGGACCGGGTGATCTTCATTGACCAGGGTGTGATTCAGGAACAGGGCGTGCCGGCGCAGATCTTTAGCGCGCCGCAAAACCCGCGAACTCAGGCCTTCCTCAGCAAGGTTCTGTAAAAAAGGGCGCTTAAGCGCCCTTTTTATTGTCTATGCAAACTGGCGGATATGCCTGTCGATAAGCGCCAGCAGCTTCTGGTTATCCACGGTTTGCAGCAGCTTCACCGGCTTGCCCTGCGGCGCGTCAACGTTCACCGCCAGCCGCAAATGTTCCGGGCCATACCGCAATGTTCTGCCGCGGCTCAGCCCGCTCAGCGACACATCCACATAATCCTCCGCCCAGCTCACCAGCTCGGGCTCAAGCAGCCAGGCAACGGTCAGCACGTCGTGGATCCAGCAGCCCGGTAAGTGGCGGGTCTGCATGGAAAAATCCATCCACGGGCGAATGGTGTCCACGAGAAAACGGCTCAGGCGGTTATCGCAGGTGGCCAGCGCATCTAAATCCTGGTGAGTCATCATTGTTTGGGTGGTGACGTCCATCGGTACCAGAACGATGTTTGCGCCGCTGGTCAGCACGGCGTGTGCGGCCTCCGGGTCAACGCCGAAGTTGGTATCCTTCAGGTAGCCATCAACGTTAAATACGCCGCCCATGATGACAATCTCTTTTACCGCGCTCGCCATCTGCGGGTAAAGCTGCAAAGCTAGCGCCACATTGGTCAACGGGCCGATAGCTATCAGCGTGATTTCACCGGGATTTGTACAGATAAGTTCGCCCATCTTATGCACCGCCAGCGGGGCCACTTCGGCCAGCATTTGCGGGGCAGTAACGTTCATCCACAGGTGGCGCAGACCCACTTTATCGACTTTGTGATCCAGATGTTCCCGCCACGGTGCTGAAGGCTCGATCAGCGCACGCGAAGCGCCGCGGGCGACCTCAACGGCCATGCCCAGGCGAGCGACTAAATCAGAGGCGACGGCGTAGCCCACTTCGCTTGGCGTATTGCCGGACACGGTGGTAATAAGCTCCAGAGAAATCTCCGGCGCCGCCAGCGCCAGGGCAAGGGCCAGACCGTCGTCTACGTTAGCCCCGGCAACGCCGTTACCCGGATCGCAATCGATAATTAAACGCTTCATGTTACTTATAACTTCCTGCTGTGGTGAGGGAGTGGCAGCCGCAGGACTCGCCAATCTCCAGCTCAAAATCAAATTCGTATTTATGCGGCTGCCCGTCCCACTTTTTCAGCATTTCGATGGCCTTTTTTGCCATTTTCGTGACGGGCTGGCGAACCGTCGTCAAAGAGGGAACGTTGAAGGCCGATTCCAGGGTGCCGTTGAAGCACACCAGGGCGAGGTCTTTCGGCGCGGAAAGCCCGTGTTCAGATAGTGCTCTCAGGCAGCCAAAGGCCTGTTGTTCGTTGGTGGCAAACAGCGCGCGAGGCAATTCGCCAGCCAGCATTTGCTTTGTGGCATCGTAGCCGCCCTGGCGGGTGTAATCCGTTGAAAAAATCCATTCCGAGCGGACGGCAAGGCCCGCTTCTTCCAGCGCCAGCCGCCAGCCGCTGATGCGATCCTGAGTGTTTAGCATCTCCTGTGGCCCGCAAATAATGGCGATATCGCGATAGCCGTGCTCAATCAGATGACGGGTTGCGCGCCGTGCGGCGTGCTGCTCGTTAACCTGAATCGAGCAAACGTTCAGCTCCGGCTCAACCCTGTCCAGCATCACGCATGGCGTGCCGCTGGCCTGGATAAGATCGATGTAAGGATGCCTGTCGACGCTGGTATAAATCAGCCCGTCCACCTGGCGGTGTAGCAGGTTATTGATAAGCTCCAGCTCGCGGGCGCGGTCATCGCCGGAATCGCCAAGCAGCAAGACCCGGCCATCGGCAAAAGCCTCCTGCTGGAGCGCGTGCGCCATGGACGAGATAAACGGGTTGGCAATATTGGGCACGACTAAACCGTAGGTGCGCGTGGTGCCGCTGGCCAAAGCCCTGGCAATGCCGTTCGGGCGGTAGCCGGTTTTCTTGATGGCGGCGAGCACGCGCTCACGCGTCGCCTGCGCGACCGGACGCGGGCCGTTGTTAATCACGTAGCTGACGACCGCGACGGACGTCCCTGCTTCTTTGGCGACTTCAGCGCGGGTAACGCGGTGTACTTGAGGCTTAGTCACTGAATACCTGCTTTATTTGGCTGGCGGGCGATAAACGGAGCCACAGCATAAAGCTTTGCTCCGTAAAAATCGCCGTCAACTCTGTGACAAATCAAATAGCGTCTTCCGGCAGATTAAGGTCGCGACCTCGGGTCTCAGGTGCAAAGAAGGTGGTCACCAGCCCGATGCCCGCCATCACTGCAAAGTAGAGCGCGATAGGCCACCAGTGCCCGGTCCAGGAGAGCAGCGCGGCGGCAATCAGCGGTGCAGTTCCGCCGGAAAGCATCGACCCCAGCTCTTTGGCAAACGCCATCTTGGTATAGCGGTTTGTCACGCCGAAAAGCTCCACGCCCCAGGCGGCCTGCACACCGAAAATGCCCAGCGAAGCCAGCCCCATGCCGACAACAATGGTTGGAATAACGATCATCGGCTCGCGAGAGTCCAGCAGCATAAAGGCCGGGAACGCGTAGATAATCAGCAGCAGGCAGAACCAGCGGTAAACGATCCGGCGGCCAAAGCGGTCGGAGAGCCAGCCAGCAAAAGGAATAATGGCGAAGCCCAGCACCGAGGCGATCAGCACCGCCAGCGTGGGGACGGATTTATCCACCGCCAGCACTTTGGCAACGTAGCCAATGATAAAACCCTGGGCGAGATAAGAAGGGCCGTTTTCACCAATGCGTAGCCCGACCATGGTCCAGAAGGCGCGGGTCCGCTGCCAGAAGCTGCGTGGATCTTTCTGCTGCTCGGCCAGCCCCTTTTCCCGCACCTGTTTACGCTCAGCTTCCAGCAGCGCTTTTTGGCGCTCAAACACCGGGGTTTCACGCAGATGCTGGCGAATAATCAGGGCAACAGCGGCAATCAACATGCTGCACAGGAACGGAATACGCCAGCCCCAGGCAAGCAGCGTCTCTTTATCCATCTGCAGCACCAATAGCCAGGTCAGAGAAGCCAGCAGCGTGCCGCTGTTGGAGCCCAGCCCGATAATGGATGACACCAGGCCACGACGTTTCACTGGCGCATATTCACCCAGCATGACGGTACCGCCGGACAGCTCCGCACCCGCGCCAAGCCCCTGGGCAAAACGCAGAATCACAAGGCAGGTTGGCGCCCAGACGCCAATTTGCGCGTAGCCTGGGATCAGGCCAATAAGCGTAGTGGAGCAGCCCATTAGCGCAATGGTAATGATCATCACCATTTTTCTGCCGTAGCGGTCGCCCAGCCAGCCAAACAGCAGGGCGCCTATTGGCCGGGCAACAAAGCCCACGGAGTAAGCGGCAAAGCTGGAGAGCAGCGCCATGACGGGCGTGGCATCCGGGAAGAACACATCGCCAAAGATGATCCCGGCCGCCAGGCCATAAAGCGCGAAGTCCGCGTATTCCATCGTGGTACCGAGCCAGCAGGAGAAGGTGGCGCGAATAAAATCACGTTTACCTTCCGCCGTGGCCAGACGCTCTTCTGCCGCGTGTTGCGCCGAGGCCGGAGGAGGGGAGAAAGTGCTTGTCGTCATTAGAGTTCTCACAGAGATCGAACGTTATCTGTTGGCGAAGATGCCATTTTTAATCATTTCTCGCAGTGTATCTACGCGCGTAGATTGATCAAATAATTAAACCGGAAGTGAGAGTAAGGTAACTAAATGACAAAAATATGACGGGGAAGGTGACCCTCACCCTAATCCTCTCCCTGGAAGGGAGAGGGGCCGATCGGGAGCAAAATATGCCGGGGTTTTCTCCCTCTCCCCTTTGGGGAGAGGGCTGGGGTGAGGGGAAAGATCAGCGAGCCTTCGCTAAATACTGCGCCATCTCAGCCTCAGGAACCATACCGCCCCCGGTGGCCCAGACCAGATGCGTCGCGTTATCAAGGTGTTGGGCGCTGAAGCCCTGCATCTCATGATAAGGCACCGCCGAACACACGTGCTGCGGCCCGGCCATGCCGGCCAGAGCCGAGGGTTCCAGGCGAATATTTTCCTCTTCTGCCAGCCAGCCTAGCATGTTGTACAGCGTTTGATCGTCCACGGTATAGAAGCCATCCAGCAGCCTTTGCATCGCTCTGCCGACAAAGCCGGAAGCCCGCCCCACGGCCAGGCCGTCGGCGGCCGTGAGGTTATCAATCCCGATATCCTGAACGGAAAGCGCATCGTGCAGGCCCGTGTAAACGCCCAATAGCATGCAGGGGGAGTGGGTTGGCTCGGCAAAAATACAATGAACGTGATCGCCGAAGGCCAGCTTCAGCCCAAAGGCTACGCCACCGGGGCCGCCGCCGACGCCGCAGGGCAGGTAGACGAACAAAGGATGTTGCTCATCAACGGTAATCGCCTGCCGTGAGAATTGGTCTTTCAGCCTTTGCCCGGCAACGGCGTAACCCAGGAACAGCGTGCGGGAGTTTTCATCATCAATAAAGAAACAGTTGGCGTCCGCCTCGGCGGCTTTCCGCCCCTGCTCAACGGCAACCCCGTAATCTTCGGCGTATTCAACCACCTCCACGCCGTGGCTGCGCAGTTTAGCTTTTTTCCATTCGCGGGCGTCGGCGGACATATGCACCGTGACGCGGAAGCCAATTCGGGCGCTGATGATCCCAATCGACAGACCCAGGTTGCCGGTAGAGCCAACGGCGATGCTATAACGGCTGAAAAACTCACGTAATTCAGGAGACAGCAACTTGCTGTAGTCATCTTCAGGACTCAGTAGCCCTGCCTCGGTAGCCAGTTTTTCCGCGTGAGTCAGGACTTCATAAATGCCCCCGCGAGCCTTAATCGAGCCAGAAATAGGCAGATGGCTGTCTTTTTTCAGCCACAGTTTACCGAAGAGCCTCTGCCCATTTTCTTTTTCCAGGCGCTTTTGCATCGCCGGAATGACGGCCAGCTCTGACTCGATAATCCCACCGGTTGCGGCGGTTTCCGGGAATGCTTTGGCCAGATAAGGCGCAAAACGAGCCAGCCTGGCGTGCGCCTCTTTAACGTCCTGCTCAGTCAGGCCAACATGCGGTAAGCCTTCGGCAAGGGAGGTGGCTCCCGGATTAAACCAGGCCGTTTCGTTCAGGGCGGTAAGCTCGCTGAGCAGCGGAAATTTTTCGGTTAACGCGTGTAATTCTGTCGATTTCATAACGAGCCTCCTGGCGCTCAGATGATAAAGGAAAGCAGGAATGTGCCGACCAGTGCAACTAAAGAAGCGATGAATGTCGCCGTGGTGTAGTACTTAAAGGTTTCATGGAGCGTCGCGCCGCAGTACTGCTTCACCAGCCAGAACAGCGAATCCGTCACAATGGTGCAGCCGATAGCGCCAGAGCCGATGGCGAGCGTAACAATCTCGGGGCTGACGTTGGGATAGAGCGGCAGCAGAGGGGCAACGATAGCGGTGGCTCCCATCATCGCCACGGTAGCGGAGCCCACGGCGGCGTGAAGGATAAGGGCAACCAGCCAGGCCAGCAGGATCGGATGCATATGCAGGCTGGAAAGGCTCAGCGCCAGGCTGTCTGCCATACCGCTTGCCTTGAGAATGGCGTTAAACGCGCCACCGGCTCCGATGATCATCAGGATATTCGCGATGGAGCCAAAGCCAGTTTCGGTGTGGCTCAGCAGCGTAGCGATACCCATGTTCTGACGCAGGCCCAGCAGATAATAGGCCACGAAAACGGCGATAAACATGGCGGTAATCGGGTTGCCGATAAACTCCAGCGCGGTATAAGCCGTGCTGCCCGGGCTCATGTTCAGCTCAGCGAGCGTCTTCGCCAGCATCAGGCCAATGGGTAGCAGCACGGTAAACAGCGTGGCGCTCAAAGACGGTAGAGAAGCCGCATCGCGCGTTTGCAGATATGAAAATTCGGCGGGAACGGATTTAAACGGCAGACGCTTGCCCAGGCATTTCAGAAAGAGCGGGCCACCCACCAGAGACGCCAGCAGACCCACCGCTAAGCCATACACAATCACGGTGCCTACATCGGCGCCGAGCTTATTGGTCACGAACAGCGCCGCCGGGTGCGGGGGTACCACGCAGTGAACGGCCATCAGCGCGGTACACAGCGGGATGGCCAGCTTCAGCAAAGACGTGCGGGTCTTTTTGGCGATGGAAAAGGCCAGCGGGATCAGTAGCACCACGCCAACCTCAACGAACAACGTAATGCCGCAAATCAGGCCGACCAGTACCATAATCACGTCGGCGGAAAGCCAGCGGCATCGCTGCAGCGCCAGGCCAATGCGTTCGGCGGCGCCGGAGACTTCCATCATTTTTCCCAGAATGGTCCCCAGCCCGATGACCGCGGCTAAAAAGCCGAGTGTGCCGCCGATGCCGCTTTCCACTGCGTTGACCATCTCCAGCGGGCCCATGCCCATCATCACGCCGACGAAAAAGCTCGCCAGCAGCAGCGCGAGGAAAGGATGAAGCTTCAGTTTTACGATGGTCAATACGATTAACACTATGCTGGCAAGCAGCGTACCCACCACCCAGATTTGCGATCCCATTAGCCCTTCTCCTGTGCATCATTTGCGGGCTATTGGATAAAAATCCATCCGGGCTGACAAACGATAAAACTGGCCTTTCACATGAGGTAGATTGGATCAAGAGGGTGATTTTCGTCGAAATAAAGCGATGAAATGCGCTATAGGTTTTAATTTTATCAACTAAATGCTGCTGGCTGGCGGCAGTTTTTTTAAACTCGGCTGGCTGAATTGAGAGAGAGGTCACGATGGAAACGTCACGCGAGGGGCGAAATCGGTTATTAAACGGCTGGCAACTGTCGAAGCTGTACACTTTTGAGGTGGCGGCGCGCCATCAATCTTTTGCGCTGGCGGCGGATGAACTGTCACTCAGCCCCAGCGCGGTTAGCCACCGGATAAACCAGCTGGAAGAGGAGTTGGGGATCCAGCTTTTTGTTCGCTCGCACCGTAAAGTGGAACTGACTCACGAAGGCAAGCGGGTGTTCTGGGCGCTGAAATCGTCTCTGGGCACGCTGAACCAGGAGATTCTGGATATCAAAAATCAGGAACTCTCCGGCACGCTGACCGTGTACTCAAGGCCGTCGATTGCCCAGTGCTGGCTGGTGCCCGCGCTGGGAGATTTTACTCAGCGCTACCCTGCTATTTCGTTAACCATTCTGACCGGGAACGACAACCTGAATTTACAGCGCGCAGGCATCGATCTGGCGCTCTATTTTGACGATACGCCGTCCTCGCAGCTGAGCCACCATTTCCTGATGGATGAGGCGATTTTGCCGGTTTGCAGCCCTGAATATGCCCGCCGCTTTGAGCTTAATGCCCGGCCTTCTCAGCTGCGCCACTGCACGTTGTTACATGACCGGCAGGCGTGGAGCAATGATTCCGGCACCGACGAGTGGTACAGCTGGGCGCAGCAGTTTGGCATTGAGCTGCCCGCCTCTACGGGCATTGGCTTCGATCGCTCTGACCTGGCGGTAATTGCCGCTATGAACCACGTTGGCGTGGCGATGGGACGAAAAAGGCTGGTGCAGAAGCGGCTGGAGCGGGGCGAACTCATCGCCCCGTTTGGGGATAAAACGTTGAAATGCCATCAGCATTACTACATTTCGACGCTTGCTGGCCGACAATGGCCGAAGATTGACGCTTTTATTGGTTGGCTGAAAAACCTTGCCAAAGAGGCTAAATAACTAAACTGTCTCGCCATGATGCTGGAACCGCTGCGCCAGCGGCAGCCAGCAGCACAGGATCAGCACGCCCATCGCGGTCATCAGCATTCCGATGCTGTATTGCCCGGTTTGCGGCATCAGCGCGGAGAACCAGGCCATCACGCCGGAGCCGATGTTTTGCAGGCCGCCAACCAGCGCCCCTGCGGTACCGGCGAGGAACGGGAACGGCTCCATCGCGCCGCTGGTTGCCAGCGGGAACAGCATGCCTGCGCCGAAGAAGAACAGCGCCGCAGGTACCAGTAACGTCCAGATATTCATGATGCCGAACCAGCCGGGGATCCACATCAGAATACCGGCGAACAGGCAGCTCAATACCGCCTGCCACATCAGGCTGGAGAAACGCACGTTCTGGCGGCCCGCGTACCAGGAGCCAAAAAACGCCGCCGGAATGGGCAGAATAAACAGAATGCTGACCACCACGCCGTTCAGGCCGAGTACGCCGCCCATCAGTACGCCGGAGCAGGCTTCAAACACCGCCACGCCCGCCAGGCCACCGACCAGCATCAGCAGATAGCAGTTGAAGGAGATATTGCCGAGCAGCATTTTGTAGCTGCGCATCAGGCGAGGCGGCGTGGCGTCTGCCGGGCGGGTTTCGGGCAGCCAGCGCCACATAGAAAACGCGACAATGGCACACAGCAGCAGCAGGAAACCGTAGCAGGCCCGCCAGCCCCAGACGCTGTCCAGCATCCCGCCAATAACCGGTGCCAGCAGCGGACTCACCAGAATGCCCATATTCAGCAGGCTGTTGGCCTGGCGTAAATCACCGCCTTCGTAGAGATCGCGCGGCATGGTTCTCGCCATTACGCCCGCGACCCCGGTGCCCATGCCCTGCAGGGCGCTTGCCAGCACCAGAATATGCAAATTAGTGGTAAACAGTGCACCGAGCGTCGCCAGCATAAAAATCACCATGCCGGCGAGGATCACCGGGCGGCGGCCAATGCGATCGGAAAGCGGGCCATAAAACAGCTGAGACACGCCGTAGGTAAACAAATAGGCCGCCATCACGCGCTGAATTGCGCCGCTGCGCACGCCCATTTCATGAGCCATATCGGGAATAGAAGGAATATAAATCGTCTGTGTCATCTGCCCGACAGCAACCAGCAGAATCAACATCATCAGCAGGTGGATATTGGCTAACTTTCTCATGGCGTCCGATCGTTTACCTGAAAAAAGAGAGAGGCTTCGCAGCGTATTTTGCTGTGTATGTTTTGAAAGCGAGAGGAATCTATCACAACCTATGCAATAAGCCAGATGATGAGGCTGTTTTAACAGCAGATTTACGTGTTGGTTTGTAAAGCGAAAGCGGCAATTTTTATTGCCACCAAATGCCCGTTTTTGCCCCGCAACGGTGCAATCGTCGTTAACCCTCAGAGAATTACATTTGTTTACAGGTTAAATACAAATGCGTATATTTCTCATCCGCATTTAATCGTGCGCGTCTTTATAAAAATCAAAAAAAGGTGCCGGCCACGGAAAACGCCGCAGCACTACAAAAATGAGGGTTTAACATGGCATTTGTTAACTTCTCCAGGGATCGGTTCACGTTACGGGCAGGCGGCCCATCACTCTTGGCGGCGGCCATTGCGCTGGCGCTGCTGCCTTCTGCGCAGGCAGAAGACACCATCACGGTGAATACTCAGGCGGACAATCCGCTGGCGGGACAGGAACAGGATTACAGCGTCAAAACCACCACCACAGGCACCAAGCTGCTGCTGGTTCCGCGCGATATCCCGCAATCCGTCAGCGTCATCAGCCAGCAGCGTATTCAGGATCAGAACCTGCAAACCATCGGCGAGGTGCTGGATAACACCACCGGCATCAGCACCAAGCTGGTGGACAGCAGCCGTGCCACCTACTTTGCGCGCGGCTTCTTCATCAGCAACTATGCCTACGACGACATGCCCACGCAGGTGAGCGACGTCTGGGACTTCGGTGATACCGGCTCGGATACCGCCGTGTTTGAAAATATTGAAGTAGTGCGCGGCGCGGCGGGGCTGATGAGCGGCAGCGGCAATCCATCGGCGTACATCAACATGGTGCGCAAGCACGCCGACAGCCGCGAATTTAAAGGCAACGTGTCCGCCAGCTACGGTAGCTGGGACAAGCAGCGCTATGTGGCCGATCTTTCCGCGCCGCTGAGCGAGTCCGGCAACGTGCGGGGCCGCGTGGTTACCGGCTACCAGGACAACGATACCTGGCTGGACAAAAGCCATTACCGCAAGAAATTCATCTACGGCGTAGTGGACGCCGATTTGACCGACTCCACCACGCTTTCCGTCGGCTACGACTACCAGGAAAGCAATGACGACAGCCCGACCTGGGGCGGCCTGCCCACCTGGTATGCCGACGGCAGCCGGACGCACTTTAGCCGCAGCGCCACCACCGCGCCGGACTGGGCTTACTCCAACAAAGACGCCACCAAAGTGTTCGCCAACCTGGTCCAGCGCTTTGATAACGGCTGGGAAGCGCGAATTAACACGCTGCACGCCGAAACCAACTTCGACTCTAAGCTGATGTACGTCACCGGCTTCCCGGATAAAGTCACCGGAGCGGGCACCAGCGCCTATGGCGGCTGGAACCGGGGCGAGCGTAAACAGGATTCGGTGGATGCGTTTGTGCGCGGCGGCTTTGACCTGTTTGGCCGCCAGCATGAGCTGATGATCGGCGGCAGCTACAGCCGCCAGCGTAACCACTACGATAACGCCATGCCGAACACCGGCTTGCCATATGGCGGCATAGCGATGGACAGCTTCTACAGCAGCGTCGCAGATCCAAGCTGGTCAGCCTTCTCGCTCTACAGCAAAGATGTGGTGCGCCAGCAGGCCGCCTACACCGCAGCACGTTTCTCGCTGGCTGACCCGCTGCACCTGATTGTGGGCGCCCGCTATACCGAATGGGACGCGGACTACAATCCGTCCACCGCGCCCCAAACCAGCCTGAGCAGCAAAAAACATGACGTGACGCCGTACGCGGGTCTGGTTTACGACATCAACGACACCTGGTCGGCCTACACCAGCTACACCTCCATCTTTCAGCCGACGGACAAGCGCGACGTCAACGGCGATTACCTCGATCCAACCACCGGGAAGAGCTACGAAGCAGGCGTGAAAGCGGACTGGTTTAATACGCGCCTGACCACCTCGCTGGCGGTATTCCGCATTGAGCAGGATAAAGTGGCCCAGTCACTCGGCACGCCGGTTAACGGTAACCCTGGTGAAACGGCGTATAAATCCGTGGATGGCACCGTGAGCCGCGGTGTTGAGTTCGAGCTGAACGGCGCGCTGACCGATAACTGGCAGCTCACCTTTGGGGCTGCCCGCTACGTGGCGGACGACAATAACGGTGAGGCGGTAAACCCGGACCAACCGCGTACCACGATGAAGCTGTTCACCCGCTACCAGCTGCCGATGCTGCCGGAAGTGACCGTGGGCGGCGGCGTGAACTGGCAGAGTAAAACCTGGCAGGATGCCTACGGCCCGAACGGTAGCACTCGCATCAAACAGGGCAGCTACGCGCTGGTGGATCTCTTCACCCGTTACCAGGTGACAAAAAACTTTGCCGTACAGGGCAACATCAATAACCTGTTCGACAAAGAATATGAATCCTGGCTGTCCGACTATGTGGTTTATGGCGCCCCGCGCAGCTTCTCGCTGACGGCAAACTACAGCTTCTAAGCGTGGCGGGGAGGTCGGTGAGCTCCCTGACTACTTTCCCGTGCCAGCGCCAGGAAAGCGGCAAGCCCAGCAGAAGGATGCCGCCTGCCGGAATAGTAAAGGCAAAGCCCAGGGAAGGGCGGCGTCCAGGTTTCCAGCAGGCGCACCAGCTTGCCGGAGCGAATTTCATCGGCGACGTTTTGCTCCATAAAAAAGCCAATTCCGACACCTTCCAGCACCGCCTCCCGCGCCAGCGAGGCTTCATCCAGGGTCAGCGGGCCGCGCACATCGACTTGCGCGACTTCGCCCTGCTTTTCCAGATGCCAGCGGTAGAGCGAGCCGTCCGGCAGCCGGACGCGAATACAGGCGTGATTCAGCAAGTCGCCCGGGGTGAGCGGCGTGCCGTGTTCTGCCAGGTAAGCCGGAGACGCGGCCACGGCAAAGCGTTGGGGGTGCCCAAGCGAAAGTGCAATCATATCGGCGGGTACCAGCCCGGCCACGCGCACGCCAAGATCGAATCCTTCCGCAACGATATCGACCAGCTTTCCTTCAGTCACAATATCGACCTGCATCTCCGGATAGCGGCGTAAAAACTCAAACACCAGCGACGAAAGCACCTGGCGAGCGGCAAAAGGCGGGGCGTTGATGCGCAGCACGCCGGATGGCGTATCGCGGTGCGCCCGCACGCTCTCAAGGGCGTCATTCAGCCCCTGAAGAGACGGGCTAACTCTCTCGATAAACAACCTCCCGGCCTCCGTCAGCGACACGCTGCGGGTGGTGCGGTTGAACAGGCGCACGCCAAGCTCGGCCTCAAATTTTGCCAGGGTATGGCTGAGCGCCGTGGTTGAAACGCCCAGGTCGATAGCCGCCGCGCGGAAAGATCCCCGGCGGGCGATGGCCTGCACGGCTTCGATATCGCCGAGGGCTATACGTGGCATTGTCCTGATTCCTTCATCATTTCATCCCGGTTTGTCCCAATTGTTTAAATTATACCGCGTTCTTAAAGTAGTGATACGGCAGGCCAATCGACTTTTTGGAGAACATAAGATGACTGACTTTTTGACGCTTAAAGGCAAGAGAGCGCTGGTGACATCCGGCACCAAAGGTGCAGGCGCGGCGACCGTGGCGCTGTTCCGTGAGCTGGGTGCAGAGGTATTGACCGTGGCTCGCCATCAGCCTGAAGAGATTCTCGGTGGGGCATTTGTGGCGGCGGATCTCTCCACGCCTGAAGGCTGCGAGCAACTGGTAAAAGCCGTCCAGACGCAACTTGGGGGCGTGGATATCGTCGTGCACATGCTCGGTGGTTCATCGTCTCCTGCTGGCGGGTATGCGGCACTTGGGGAAGCACAGTGGCAACAGGAGCTCGCGCTCAACCTGCTTCCGGCGGTTCGGTTAGATCGTGCTTTGTTGCCGGGCATGACGGCGCGCGGTACCGGCGTGATTATTCACGTCTCTTCCATTCAGCGAATTTTACCGCTACCGGAGGCCACCACCGCTTATGCTGCCGCGAAAGCAGCGCTTTCTGCCTACAGCAAAAGCCTGTCAAAAGAGGTGGCCTCGCAGGGCGTACGGGTGCTGCGCGTGGCGCCGGGCTGGATTGAAACTGAGGCTTCGGTGCGCTTTGCGGAGCGTCTGGCCTCAGAAGCGGGAACGGATTATGAGGGCGGTAAAAAAATCATTATGGATTCGCTGGGTGGGATCCCGCTTGGCCGCCCGGCAAAACCAGAGGAAGTGGCTAACCTGATCGCCTTCCTGGCCTCAGACCGTGCCGCTGCAATTACCGGGACGGAGTACATTATTGACGGCGGCACGGTGCCAACCGTTTAGAAATGCACCGGCTGGCCGAAACCGTCGCCGCTGTCGGTACTATTATCCCTGCGGCCTCTGGCTTCCAGCTGGTCGGCGCGGATGCGGTCCCGGATATCCTGGCGCTGTTCCGGCGTCAGGTAGCGGCTGTTGTAGTAGGGATCGGGCCACGGGGAGCGCATAAAGCTGTCGTCCAGCCGTTGCCTGTCCTGGCGGTCTATTCCTGAATTATCCGATGACGAACAGGCCGCCAGTAGCAGCGGAGCCAGCAGAACGAGTGCATATTTAGAGGCCATTTTTCTTCCTGAAGCGGCAAGCAATGAAAGTGAGGCAGTATCGCGCATCGACATATTGATGTGCGTTATCTGTCGCCAATATTGCGCAGCTTATCACGAAATAGTGAGCCGCTCAGAATACCGACAGCGCCCGTGAACAGGCCATGCCGTGTTGATACAGCTCCTCCGCGTAAAAGTCAGGCACGGGGCTGTCTTTAATCGCCTGGGCCACGGCGGCGACGTCATAATTTACCGCTTGAACCGCCAGTTTTAGCTTCCCGTGACGGTAGTGCCCCCTCAGCCAGGTGGCCTGCGGCTCGCCGGGTTTGATTCGCCCGACGGCACCGGTATTGGCGACGATTAGTCTGCGGCCATCGCTGCGGACTAATTCTCGAATATCCGCGTAGTGCGTATGCCCGGAAACCATCACATCGAACTGATGCGTGGTTTGCCACTTCATCAGTTGGCTGCAGGAGAACTGGCGATGCACATACTCGGACAGAGAATCCGGGCTGGCGTGAACAAGCAGAATTCTGAGCGACCCGGCGTAAAACGCTCTCGACCGGGGCAGGGCGCTGAGCCAGCGGCGGTTCTCCTCCGTTAGCGTGCGTTTGCTCAAGGCAATCGCCTGTTCACGGGCTTGTTGTTCGTGGACGGAGTGCTTAGCCAGCGGCGTGACCGGCTCGTCCATTGCCACGCGGTGGTCGTGGTTGCCCATCACCACCGGAATGTTGCGGCTGCGAATCAGCTTTATCACTTCATTCGGCCACGGCGCAAAATCCACCAGATCGCCCAGGCACCAAATTTGGTTGATGTGGTGGCGGTCAATGTCCTGCAAAACGGCCTCAAGTGCCGGTAAATTGGCGTGAACATCGCTGAAAATCGCAAACTGGAAATCAATATATTTAGCGTTCATTGGGCGGACTCCCGGCGCGATCCCGCACGGTGAAAACGACAACCAGCGCAATGAAGAAAGCGAACAGCGCGGCGCAAACCAGCATCAGCGAGAAGCCGCTGGCGTAGCTGTGGCGGATCAGCGAGCTTAGCGTCTGAGCCTGTTTCTCCGGCCACAGCGCAAGGGCGCGTTGCACATCTCCGGCCACAACCTGAGTAATAAAATTGTCGCGTACCGGCAGGTTGCTAGCCTGCATCGTTGAGGTCAGCACGTGACGCGTATGCCCGGCCAGAATGGCCCCCAGCAGCGCAAAACCTTGCAGAATGCCAGAGAAGCGCGCCGTGGTGCTGATCCCCGAAGCCATGCCCGCCCGTTCGTGAGGCACGGTGCCCATAATCGCCTTCTGCGTTTCGCCGTTAAGAATACCGCCGCCGCTGCCCAACACGGCCATCCCGGTGATAACCAGCCAGGGCCACTGCGCCAGCACACCGCTGGCGATAATCAGGTTGCCGACGCCAACCAGCCCTAATCCGGCGGCTAAGATCCAGCGGGCGGCCATGCGGTGTGCCATCCAGCGGGCCACCATCGGGAAGAACAGCATGGCGAGCGCGAACGGCAGCATACCCACCCCGGACGCCAGGGCGGTTTTCCCCTCGACGTTTTGCAGCATCAGCGGCAGCAGTGAGGTCATCACCTGTGCCGTAGCCGCGTAGGTAAACATGGCCAGCACCGCGCCAATAAACGGCATCGAACGGAACAAGCGGAGATCGAGCATTGGCTGGGCTTTGTAACGTTCGACCAGCGCAAAGAACAGAAAGAACCAGGCTGAGGCGATAAAGCGCCCCATCACTTCGGGGCTGCCCCAGCCGTGCTCGGGGGCGAGGATCAGCGCCCAGGTGAGCGAAAACATGGCGGCGATAAACAGCGAAATGCCGTGTACGTCCGGCTTACCGGCGGCTGGATTACGGGACTCTTCAATGGTACGCAGCACCGCCATTGCCAGCAGCAGGCAAATGGGGATGTTGATGTAGAACGCCCAGCGCCAGCCGAAATAGGCGCTGATGATGCCGCCGGCCAAAGGCGCGAGCACCATGGTTATGCCCATCATGCCGCCCCAGATGGCCCACGCGCGGCCTCTGGCCTGCGGTTCGCGGAAGGTGTGGCCGATGATCGCCAGCGCCGGAGCCAGTAAAAAGGCCGATCCCACGCCCTGCAGCGCCCGGGCAATGTTCAGTATCAGGCTGGTGGTTGCCGCTCCGCAGGCCAGAGAAGCCAGAGCAAACAGCGCGATGCCGAATAAAAAGACCCGCCGCCTGCCGAAGCGGTCCGCCAGGGAACCGGCGGGCAGCAAAAGGGAAGAGAAGCACAGCACGTACGCGCCGATCACCCACTCCATATCGGCAAAGGTGGCGTCCAGCCCGCGGGCGATGGTCGGCAGCACGACGCCAACGATATTCGTGTCGATGACCGTCATCGCGCAGCCCATGGAGGCAACCAGCAGCACGGTGGTGTCGTTTTTGGCCACGGGCGCGGCCAGCACATTAGACATAAAAGCTCCGAAAACGCGGGAAGAACACGCTTTAAGCTTCGCGATCCGGGGCGCGGTATTCAATTTCCACGTTCGGCATTATTATTAGTTAAAACCTAATAATCAGGATTGAATATGGAGCTTCGCCATCTGCGTTATTTCCTCGAAGTTGCCCGAACGCTCCATTTTGGCGCGGCGGCAGAGACGCTGAATATCTCCACGCCGACGCTGTCGGTGCAAATCAGCCAGCTTGAGCGGGAGTTTGGCACCCCGCTATTTTTACGTACCAAAAGGCGCGTACAGCTAACCCAGGCCGGGGAGATTTTCCGCGAAGAAGCCGAAGCCACGCTGCGGCAGGCTGAGCTGACGCGTGAGCGTGTGCTTAGCGCTGCACGCGGCGAGCAGGGCTACATTCGCGTCGGCTACGTGGCGTCTTCGCTTTGGTCGGGGACGCTTAGCTCGGTGATGGGGGCGTTTCGGGGGCGATACCCTGATGTTTCACTTGGCGCGCGAGAAGTGCTGATGGACAGCATGGCGGCGGCGCTGGTAGAGGGCAAAATCGACGTTGGGTTTGTGCGCGCCCCGGTCGCGCTGCCGTCAGAAGTCGGGCATCTGTTGGTGCAAAGCGACTGTTTTTGCCTGGCGCTGCCCGCTTCCCATCGTCTGGCTTCCCGCGCGGAAGCTATCGACCCCGCTCTACTGACTGGGGAAAGCTTTGTTTTGCCGGAGCAGACTTCCGGCTCGCATGAAGTTGCCCGCCGGGGCGGGTTTGTACTCAATGATGCCATCCGCTCCAGCACGCTGACCGAAGTGCTGGCGCATATCGCGCTGGGCAATGGCATCGCGGTTATCCCGGAGATCATGGCAAAAACCATCGGCGTGCCGGACGTGGTCTATCGCCCGATTGCCGGGGCAGAAATCCCCTCGGCTATCTGGATGCTTTACCGCAAGCGGGAGCGCACGCCGCTGATTAAACGCCTTATTCGCTTCGCAAAAGAGCACGTTTCGGGTGGGTCAGGAAACGTTTGAACACACTCTTTCACCCCCGGGATTCATTTGGCGGTTAATCTTACTCCAGTGCAGTTATTAACCTGACGTGAATCCTGGAGAAAGCATGATCAAGCCTCGTTTGTTTATCCCGGCCCTAAGCCTGCTGCTGCTGAGCGTGGGCGCTGCGGCGGCGGACAATGTCATCACCCCGGTACGCGGCACCATTGATGCAGTCAATGATTCTTCGCTGCAAATCACCACCCGGCAGGGGGA
Source organism: Cedecea sp. B1(4) (assembly GCF_059414925.1). NCBI lineage: Bacteria > Pseudomonadati > Pseudomonadota > Gammaproteobacteria > Enterobacterales > Enterobacteriaceae > Cedecea > Cedecea sp. B1(4). The sequence goes on along the minus strand of NZ_JCAHMZ010000007.1, from coordinate 197,674 downwards.
AAAGCTTTCCGTTGGCCTGACGGACAAAACCCGCATCAACGGCGTGAGCGAAGCGAAGATGAGCGACATCAAGCCCGACAGCTTCATCGGCACCGCCGCCGTGCCGCAGGCTGACGGCACGCTGAAGGCGCTGGAAGTGCACGTTTTTGCCCCGAGCCTGCGCGGTTCCGGGGAAGGGTTTAATCCGTTTGAGTCCGCAAACGGCCAGGTGAACACCATGACCAACGGCACGGTCGGTACGTTGGTGAATAGCCACGGGCGCACGATGACGGTGAAATTCCACGGCCAGCAGAAAACCGTGCAGGTGCCGGACGACGTACCGGTGGTGCTGATCAGCCCCGCCGACAAGTCCGTGCTGAAGCCGGGCGCGAAAGTGGTGCTGTTCGCCACCAAAGACGACACAGGCCAGGCCGTCGCGCGCGGGATTTCCGCCGGGGTTAACGGGCTGACGCCGCCGATGTAATTTGTGGTGATTATCAGAACAGTGGCGACATCTATACAGAGAACCTGTCAGTAAGCTTTACAGGTTGAATCGTTGATCTGTATTTCCCTTCTCCCTTTGAGGGAGAAGGTGGTTGCCCAGGTGAACAATAAATAACGCCCATGTATGATGCTCCGCAGACCATCAGACTCCTGTGGAGAGCACGTAATTGACAGCACAGACGGGCGATATTCTTTTTAACGGCCAGCGCTTTTCGGCCTTCTTCTTTGATATGGACGGCACCATTCTGACCTCCATCCGCGTGGCAGAACGCATCTGGGGTGAGTGGGCCATGCGCCACGGCATCGATCCGGTCACTTTCCTGCCCACCATTCACGGCGTGCGCGCGGTGGAGACGATTGCCCGCCAGAATCTACCGGGCGTGGATGCCGAAGCCGAAGCACAGCGGATTACCGAAGCTGAAATCGCCGATGTGGATGGTGTGGAAGCCATCGGCGGCGCGCGAGAGTTTTTGCAGGCGCTGCCGCTGGATCGCTGGGCCATTGTTACTTCCGCCCCAAAAGCGCTGGCGCTGCGCCGCATTCAGGCCGCCGGTTTGCCTGAACCCAAAGTCATTATTGCGGCGGAAGACGTCCGTCTCGGTAAACCCGCCCCGGAGGGCTACCTGCTGGCGGCGGAAAAATTGGGCGTAAACGCGGCCGACTGCCTGGTGTTTGAGGATGCCCTGGCGGGTGTACAAGCCGGTGAAGCGGCAGGCGCAAAAATCTTTGTCATTTCCGGCACCAACGCTCACCATGCCGGGGAACTCTCTCGTTATACCGGCGCGGAAAATTACGATGCCCTGCGAGTTGAGGCCGATGGCTCGGGTATTTTCTTGCAGCGAAGCTAATTATTCAGGCTCTCTTTTTTGGCAGAGCCTAATCAAGGTGATTGACAGATTCCCGGCCGATGAGTGCCGGGTTATCTCTTTCATTCTCATGGTTAATTAAAAATATTATTCTACTTTGTAAATAAATAATTCATGCTTTTAATGATGGGTTATATTTTATTTGCAGATCGTTCATGTATTTTCCTTATAAAAGTTATTGATGTTTTTTTATTTATTTACCAGCATTCTCAGAAGCTATTTTTTATTTTCCGTATTACATCACCCCATCCCTGGCACCAATCGGTAAGAACTAAAAGGTGCGTCACGTTATGCGTAACATCCTTCTGTAACAGCCTTTAAGTGTGACTTTTATCACAATTACTGGCAGGTAAAAGCCTTTAAATAGCGCTGAGTTTTACCCGCTGACTATTGAGGCATTGATGAAAATTAACACTGAATCCTGTGTGATCTCAGGCAAGCAAACCGTTTCCGTTAGCCATCAGGAAATTGAGTGGAATAATAAAGGGACGTTGCTGAAGATTTCCCGGGGAGGCATTTGCGGGTCCGATTTGCATTATTATCAGGAAGGGAAGGTCGGCAACTTTGCCGTAAAAGCCCCAATGATTTTAGGCCATGAAGTTATTGGCACGGTGGTGCATACCGATTCTCCTGAATTACATGAAGGGCAGACGGTCGCTATTAATCCATCCAAACCCTGTGGTCATTGTAAATATTGTCTTAGCCAGGAAGAAAATCAATGCACAACCATGCGCTTCTTCGGCAGCGCAATGTACTTCCCACACGTTGACGGCGGCTTTACCCGCTTTAAAACCGTCGACAGCGCGCAGTGCGTTCCCTATCCCGCTGAAGCGGATGAAAAAGTGATGGTGTTTGCCGAGCCGCTGGCGGTGGCCATTCACGCCGCGCACGAAGCGGGCGATCTGCAGGGCAAGCGCGTGTTTATCTCCGGCGTAGGGCCGATTGGCTGCCTGGTCGCCAGCGCGGTAAAAACGCTGGGAGCGGCAGAAATTGTCTGCGCCGATGTCAGCCCGCGCTCGCTTTCGCTGGCCGCGCAGATGGGCGCCGACACGCTGGTGAACCCGCTGCACGACAGCCTGGACGGCTGGAAAGAGGAAAAAGGCTACTTCGACATAAGCTTTGAAGTCTCCGGCCACCCTTCGTCGGTAACCACCTGCCTGGAAGTGACCCGCGCCAAAGGCACCATGGTGCAGGTGGGAATGGGCGGCGCAGTGCCGGAATTCCCCATGATGATGCTCATCGCCAAAGAGATTGCGCTGAAAGGCTCTTTCCGCTTCACCACGGAGTTCAATACGGCCGTCTCCTGGCTGGCTAACAAGGTGATTAACCCGCTGCCGTTGCTGAGCGCGGAGTATGCCTATACCGACCTGGAGCAGGCGCTGATCTTTGCCGGGGATAAAACCCAGGCCGCGAAAGTCCAGCTGGTTTTCTGAGGCCTGTTAATAAGGATTAAGGCAATGAACGATCTTTTTTCACTGAAAGGCAAAAACATCCTGATTACCGGCTCCGCGCAGGGGCTCGGGTACCTGATGGCGACCGGGCTGGGCCAGTACGGGGCGCGGATAATCGTCAACGCCAGCACGCCAGCTAAGGTCGAGGCCGCGGTGCAAAAGCTGCGGGACGAAGGGATCCGTGCCGTGGGCGCCCCGTTCGACGTGACGCAGAAACAGGATGTCGATGTGGCCGTGGAGCGTATTGAGCAGGACGTAGGCCCGATTGATGTGCTGGTGAACAACGCCGGAATTCAGCGCCGCCATCCCTTTACCGAGTTCCCCGAGCAGGACTGGAATGATGTGATTGCGGTGAATCAGACCGGCGTTTTCCTGGTTTCGCAGGCGGTTACCCGCCGGATGGTGGCACGCCAGGCCGGGAAGGTGATCAATATCTGCTCCATGCAGAGTGAGCTGGGGCGCGACACGATCACGCCTTACGCCGCCTCGAAAGGCGCGGTGAAGATGCTGACCCGGGGCATGTGCGTTGAGCTGGCCCGCCACAGCATTCAGGTCAACGGCATCGCCCCGGGCTACTTCAAAACGGAAATGACTCAGGCGCTGGTGAATGACGAAGCGTTCAGCGGCTGGCTGTGCAAACGGACGCCCGCCGCACGCTGGGGTGACCCGCAGGAGCTGATTGGCGCCGCGGTGTTCCTCTCTTCAAAAGCTTCAGATTTCGTTAACGGGCACCTGTTGTTTGTTGATGGCGGAATGCTGGCCGCCGTTTAACGGCGCGAGTGTCTGCCGAAAAGTGAAGGCGAGTAGACCGAATAAAAGGTGGAGAGTATGGGCCTTCTCTCGCCGCAGAAAGCTGAAAATCAAGCGATTGGTTTTCAGCTTTTTTAAACGCGCTGACTGCCCGACCTGACCACTAACCTGCAGCGCTGCGCGCTGCTTTTTTTGCACTGATAAGAGATAAGCGTATGCCATTACTTATTATTGCCGCAGGCGTCGCCCTGCTGCTGGTCCTGATGATCGGTTTTAAAGTGAACGGCTTTATCGCGCTGGTTCTGGTGGCTGCGGTGGTTGGGTTTGCGGAAGGGATGGATCCCCAGGCGATTCTGCACTCCATTCAGAATGGGATCGGCGGCACCCTGGGCGGGTTGGCGATGATCCTTGGCTTTGGGGCGATGCTCGGGAAGCTGATCTCTGACACCGGGGCAGCGCAGCGCATCGCCACGACCCTGATAGATGCCTTCGGCGCGAAGCGCGTGCAGTGGGCGCTGATGATTGCCGGCCTGGTGGTAGGCATGGCGATGTTCTTTGAGGTCGGCTTCGTGCTGCTTCTCCCGCTGGTGTTCACCGTTGTCGCCTCGTCCGGCCTGCCGCTGCTGTATGTGGGTGTACCAATGGTGGCCGCGCTGTCGGTCACGCACTGCTTTCTGCCGCCGCACCCGGGGCCGACCGCGATTGCCACCATGTATAACGCCAATCTCGGCACCACCCTGCTATACGGGCTGATCATCAGCCTGCCGACGATTATCGTGGCCGGGCCGCTGTTCTCCCGGCTGTTAACCCGTTTTGAAAAGCAGCCGCCGGAAGGGCTGTTCAGCTCGCGTGTGTTCACCGAGGCGGAAATGCCTTCTTTCTGGAACAGCCTGCTGGTGGCGATCACGCCGGTACTGCTGATGGCGATTGCCGCGCTTTGTAACGTGGTGCTGCCTGAAAAAAGTGGGCTCAGATCTTTCCTCGACTTTATTGGTAACCCGGCGGTCGCGCTGTTTATTGCCCTGACTATCGCCACCTTTACCCTCGGTTGGCGCAAAGGGCGCAGCATGGAGCAGGTGATGAACATCGCCGGGGACTCTATCGGCGCTATCGCGATGATCGTGTTTATCATCGCCGGTGGCGGTGCCTTTAAGCAGGTGCTGGTCGATAGCGGCGTAGGGCAGTACATCGCGCACCTGATGAACGGCGCGCCGCTCTCGCCGCTGCTAATGTGCTGGACGGTGGCGGCCCTGCTGCGTATTGCGCTGGGTTCGGCGACCGTCGCGGCGATCACCACCGCAGGCGTGGTGCTGCCTATCATCAGCGTGACCCACGCCGACCCGGCCCTGATGGTGCTGGCGACCGGGGCGGGGAGCGTGATCGCCTCTCACGTTAACGACCCGGGATTCTGGCTGTTTAAGGGCTACTTTAACCTCAGCGTGGGGGAAACGCTGCGCACCTGGACCGTGATGGAAACGCTGATCTCAGTCATGGGGCTGCTGGGCGTATTGACGATAAATGCCGTTTTGCATTAAATCGTTGTATGACTCGCCGACAGGCCACCGGGTGCGCGCGCTGCGCCCCGGTATTGAGAGGGCCGATGAGAAACCACCGCATTTCTTTGCAGGATATCGCTACGCTGGCTGGCGTGACGAAGATGACCGTCAGCCGCTACATCCGTTCGCCTAAAAAGGTTGCAAAGGAAACCGGGCTGCGCATCGCCCGAATCATGGAAGAGATTGATTACGTGCCCAATCGTGCCCCTGGTATGCTGCTTAATGCCCGCAGCTATACGCTGGGGGTATTGATTCCTTCTTTTCAAAACCAGCTCTTCGCCGGCATTGAGTCCGTCACGTCCGGGCAGAATTACCAGACGCTGATCGCCAACTATAACTACAACCGCGAGTCGGAAGAGGAGTCGGTGATTAACCTGCTCTCCTACAACATCGACGGCATTATTCTCTGCGAGAAGTACCACACCTTCCGCACCGTGAAGTTTTTGCGGTCCGCTGCCATCCCGGTTGTGGAACTGATGGATATTCAGGGCGACCGGCTGGATATGGAAGTGGGGTTTGATAACCGCCAGGCCGCGTTAGACATGGTTGGCACCATGCTGGACAAGCGGCAGCGGCGCAGGATCGTCTACCTCGGTTCAAAAGATGACGTGCGCGATGAGCAGCGCTTTCGCGGCTACTGCGAGGCGATGACGCTGCGCGGGCTGGAGCCCCAGCGCATCAACCCGAAAGCCATTTCATCCATCCATCTGGGTATGCAGCTGATGCGCGACGCCCTGGCCGTTTACCCTGACCTGGACGGAGTCTTCTGTACTAACGACGATATTGCCATGGGAGCACTGCTGCTATGCCGGGAGCGCGGCCTGCCCGTGCCTGAACAAATATCGATCGCCGGTTTTCACGGGCTGGAGATGGGGCGCCAGATGATTCCCAGCCTGGCGAGTGTGATCACTCCCCGCTTCGACATTGGCCGGGTGGCGGCCAGAATGCTGCTGGATAAGATCGGTAATGAAGATCTCAATCACAACACCATTGATTTGGGCTACCAGATTTACCACGGGCAGACGCTGTGAGCGGGTTTTGTGAGGCAGGCGCCAGGAAGGGAACACGGCGTTGATGACGCCGCGTATTTTTCCCTCTCCCTTTTAGGAAGAGGGTCGGGTGAGGGGCTAGTGAATATTATTTCCGGACTGGCTATCGATCATTGCGAGACCTGAATCTGTGCGTACAAAGCGGAGCGCTCGCAGGCTGTCGATCAGAAGGTTAAACATCGGGATTAACAGAGAGCTGTAATATTTCCGTACCGAAAGTGGCCAGCATCATCTATGGATGTATAAGATTTGTATCGCGCTGAAAGTTAATAAGGATTATTACGAATTTTTGGAATGTTGCATGAACTAGATTGCACGCTAAAACATTAATGTGCTTTGGTGGAAATATTTTAATACCCTCAACCAATTATTTTATTTAGATGTTTTTGATATTTTAAACTTGGCGGAAAGTCACAGGAGTCGAACCTGCCCGGCGCCGCTGGCGGCACCAACTGGAGTTGAAGTCCAGCCGCCTCACCGGAGACGACGACCTTCCGCGCCTTCATTGCTACATGGAGGCGGGGCGGAGTATACCGGGTTTCCTGCTGCTACCCAATGGGTCAGTAAGAATATATCCCGCGCCTAAAGTGAAATTATTCACTAAATCAGTCTAACGGCCTGGGAATCACCCTGTTGACGCGGTTCGCCACGCGATGTCTCTTATGGCCTCTCTCGCCGTCTGGCTAATGCCGCCCAGCTGAAAGAAACCGTGGATCACGCCCAAATAACGCTGGCAACTTGCGGTAACACCTTGTTCTGTAAGGCGTGAATAAAGTCGCTCACCTTCATCGCGCAGGGGATCGTATTCGGCGGTGATGATATGCACCGGTGGCAGCCCGGCAAAATCCTCGCGCCACAGCGGGCTGGCTTCCGGGTGCATTACATCCGTTCCCGGGAAATAAGCTTCAAAGCCGCTGAGCAAGGTGTCGCGGGTGATAACATAGTCTTCGCCGTTCTGCTGGTAGCTTGGCAGCTGAGCGCTGGTATCGAGCATCGGATAAATCAGCATCAGGCTAGCCGGGAGCCATCCTCCTGTGGCTTTCAGGCGCAGGGCAGTCACCAGGGCGATATGCCCGCCCGCGCTGTCTCCGGCAAGCGTAATACGCTGGCTATCGACGCCTAAATTCATCGCATGTTGCCTGATTAATATGGCGGCACGTTCGGCATCATCATGGGCGGCAGGGTAAGTGTGTTCTGGGGCCAAGCGATACTCCACGGCAATGACCCGGCATCCACTGTGAAAAGCTAACTGGCGGAGCTGATTATCGTGGGTAGCAAACCCACCGCTGACAAAGCAGCCGCCGTGATAATAAATCACCGTCGGCAGTGTTCCACTGGCGTTGGGTGGGGAAACGACCCGCAGCGGCATTCCCTCCAGTGAAATATCTTCCACCTGGACTCTGGTTTCCGTTTCACCGGCCAGCACGGTACTGGCGATATAGCCCGCCCGTCGTTCGGCAAAACTTTGCTGGCGAGAAGAGGGGCGACCGGCGGCAATAAAGTCATCTACCAGCCGGGCAATAGCGGGTTCGAGAGCCATAAAACGTCCTTTTACTGGATGAATATCCATATCCTATGCCGACAAACTGGCCGGGTAAACCTATCCTTTATGGCGGACAGGGCTCAGCCAAAAAAGAACCACGCCGTTTTTATCAGTCCATTTTCTACTTCGAAAACCGCCATGCTTTCAATCGGTTCATCGCTCAGGCCGTGGATTTTCTCGTGGTCGAACACCTTGTTGCCCATTGCGGTACGGGAAATGATTTCTGCGCACAGGGCAGGGTTATTGAAGCGGTGATCTTTGTAGAAGGCCTTGAGAGCGTCTCGTCCTGCCAGGGAAGGCGTCACTGCCGGTGGGCGGTAAGCGGTGAAATCCTCGCTAAAGCAGGCTGCGAAAGCCTCGAGGTCGTGGGCGTTGTACGCCTCGAACTGGCGGATTACGGGGTCTGTGACTGACATAAAAGTATCCTGATGGAGAATTAGGCTGGCTGCCAAAGTGTTGTTGTGTGCCGGGACAGCGTCTCTTACTGGATGGAAAATGTCCAACGAAAGGAATGGTGCCGTGGCTAAACCCTGTCTCCCTTAGCAATACACATTAACACCTGGTTGCATTTCATCCCGCTACAATCCAGCGTCTAAAAACAATACAGGGTTGGCAAAAATGAAAAAACTGTTCGGGATGGTATTGGTGAGTGTGGTTGCGTTCACGGTTGTGGCCTGCTCCAGCAGCTACGTGATGGCGACCAAAAACGGGGAAATGATTGTCACTAAGGGTAAACCAGAGGTGGATAAGCAGACCGGACTGACGCGTTACTATGATGGGCAGGGCGTAGAACATCAGATCCAAAACGATCAGATCACCCAGCTTATCAAGCGCGGCTGATCGCCGGGAAAGAAATAACCGGCCAGTGAAGGCTGGCCGGTAGGGCAGTTTTATTCCCCTTCGCCAGGGAATAAGAACGGGTTGATGCTGCTGCGGGCGAAGCCTTCTTGCTCCATGCGGGCGTCAAGCACCAGCGAGGCCAGGTCGTCGGCGACGGCTTCCACTTTCGGATCCTTTTCCTGATAGAGAATTTTCAGGTAGGTGCCGCAGTCGCCGCAGCTTTCGGCTTTGATCGCCGCCTGTTCGCTGTCCAGCGACCAGTAGTTTAAGTCGCGGGTCTGCTCGCAGTTGCTGCACTTCACGCGCACCACGTGCCATTCGGTTTCGCACAGGTTGCAGTGCAGATAGCGCAGGCCATTGGTGGTGCCGATGTGCACCATGCTGGAAACCGGAATCGAGCCGCAAACCGGGCAGAACTGGCGCTGCTCGCCGTATTCGGCTTTGGCTTTGCCGGGGATAAGCGTCGCCATTTGCGCCCAGTAGAGCGACAGCGCAGCCCAGATAAACGGTGCCTTGTCGCTGCTGACGAGCGAAAAGTCGGCGTTGAACAGCGCGGTGGCCATCTCTTCCAGCTCCAGCGAAGAAGCCTTTTCAAGATTTTCAATCACCGCTAACGCCGGGCCGTCCATTTCTGGCTTCAGCTCGGCAATCAGCGACTGCAGCAGGCGCTGCCAGTGCGGGTCGCGCGGCAGGACGTGAATATCCAGCGGCGGCTTGCCGGTTTTAGCTGACTCGGCAATCAGGGCGGTTAAATCCATCTCCAGCGGGTGGTCGTACAGCACCACTTCCTGCGCGTGGGCAATCAGCGCGGCAAAGCGCAGATAGTCGCCCAGTGGGTTGCTGGCAGCCAGCTCGCGCAGGCGTTCAGCGCGGCGGTTATAGAGATTTTTGAGTCTGGGGAATAATAACGGCGGAATCACTTCCGCCGCGCGTTTCTCGCTCTTCTCCAGCTGGTCTTGCGGGATTATGCGAATACTCATTCAGATGACTTTTCCTGTTTCTGGCGGACTTCGCGGTACCATTTCGGGTGATGTTTCTTCGCCCACGTCGTGGTAACCCAGCCCTCCACCATCGCGGTGATGGTGCCTTTTACCCAAAGGGCGGCGTAAATATGCACCATGATAACCACAATTAACGCTACCGCGGCAAATGAATGCAGCATTAACGCAAATCGAATAACCGGAATAGGGAAGACTGGCGCAAAGTAAGGACGCCAGATAATCACGCCGCTCGCCAGCAACAGCACCAGGAAAATAATCGCCGCCCAGAACACGCATTTCTGGCCGAAGTTATAGCGCCCGGTGTCTCCCACTTCCTCGTTGACGACGATCTTACGAATATTCTTCGCCCAAAAGATATCATCCCGATTGATTAGGTTGTGGTGCCAGTAACGGAAAAACATGATGATGAAGGAGGCGAACATCACCACCCCAACGAACGGGTGAAGGATGCGCGCCAGCTGCGGCGTGCCGAGAATGCCCATCAGCCAGTTGAAGGACGGGAAGAAAAAGCCCAGTCCGCTCACCGCCGCCAGCACGAAGCAGAAGGCGGTGATCCAGTGGTTGATGCGCTCCGGCGCGCTGTAGCGCTGAATGGTCGGTTGCTTTTTCATTTACGCACCTCGTCGTCGTCATGGTGCAGATTATCGTCCTCTTCATCGGCACGGTTCGGGCCGACCCCAACGTAGTGGAAGACGCTGGCGGCGAAGGTCGCCGCAAAGCCAATGGCGGCCAGCGGTTTCCAGACGCCTTTCCAGAACTTCACGGTTGGGCTGATGGACGGGTTCTCCGGCAGGCCGTGATACAGCGTCGGCTTGTCCGCATGGTGCAGCACGTACATCACGTGCGTCCCGCCAACGCCTGCCGGATCGTACAAACCTGCGTTGTCATAACCACGGGTTTTCAGTTCCGCCACGCGCTCCCCGGCGAGGGTCTTCATATCCTCTTTCGAGCCGAAATGAATCGCCCCGGTCGGACAGGTTTTCACGCATGCAGGCTCCTGGCCCACGGTGACGCGGTCTACGCACAGGGTGCATTTGTAGACGCGGTTGTCATCCGGGTTCAGGCGCGGCACGTCGAACGGGCAGCCTGCAATGCAATAGCCGCAGCCGATGCACTGTTCGGACTGGAAGTCGACGATGCCGTTGGCATACTGAATAATAGCCCCTTCCGACGGGCACGCCTTCAGGCAGCCCGGATCCGCGCAGTGCATACAGCCGTCTTTGCGGATCAGCCATTCCAGTTTGTCGTTCTGCTCCACTTCCGAAAAGCGCATCACCGTCCAGGATTTGGCGGTCAGGTCCGCCGGGTTGTCGTACACCCCGACGTTGTGCCCCACTTCATCACGGATGTCGTTCCACTCCGAGCACGCCACCTGGCAGGCCTTACAGCCGATGCAGGTGGTGACGTCGATAAGCTTGGCGACCTCTTGCTGGTGATCCCGCGCCTGAGGCGCGGGCGTGAAGCCGTTAGTGGCGGAACGACGGATAATGTCCTGAGATTGATAAGCCATAATTCGTCTCCGTTACACCTTTTCCACGTTGACCAGGAACGCCTTGAACTCTGGCGTTTGCGTGTTGGCATCCCCGACAAACGGCGTCAGGGTGTTGGCGATAAAGCCTTTCTTCGCCACGCCCTCGTAACCCCAGTGAATCGGGATCCCGATGGTATCTACCTTCTGACCATGAACGTCCAGCGTGCGGATACGCTTGGTCACCACCGCTTTGGCCTTGATGTAGCCGCGGTTGGAGGAGACCTTCACCGTGTCGCCGTGGGCGATGCCGAGCTTGTTGGCCAGCTTCTCGCCAATCTCGACAAACTGCTCCGGCTGCGCGATGGCGTTCAGCAGCGCGTGCTTGGTCCAGTAGTGGAAATGCTCCGTCAGACGATAGGTGGTGCCGACATACGGGAACTTGTCGTGCGTGCCCATCGCTTCCAGGTCATCTTTAAACACGCGTGCCGCCGGGTTGGAGACCACGTTCGGGTGCAGCGGGTTGGTGCCCAGCGGCGTTTCAAACGGCTCGTAGTGTTCCGGGAACGGCCCTTCTGCCATCTTGTCGAGGGCAAACAGGCGACCCAGGCCTTCCGGCTGCATGATAAACGGCCCGACGCCGCTGTCCGGCGCAGCGGTGCTGTAGTCCGGCACGTCGATGCCGCCCCATTTCGCGCCATCCCAGGAGATCAGACGGCGTTTTTCATCCCACGGTTTACCCGACGGATCGGCGGAGGCACGGTTATACAGAATGCGGCGGTTAAGCGGCCACGCCCAAGCCCAGCCGAGCGTGTTGCCCAGGCCTGAAGGGTCGGCATTGTCGCGGCGTGCCATCTGGTTGCCGTCCGGCGTCCAGCTTCCGGCGAAGATCCAGCAGCCGCTGGACGTTGTCCCGTCGTCGCGCAGCTGAGCAAAGGAGCTGAGCTGCTGCCCTTTTTTCACCAGCACCGCGCCGGTGGCCGGGTCAGTCAGGTCTGCCAGCGCTTTACCGTTGCTTTCCATGGCCACTTCTTCCGGGGCCGGGTTGTCCGGCGTCAGGTACTGCCAGGTCATGTTCAGCACCTGCTCAGGCACTTTGCCGCCGTCGCGCGCGTACATGTGGCGCAGGCGGGTGAAGATGCCGGAGAGGATTTCGCCGTCGTTCAGCGCTTCCCCTGGCGCATCCGCCCCCTTCCAGTGCCACTGCAGCCAGCGCCCGGAGTTGACGATGGAGCCGTTCTCTTCCGCGAAGCAGGTGGATGGCAGGCGGAACACCTCGGTCTGGATTTGCGACGGATCAACGTCGTTCATCTCGCCGTGGTTCTGCCAGAAGTTGGAGGTTTCGGTGTTCAGCGGGTCAATGGTGACCAGGAACTTCAGCTTCGAAAGCGAGGCCACGACCTTGTTCTTGTTAGGGAACGAGGCCACCGGGTTAAAGCCCTGGCACAGATAGCCGTTGACCTTGCCCTGGCTCATCATCTCGAAGTACTGCAGCACGTCGTAGCCTTTGTCCCACTTCGGCAGCCAGTCGTAGCCCCAGCTGTTTTCTTTCGTCGCTTTGTCGCCAAAGAAGGCTTTCATCATCGAGACGAAGAATTTCGGGTAGTTGCCCCAGTAGTTCACCTGGCCTTTCAGCAGCGGTTTCGGCGTGTTGGCCGCCAGATAGCTGTCGATATCCACCTGTTTTTCGCTTGGCAGGTTCATGTAACCCGGCAGGCTGGTGGAAAGCAGGCCGAGGTCGGTCAGACCCTGAATGTTGGAGTGGCCGCGCAGGGCGTTAACGCCGCCGCCCGCCATCCCCATGTTGCCGAGCAGCAGCTGGATCATCGCCATGGTGCGGATGTTCTGCGCGCCGATGGAGTGCTGTGTCCAGCCCAGGGCGTACAGGAACGACGCGGTTTTGTCCGCCACGCTGGTTTCGGCGATGTACTCGCACACCTTCAGGAAGTCTTCCTTCGGCGTACCGCAGATGCTGGTGACCACGTCCGGCGTGTAGCGGGAAATATGCTCTTTCAGCAGGTTCCACACGCAGCGCGGGTGCTGAAGCGTCAGGTCGCGTTTGGCGAAGCCTTCTTCATCCAGCTCGTAGTTCCAGGTGGTTTTGTCGTACTTGCGGTTGGCCGCGTCGTAGCCGGTGAACAGGCCGTCGTCGAAGCCGAAGTCCTCACGCACAATCAGGTTGGCGTTGGTGTAAGACTCGACGTACTCGCGATTGAATTTGTTGTTGTTTATCAGGTACAGCAGGACGCCCGACAGGAATGCAATGTCGGTCCCGGAACGGATAGGCGTGTAGAAATCCGCCACCGAAGCGGTTCGTGTAAAGCGAGGATCGATCACAATCAGCTTCGCGCCGTTGTGAATTTTGGCTTCCATCGCCCAGCGGAATCCCACTGGATGCGCTTCTGCCGCATTCCCACCCATTACCACGACGAGGTTGGCGTTTTTGATATCAACCCAGTGGTTGGTCATCGCACCGCGACCAAATGTTGGAGCAAGACTTGCTACCGTTGGTCCGTGTCAGACACGCGCCTGGTTATCCACGGCAAGCATGCCGAGGGCGCGGGTAAATTTCTGGGTTAAATAGCCGGTTTCGTTGCTGGACGCGGATGCGCATAGCATTCCCGTGGAGAGCCAGCGGTTGACCGTGGTGCCCTGTTCGTTCTTTTCGATGAAGTTGGCGTCGCGGTCTTCTTTCATCAACTTCGCGATGCGGTCAAAGGCATCGTCCCAGCTGATTGGCTGCCATTTATCGGAGCCTGGCGCACGGTAAGAAGGCGTTTTCAGGCGGCTTTCGGAGTGGATGAAGTCCACCAAACCGGCCCCTTTCGGGCACAGCGCGCCGCGGTTTACCGGGTGGTCCGGGTCACCTTCGATATGGAAAATTGAGGCTTTTGCGTTTTTTGCGCCGTCGCCGAGGCTATACATCAATAGCCCACAGCCCACGGAGCAGTATGTGCAGGTGTTACGGGTTTCACGGGTGCGTAGCAGCTTGTACTGCCGGGTTTCCGCGAGCGCAGCGCCGGGGGCAAAACCCAGTGCTGCTGCCGTGGTGCCTGCCATACCGCCAGCGCAGATCTTAAAGAACTGCCTTCTGCTGACCTGCATGGATCGCTCCTTACATTTCGACATTTCACATTGCTTAGGATTTATTTTGCGGGGTAACCCGCAAAGGTTCACAATTAGAACCAGTATAGATTTTGATGGCTTACTTCCCTTCATCCGGAAGGGGTATTAAGTAGAATACCACATTGGTACTGAGGGTGTTCTCGAATGGTTAAAACTAAGTGAACAAATTTCGCTACTCTGACAAAAAACTTATGGAACAGATTTCCGGCGCACGCACGATTGAGCTTTGGCATCGGGGCAATCTCAGCGTAGCCGAAACCGACTGGCTGGCGGAGGAAGTCCCTGTCGCGCTGGTTTACAACGGCATTTCACACGTTGTGATGATGGCTTCCCCTAAGGACCTGGAAGCGTTTGCGCTCGGGTTTTCTCTGTCCGAAGGCATCATCGAAAGCCCCGCGGAGATTTACGGGATGGACGTGTCGCCGTCCTGCAACGGCATTGAAGTACAGATTGAGCTGTCCAGCCGCCGCTTTATGGGGCTGAAAGAGCGCCGCCGGGCGCTGGCCGGTCGAACCGGCTGCGGCGTTTGCGGCGTCGAGCAGTTAAACGACATTGGCCGCCCGGTTCCGCCGCTGCCGTTTACCCAGACGTTTGCCCTGGAAAACCTGGATGCGGCGCTGAAGAAAATGCGTGACTACCAGCCCGTCGGCGACCTGACCGGTTGCACGCATGCGGCGCTATGGCTCGATCCTGACGGGCAGATCCTCGACGGACGCGAAGATATTGGCCGCCATGTGGCGCTGGATAAAATGCTCGGTGTTCGCAGCCGTAACCCGTGGCACAACGGCGCTGCGCTAGTGTCGAGCCGTGCGAGCTATGAAATGGTGCAGAAGGCCGCGATGTGCGGCATTGAAATCCTGTTCGCGGTGTCTGCGGCGACCTCATTAGCGGTTGACGTTGCGCAGCGGACAAATCTCACGCTGGTGGGCTTTAACCGGCCTGGGCGGGCGACGGTTTATACGCATCCTGAGCGGCTGCGCTAGATTTTCCCCTCACCCCGGCCCTCTCCCTTCAAGGGAGAGGGTTAGGGTGAGGGTCAATCCTCAGAACAGGCCCAGCGGCTTATCGGAATAGCTCACCAGCAGGCACTTCGTCTGCTGATAATGCTCCAGCATCATCTTATGGGTTTCGCGCCCAATCCCGGACTGTTTGTAGCCCCCGAACGCCGCGTGCGCCGGGTAGGCGTGGTAACAGTTGGTCCACACGCGCCCGGCCTGAATGCCGCGCCCCATTTTATACGCCAGGCTGCCGTTGCGGCTCCAGACGCCCGCGCCCAGACCGTATTCAGTGTCGTTCGCCAGCTCCAGCGCCTCTTCCACGGTTTTAAACGTAGTGACGGCGAGCACCGGCCCGAAAATTTCCTCCTGGAACACACGCATATTGTTTTTACCGAACAGGATGGTCGGCTCAAGGTAGTAGCCCGCCTGCAGGTCGCCCGTCAGCGCTTTTCTGCGCCCGCCAGTAAGTACATCCGCACCTTCTTTCTTGCCGATGTCGATGTAGTTGAGGATGGTTTCCATCTGGCCCTGAGACACCTGCGCGCCCATCTGGGTGCGGCTGTCCAGCGGGTTGCCGGAGCGAATGGCTTCTACGCGGCGGATCGCGCGTTCAATGAAACGTTCGTAGATGGACTCCTGCACCAGCGCGCGGCTCGGGCAGGTGCAGACCTCGCCCTGGTTGAAGGCGAACAGCGCAAAGCCTTCCAGCGCTTTGTCGAAGAAGGCGTCTTCCTCTTCCATTACGTCGGCGAAGAAGATGTTCGGGGATTTGCCGCCCAGTTCCAGCGTGACCGGGATTATGTTTTGGGTGGCGTACTGCATGATCTGCTGGCCGACTTCGGTGGAGCCGGTAAACGCCACCTTGGCGATGCGCTTGGAGGTCGCCAGGTATTCACCAATTTCGCCGCCCGCGCCGTTCACCACGTTAACCACGCCCGGCGGCAGCAGGTCGCCAACCAGCTCCATCAGCAGCAGCACGGAGAGTGGGGTCAGTCGCGCAGGCTTCAGGACGATGCAGTTGCCCGCCGCCAGCGCCGGGGCCATTTTCCAGCTCGCCATCAGCAGTGGGAAGTTCCACGGGATAATCTGCGCCACCACGCCCAGCGGTTCGTGGAAGTGATAGGCCACGGTGTCTTTATCCACCTCGCTGATGCCGCCTTCCTGGGCACGAATGCAGGAGGCGAAGTAGCGAAAGTGGTCGATAGCCAGCGGCACGTCTGCGGCGCTGGTTTCGCGAATCGGTTTGCCGTTGTCCCAGGTTTCCGCCGTCGCCAGCAGCTCAATGTTTTGCTCCATGCGGTCGGCAATTTTTAGCAGGATAGTCGCGCGCTCCTGCACGGACATCTGTCCCCAGCCCTTTTTAGCCGCATGGGCAGCATCCAGCGCAAGGTCGATGTCGGCCTTGCCGGAGCTGGCGATTTCGCACAGCGGCTGGCCTGTTACCGGGGTGAGGTTGGCATAGTACTGGCCGCCAACGGGGGCAACCCACTGGCCACCGATGTAGTTGTCGTAACGGGGTTTAAGTTTGAGCGGGAAACCATACTCGCCGGGAATAATACGGGTATCGGGAGGATTATTTGTCATGGCCGTCTCCTTGTAATGGTTCACTCACAAGGGTAGTTCGGGCAGCCTGTTTCTTCGCCATTTCGCGTCGGCTTTACGACACGCTTCACGGATTCCCTGGGGAGAAGAGGGCAGACCTCTTCTCGCTGAAAGGGATATTACGCAGCTAAAAATAGCGCCTTATCGCGCAGCAGATGGTCGTTGCCGCGCCGCCGGGTGAAGCCAATTTTGTCGAAATACTCCAGAATCTGAATCGCCAGTTTGCGGCCCACGCCCAACCGATCGCGAAAGTCAGCGGCGTTGGTCGCGCCGTGGGTTTGATCCAGTTCTCGGATCAGATCGGCAAACGCCTGCAGGCGATCGTTCCGGTAATAACGATCTTTCAGAATCGCGGTGACCAGCCCTTGCTGAGCGGCGGATCTTAGTAACTGGCGCATGGCCTGCTCTTCTTCACCGGTTTCTTTGGCCAGGTCACGGACCCACCACGGCTCGTCGCCAAACAGGGCGTCGACTTTATCCCACACGGCCTGCTGTGCTGAGGAAAACCCAGGTTCATGCCCCGGCAGATGCAGCCAGCCCTGGCGGCTCATTATTAGGCCTTCACCGCGCATTTTTTCGATGAGCGACAGTACCAGGCCTTCATCCTCTGCGGGCAACGCCATACGGCGCAGGCGTTCTCGCCCCGGTCCCGGCTGATCGTCATGTTGCTGGTGGTAGCGAGCCAGCGCGTCGAGCAGTTTTTGCTGCCAGAGAGCGGCCACGTCTGGGCTTAACAGCGCGTTGCCCGCCTGCAAGTATCCCGGCTTCGCAAGTAAGGCCTGAAGCCCTTGCGTTGTTAACTGACGCGCCCAGCTAAATTCGTTGAGCAAAACGGCGCCTCGCGCCAGATGAGATTCCAACGCTTGCTGGTCATCGGTGGTTTCTGCCAGCTCACCCAGCCAACTGAGGAAGGCAGGCTGGCGTTTACCACGGCGTGGCGCATGAAGCAGCACGGCACGGGCTCCGGCGAGCGTGATACGCGCGCTGATATCGCGCAGCACCAGGCGGTCGTTATCCGCCAGCCACAGCGGAACATCCAGCACCAGCTCGGCCAAATTATCTTCGAGCAGCGAAACTCGCCCGGTCACGTGGCGGGCAGAATGGTGAATATGCAGCGGCTGCCATTGCTGGAGCGGCTGCAGCGTTTGCAGCTCGACGATGACGCGCTCAACCGGCTGCAGCGGTTTGTCGCTCAGCAGCCAGTCGCCCCGGCTGATGTCGGTTTTTTCCGCGTCACCGCTGATGTTCAGCGCAATGCGCTGCCCGGCCATCGCGCGGGTTACCGGCTGGTTTTGAGCGTGGAGGCCGCGCACGCGCATCGGTTTTTCTGCGCCCGTCAGCCAGAGTGAATCGCCGATATTGACTTCGCCGCTCAGCGCCGTGCCGGTTACAACCAGCCCTGCGCCCTTCACCGTAAAGGCGCGGTCGATGGCGAGGCGAAAGCGATGCGCAGTGGCATGAGGACGTTCGCCCAGCTCTTTGAGATGCTTCTGTAGCGCCTCGACGCCTTCCCCGCTGGTGGCGGCGGTTACAAAGATTGCGGTCTGGGTATCACCCAGTAATGCGGTAACTTCATCGCGGACTTCCGCAATGCGGCTGTCGCTCACGCGGTCGGATTTAGTCAGCGCGACTGTGATCTGCGGGTTGCCGGTCAGCTGTAAAATCGCCAAATGTTCGCGGGTTTGCGCCATCACGCCATCATCGCAGGCGATGACCAGCAGGGCATGATCGATGCCGCCGACGCCAGCCAGCATGTTGGCCAGAAACTTTTCATGCCCGGGCACGTCGATAAAGCCGATCACCCGGCCATCCGGCTGCGGCCAGTAGGCGTAGCCGAGGTCGATGGTCATGCCGCGTTTTTTCTCTTCCGGCAGGCGGTCTGCGTTCACGCCAGTCAGCGCCTGAAGCAGGGTGGTTTTGCCGTGATCGACGTGCCCGGCGGTGGCGATAATCACTGGGCGAGTCCCTCCAGCAGCAGCGCTTCGTTTTCGAGGCAGCGTAAATCCAGCCACAGGCGGCCCTCGGCCACGCGGCCAATCACCGGCCTTTCCAGCTCGCGCAGAGTTTGCGCCAGCGAGGCGAGCGTTGTGCCACGTCCGTCTTTCGGCGTGAAGGTCAGAGCGGCACCGGGCAGGCGGTCAACGGGCAAAGAGCCGCTGCCGATTTGCGACATGCACGCTTCAACGCGCACGTCGAACTGCTCGCCAAAGCGCTCTTCAAATGCGGGCAGCAGGCGGCTGGCCTGCAGGTGGATATCTTCGGCGCTGCGGGTCAGCAGGCGCAGGGTTGGCAGGCGTTCAACCAGCGTTTCCGGGTGCTGGTACAGCCGCAGTGTGGCTTCCAGCGCCGCCAGCGTCATTTTGTCGGCACGCAGTGCGCGCTTCAGCGGGTGGCTCTGAATGCGCTCTATCAGCGCTTTTTTGCCGACGATGATCCCCGCCTGAGGGCCGCCGAGCAGTTTGTCGCCAGAGAAGCTCACCAGGCTCACGCCGTCGGCAATCAGCTGCTGCGGCATCGGCTCGGGCGGCAAGCCCCACTGACTTAAATCCACCAGCGAGCCGCTGCCGAGGTCAGTGACGACCGGCAGATTCAGTTCATTGCCCAGCGTAACCAGCTCGGCCTCGCTTACGGCTTTGGTGAAACCTTCAATGTGGTAATTGCTGGTGTGAACCTTCATCAGCAGCGAGCTGTTTTCACCCGCTGCCGCGCGGTAATCTTTCAGGTGTGTGCGGTTGGTGGTGCCGACCTCAACCAGCCCGCAGCCCGCCTGACGCATGACGTCTGGGATGCGAAACGCACCGCCAATCTCCACCAGTTCGCCGCGCGAAACCACCACTTCACCGCCGTCTGCGCAGGCTGCCAGCATCAACAGAACCGCCGCCGCATTGTTATTGACGATGCAGGCATCTTCCGCCCCGGTCAGCTCGCAAAGCAGATCGGCGATGGCGCGATCCCGGTGGCCGCGCCCGGCGTCGTCCAGCGAATATTCCAGCGTGACGGCGGAGCGCATGGCCTCCGTCACTGCCGCAATAGCCTCTTCTGCCTGTAATGCCCGGCCAAGATTGGTGTGCAGCACGGTGCCGGTCAGGTTGAACACGGGTTGGAGAGCGCTGCGCTGGCTGGCCTCGAGCACGCTACGCGTTTTCTTCGCCCAGTCCTCGCTCCAGTCCGGCAGCTTGCGTGCTGAGCGGATGTGCTCGCGCGCTTCGTTTTGCAGCGTTCTCAGTGTGGTAACCACACGGGTATGGCCGAACTCGGCAAGCAGGGCGGTAAAGGCGGCATCGCGCAGCAGGCGGTCGGTCGCCGGAAGATGGCTAAAAAGTGTTTGAGCTGTCGTCATGGCAAGGGCTGAATTAAGAAATTTGTGGGCGATATTACAGGGGGCAGCGCCCCCTGTCCTGGCAGCAGATCATGCCGCGGGCGGTTCGGTACGGGCAAAACTCTCGCGCTGGAACAGCTGTTCTACCAGCTTGACCAGGTGAGGGCGATTCACGCACCAGCCCGGTGAAACGCGGCGGAAATTAAGATAGCCCACTGCGCAGGCCGCGGAAATACTGGCCAGATCGAGCGGCTCTGCGGTCAGCGTACCGTCGGCTGCGTATTCCTCAAGCAGATCGAGGGCGCGGCCAATTTTCTCGCGCTGGCGCACCAGGACTTCTTCAGACTGCTGTTCCGCCGGGCGCAGTTTCTCACGCACTGACGTTAACGCCGCGTCCAGAATGCCGTCGGAAAGCGCCTCAAGCTGGCGTACTTTCAGCGCCGCTTTTGGGTCGTGCGGAATGAGCTCTGGCGCAATGTTTAGCAGCTCAAGGTATTGGGCGATGATTGGCGAATCAAACCAGCGCTCGCCTTCATCGGTAATAAGCGTTGGGACTTTGCCTAGCGGGTTGTACTGCGGAGCCGGGCTGTCGCCAACCCACGGGTTGACGTTAATAAATTCAAAACTGAGGCCTTTTTCAAGCAGGATGACCGAGATCTTTCGTACATAGGGGCTGGTGTAATTACCGATCAGTTTCATGACATTATCCGTTTTTGCCAACTTGAGGTAAGTATGAAACAGATACTCAACATTGGTGAAAAAGTCTACGCCTGCTGCGCTTTTATGTAATCAACGAATGCACGCAGCGCGCTGGGCATGTATTGCCGATTTGGGTAATAGAACTGGAACGGCGGCAGCTCAGGCAGCCAGTCTTCGAGCATTGAAACCAACCTGCCGCTTGCCAGGTGTTCTTCTACCTGTTGTTTGTAGAGATAGCCGATGCCTGCGCCGCACAGCACCGCTTCCAGCTCAGAGTCGAGATCGTCCACGATGATGTTGCCGCACGGCGTCACTTCCAGCTTGCCTTCCGGCCCGTAAAACTCCCAGCAATAGGGGCGACCGCTGTGAAATCGGAAGATAACGCTGCAGTGATTAACTAGCTCGCGCGGGTGCATTGGCGCAGGGTTTTGCGCCAGGTATTCCGGCGTGGCAACGACGCAAATCTTCGCTTTTGGGCCGATGGGAACGGCAATCATGTCTTTTTCCACCGTGGTGCTCAGGCGTATCCCGGCGTCGTACTCCTGCTTCACGATGTCCACCAGCCTGTCGTCGGTGGTCACTTCGACTTTGATGTCGGGATAGCGGGCGGTAAACCCGGCGACCAGCGGCATCAGCACAAGGCTTGAAGCCAGCCGCGAACTGTTGATTTTGAGGGTGCCCATCGGCGTGTCCCGAAACGAGTTCACCTCATCGAGAATGGTATGAATCTCGTCGCAAGCCGGGCGCAGGCGCTCGTAGAGGTTGTTGCCAGCCTCGGTCAACGAGACGCTGCGGGTGGTGCGGTTGAACAGCCGAATTTTCAGGCGCTGCTCGAGCTGTTTGATGCCGTGGCTGATCGCCGAAGGAGACAGCCCCAGCTCGTCCCCTGCGGCGCGAAAGCTTTTGTGCCGCGCCACGGCGATAAAGGTCGCGAAGTCGGTAAAATTTAGCGCCATTAGTGAAAATCCTTCATTAACCCATCTCAAATACTACGTTTTACAGAATTATCCAGCGGTCGTAAAGTGAACGCACATCCCCACTGGCTGAGGTAACTCCATGAAATCAGAGAATATGTATATTATTTGGGCGCACCCGCGCAGCGAGTCGTTAACCGCGCAGGTGGTGCAGGAAATTCAGGGCGAGGCGGCCGAACGCGGCATTAACGTCTCCTCCCTCGATCTGTACCGCAGCGGCTTTAACCCGGCGCTGGGCATGGAAGATGAGCCGGACTGGAACAACCCGCAGAAACAGTATTCCCCGGAAGTTCATCGCTTGTTTGGCGAGTTAGAAGATAAAGACACCCTGGTCGTGGTGTTCCCGGTGTGGTGGTACAGCTTCCCGGCCATGCTCAAAGGCTATCTGGATCGCGTGTGGAACTACGGCCTGGGCTACGGGCCAGGTAGCACGCTGGGAAATAAGAAAATCCGCTGGGTGGCGCTGGTCGGCGGCTCACAGGCCGGGTTTGCGAAATATGGCTGGGAAAAAAACATGGCCGATTATATTCACGGCTCCATGGGGTATCTGGGTGTGGAAGATGCAAAAATTGAGTTCCTCTATAACACCATCGGCGTGGAAGAGGGGATTGGCGACAGCGACGCCCATTACCAGCAGCTGTTTTCTCAGGCGCGCGGCATTGTCGCGGATTTAGATAACTAACTTTTCATTCCAGCGCGGCATTCAACGTCGCGCTTTCTGCCAGCCGCTTCGCTGTAATTTACTTTCATCCCTTTCTTGCCCGCCGTTTGTTGTCAACGCCCAGATTTTAACTGGATCACATTAGGATTAATCTGCCCTAAAATACTTTGTGAAGTAGATCACAAATGAATAACAAAAACGCCATAACAAAATGTGATTTTAGTCACATTAAAAGGTCAATCAGGGTTAAAAATTCCACGGTGTACTTTTTTTACACTGCAATTATGTGATCGTCATCACTCAATGTGGATAGTGGATCCCTGGATATTAGTGATCTAAATCACATAATTGGGCGGTTGCTGGACAGCTTAACGATTCAGTGCCAGATTCGCGTCACTTTACTGCATAAGGCCGGCGACCCTGCCGCTACGTTAACAATAAACCTCGGGCTGCTTTTCAGCGCGGAACACCAACAAGGGGTATGTGTATGTCATCCGATATCAAGATCAAAGTGCAAAGCTTTGGTCGTTTCCTCAGCAATATGGTTATGCCAAATATCGGGGCGTTTATCGCCTGGGGTATTATCACGGCCTTATTTATTCCTACCGGATGGTTGCCAAACGAAACGCTAGCGAAGCTGGTAGGCCCGATGATCACTTACCTGCTGCCGCTGCTGATCGGCTTTACCGGTGGTCGCCTGATTGGCGGTGACCGCGGCGGCGTGGTGGGTGCGATTACTACCATGGGCGTTATCGTCGGTGCAGATATGCCGATGTTCCTCGGCGCAATGATTGCGGGTCCTCTGGGCGGCTGGGCAATCAAACACTTCGACAAATGGGTCGACGGTAAAATCAAATCCGGCTTTGAAATGCTGGTGAACAACTTCTCTGCCGGTATCATCGGGATGATCCTGGCGATTCTGGCGTTCCTCGGCATCGGCCCTGCGGTTGAAGTCCTGTCCAAAGTTCTGGCGGCAGGCGTTAACTTCATGGTTGTGCACGACATGCTGCCGCTGGCATCTATCTTCGTAGAACCAGCTAAAATCCTGTTCCTGAACAACGCCATCAACCACGGTATCTTCTCGCCGCTGGGTATTCAGCAGTCCCACGAACTGGGCAAATCCATCTTCTTCCTGATTGAAGCGAACCCGGGTCCGGGTATGGGTGTTCTGCTGGCGTACATGTTCTTTGGGCGCGGTAACGCCAAGCAGTCTGCAGGCGGCGCGGCAATCATCCACTTCCTGGGCGGTATCCACGAAATTTACTTCCCGTACGTGCTGATGAACCCACGTCTGATCCTGGCCGTTATCCTCGGCGGCATGACCGGCGTGTTCACCCTGACCGTGCTGAATGGCGGCCTGGTGTCTCCGGCATCCCCTGGTTCTATCCTGGCAGTGCTGGCGATGACCCCGAAAGGCGCGTACTTCGCTAACATCGCGGCCATCTGTGCGGCAATGGTTGTTTCCTTCGTGGTCTCCGCCATCTTGCTGAAAACCAGCAAGGTGAAAGAAGAAGACGACATCGAAGCTGCGGCTCGCCGTATGCAGGAAATGAAAGCCGAATCTAAAGGTGGCGCAGCGCCGCTGGCGGTCGGTGCAGGCCTGTCTAACGACCTGAGCCACGTGCGTAAAATCATCGTTGCCTGCGACGCAGGGATGGGCTCCAGCGCCATGGGCGCAGGCGTGCTGCGTAAGAAAGTGAACGACGCTGGCCTGAAAAATATCTCCGTGACCAACTGCGCGATCAACAGCCTGCCGGACGACGTTGACCTGGTGATTACCCACCGCGACCTGACCGAGCGTGCGATGCGCCAGGTGCCGCAGGCGCAGCATATCTCCCTGACCAACTTCCTCGACAGCAGCCTGTACGCCAACCTGGTTGAGCGTCTGGTGGCTTCTCAGAACTTGAGTCAGAAAGAAGAAAAAGTCATGCATAGCCTGGAAGACAGCTTTGTTTCCAGCGAAGACGCGGTGTTCAAGCTGGGCGCGGGTAACGTGTTCCTCGGCCTGAAAGCCAGCAACAAAGAAGAAGCGATTCGCTTCGCTGGTGAACAGCTGGTGAACGGCGGTTACGTGCAGCCGGAATACGTGGACGCGATGTTTGAGCGCGAGAAACTGACCCCGACCTACCTGGGCGAAGGTATCGCGGTTCCTCACGGCACCGTGGAAGCAAAAGACCGCGTGCTGAAAACCGGCGTAGTGTTCTGCCAGTACCCTGAAGGCGTTCACTTCGGTGAAGAGCCGGAAGATGTGGCCCGACTGGTGATCGGTATTGCAGCCCGCAATAACGAGCACATCCAGGTCATCACCAGCCTGACCAATGCGCTGGATGATGAGTCGGTGATTGAGCGCCTGGCGCACACCACCAGCGTCCAGGAAGTGCTGGATTTGCTGGCCGGTAAGAAATAAGACCCTGCCCCTCACTCCGGAGGGGCAGCAGGTGCAAAGCATTATTCCCTCTCCCCTTTGGGGAGAGGGCTAGGGTGAGGGGATTCGCATACAGTATCCTTACCCCAGCCCTCACGGGTGAAATAATCAGGAAGGTTAACGCAATGAAAGCATTACATTTTGGTGCAGGTAATATCGGTCGTGGCTTTATCGGTAAACTGCTGGCGGACGCCGGTCTGCAGCTGACTTTTGCCGACGTAAACCAGGTGGTTCTGGATGCCCTGAACGCGCGTCACAGCTACCAGGTTCACGTAGTCGGCGAGCAGCAGCAGATTGATACCGTCTCCAACGTGAATGCCGTCAGCAGCATCGGCGACGACGTTGTGGCCCTTATCGCTCAGGTTGATCTGATCACCACCGCCGTCGGCCCGGTTGTGCTGGAGCGCATCGCGCCAACGCTTGCCAAAGGCCTGGAGCTGCGCCGCGCGAACGGCAACGAAACGCCGCTGAACATCATCGCCTGTGAAAACATGGTGCGTGGCACTAGCCAACTGAAAGAGCACGTGAAGAAAGCGCTGTCTGCTGACGCGTGGGCGTGGGTAGAGCAGCACGTTGGCTTTGTCGATTCTGCGGTTGACCGCATCGTTCCGCCGTCTGAATCCGCCACTAACGATCCGCTGGAAGTGACCGTGGAGACTTTCAGCGAGTGGATTGTCGATAAAACCCAGTTTAAAGGTGACCTGCCGAACATACCTGGCATGGAACTTACTGATAATCTTATGGCGTTTGTCGAGCGCAAGCTCTTCTCGCTGAATACCGGGCATGCTATAACCGCGTACCTCGGTCAGCTGGCCGGGCATCAGACTATCCGCGATGCCATTCTTGATGAGAAAGTGCGCGCCGTAGTGAAAGGGGCGATGGAAGAGAGCGGTGCTGTGCTGATTAAGCGCTACGGCTTTGAAGCCGACAAACATGCCGCGTACATCAAGAAAATCCTCGGTCGTTTCGAAAACCCGTATCTGAAGGATGACGTGGAACGCGTTGGCCGCCAGCCGCTGCGTAAACTCAGCGCGGGTGACCGCCTGGTTAAGCCGCTGCTGGGGACGATTGAGTACGGTTTGCCTCACGTGAACCTGATCAAAGGGATTGCGGCGGCAATGCATTACCACAGCGAGCAGGACCCGCAGGCGCAGGAGCTGAAACAGCTGCTGGCAGCGAAAGGTCCGCAGGCGGCACTGGCGGAAGTGTCCGGTCTGGATGCGAACAGCGACGCCGTGACTGAGGCGGTGAAGGCGTATAACGCCATAGCGTAACCCTATGCAGGCGCGGTGGATACCGCGCCTGAAACATGTTTAGTGATGCAGGCAAAAATGGAAGAAACCCAGGCCTTTGAAAACCGCGTGCTTGAGCGACTGAATGCCGGCAAAACCGTAAGAAGCCTGCTGATTGCTGCCGTCGAGCTGTTAACCGAAGCGGTAAATATCCTGGTGCTGCAGGTGTTCCGCAAGGACGACTACGCGGTGAAATATGCGGTTGAGCCACTGCTGGACGGCGACGGCCCGCTGGGCGACCTGTCGGTACGCCTGAAGCTTATCTACGGGCTGGGCGTGTTGAACCGTGCCGAGTACGAAGACTGTGAGCTGCTCATGGCGCTCCGGGAAGAGCTGAACCACGACGGCAACGAGTACAGCTTCACCGATGACGAAATGCTTGGCCCGTTTGGCGAGCTGCACTGCGTGACGGCGCTGCCGCCGACACCGACCTTCGTTGACGGCAGCGATCCTGAACTGTTGGCAATGCAGCGTCAGCGCTATATGCAAATCGTTCGTTCCACAATGGTACTTTCTCTGACAGAGCTGATCTCAAGGATCAGCTTAAAAAAAGCCTTCCAAAAATAGCCGCCTTTCGCCCTGTCCCTCAGGATCGTGTATCCTTGCCAGCAAGCCATCTTTATTCACGGTAAGTCAAAATGAAAGAAATCGAAAAAGCAGAAATTAAACGCCTTAGCGACCGTCTGGACGCTATCCGCCACGAAATGCCTGGCCTGCACCTGATCAACGAAGCGGAAAAATATGCCGAGCTGGAAAAAGAGCGGCAGAAGCTGGAAATCGAAATCGCTCGCCTGCAGGCGGTGCGTAACCAGAAGCTGAGCAAAGAAGCGCAGAAGCTGGTGGCGCTGCCGTACAAGCGTGCGATTACCAAAAAAGAGCAGGCCGATATGGGCAAGCTCAAGAAAAGCGTGCGTGGCCTGGTAATTGTCCATCCGATGACCGCTCTGGGTCGCGAAATGGAACTGACCGAGATGACCGGTTTCTCCCGCACGGAATTCTGACCGCGTTCTCTTTTCGGTGAAATAAGCCGATAAAACTCGTCATCGTTTTCAGATTAAATCCTCATCCGGCCTTGTTGTTAAGCGCCGGGTGCGGGGTTTAACCCTTAGTTTCTGTCGCTATTATCATGATCACTTTGTGTTCAGTTTTTTTGAAGTAGATAAGCGAATTGTTCCGCTAACAAACAAAGCACGGCGGCGCTATTCTTATCTCATCGAAGGCAGTCAGCCTTCCAACTAAACAAAACGCAAAGGTAACCATCATGAAAAGCATCAAATATTTTGCCGTAGTTATGACCCTCGCTGCTTCCTTCTCCGGCTTCGCTGCGGAAACCCAGCCAGCTGTCAGCCAGAAAATGGGCACCGTATCGGTCAGCGGCGCGTCTAACCTCGACAGCCTGCAACACCAGCTGCAGCAGAAAGCCGAGCAGGCAGGCGCGAAGTCTATCCGCATTGTTTCCGCAGGTGGTGATAACAAAATGTACGGCGTGGCTGAAATCTACAATTAAGTCTTGAATCACGCAGTATGGGCCGCCTTGTGCGGCCCGTGTTTTATCTGAACTCCCGGGCCATCAGGCCAAAAATCCAGTCATCCTGCCAGCGTTCGTTCAGCCAGTAGTTCTCCCGCAGCGTTCCTTCCTGCTGAAACCCGACTTTCTCCAGCACTTTCTTCGACGGAAAATTTCCGGCGGTGACCGTGGCCACAAGCTTGCGGATGCCGACCTCCGCAAATGCAAAGGCGCACACTTCGTACAGCGATTCATACCCGTAGCCCTGGCCGTGAAACGACGGGTCGAGTAAAAATCCGACTTCCGCGATATCGTCCTCACGCAGAATGAAGCCGGTGACGCCAATCGGCACGCCGGTTTTGCGGTGGCGCATCACCATACAGAGCCAGTGGCGGCTGCCCGGCTGCCAGTCGGGAAGACGGGCGTCAAAAGCCTGGCGGATCTCTGTCTCCGGTCGGTTATCGGCCACGTAGAGCATGACGTCCGGCTGCTGCTGCAGGTAGCGGAAAAGCGGCCAGTCTGCTTCGGTGATTTGGCTGAGTGCCAGGCGTGGCGTCAAAAGCGTCTGCATGGCGTTAATCCACAATAAACAGGACAGCACCTGATGCCGTTGAGGAGCGGTGAGGCTCCGCGCCGTCGGCCACCTGGTAGCTCATACCCGGGGTCAGCGTAAACTGGCGACCATCTTCCAGCTCAGTTTGCAGCTCGCCCTTCAGGCACAGCAAAACGTGCCCTTTTTGGCACCAGTGATCGGCCAGATAGCCTGCGGTGTATTCCACCATGCGCACGCGGATCGGGCCAAACTGCTGCGTGCGCCAGAACGCTTTGCCGGTAATGCCGGGGTGTTCGGTAGGGGTGAGCGTTGCCCAGTCGGTGGTAGTAAAAGGCAGATCGGTGATGTTCATACGGCTCCTGCTTATCGTTGTAGTTGTCTGGTCCTCCTTTTGATAGCAGTAAATAAAAAACGGTGCCAGCTTGTGGCACCGCTTATCTGCTAATCCCAGCGGGATAAATCATCCCTCGTCAGCCCCATGTCCCTGAGTTGATTCGGACTAAGCCCGCGCAACGCCCGTAAAGCCCGGCGGCGCTGCCGGCTGCGGCGAAAATACTGGTATAGCATCACCAGGCCATAAAACGGCCTGCGGGAGTGGTTCTCTTCAAAGCCCATGACGTTATTCCTCGCTGTTTTCCAGGGCTTATCATGCGGCGAGCGGGCAAAAGCAGACAGATTCAAAAATTACTTTTCTTTAACATACAGAAGGGCTAAAACATGAAGTGAATGGCATTTTTAGCGCCATTCTGTATTGGTTTTTCCTTCTGTATGGTTCCCGGTGAGGATACAGCATGACGCGTTACCAACAGCTCGCCACTCTGCTGGCAGAGCGTATTGAACAAGGCTTATATCAAAGCGGAGAACGCCTGCCTTCGGTGCGTAGTCTGAGTAGCGAACATGGCGTCAGCATCAGCACCGTACAGCAGGCTTACCACGTGCTTGAGGATCGGCAGCTCATTTCCCCTCAACCCCGCTCTGGTTACTACGTTACGCCCCGTAAAGCTGTCCCACCGCTGCCTCGTCTGACTCGCCCGGCGCGCTGGCCTGTGGAAGTCAAACAATGGAGTGAGGTGCTGGAGTTGATCAATTCCCGCCACAGCGAGTGTACACCGGGATTTTTCAGCGGTGCGCCGGATCTCACCCAGAGTACCGTCAAGCCACTTTGGCGTGAGATGGGGAGGTTGAGTCAGCATCAAGCCGCCGAGATGCTGGGGTATGACCAAATCCAGGGCACACGAATTTTGCGTGAGCAAATCGCTCGCCTGCTGCTGGACAGCAACTGTGTGGTGAATCCCGAAGATATTGTGATCACTAATGGCTGCCATGAAGCCCTGTCGATTGCCATTCGCGCGGTGTGTGAACCTGGAGATATCGTCGCGGTTGAGTCACCGTCGTTTCACGGCACGATGCAGATGCTGCGAGGTTATGGGCTGAAGGTCGTAGAAATTCCGACCGATTCCGCCACAGGGATGAGTCTGGAGGCGCTGGAACTGGTCCTGGAACAGTGGCCGATAAAAGCGATCTTTTTAGTCCCTAATTGCAATAATCCTCAGGGCTTTATCATGCCTGACGCGCGTAAAAAAGCGGTGCTCAATCTGGCAAAACGCTATGACATTGCCATCATCGAGGATGATGTTTATGGCGAACTTGCCTACGAGTATCCGCGCCCGATGGCGATTAAATCACTGGATGTAGGAGACTGTGTTTTACTCTGTGGCTCATTTTCCAAAACCCTTGCGCCAGGGTTGCGTATCGGCTGGATTGTCCCCGGCCGCTATCTCGACCGCGTCCTGCATATGAAGTACATCGGCACCGGGAGTACTCCGGTCTTTACACAGCGCGCCATTGCCGGCTTCATTCGCGAAGGTCACTACCACCGCCATCTGAGGCGAATGCGGCAGTATTATCAGCGTAACCTTGAACATTTTACCTGTCGTGTTCGGCAGTATTTTCCCTGCGGGATTTGCGTGAGCCGGCCTCAGGGCGGCTTTCTACTTTGGGTTGAATTGCCGGAAAGTATCGATGTGGCGCGTTTCAATCGCTTATTACGTGAGGAAAATATCTACGTTGCTAACGGCTCGCTTTTTTCCGCCTCTGGAAAATATAGCCATTGTATGCGCCTGAACTATGCTTTGCCTCTGGATCCCGCCGCAGAGGCTGTGTTGAGGAAGGTCGGCGAAATCGCCGAACAAGCGCTAGAAAATACCTGACAAAATCGCTCTTTTTATCGCCATTGATTCCCGCCGGGCTGCTTTACACTCGGTTGTAATGGCGAAGTTTGGCCTTGGCATTAATAACCATAAAAAAATAGCCGCCTGGGGCGGAAAAAAGCCGTTTTTTCTGCGTTCGGCAACATAAGGCCGGACATCGACAAAGGACTATCATGAGCAGCGCAACATTGCAGATGCGGGAGCACTTTGAGACGTGTCTGGGGATTGTTCGGCAGGCTTCACTTCAGATCCTGCCGCTATTGAATATTCGTGCCGCCGATGGCAAAGATCCGCAGTGGTTTTTCCAGCAACTGGAGCAGGCCCGTATGGCGCTGGGCAGTTGGGGGGCGGTGGCAAAACGGCTGAATCTTAACGACTCTGAGATTTCACAATTCACGCTGTTGCTGCGCCATTTGCAGCAGCTGGTACCGCAGTATGAAAGCGGGCAGGAGGTTAGCCAGAACCAGCTCCTCGCCGCCCTGCGATTCACCAGTTATCTGGAGCATGTGCGCTTCAAGCAGCCCTTGCTGGGCTACTCCACCGAGCTTTCCTCCGACGTTGACGGGCTACAAAAAGGCGCCCAGCAGCAGATGCGCGCCATTGAACTGATGCTGAAAGGGCTAGTCAATCAGGCGTGGGAAAACCAGGCGGAGCTGGTTAATCAGTTAAAAAGCCAGTTTGGGGCTGACAAAGTTCGCCGCTGGCTGAAGCGAGGCGAGCGGGGCGATGTGCTGAGCGGCATGAAGTTCAGCGAGCTGGCGCTGATGCTGGTGGATAAGAAAGAGTTTGCCCATCACTACGCCAAAGTTTACCAAAACTCGCCTCAGCTGGGTTTTCTTATCGACCAACGTAAAACCCTGCAAATCTTCCTCGATGGCACCCGTCAAATCCGCAACGACCTGATGCACAAGCAGCCGCTGACGAGCGTGCAGGTGGCTTTGCTGGATAGCTATTTCGGTGAAATCAGCGGCCCGGTACAAAAAGCCTTTAGTGAAGGCCGCACTAAAGTGAATCCCTCCTCGCTGCTAGACGCGGATGATGCGGCGCTGCAAAGCTACCTTGAACAGGCGCGTAAAAATCATGCGGCCCAGGGCGGCGATCCGGCAGAGATCAGAGAATCCATCGAGCGTTATGACCCGCGCACGGCCAAAAAACAGCATGATACTACCGACATGATCTCCACCGCGCTGTGGGCATCGGTAGGGATTGTGGTGGTGGCAGTGGCGGTGATTGGTCTCTATCTGTTAAGTGATGCTGCTTCAAAACCTGAGGTGACGGCGGCTCCGCCAATAGTGAGTACGCCGGTGCAGCAGAAAGAGCGGCCGGAATCCAACAGCCCGCGGGATATGCTTGCCAATATGGGCATCACCTGGGACGAAAATAACCTGCGGGCGGCGATTAACCGTAATGACGCGCGTATTGTGCGCCTGTTTATGCAGGGCGGGATGAACTGGAAAGTCTATTTTGCCGAGCAGGCGCTGGCGGTGGATGACCGCGATGTGTTGACCATTTTGCTGCAATACCGCCCGCAAATGGATGAAACCCGGCCCTGCCGCAGGCTGATTGGCTCCACCGAGTTAGGCATGAAGAAAGGGCAGAAGCTGACTTCGTTAAGAAAGCAATTCCTCGCCAGCTTCTGCAGTTCAGCCCCGGCGGTACAGCGCCAGAAAGAGGAAGTAGAGCGCGCTCAGCTGCGCCTGGCGGCGCAGAAGCAGCGCTATGAAGATGCGACCGCCCAGGGGCTGGAGCCAGAGCCGGTTGATGAGCAGACCGTCAAAATTCAGCAGGCGATATACAACGCGATGCGCTAGCCGTGCCGGGCAGCCTTCGGGCTGCCAAATGCATTACAGCAGTCCTTTATCACGGAACGTCGCGGCGGTGGCTTCATTCAGATCGTAGCTCGCCAGATCCTGCGGGCTGACCCACGCGTACTGCTCAAACTCTTCGTTAATGGTTATATCGCGGTTTTCGCTGATGCAGTCGAACATCAGGTAAATCATGTACACCTGCTCCTGGCTGCCGTCGGCGTAGGTTTTCACCCGCACGTCATCGCGGAAGGTCCATGGCTCAATGTGCGAGATAATCAGCGCTTCACCCAGCTCTTCCCGGATCTCACGCCGTAGACCTTCTGCCATGGTTTCACCTGGCTCAAGGCCGCCACCGGAGAGCGCCCACTGGCCGGGAAATACCCCGCGATCTTGTGGCATTTTGCACAGCAAATATTGGCCCTGATTCTGGATAATCGGGCAGGCAATCACTCTTTGTCGCATGGTCATCTCCCTGAAAATAAGCCGCTGAGTTATAGCACAGATAAGAAAAAGGGTCTGCGCGCTGGCAGACCCCCGGTGAATAAAAACTATTTGGTACAGATTGTTAGAAGCGATACTGAATCCCGACGCCATAGGTATAGCTGTCGTTACTCAGGCCCGCGGAACCGCTGCCCTGAGACCAGGTTTCCCCGGTATTATTATTTCGGGTTTTTGTTGATGCTTTTGCTTCGGAAAAACGCGTCCACGTTAATTCCGTGTACAGTCGGGTATTTGGCGTAACGTAATAACCGGCGGAGACGGTTGCGGCATAATAATTGGAATGACTACTTTTCTCGCTAAAGCTCAGCTGACGCATATAGTGCTCGTCATTATCCTGAGCATTAACCAGCGGGCTGAATTTAAATTGCCCTGCAATATCAAAGTCCTGATAGCGGTAGCTACTGGTCAGCCCAATATACGGCACGCTGAATTTCTGACTATACCCAATTCCCGGTTTCCCGGCGGGGAACTCACCGATAAGTGCACCGTTGAAATAATTGTATGAGCCGCCTCTCGCCGTCCAGCTATAGCGAGTTTCCTGGTAGCCGGTTACCACGCCGAGATTGTATGTCGGCTCCTTCAGCAGCCAGCCGGTAAGGTTGAAATCGAACTGGTTGGCATAATTCAGGCTGGTATCCGGGTGGATGGATTTGTCACTCCAGTGGCTCTGGCCAGGCGTTTGCCAGTCATAGTCGGACATGTGCGAGCCGCGAGAGGCGAAGGTTGTCCAGCCGTTAGCATTGAGGGTGATGTAGCGCTGTGCGTCCCAGCTAATACCGCCTTTAATAATAGGGGTATTTTTGATTTTCCATTTCAGTTCACTTAATTTACTGCCATCGCCTTGATTATAAACGAGCTCTTTAGATTCTCCGTTTAAAATGCTGGTGGAAATATTGGTGGTGAATGCATCGGGTGAAAAATTAAAGCTGGTTGAAGCTAGCAGCGCCGGGCTAAACAGCAATGCGGCGGCTACAGGCAGGTATTTTTGCTTGTGCATGATGTATCGTTCTGTTTTCTATCACATTGGTTTGGTGTTGCAAAAAATAAACCTGTACGGACAGGTTAAGGGCCGTAAAGGGTTATTGTTACGCGATAAATTATGTTGTTGAAAATTATTATTAGTTTGTCTTGCCAGGCAAAACGGGTGCTATTTTATGGACCGTTCCTTGACAGGGGAAAGATTATTTTCTACTGGTGAATATTTGAGCGGTGAATCGTTTGATTTTAAAGAAAATTAAAATTGTAGCTTTTTGTTACAAGGATATATCATAACTATTCATATGTATTTATTGAGAAAATTTAGCTTAAGTCGTGCCTGGTGAATTTAAATATGTAAGCGAACTAATAATTATTTGGCGATGAAAGTTTTGCTGCTCGTAGCATATTCATTTCATTCTCTTTTTTACATAATGCGTGCCACCGCGCCGCTGAGCACTCGGCGTAATATCGCAAAAACGTAAAGCTGCTACCCTGCATGCCGACACTATACCCAGACACTTTGACCAGGAATGACTTATGGAGCCGTTACTGACCACCCCGCGCCTGACGCTGCGCAAGTTTACTCGTGCCGATTTGCCCGCTTTTATTGAATACCGTAACCAGCCGGAAGTTGCTCGCTACCAGAGCTGGGATGGCTATAGCGAAGCCGATGCCGAGGTGTTTTATGCCCAGCAGGCGTCGCTGGACTTTAATACCGATGAAAGCTGGTTTCAGATTGCGGTGGCCCGCAGCGAAGACCAGCGTTTATTGGGTGACGTTGCCGTTCACTTCTTCGATGAAGGCCAGCAGGCAGAGTTGGGCATGACCTTTGATGAGAGGCATCAGCGTCAGGGCTTTGCTTTTGAAGCTTTGCGCGGCGCGATTGATCTGTTGTTCACCACCTTCAACAAGCATCGCCTGGTGGCGACGGTTGATGCCAGGAATGACGCCGCCGCTGGCCTGCTGGAAAAGCTGGGTTTTCGTCGGGAAGCACACTTTCACAAGAATATTTTCTTTAAAGGTGAGTGGGGGGATGAATATGCCTATGCGCTATTGCGCAGCGAGTGGAAATAAACAATGGCCTGCTTAGCGGGCCATTATTTATTTAGCCGTGGCGAATAGCGAATAATATCAGTGAGCCAGTGCAATATTCACTTAGCGTTATTTTATGATTTTGTGCGTTTTAATTTAGCGCCTAAGGCGATGTTTAGCTTTTGTTTAACCTTTAATTTACATTCTTACTATACTCGTTCGAATCCCTTTCAGGTATGCATTCGCTGTCTTCCGGCGGCGTGCTTCTATTCGTCTTTCAAAAAATAAAATGTTCCGGAAATTCATCTGTTAAAGACATTATCCGGAGCAGTGGCAAGGACATCAATATGTCAGATTTAAACATCACTCTTGATACCGCAGCCCTGACGCATCCGCTTTCTCAATGGGGCAATACGGCTGCTGAGTCGGCTGTGAGCGAGCTGGAACAGGGCAAAGTTGTTTTTCTGCCGCAGCTGGCGTTTGCGCTGACCGAACAGGAAACCGCGCTGCTTAACCCAGCGGTCGTGGATCCGAAACGTAAAAACATCAGCTATCAGCCCCTGAAGGATAAATTGACCGGCGTGGCTGTAGCCGATCAGGAGCCAGAAGTTCGCGCCCTGCTAAAACGGCATTACGAATCTTGCCTGCAGCTGATTGCCACTCTTCTGCCGGAATACCAGCAGGTGCTACATTCGCCGACCAATAGCCTGCGCCTGCACCCCGTTAAGCAGTGGACGCAGAACACTTCCTGGCGTAAAGACGACAGCCGCCTGCACGTGGACGCGTTCCCGTCCCGGCCCAACTATGGCGAGCGTATTTTGCGTATTTTCACCAACATTAATCCGGCCGGTGAAAGCCGCAGCTGGCGCGTGGGTGAAGCCTTCCCGACGCTGGCCGAACGCTTCCTGCCGCGCCTGAAAAGCTATTCCCCGGTAAGCAGCTGGCTGCAGAACGCCGTCGGCATTACCAAAAGCCGCCGCAGCCATTACGACCACCTGATGCTGCAGATGCACGACGCGATGAAGGCCGATGCGGATTATCAGAAGCAGGGCCCGCAGGTGGCCATTGATTTCCCACCGGGCAGCAGCTGGATCTGTTTCTCTGACCAGACGCCGCATGCCGCGATGGGCGGGCAGTTTATGCTGGAGCAGACGTTTTTACTGCCGGTAGACGCCATGCAAAATCCACAGCATTCCCCGCTGAAGGTGCTGGAAGGACTGCTGCGTAAGCCGCTGATTTAGCCATAATGAGCGCGTGTAAAAAGCCGCTGGTGCGGCTTTTTTATTGGTAATCCGTAGAGGCAAGACTGCGCTGTTTATTTTCTGAAGTAAGTAATGATTTTCTTTAGAAATGACGGTGATACTTCTTTTTTTGCCCACGATGGATTAAGTAAATCATCGGGCGATAAGTATAAGTTGCCGTCATCGTCCCGGACTTTTGCATTGAGCGCGGCGGCGATATCCAGCATTTTGCAATACAATGCCTGAGCAGGCGATTTTGCAGAAATATTCCCTGTATGCCAGTCCAGCCAGTTAATTTCATCCCCTCGCCAGATGACATGATAGGGTCCATTTATGGGAGAGAAACTGAGCTCAGGATCGTTATTTACATACTGAATCCATTCTGCTGCAAGAATAGGATTACTCTCCCCATCCCATGCATGTTCCGTTCTGGTGATATGCATTTCCCAGCCCATAATATATCTCCGCTTTGTACATTATTTTTGATATCAGTTTATGCAGAGATAAATATCATGGCTGAGTATTTTTCCACAGATATAAAAAAGGCCAGAGCGATCTCTGACCTTTTAGGCATTTCCCTGGGGGGAATTAACGCATGGTGACAAACTCTTCCGCTGCGGTCGGGTGGATCGCCACGGTGTTGTCGAAGTCTTTCTTGGTTGCGCCCATTTTCAGCGCTACGGCGAAGCCCTGCAGGATTTCATCCATGCCGAAGCCGATGCCGTGGATCCCGACGATTTTCTCGTCCGGGCCAGCACAGACCAGCTTCATGCGGCACGGCTGGCGGTGAGAGGTCACGGCGGTGTACATGGCGGTGAAGGAGGATTTGTAGACCTTCACGTTATCGTCGCCGTACTGCTCGCGCGCCTGCGGTTCGGTCAGGCCCACGGTGCCGATTGGTGGGTGGCTGAACACCACGGTCGGCACGTTGCTGTAGTCCAGATGCTCGTCCGGCTTGTTGTTAAACAGGCGCTCGGACAGGCGACGACCGGCGGCAACCGCCACCGGGGTCAGCTCAACCGCACCGGTGTTATCGCCCACGGCATAAATCCCCGGCACGTTGGTGTTCTGGAACTTATCTACCTTGATGTAGCCTTTGGCGTCCAGCTCAACGCCGGTTACCTGCAGATTGAAGTTGTCGTTAGCCGGTTCGCGGCCGATCGCCCAAATCAGGGTGTCGACGGTTTCCGCCCGCCCATCTTCCAGCTCAAGCGTTAGGCTGCCGTCTGCATTTTTCACGACCGCTTTCGGAATCGCGTTGGTGTGCAGAGTTGGGCCTTCTGCTTCGATGACTTCCAGCAGCGTTTCAACGATCAGCGGGTCGAAGGTGCGCAGCGGCGCATGTTTGCGCACGAACAGGTGCGTTTCTGAACCCAGAGCGTTAATCACGCCCGCGATTTCCACCGCGATGTAGCCCGCGCCAACAACCGCCACGCGTTTTGGCAGGCCCGGCAGCTCGAAGAAGCCGTCGGAGTCGATGCCGTACTCAGCGCCAGGGATGTTCGGGTGGCTTGGGCGGCCGCCGGTAGCGATCAGAATATGGTCTGCGGTAATGGTTTCGCCGTTAACTTCCACGGTGTGGGCATCAACGAACTTCGCAAAGCCGCGGATCACGTCCACTTTATTCTTACCCAGTACGTTGTCGTAAGAGGTATGAATACGGTCGATATAGGCGGTGCGGCTGGCGATCAGCTTGTCCCAGTCGAAGTGGTTCAGCGTGGTGTCAAAGCCGTAGTCCGGGCCGTAGTTGTGGATCGCTTCGGCGATCTGCGCCGCATGCCACATCACTTTTTTAGGCACGCAGCCGACGTTCACACAGGTGCCACCCAGATCCTTCGCCTCAATCAGTGCGCATTTCTGCCCATACATTGCCGCACGGTTAATCGAGGCGATACCGCCGCTGCCGCCGCCAATGGCGAGGTAGTCATAATGTTTGGTCATGATGTTTCCCTTTTGAGTCGAAAATTAGGCGCGATTGTATCGCGCCGGGATAAAGGTTCTACCGATTACTGTGATAGCCACGCCATACTTCAAGCTGCAGCGGCATTGGCTAGCTTTCTTATTCAGGCACAATCCAGCTCAGCGTGGTGGAGCCGGTCCCCGTTGGCACCAGCTTTTTGTGCAGCCACGGCAGCACGTTCGCCATCTGCTGTTCCAGCTTCCACGGCGGGTTAATCACAATCATGCCGGAAGCCGTCATGCCGCGCTGGTCGCTGTCCGGGCGAACCGCCAGCTCGATCTGCAGGATGCGGCGGATGCCGGTCTCTTCCAGGTCGCGGATCATGCGTTTGATTTGCTGACGCAGCACCACCGGGTACCACAGCGCGTAGGTGCCTGTGGCAAAACGCTTATAGCCTTCGGCAATCCCTTTCACCACGTCCTGGTAGTCGGTTTTGATCTCATACGGTGGGTCGATGAGGATCAGGCCACGGCGGGAAACTGGCGGCAGCTTCGCTTTCAGCTGCTGGTAGCCGTCGGCGCGCTCCACGCGGGCGCGGTTGTCTTTCTGGAACTCCGAACGCAGCAGCGGGAAGTCGGACGGGTGCAGCTCGGTCAGCTGCAGGCTGTCCTGCTCGCGCAGCAGGTGGCGGGCAATCAGCGGGGAGCCTGGGTAATAACGCAGGTTGCCGCTGCGGTTCAGATGTTGCACCGCGCCAATATAGGCCTCCAGCTCGGCAGGCAAATCGTCCTGCTGCCAGATGCGCGCGATACCTTCCAGATACTCGCCAGTGCGCTCCGCATGTTCACTGCTCAGCTGGTAACGCCCGGCGCCTGCGTGAGTGTCGAGATAGAGAAACGGTTTCTCCTTCTCTTTAAGCGATTCAATAATCAGGCTTTGAACGGTGTGTTTTAGTACGTCGGCATGGTTACCGGCGTGAAAGCTGTGGCGATAGCTGAGCATGAGGGATGGTGTTCCACGAATAAGAAAACAAATTTCCCACAGTTTACCGCAGATTGCGGCAGATTACCGCCCGGCGCGGGGCTGTTTCAGTCGGGGAGAAAGCGTTTCAAAACATAACGGTGTCATAAAAATGTCAAATCACCAGGATAGCGTCGCTGCCAGGCAAGGTAATTGTTTGAATAAAAGGAAAAATAATGAAACTTCGTATTTCTATGCTGACCGCCGCGTTAGCCGTCTCTCTGCCCGCGCTGGCAAAGGACGTGTCTCTTCCTCAGGCCGCGGCGATAGCCAATAGCGTGACCCCGGCCAACAGCAGCCAGCCGTTTGATGAGCTTGAAACGCAGTCCCTGGCGGCGTTGCGCACTGCCCTGAAAGGCGATGCGGATAAACTAACCCGCGACCAGTTGGATAAAGCGAAGCAAAGCAAAAAGCTGGCGGATACCGCCTGGCTGAAGGCGAGCGGCTATGACTTCCAGACCAAAGCTAACCAGAAAGCGGGTATTGAGCTGCTTTCTGCCTTCAGCAAGTTGCCGGACTCGGTGATTAAGCAGAACCTTGAAACCGTCACCAACATCAACCTGAACGCCGTGCAGACTTCGCGTCATCAGGCGCTGGCGGATGCCGAGGGCATCAACCACCTTTACTTCCTGAGCGATGCCATGGGGCCGCGTCTGGGGAAAGCCTTCCTGGCCGCCTACGATAAAGGCGAGCTGAGCAAAGCCGCAGCGCTGATTAAAGCCTCCGAAGTCAGCACCAGCGCAGCGAAGAAGCACTTCAATAACCCGCGTCCGTTCCTGATTCAGGGCAACACCATTCACCTCGTGCCGGACGATGTGGTGATTAAAGACAACAAACCGTACACCGCAGACGGCGGCTCCTTCCCAAGCGGCCACACCAACACCGGCTATACCGACGCGCTGCTGATGGCCGAAATGGTGCCGGAGCGCTTTGAAGCCCTGGTTGAACGCGGGGCGCGCTACGGTTACTCGCGCATTGTGCTGGGCGTGCATTACCCGCTGGACGTGATGGGCTCCCGTATGGTGGCACAGCGCAATGTCGCCAACTACCTGAACGACCCGAAATACCGCGCGTTGTTTAACGAAGCTCGCGATCAGCTGCGTACCGCGCTGGAAAAAGAGTGCGGCACCACTTTGGCTGAATGTGCGAAATCTTCCGCAAAAGACGATCCGTACCGCGCCCCGGCGATGAAAGAACTTTACCGCTTCACCATGACTTACGACCTGCCGCAGCAGAAGGGCGAGAAGCAAGCCCTGAAAGTACCGCAAGGGGCGGAAGTTCTTCTGGAAGCCGCGCTGCCTAAGCTTTCCGCCTCCCAGCGCCGCGACCTGATGGTGAAAACTGCGCTGCCTGCGGGTTACCCGCTGTCCGGCACGACGGCAGACCAGCAGTTCTGGCAGCGCCTGAACCTGCCAGCAGCCTACGCAATGGCCGCGAAATCCCACTGATTTACCGCCCGGGGCAGCGCCTGCTGCCCCATTTCCCGGCGACCGCAGCGCAACGCCCGGGATTGAAATTCGCTACACTTAACCCCATGCTAGACTCCATGCACAAAGCGCCGCTTGAGCGCTTCTCTCTCCCTTTTAATCAGGAACGCGCTTATGACCAATCCTTTACTGACCTCTTTTGAGCTGCCGCCGTTTTCCGCCATCAAACCTGAGCATGTTGTTCCGGCCGTGACTAAAGCGTTGGACGACTGCCGTGCGGCGGTGGAAAGCGTGGTTGCGCAGGGCACGCCTTATAGCTGGCAGAACCTGGTTCAGCCGCTGGCAGAAGTGGACGATCGCCTGGGCCGCCTGTTCTCCCCGGTCAGCCATCTGAACTCGGTACAGAACAGCCCGGAGCTGCGCGAAGCCTATGAGCAGACGCTGCCGCTGCTGTCCGAATACAGCACCTGGGTTGGCCAGCACGAAGGCCTGTATAACGCCTACCGCGATCTGCGTGACGGGGCGAACTACGCCAGCCTGAGCGTCGCCGAGAAGAAAGCGGTGGATAACGCGCTGCGCGACTTCGAGCTGTCCGGGATTGGTCTGCCAAAAGACAAACAGCAGCGCTACGGGGAGATCTCCGCTCGTCTGTCCGAGCTGGGATCCACCTACAGCAACAACGTGCTCGATGCCACCATGGGCTGGAGCAAACTGATCGCCGACGAAGCCGAGCTTGCCGGAATGCCGGAAAGCGCCTTAGCTGCAGCGCGCGCTCAGGCGGAAGCCAAAGAGCAAGACGGCTGGCTGCTGACGCTGGATATCCCAAGCTACCTGCCGGTGCTGACCTACTGCGACAACCGTGCGCTACGCGAAGAGATGTACCGCGCCTATTCCACGCGCGCTTCTGACCAGGGCCCAAATGCCGGGAAGTGGGATAACACCCCGGTGATGGAAGAGATTCTGGCGCTGCGCCACGAGTTGGCTCAGCTACTGGGCTTTGGCAACTACGCGGAAAAATCCCTGGCCACCAAAATGGCGGAAAACCCGCAGCAGGTACTGGAGTTCCTGTCAGACCTGGCCAAACGCGCCCGTCCGCAGGGTGAAGCCGAGCTGGCTCAGCTGCGCGCCTATGCGAAAGAGCATTACGGCGTGGAAGAGCTGGAGCCGTGGGACATCACCTGGTACAGCGAAAAACAGAAACAGCATCTCTACAGCATCAGCGACGAACAGCTGCGCCCGTACTTCCCGGAAGAGCGCGCGGTAAATGGCCTGTTCGAAGTCGTGAAGCGCATCTACGGCATCACCGCCAAAGAGCGGAAAGATATCGACGTTTGGCACCCGGACGTGCGCTTCTTCGAGCTGTATGACGACCAGGGCGAGCTGCGCGGCAGCTTCTATCTCGACCTCTACGCTCGCGAGCACAAACGCGGCGGGGCGTGGATGGATGACTGCGTGGGCAAAATGCGCCGCGCCGACGGCTCGCTGCAAAAACCGGTGGCCTATCTGACCTGTAACTTCAACCGCCCGGTGAACGGCAAACCTGCGCTGTTTACCCACGATGAAGTGATCACCCTGTTCCATGAGTTCGGTCACGGCCTGCACCACATGCTGACCAAAATCGAAACCGCGGGCGTGTCCGGTATCAACGGCGTGCCGTGGGATGCGGTCGAGCTGCCAAGCCAGTTTATGGAAAACTGGTGCTGGGAGCCGGAAGCGCTGGCGTTTATCTCCGGCCATTATGAAACCGGTGAATCCCTGCCTGTTGAGCTGCTGGAAAAAATGCTGGCGGCAAAAAACTACCAGGCAGCGCTGTTTATTCTGCGTCAGCTGGAGTTCGGCCTGTTCGACTTCCGCCTGCATGCGGAATTCAACCCGGAGCAGGGCGCGAAAGTGCTGCAGACGCTGGCCGAAATTAAG
This sequence comes from Cedecea sp. B1(4), assembly GCF_059414925.1. NCBI lineage: Bacteria > Pseudomonadati > Pseudomonadota > Gammaproteobacteria > Enterobacterales > Enterobacteriaceae > Cedecea > Cedecea sp. B1(4). Next base: position 155,477 of record NZ_JCAHMZ010000007.1, on the reverse strand, counting down.
AAACAGGTTGCCGTGGTGCCGGGGCCGAGCTGGGGCCGCTTCCCGCACGCCTTCAGCCATATATTTGCCGGTGGTTACGCGGCGGGTTACTACAGCTACCTGTGGGCCGACGTGCTGGCGGCGGACGCGTTCTCTCGCTTCGAAGAAGAGGGTATTTTCAACCGCGAAACCGGCCAGTCGTTCCTCGATAACATCCTAACCCGTGGCGGTTCGGAAGAGCCGATGGAGCTGTTCAAACGTTTCCGCGGGCGCGAGCCGCAGCTGGACGCGATGCTGGATCACTACGGTATTCAGGGTTAAGCCACCACGTGAAAATCTGTTTACTGACTGAAGCAGGCGCCGACTCCGGCGCCTTATCTGTTTTGAGCGAGCGCTGGCAGCTCGAGCATGATGAAGAGGCGCTGATGGCGCTGGTGCTGACGCCTGAAAGGCTGGAGTTACGCAAACGCGACGAGCCAAAGCTAGGCGGCATTTTTGTTGATTTTGCCTCCGGCGCGATGGCGCACCGCCGTAAGTTTGGCGGCGGGCGTGGCGAAGCGGTGGCAAAAGCCGTGGGCGTGAAGGGCAGCTATCTGCCGGACGTGGTTGACGCGACGGCTGGGTTAGGGCGAGATGCCTTTGTGCTGGCGTCCGTCGGTTGCCGCGTGCGGATGCTGGAGCGCAATCCGGTGGTAGCCGCGTTGCTGGATGACGGCCTGCGCCGAGGCTACGAAGATCCTGAAATCGGTGGTTGGCTGCAGGAGCGATTGCAGCTGATTCATGCCTCAAGCCTGACGGCGCTCAGCGATATTACGCCGAGGCCGGATGTGGTGTATCTCGACCCGATGTTCCCCCACAAGCAGAAAAGCGCGCTGGTGAAGAAAGAGATGCGCGTTTTCCAGTCTTTGGTGGGGCCGGATGAAGATGCAGACGGGCTGCTGGCCCCGGCCAGAGCGCTCGCGAAGAAAAGGGTCGTTGTGAAGCGCCCGGACTACGCGCCGCCGCTGGCCGACGTCGCCACGCAGAATGCTGTGGTGACCAAAGGGCACCGGTTTGATATTTATGCCGGGACGCCGGAGTAATCGCGCTGTGACAGCCTCTCTTCCCCGGTGGCTTTTGGTCACAACGGTGCTCTATGAGGGATCGGCTAAGGCTCCGTTCACTTCCAGCCATACTTTATCTGTAGCTCTTGTACCGGTGAACGTCTTAGGGGAGTCACCGTCACTCCCCTAAGAACCCGGACTCCCGGCGAAATAAATCGACCGCGTGAGCGGCAAACCTCCGTTTTATCTCCCAGTCCTGGGTCGGCTGAGATGCGTTCCCGACGCTCTCATCCTCCGGCCGTTCCCGACGGCCGGACCCTGGCCAGTCGGAGAGAAAACGGAGGCGATTTAAGCCGGAACCGGGCCTCGCTTTAAACCCACAGCCACGCATAAGCGTCACAGTCGCTGCAAGTCCGCAGCCATGCTCTTGCCCCCGGAAAATTCATGACTAAGGGGCTGTGACACACGGAAGAAGGGGAAAACCGAAGATTTATACTCTATTCAGTCCCCTCTCCCCTGTGGGGAGAGGGTTAGGGTGAAGGGAAAATGTTACTCGTCTTCGTCATCACGCAGCGGAACAATCAGCATATCCACATGCACGGTATTGATCAGCTGGCGTGCAGAGGACATCAGCTTGCTCCAAAAATCCTGGTGGTGACCACAAACCACTAAATCCATATCGTATTTTTTAATGGCGTCGACCAACACCTGGCCCAGATCGCCGCTGCCGCTCAGGGTTTCGGTAATCGGGTAACCTGCCCCGGTAGACAGCTCGGTGAGCGCGTGGTGAGTCTCTTCGGAAATGCGTTTCTGCATATCGCCCAGATTGACATCAATCAGCCCGGTATACAGATCGGAGTAATTCACATCGACATGAATCAGGGAAACTTTCGCGTTGTAAGGCCGAGCCATGGAGACGGCTTTTTCTACCAGGACTTTGCTCTCAGGGGAGAGGTCAACCGCGATCAGAATGTGTTTGTAAGCCATAATGTTACTCCTTCCATAAGTTATCGATGACTCTCGCCGTCATCTTTTAAACCGTAGCGGCATGAGCTACGGTCACCCGATCTAAAGACTTCAATTGTAGATGGTATTTCGCTTTTATCGAACCTTCTTCAGCCCGACAATGCGCCATCCCTCAATCACATTCAAGCGAAAAATGAATGCGGCCACTTTGATAAAGATTAACGCGGTGGTAAAAAAATTAAGGGATCTCCTACACTATTAAATGAGCCGGGCGGGAAGAGATCTGTGACCTGTATCGGTTATTCGTTGCAGGATTGTCTGACAGGGTTTTCGGGGAGAGCGGTCGTCCCGAAGCAAAGGCTTCGAGGGCTTCGCCGGGAGGGGTACATGATCAGCACCGTCGCGCTGTTCTGGGCGCTTTGTGTAGTTTGTGTGGTGAATATGGCGCGCTATTACTCTTCACTGCGCGCGTTACTGGTGGTGCTGCGCGGGTGCGATCCGCTGCTGTATCAATACGTTGATGGCGGCGGTTTTTTCACCTCACATGGTCAACCCAGCAAGCAGGTCAGGCTGGTGCGCTATATCTACGGCCAGCGCTATGTCGATCATCATGATGAAGAGTTTATTCGCCGCTGTGAGCGCCTGCGCCGCCAGTTTATTCTGACGAGTTCGCTGTGTGGTCTGGTGGTGATTAGCCTGATTGGATTAATTATCTGGCACTAGTTGTAGGGCAGCGTTATGGACAAGCATAAAAAAAGCGGGCCAGTTTCCTGACCCGCTTTTTCTTTGGCTACGGCTTACACGAAGCGCAGCGCAATCCAGTACAGCCCGCCGGAGAGCAGAATCGAAGCCGGTAAGGTAAATATCCAGGCCATCAGGATATTGGTTACCGTCTTACGCTGCAGGCCGCCGCCGTCCACGATCATGGTCCCTGCCACGGAGGAAGAGAGCACGTGGGTAGTGGAAACCGGCATCCCGGTGTAGCTTGCCAGACCGATAGAAACGGCTGCCGTCATCTGCGCGGACATCCCTTGCGCATAGGTCATGCCTTTCTTACCGATCTTCTCACCGATGGTGGTCGCCACGCGACGCCAGCCGATCATTGTACCCAGACCAAGAGCCAGAGCCACCGCCAGAATAATCCAGACCGGAGCGTACTCGATGGTGCTAAGCATGTCGCCTTTCAGTTTCTTCAGCAGGCGCTGGTCGTCGGCGCTCACTTCCGGCAGCTTCGCCACTTTATCGGTAGTGTCGGAGATGCACAGCATAATGCGACGCAGCTGGCTACGCTGCTCAATGCTGAGCTTGTCGTAGCTTTCGATATCCGTCAGCATCAGCTTCGCGCGATCCAGCGCGTTAATCGCGTTGGCCGGGTGGCAGTGGAACTGAGCCGGTTCAGTTGCGCCCGCTTCCGGAGAAGGGATCAGCTGTTCTGAGCCGGTGGCTTTCTTCAGCAGGTCAGGACGTTGCTGGAAGAAAGTTTCGACGTTGTTCACCGCATCGCGAGTACGGGTGATTTCGTAGCCGGAAGCATTCATGTTAACCACGAAGCCCGCCGGTGCGACGCCAATCAGTACCAGCATAATCAGACCGATGCCTTTCTGGCCGTCGTTAGCGCCGTGAGAGAAACTCACGCCGATAGCGGACAGGATCAGCGCGATACGCGTCCAGAAAGGCGGCTTTTTCTTGCCGTCTTGCTTTTCACGTTCCGCAGGCGTCAGGTGAATACGCTGCTTTTTCTTGGTGTTGCTCCAGTAACGGCGCAGCAGGAAAATCAACCCACCGGCAATCACCAGCCCGACAATCGGGGACAGAATTAAGGAAGCGAAGATCCCAATGACTTTCGGGATATTCAGCGCGTCGACAACCGAGGTGCCGGTCAGCAGCGCGTTGGTCAAACCGATACCGATGATGGCACCGATAAGCGTATGGGAGCTGGAGGCCGGCAGACCAAAATACCAGGTGCCGAGGTTCCAGATAATAGCGGCCAGTAACATAGAGAACACCATGGCGAGACCATGAGAAGACCCTACGTTTAACAGCAGATCTGTAGGCAGCATATGCACAATGGCATAGGCCACGCTCAGTCCACCGAGCAGAACGCCGAAGAAGTTAAACAACGCAGCCATTGCCACCGCAAGTTGCGATCGCATAGCGCGGGTATAAATTACCGTTGCTACTGCGTTGGCCGTATCGTGGAAACCATTAATGGCTTCGTAGAACAGCACAAATGCCAGAGCAAGCAAAAGTAAAAGCCCGGTGTGAAGATCCAGGCCGGCAAACAAATGTAGCATAGACGTTACGCCATTTTGAGGACATGAACGCGGCGCATTATGTAAGACAACCTCCACCGCGGCAAAGTGAAATCTGGACTTTTTTTGATTTTAGTCGCCATCTGGCGCACAGGTGGAATGATTTACATTTTGTTTATCAATCACCTGCATTTGTTATTCACCTTAAAGCTGGTGCGACCAGCCTCAGGTCTTTACAATCCGTTGCCTTAAGCATAGTCGGGAGTCGGTCGTGGAAAAGTTTGATGCCATTATTATAGGTGCGGGTGCAGCAGGAATGTTTTGTGCGGCGGTTGCCGGGCAGGCGGGCAGCCGCGTATTGCTGATTGATAATGGGAAAAAACCGGGCCGTAAAATCCTGATGTCCGGCGGCGGACGCTGCAACTTTACCAACCTTTATGTCGAGCCTGCGGCGTATCTGAGCCAAAACCCGCATTTCTGCAAATCTGCGCTGGCTCGCTACACCCAATGGGATTTTATCGACAGGGTGGGCAAGCACGGCATCGCCTGGCACGAGAAAACCCTCGGGCAGCTGTTCTGCGACGATTCTGCCCAGCAGGTAGTCGATATGCTGGTGGCCGAATGCGAGAAAGGCAAAGTAACAATGCGCCTGCGCAGCGAAGTGCTGAGTATTGAACGCGACGAGCAGGGGTACACCCTGCAGCTAAACGGCGGCAGCGTGCAGGGCGCGAAACTGGTTATCGCCAGCGGCGGTCTGTCGATGCCGGGGCTGGGGGCGACGCCGTTCGGCTATAAAGTCGCCGAACAGTTTGGCCTGAAGGTGCTGCCGACCCGCGCGGGCCTGGTGCCGTTCACGCTGCATAAACCTTTGCTCGAACAGTTGCAGGTGCTGTCCGGTGTCTCGGTGCCGTCCGTCATCACCGCAGAAAACGGCGTCAGCTTCCGTGAAAGCCTGTTGTTTACCCATCGTGGCCTGTCCGGCCCTGCCGTTTTGCAGCTTTCCAGCTACTGGCAGCCGGGCGAATTCGTCAGCGTGAATCTGCTGCCGGACACCGATCTGGACGGTTTTATTCACGAGCAGCGCAACGCGCACCCAAACCAGAGCCTGAAAAACACGCTGGCGATGGTGCTGCCGAAACGCCTGGTTGAGTGCCTGCAGCAGCTGCAGCAGATCCCGGACGTCACGCTGAAGCAACTTAACAGCCGTCAGCAAAGCGAACTGGTTGACACCCTGCAAGCCTGGCGCGTACAGCCCAACGGCACCGAAGGCTACCGCACGGCGGAAGTGACTCTCGGCGGCGTGGACACCAACGAACTTTCCTCCCGCACCATGGAAGCGAAAAAATCCCCGGGCCTCTATTTTATCGGCGAAGTGATGGACGTCAGCGGCTGGCTGGGCGGCTATAACTTCCAGTGGGCCTGGAGTTCTGCCTGGGCATGCGCGCAGGCGCTGGTGGAAGGCTAACTCGCCGCTTTTCGAGTGCCGATGATAGATTGTGATATGTTATGCACTATTGCAGCTATTTGAGGGCTAAACGTGACAGATTATGACGCATTGCCTGAACAGCGCCAGGCGATGATCCACCAGATCCTGACCGAAACGGGCAGGGTGATCGGGGCTGATGTGGCGCGGAAGCTGGGCGTGTCCGAGCACACCATCCGCCGGGATCTGCAGGAGCTGGCGCGTCGCGGCCTGTGCAAAAAGGTTTATGGCGGGGCCATCAGTCAGTTCCAGCAGTCTGCCAGCTTCGAAACTCGCGTGTCCCAGGATGTGGGTGAGAAATCCCAGGTGGCACGGAAGTGCGCCGGGATGATCAAAGCTAACACCTGCGTGTTTCTCGACGCCGGTTCAACCTATCTGGCGATGGTGGAGTTTATCCCCGAAGAGCTGGATCTCACCATTGTCACCAATTCTCCGCAGATTGCAGCGGCGCTGAGCGGGCGCACGCGGGGCGAACTGATTTTGTTGGGCGGCAAAGTTAACCCGCTGACCGGCAGCACGCTGGGTTCCGACACGGTAAATCAGCTGCGCGGCATGGTTTTCGACCAGACCTTTATCGGCGTGTGCGGGCTTGATCCGCAGGCTGGCCTAAGTGCGGTTTATTACGAAGACGCCTGTTTTAAGCGGGAAGTGCTGAGCCAAAGCAACGAGGTGATTGCCGCCGTGACGGCCAACAAGATGTCCCAGGTGGCTCGCTATAAAGTGGCACCCTGCGAAGACATTGATATTGCGGTGGTCAGCGCCGAAACCAAAATTGCCGATTTCGGCGGCGTTAACCTGCGGATTGAAGTCGCGGGCTAAAGAAACAGGCGGCGTGTATGCCGCCCTGCTTTAACCTTATTTTTGCAGCGCCAGCAGGCTTTTTATCGTGTGCTGGACCGCGCTTTCATCATTGCTGCCGGTAATAAATCGGGCCGCGGCCTTGGTCTCTTCAAACGCATTACGCATCGCGAAGCTGTATTCAGCCTGGGCCAGCAGCTCCAGGTCGTTATAGCCGTCGCCAAACGCGAGAGTTTCCGCCGGGCTGACGTTCAGTAACTGCTGGAGCCTTTGCACCGTTGTTCCTTTGTGAACACCGTAATCCGCAATATCTATCCACGCCGCTTCGGACACCACGATGTAGACGTCCTGCTCAAATGGCTTGAGTACCGGGCGAGTCTGCGGGCAGTTTCCGGCTTCGTCATAGACGCTTATCTTCACGAAATCACACTCGAGCTCGGCGAAAGAGTCCACCAGCGCCAGGCTGGCGTAGGACTGGCGCATTTTGTCCTGCAGCCGCTGCGGCACGTCTTTGCGAACAAACGCGCTTTCGCTGCCGCAGGCAACAATAACGTGGCTGTCACTGGCTGCTTCCAGCGTGTCGATAATGCGTAATCCCAGCGCATTATTGATAAGCGACTCGTAGACATATTCGCCGTTCCTTTTAATGCGCGTGGCGCTGTCGCCGATGATCCATAAATCCTCGCGGTAATCGGCGAACAGCTCTTCTACCCGCTGGCACTGTTTGCCGGTACAGGCGGCGAAATGGACGCCTTGCTCGGCCATTAAGCGGTGGGTCTGGGCAAATAATTCACGGTCATAGTCGCCGCGGCTATTGAGAAAAGTGCCGTCGAGGTCGGTAATAATTAGCTTTATCATGCTGTTATCCCATCGGTAAGTGTTCTGTAGGCGTTTATATTTTTAGTTTTGAAACGAAGGGCAGGTTGCGATACTTGTTTTGCCACGGCATGCCGTAGCCAATGAGCAAATCGTCATTGTCCATGATGTAGGCATAGCATTGCTCGACGGGGATCTCTACGCGGCCAGGCTTCACAAATAAGGTGGCGATGGAGAGCGATTTCGGGGCGTAATGTTCGATTAAATGCTCGACCAGACGCTTCATGGTCCCGCCGGACTCAATGGCGTCATCCACCAGGATAACGTCCTTCCCCCTGATGCCAATATTGTCGTGGTAAACGATGGTAGAGCTGTTGTTTCTGTCGCCGGGCGTGTGCGGGCAGGAAATATAGTCCATTGAAATATCGAAGGTGAGCTGCCTGACCAGATCGGCGGTAAACAGGATCCCACCGGGCACGACCGTGATCACTACCGCTTCGTGATAGCGACTATTCAACTGCCTAGCGACTTTGGTGACACCATCGGCAATCGTCGACTCATTAATCACGATGTGTCCTACATGATTGTTTCTCACTGCTGCATCCTCGCTAAAGTGTTATTGCTCGTTGTTGCTCGATTAAAATAAGATTGAATGCTCGATTGTGCAATATTAGCGTAAGATTAGCGTATTTTTTGTGATCAAAACCGATCTTGCAGGAAGGCGGTGCTCAATACTGCATTACCGAGCATTGAGCAAAGAGCGTTACAGGCGGAGATCGAAACGGATCGGCAGCGTGAGGGTTATTTGCGGCTGGCCTGGCGCGATATCGTCCGTGGGGGCGGGCAGCGGAACCGCACGAGTCGGCAGGGCAAGGGCTTCGCGATCCAGCGTTGGCGTACCGCTGCTTTTTGCCAGCGCCACGCTAAGGACCTGGCCCTCCCGGTTCAGCGTCAGGCTCAGATAAACCACGCCCTTGGCCTGCTGACGTAAAGCCTGAGCCGGGTAACGTTTGAAGCGGTCGAGCCGCTGGCGCAGTAGCCCGACCCAGTTCACTTCGCCTGGGCTGGGGGCGCTCACCGCACTGCTTCCTGCCCGACCGGCGCTTTGCTGCGGGTGGCTGGCGGGCGCATGCGTTTCAGGTGCAGGAGGTGTTGGGGCCGGCGGCACTTCCACATCGTGCGGCTTAACCGGCTGAGGTTTGGTGATGACTTTATGGTGCATTTTTTTAGCCACAACGAGCTCCGGGTTCGGGGCCTCCACGCTCTTCACCGCTTCTTTTGACTCGGCCTTTTCCTGAGGTGTGGCCGACTGGATCTGTTTGATCTTATCGGGCTGCTTTGCTGGCGTGGCGACAGAGGCCGGATCGTCTGTCGGGAGGATCATCAGCGCAACAGGCGGTGGCGCGGTGGCCGGTTGCTCTTGCGTGGGCCGGTTGGTTAGCCAGAGAAAAACGCCCGCGTGCAGCAAGAGCGCCAGCACCAGCCCGATGCTGCGGCGTGTGGGAGGCAGGCCGTCGGACCAGGCAGGAAAGGGCTGTCTTATCGGCAGGGTAGAAGGCATGACAAAATACTCCGCAGCCGGGCTAAGGGCTGTTGTTTCAGTGGGGATAAGAGAGAGGACACGCGAAACGCCCAAACGGGCAGGCTGACATGAATAACGAGACAACTGACATGGATTACTCCGTCTCGAAGCATTATTCACTGCGTGAAAGGCTGACCCAGTAACGAGATAGCGTATTTATTCTGACGGGCAGGACGCGGGGGAGCGCAGCCAGAATCTGGTCAGTATCCGCCAGCGGGAAAACGCCGGACAGCCGCAGGGCCGCAATATCCTCGTCGCAGCGCAGGACGCCGGGGCGGTAGCGGTTAACTTCCCGCAGAAAATCGCCCAGCGGCATATTGTCGGCCAGCAGCTTGCCATGTACCCAGCCAGGCTCTTTTTCACCGCCGTGCAGGCCCCCGGATTCGGCCTCGCTAAGCCATGCGCCCTGGCCTGCCGCGAGCTGTAGCCCGGCGAGGCCGGAGTTGCGCGGATAAAGCCGGACTGCGCCGTGGTAAACCGCCACGCGGGTAAGTCCCGGTTCCAGCTTTACCCGGAATTGGGTGCCCAGTGCGAGCACTTTGCCGTGTGGCGTCGTCACGCAAAAAGGCCGGGGCCATGCCGCCCGCTTTTCCTGCTGCCCGGTCGTAATCAGCAGGTCGCCGCCGAGCAGCTCAATCTGGCGCTGTTGCCCGGTAAAATCCACGTTTAGCGCGGTTTGGGTGTCCAGTAATAGGCGGCTGCCTTCGCTGAGTTCAATCTGCCGCTGCTCCCCCGTCCCGGTGCGGTAATCGGCAATGAACGCTTCCCAGCCGTGCTGCTGTCGCCCCCATTCCAGCGAACCACCGATCAGCAGCAGAGCGCCTAACCCTTTTAGCGCCCGACGCCTGCCGCTGTTTTTTAACGAAGAGAGGCTCTGCCGCGCCAGTTTGCCGTCAACCTGCCGGAAGCTGGCGCAAACCGCCTCGACGTGCTGCCAGGCACGCTGATTCTCGGCGCTGGACGCCAGCCATTTTTGCCAGTCGGCTTTATCCTGCTCGCTAACGTCGTCCGACATCATCAGCGTCAGCCATGAGGCGGCGGCCCAAGCGCTGTCCCGGTCGATGGCTTGCCCGTTTTGGTCAATAAAAGGATGGGAGGTCATGAGCTGAGCGCGAAGAAACAGTGCAGGTTGGCGCGCTGGAGATACTGCTTCACGGAGCTGCTGGAAACGCGCAGGCGCTCGGCGATATCGCAATAGCGCATTCCCTGCAGGTGGGCCAGCAAAAAGGCTTCCCGCACCTGCGGCGGCAGGCCGTCCAGCGCCGCATCAATCTGTTCCAGCACTTCCAGAATCAGCAGTCGGGTTTCAGGGGAAGGGTGTTCCATTTCCGGCTGAGTCGCCAGCGCCTCCAGCCAGGCCTCTTCGATTTTCTTGCGGCGATAATGGTTGGCAATCAGCCGTCTGGCGACCGTGGCAAGAAAAGGACGTGGCTGGCGAATGGAGGCCAGATCGGGGCTGACCAGAATATTAATAAAGGTGTCCTGAGTCAGATCCTGCGCCTGTTCCGGGCAGCCGACTTTGTTGCGAAGCCAGTGGTAAAGCCAGCGCTGATGATCGCAGTAAAGCTGCTGCGCAACCTGTTGGGAACGGGACATGATGTGACTCACCATTGATCGGTATCAGGGCGTGATAAATATTTAAATGATAATCATTATTATTTTCATTTCTCTATTTTTATGTCAAGAGATTGCGAGGTATTAATGTATTTTTGCGGGCGACGAGAACGCAGCGCCAGCACTGGCGCTGCGGGTAACACACTAGAATTTCTGCGAAATGGTCAGCTTAACGTTGCGGCCGATACCGGACACGGATTCACCCAGGTACGGGTAGTAGTCGGTGTTAAACAGGTTGTCGACGGCAATGCGGGCTTCCATGCCTTTCACCTGCTCCGGCTGCCAGGATGCAAACAGGCCCTGCAGCGCGTAGCCGCTGGTTTTTGGCAGCGCCCAGATGCCCGCTAACGGGTCGCCATCCTGCGGGGAGCGATCCTGTTTACGCACCATGTCCATGGTCCAGCCGAAGGTCATGTTCCACTCCGGGGCTTTTACGCCCAGCGTAGTGTGGGCGGTGACCGGTGGAATTTCTGCAATCCAGGTTTGGTTGCCCCACGGGTCGCGCGGAGAAGCGTCACGCTGCCCACGAATGGTCGAGAAGGAGAAGCTGCCGAAGATACGGCGGCTGTCGTAAAACGATTCAATCTCCAGGCCCTGGATGGTGTAGCCCGGCAGGTTACGATAGTTCGACAGCGGAGAACCGCAGTTAGCGCCACTTTTCACCGACTGCGCCTCGCACAGCACGCCGCGACGGTAGAAGATTTCGTCTTTGCCGCGGTTGCGGAATAGCGTGGTACGAATCTGTACGCTGTCGTCTTCCGCCAGCAAATTATTGAAGTTCAGGATCATCCCGCCACGAATGCTGTTAATGGTTTCCACTTTCAGGTCGCGGCTGGTGCCGGACACGTTAGACAGCGCGTACTGCACGGTGTACTGCTCATCAATGGTCGGCGCTCGCCACGTGCGGGTGACATCGGCAAACAGCGATATATTCGGCGTGGCTTTCCAGACCAGCCCAAGCGCAGGCGTAAAGCCGTGATAACTTTTGCTGCTGTAGTCGTGGCCGACTTTAGGATTACTGCTGTTGTACATTGAGGCGATGTTTGGCTCGCCGGTATTGGTGACGCTGTCGTAGCGCACACCCGGCGTTACGGTGACGCTGCCGAGCGTCATGCTGTCCTGCAGATACAGGCCGCGCGTTTGCTGTTCTCCGGCGGGCATGTAGTACGGCTGGAAGTAGCCGTAGTTGTAGGCGGCATTTTTCTTGTAGCCTGGGTAGTACATCAGCGCATCGCGTTGGTTTTTATGCCAGCTTGCGCCGATTTCCAGCAGGTGATCCACCGGCCCGGTGCTGAAGCGGCTCTTGTTGCTGATCTCCACCAGGTTGTCTTTGTAATCCACCCAGCTCTCATTGCCGAGCGAGCCCAGGAAGCTGGACGCTCCGGCGGAGTCGGGGCGGGTATCATGTTGTTTGGTTTTGGAGTAAGCGTAGTTCAGCGTCAGATCCAGCCAGGGCTTGTCCGCCGGGGCCAGGTTCCACTTCACGGAGTAGTTTTCGTCGGTCTGGTTGCGGTACACCAGCTTCCTGCGCCAGGCCTCGTCTAACCCGTATTTGTCGACATCCGCCTGACTCGGGGCGGCAATTTCGTCCCGCTTGGCGGCGAAGGGCTGCCAGCCGGTGGATTCGGAATGCATGGCCGAAAGCGTCAGCGTCTGCGCGTCGGTCAGGTAGAGATTGGTTTTGGCAAGCCAGGTCCCCTGGCGGTTAGCGGAATAGTCGAAATGCGTGCCGTCCGGGCGGGTAATATTGCCGCCATCGCGTTTGCTGGCGTAGAGCATGCCGTCAGCAAAGCCCTCTGATGTTCTGCCATACAGTGCGCCGCTGTAGATATTCTGGTTGTCGTTGGTGTGGAAACCGTACTTCAGCATGCCGCCAAAGTTTTCGCCGGGCTGCAAGAGGTCGGCCGCGTCTTTGGTGACGATCTTGATGCTGCCGCCAAAGCCGCCGTTGCCGTTGGCGAGGTTAAACGGACCCTTATCGACGTCGATTTGTTTGATTAGCTCTGGTTCGATAAACACCGACCCCTGGCGGTACTTCTCAAACCCTTTGGGCGCGCCGTCCAGCGTTACTTTGATGTCCTCCATGCCGCCCATGCCCCAGATATTCAGGCTTTGCCCGCCCGGGCGCGGTGAACCTGCGGAAGAGACACCCGGCAGCTTATCCAGCAGGGCGGCGACGTTATCGGCCTGAATGCGCTCGATATTCTCTTTTTTCAGCGTTGAGCGCCCGGCCACGACGCTGTCATCCAGGCCGCTGAGCACGGAAAGCTCTGGCACGATAATCGGCGCGCTCTCGCCAGAGGCTGCTGGCAGGGAAACAAGCCGATAGCTATTGCCGTCGCGCACGGCTTTCAGGCCGCTGCCCGCCAGCAGATGATCAAACGCGCTTTGAACGGAATAAGTCCCTTTGAGGCCTGAAGTCGTTTTGTTTGACGTCTGATCCGGGGTGAAGACCAGCAGCACGTTGGCGTCATTCGCCAGCGTTTGCAGAGCGCCGCTCAAAGGCCCGGCAGGCACGGAAAATGCCTGGCTGGCGGCTAAGGGGGCTTCTGCCGCCCAGGATAATGTCGGTAAACCAGTTGCCAGCGCCAGCAGGCCGGATAAGGCAATGCCAGACGCAAGTGGGGCGCGAGGGCGCTGTGCAGGTTGGCTCGCGTCGGAAATGGCCGTAGCCTTTCCGTTATTTTTTATCGTCATGATGTATCCCTGAAGGTGAGTCACAAGAAGTACTGCTTCAGAGAGGTCACGCGAGACTGAAAATCAGGCAGAAAATTTTTAAATTAAAAACGGCCGCCGGGTTCTACATCGTCAGCACAATGCGGAATCGTGCCTTGCCGGACTTCATTTTTTTCCACGCTTCGTTGGCCTGCGCCAGAGGGAATATTTCCGTCATCGGCTGCACGTTGTTCAGCAGGCTAAAACGCAGAGCGCTTTCGGTTTCATACGGTGTGCCGGTCAGCGAGCCTTCGATTGACAGCTCCCGGCCAACCAGCATACCCGGAGAAAGCACGAGCGGCTGCTGGCCGACCCCGAGCACCATCAGCTTACCTTTGGGCTGCAGGGCGGACAGCAGAGAGGACGCGATAGCATTGTCCGTGACCGTGGTGACGACCGCCTTTACACCGCCGAGTTTTTTCAGCGCTTCGGCAGGATTATCCAGGCTGCTGTCGAGATAATCGCTGGCACCCAGCGCCAGCGCAGCTGGTGCTTTATCGCTCCCACGCCCGATGGCGATAACCCGGAACCCCATTTTAGCGGCATACTGCACGGCAAGGTGGCCTAAGCCGCCAATGCCGAGGACTGCGATGCTGTCCCCCGGCTGAGCACCTGATTTACGCACCGCGTTAAAGGTGGCTATTCCGGCGCAAAGCAGCGGCGCGGCGGCGACTGCGCTTAGCGCATCCGGGATTGCTACAAGGCCGGTCGCCTTCGCCAGCATCATTTCGGCATAGCCGCCGTCCTGCGAGCTGCCGACGACCGGCTGGTGGCTGCAAAGCGTGAACTTGCCGCGGCGGCAGGCATCGCATTCATTGCAGTGCCCGCCAAGCCTGCCCACGCCAACCCGCTGCCCAACACGCAGGCCAGAAGGTACGCCACTGCCAAGTTTCAGCAGCGTGCCGACAACTTCATGCCCTGGCACGCGCGGGTAAGCCACGTTCTTTTCCGTGCCGTTGATAACGCCGCCGTCAGCGCCACAGATGCCGCAGGCTTCTATTTTTATCAGCACTTCGCCTGCGCCAGGTTCTGGTACGAGGCGCTCGACAAGTTCCAGGCTGCCGTTGCCGCTGGCCTGCATCGCTTTGTAGGTCATTTGCATTCTCCGATAAAAAAAGAAGCGGCACCCTCAGGAAGGATGCCGTTTAGGCTCAGGCTTTTGGCAGCGCGTCGAACGCGTCCAGGGCGTGGGCGGTGTAGGTCAGCGCCGCCCCGGTGTTCAGCGAAATGGCGACCGCCAGCGCTTCGGCAATCTCTTCCCGGGTTGCGCCGTATTTTGCGGCGGCTTTAACGTGTACCGACAGGCAGCCGTCGCAGCGGGTGGTGATCGCCACCGCCAGCGCAATCAGCTCGTGGGTTTTGGCGTCCAGGTGGCCCATGGCGGAAGCACCCGCGTCCATCTTCATCAGCCCTTTCATAAACTCCGGCTGCAGCTTCGCGTAATCGCCCACCACACCCAGTAATTCTTCGCGATGTTCATTCCAGTTCAGCAACATACAAACCTCTTCAGTTAATTTCAGGCGACGCTATAAATGCGGATTTCCGGGGCGGCATTCAGGAAAGGTTTTAGGGCTTCAACTACGTCGCGGGTGAACAGGTCAGAACCCAGATAGGCTTCGGCCTGGGCGGCGGTGTTAAAGCCGTGCAGTACCTGGACATCCTGCTCGCGGATCAGCAGTTCCTTGGAGACTGCACCGTCGATGGTGGTCAGGAAGGCCGTTTTGTACTGCTGGTAAACGCCCGCTGCTGCGGCGCGATTCTGCGCGCTGATATCAAGGGTGATTTGCAAATAAGCCATGGTTCACTGCCTCTTGTTGTGTGGCTCATGCTGTTGCACGAGCGGAGATGAGGGAGAAAAAAGCGGCTGCGTGAAGAAGAAAAAGGCTGCCGCTTGCCTCTCCGTGTTGGCGCATTATGTGAATCAGCGTGAGGGTTAACAAATGACTTAATCTTGACTGGCAAGATAGATTTTCTTCTTTGGTGGGTGAATTTTTTGCTGGCCTGGTGATTCTTGTTCATTGTGGATCTGTCTGTCGTGGCGGCTTTGCGCAGAATAGGAAGCCAATCTGAGTATCTGGAGCCACCATGCAAAATAGAAGCGCGTTGCCGCTCAGTCAGCCGACTGCTCACCCGCAAACCCGAGGCTGGATCAGCGGCTTTTTGGGGATGCTTATTTTTAGCGGCTCGCTGCCTGCCACGCGCGTTGCGGTGCTGGAGCTTGATCCTCTTTTTCTGACGGCGATACGGGCCACTCTTGCGGCGCTGCTGGCGGCCGGCACGCTGCTGATTTTGCGGCAGCAGCGGCCGCAGCGGGGAGACTGGTTGCCGCTTTGCCTGGTGGCCGTCGGCGTGGTGCTGGGTTTCCCACTGCTGACGGCTTTGGCACTGCAGCACACAACCTCGGCACACTCGCTGGTCTACATCGGCCTGCTGCCGCTGGCGACCGCCTGTTTTGGCGTGTTGCGTGGAGGAGAAAGGCCAAAAGCGGCTTTCTGGCTGTTTTCTCTGGCGGGCGCTGCGCTGGTGGCAGGTTTTGCCTTGAGCCACGGGACGGCGAGTGGCTGGCAGGGTGATGCGCTGATGCTGGGCGCCATTGCGCTGTGCGGGCTGGGTTATGCCGAAGGTGCGGTGCTGACCCGGCGGTTGGGCGACTGGCAGGTGATTTCGTGGGCATTGGTCATTTCTCTGCCGCTTAGTGCCGCGGCTACTGCTTTTACCGTTCCGTCGGCGGGAGCCGCTATCAGCGCTCAGGCATGGCTCGCGCTGGGCTATGTGTCGCTGTTCAGCATGTGGATAGGGTTTATTTTCTGGTATCGCGGCCTGGCGCTGGGCGGGATTGCCGCCGTCGGGCAACTGCAATTGTTACAGCCCTTTTTTGGCCTGTTGCTTGCCGGGCTGTTGCTTCATGAAGAAGTGCATACGTCGATGATTGCCGTGATGCTTGGCGTGCTGGTTTGCGTTTTCGGCGCTAAGCGCTTTTCCCGTTAGAAAGAAAAACCGCCGGGGAAGGCGGTTTCTCAGGCGTTAGTCGATATTCAGCTCGGAGAAGCTGGTAATGACTTTGCCGACAATGCCGTAGTCGATAGCTTCTTTCGGCGACATCCAGTAGTTGCGATCGGTGTCCTGCTTCACCTTCTCCAGCGGCTGCCCGGTGGCCTCGGCGATCATCTTGTTCACGCGATCGTGCATGCGAATAATCTCTCTGGCTTCGATCTCAATGTCCGTGGCCTGGCCGCGCACGCCGCCCAGCGGCTGGTGGATCATAAAGCGCGTGTTTGGCAGCGAATAGCGGTGCTTTTTGTCCGCCGCGAGGAAGATGGTGATCCCGGCGCTGGCAACCCAGCCGGTGCCGATGATATGGACTTCCGGCTTGATGAATTTGATCACGTCATGAATGGTGTCCGCCGCCTCAACGTGGCCGCCCTGGCTGTTGAGGTACAGCTTGATTGGTTTGTCGTTGATGCTTTGCAGCAGCAAAAGCTGGGCAACCACCTCTTTGGTGATCGCCTGAGTGATTTCGCCGGAGATAATAATCGAGCGGGAATCCAGCATTTTTTGCTGCATCAGTCCTGACGCATTGGTGGGGGTGGTGCTTTCTTCAGGTTCATCTTTTTCTAAATAGGTCAGCATAATCAGGCTCCTGCCAGGTTTATGGCGTAATCAGGGATGCACTTGAGCATAGCACTTCATCCAGACGCTGCACGGCGCGAACGATCTCTTCGTCGCTGTAACCACCGAGGCCCAGCAGAATGCCGGACTTCTGTTTTTCTGGGGTAAACATGTGCGACACCGCGCGAACGGCGATTCCGGCCTGCATTGCCCGCTCCACAACCTGATGGTCGTCCAGGCCCTGGCGCAGCCAAAGCACCATGTGCATGCCCTGGTCGCAGGGCTGAAGCCAGGCCACGTCCGGGGAAATGTATTGTTCTACCGCCGCCATTAACACGCGGCGTTTTTCGGCATAAACACCGCGCATTTTGCGCAGATGGCGGTCGAGGTGCCCCTCCGAAATAAAGCTCGCCAGCACGTGCTGGTCTGCCCCTGGCGGCTGCCTGTCCATCAGAATGCGTGCCCCGCAGAAGGCGGAAACCAGCTGCTTGGGCACTACGGCGTAGCCGAGACGCAGCGACGGGAAGAGGATTTTGCTGAAGGTGCCGAGGTAGATAACGTTCTCCGGCCCCAGGCCCTGCAGCGCCGGGAACGGGTGGCCCGCGTAGCGCATCTCGCTGTCGTAGTCGTCTTCAATGATCCAGGCCTGGTTGGCCTGCGCCCATTCCAGCAATGCGGCGCGGCGCGACATGCTGAGCGGCATGCCCAGCGGGTACTGGTGCGAGGGCGTGACAAACGCAGCGCGGGCGTTGGGGGCCAGCTTTTTCCCCAGCTCCACGTCCAGCCCTTCGTCATCCACGGCGACTCTGACCATGCTGCGGTCGCGGAACATCGTCTCAAACAGCGAGGTCGCACCTGGGTAGCCAGGTTCTTCCATCCAGACGGCATCGCCCGCCTCCAGCAGGATTTGCAGGGTCAGGTACAGGCCGTGCTGGTTACCGGAGGTGATGATGACCTGTTCCGGGGTGCAGCGCACCGAGCGCGACTTTCTGACGTACTCACAGATAGCCTCGCGCAGAACCAGAACGCCTTGCGGGTCGGCATAGCCCGACGGGGCACCGGCACCCCGCGCCCGAATGCGGTTGCCTAGCCTGCGCCACACGTCGTCCGGGGCGGTGTCGCCAACCGGAACGGAAACGGCAAACGGCTTCGGTGCCAGCGTTTTAAGCTGCTCGCCTACTCTGGCAAAAGCCTTAGCTTGGGCAGAAAGCGGGATGGCTGCCGCTGTACGAGCCGCCGGTTCGGGCTGCGGGCTTTCCGGGGCGTAGGCCACGCGAGTACCGGAGCCGTGTTTCGACTCCAAAAACCCTTCCGCAACCAGCTGCTCGAATGCCTCCAGCACGGTGCCGCGCGCCACGTTAAGGGCGCCCGATAAGACGCGGGTCGAGGGCAGCAGGTCGCCGCTCTTTAGTTCGCCTTTGTGAATGGCGTTTTTCAGCGCTTTGGCTAGCTGCAAACTAAGCTGTCCGCTGCGGCGGTCAAGCTCGCCAATGGCGGGGATATCTACGGCTCGGGCTTTACGTGACATGAATTGTGGCTCGGTCATATAGCTATAATCTGGTTCTTTATCATAAACCACTTCGAACATAAGCTGGGCAAAATTACCGCAAATGAAGGTCTGCCCATGTATATTCCTCGCCCTTTTCAGGAGCCTGATATTGCTGTGCTGCAGCGGCTGATTCAGGCCAATCCCCTGGGCCTGCTGGTTGTACAAATCGAAGGTGTGCTGGAAGCGTTTGATATTCCCTTTGAGCTTTGCCCTGATGAGGGGGAATTCGGTACGCTCCGCGCGCACATCGCCCGTGCGAACCCGTTGTGGCGCGGCCTTCAGCCCGAGCAGGATGTGCTGGTGGTGTTCCGTGGTGCACAAGGTTATATCTCCCCGAGCTGGTATCCGGGCAAGCAGGAGCACCACAAGGAGGTGCCGACCTGGAACTACCAGACCGTGCAGGCGCGGGGGAGGATTGCGGTGCGGGACGATGCGGATTTTGTCCTGCGGCAGATAACTAGCCTGACGCGGCGGCAGGAAGCCCAGAGCGAGCTCCCGTGGCAGGTAAGCGATGCGCCCCCGGCGTTTATCGACGCAATGCTTAAAGCGATTGTCGGGATTGAAATCCTTCTGGCTTCGCTGGTCGGCAAGACCAAGCTCGGCCAGAACAAGAAGCCTGAGGATCAGGCCGGGGCCGCACAGGGGCTGATGGCAAAGGGTGACGTGGCCATCGGCGAGGCGATGTTAGCCAGCCTCGCCGGGCGTGATAAAACGTAACCGGTATTATCCCGGCAGGCGTTTTTTCGGCCTGCCGGGCCCCAGCAGAATTGCCAGTTTCGCCCCGCCTTGGGTGGATTCCATGAGGATTTTACAAACGCTGGTGAGCGGCACTGAGAGCAACATGCCCACCGGGCCGAGCAGCCAGCCCCAGAAGAGCAGGGAGAGAAATACGACGAAAGTCGACATCCCCAGCCCACGCCCCATCATTCGGGGCTCCAGAATATTTCCCAGCACCATGTGCACCACCAGGAACAGCGCCCCGACCATCAGCATCTCATAGGTGCCGTTAAGCAGCAGAGCCTGAATCATCGGCGGCACGGCGGAGATCACCGACCCAATATTGGGAATATAGTTGAGCAAGAAGCCCAGCACGCCCCACATCAGCGCAAACTGCACGCCCAGCAGCTTTAGCCCCAGCCAGATAACGATACCGGTCAGTAAACTGATAAAGGTCTTCAGCGCCAGATAGTGGGTGACGCCTTTCAGCGCGCGGTGCATGCCGGCGATATGCAGCTTGGGGTTTGCCAGCGCAAAACGGAGTTTATAAGGCACATGGCGCACCTCAAACAGCATAAAAATCACCGTCATCGCCAGTAAAAGCACGCTGGCCATCGCCCCGGAAAGCTCGGTCATCAGCGTTGTGGCAAAGGTCATTAGCTTGTCGGAGTCCAGCTTTTGCAGCAGGCGTTCCGGCGACAGCGGCAGGTGCAAAAACGGCATCGCGTGCTCGATTTCACGCACTTTCTGCGTCAGCAGTTTGTTGAACTGCGGCATCTGCTCCATGAAGTCATTCATCGATGTTGCCAGCACGCCGACCAGCAAAGTGAGCATCACCAGCATGACCAGCACCACGATGGCAATCGCCAGCGGGCGGCTAAGGCCGCGGCGCATAAACCAGGTCACCAGCGGATTGAGAACAATGGCGAAAAATACCGCCAGCAATAGCTGAACGATGATGTCGGCTGCGGCGTGAATACCGGCGAGAATAATCACCAGGGCCGCGAGTTTGAGCAATATATGCAGGCCGGTCTTATCAGGTTGTGGGGCTGTCATGCAGACGTCCGATCGGGAAAAGGTGCTTTTAGTGTAGTCCTTCCTGGCAGGGCGACGGCGGCAGTCTGTCTGAAAATGAAGGAAAAAAATGGCCCCGCGAAGGCGGAGCCATTGATGTATCGCGCGGCGATTACTTGATGACGATGGTGTTGATGATGTTTTCCGCGTTGGTCTGCGCCAGCTGCTGGTTATCCGCAGGCAGCGTGATTTGCATGGTCAGCAGTTTATCGTCCACTTTGCCAATGATGATGGAGGAGTACGCGGTCTGTCCTTTGGCGGAGATCACGCTGTCCAGCTGCTGCAGGGTGTGGCCTTTAATCTCAATGGATTTGTTGGTCACCACCTGAAGCTGCGGGTCGCGTGCGCGCTGCTGCTCTTCCAGGCCTTTTGCCAGCGTGGCAAGGTCGCTCGTCGGGTTGTCGCTGACAATCACGATCACCGCTTTCTGGCCTGTTGCGTCAGAATAAACGTGCATGTTGTTGGACTGGGTGCCCACCTTGCCGCTCTGATCGCTCATGTCCGCTGGCAGGGCAAAGCTCAGCTTGCCGTCCAGCAGTTCAACTGGCTGACCGCTGGCGCTGCTGGCTTCCGGCGCGCCGGTGGTGGCGGTTTTGCTGTCGTTATTATCACAGGCGGCAAGACCCACTACCAGCAGGCCAATACCGACATATTTTACCAGTTTGCGCATCGCGTTCTTCCTTTCCGTTAGCAAGCCAAAAGGCCAATCTCTGCATCTTAACACAAGATATTCAGCCCGCGTTTAACCAGGCTGCAGCGCGGAGATTTCAGATTTATCTGCGAGGCGTTTCAACAGCATATTCAGCAGAACGCCGTACATCGGCAGGAAGAATACCAGGCTAATAAGCACTTTGAAGCAGTAATCGACCACGGCGATTTCTACCCAGTGCTGGGCCATAAAGGCGTCCGGGCTGCGCCAGAAAGCGATAAAGAAGAACGACAGCGTATCGCTCACGTTACCGAACAGCGTGGACACTGTTGGGGCCAGCCACCAGCAGTGATTCTGGCGCAGGCGGTTAAAGACATGGACATCCAGAATCTGGCCGAGCGCGTAAGCCATGAAACTGGCAACCGCGATACGGGCAACAAACAGGTTAAAATGGAGCAACGCTTCAAAGCCCTGCCAGCTCCCCATGTAAAACAGCGAGGAGATGCCGTAGGAAATCACCAGGGCCGGGATCATCACTGCAAAAATAATCCGCCGCGCCAGCGGAGCGCCGAAAATACGCACCGTGAGATCGGTCGCGAGGAAAATAAACGGGAAGCTGAAGGCGCCCCAGGTGGTATGAAACCCGAAGACAGAGACCGGAAGCTGAACCAGATAGTTGCTGGAGGTGATCACCAGCAAATGAAAAAGCGATAGCCAAAACAGCGCATTAGTGCGCTGGCGAGTGCTGAACTGCATCATGTTGTAGCCTTTTTAGTAGTGGGGTGAGGGAACCCAGTCAAAAATGTAAAGCGCGGGGATGATACTGCTTTAGTTTCTCAATGCAATGGTTAATTTTAACGCAATCGTTCACGCGGCTTGCGCCAGATTTTACCCGGCGTAAACTAGCGCGGTTTTTGACGACCTGAGAGTGCTATGACCGATTTGTTCGCAACCCCTGACCACACGCTGGACGCTCTTGGCCTGCGCTGCCCCGAGCCGGTGATGATGGTGCGCAAAACCGTGCGCAATATGCCCGTCGGCGAAACGCTGCTGGTGATAGCCGATGACCCGGCCACCACGCGCGATATCCCCGGTTTTTGCCGCTTTATGGAGCACGAGCTGGTCGCCAGCGAAACCGACGCGCTGCCTTACCGCTATTTGCTGCGTAAGAGTCACTAAACGAGGCGCATTTTCTCGCCCCGTTATCTCTCGAAAACTATTTCTTCCGCAGCAGGCGAATGGCGTTCGCCGTGACCAGCGCGGTTGCGCCTGAGTCTGCCAGCACCGCCAGCCACAGGCCGGTCAGGCCGAGCAGGGTGGTGACCAGGAAAATCCCCTTCAGCCCCAGCGCAATCGTCACGTTCTGGCGAATGTTGTTATGGGTGGCTCTGGCGAGCCGTACCATACCTGCCAGTTCGGTCAGACGGTTGTGGGTTAGCGCGGCATCTGCCGTTTCCAGCGCGACGTCTGTGCCGCTGCCCATCGCGATGCCGATGGTCGCCGCTTTCATCGCCGGAGCATCGTTGATGCCGTCGCCGACCATCGCCAGCGGCGCGGTGGCATTCAGTTTGTTCACCGCTGCCACTTTGTCTGCCGGGAGCAGGCTGGCGCGGTAATCAATACCCAGTTCGAGGGCTATTGCCGCCGCCGCGCGTGGGTTATCCCCGGTCAGCATTACGCCCTGAATCCCGAGCTGGTGGAGTGCCGTAACCGCTTCGCGGGCGTCGCTGCGCAGCGTATCGCGCATGGCGATGGTGCCCAGCAGTTGCCCCGCACGCAGCACCACGATCACCGTCTGGCCCTCTTCTTCCTGCTTCGCGATACGCCTTTGCCAGGTTTCGCTGAGTGTCTGGCCGTCAAGTTTGGACGGGGAGCTGAGCAGCAGCGTTTCGCCCTGAATGATGGCTTCTACGCCAACCCCGGCGAGAGCGCGGTGATTTTCTGCGGCGACAGGAGGCAAGTTGCGCTGTTGCGCCGCGTTGACAATGGCCTGCGCCAGTGGGTGGGTGGAGCCTTGTTCAACCGCCGCGGCGAGCGCCAGAAGCTGGTCGTCTTCTGTCCCTTCTTCCACCGCTATGGCCGTAACCTGAGGTTTACCTGCCGTCAGGGTGCCGGTTTTGTCGAACGCGACCTGCTGGATTTGACCGAGACGTTCCAGCGCGGCCCCGCCTTTAATCAACGCGCCCCGACGAGCCGCCGCGGCAAGACCTGAAGTAATGGCCGCAGGCGTGGAGATAACCAGAGCGCATGGGCAGCCTATCAGCAGTAGCGTCAGGCCTTTATAGATCCACGGTTCCCAGCCCTGGCCGAAGAACAGCGGCGGGATGACGGCGGTCAGCAGCGCGAGCAGCATGATGATCGGCGTGTAAATCCGGCTAAAACGATCGATAAAGCGTTCGATAGGCGCGCGACGTTCCTCGGCTTCTTCAATCAGCCGAAGAATACGGTCGATGGCGCTGTCGCCGGGCTCGGAAATCACCTCCAACTGAACAAGGCGATCCACGCTGGTGCTGCCTGCTGCGACTTTTTCGCCCTGCTGGCGCTCTACCGGCACGGACTCCCCGGTTAGGGCACTTTCGTCGAAACTGGCAAAACCGCTGAGCAGGCGACCATCGGCGGGTAGGCGGCCACCGGCGGCAACTTCAATCACGTCGCCTGGGCGAAGATCGGCCTGCGCGACGGTTTCGCGCTCGCCGTCCCGGAGGCGAATAGCGACGTCCGGCTTTAGCGCCATCAAGGCGCTTACCCCGCGGCGTGCTCGGCTGGCGGCATAGGATTCGAGGCGTTCGCCGATGAGGAACAGTAGCAGAACCATCGCCGCCTCGGCGGTTGCGCCGATAAACAGCGCGCCGATTGCGGCAACGCTCATCAGCGTTTCAATGGCGAACCAATTGCCGCTGCGAATCAGGCGCACGGCCTGGCGCGCGATCGGCCACAGGCCAACCAGCGTGGTGGCGATAAACGCCAGGTTGCCGAGCGGATGGTTGAATTGCTCGAGCCCCCAGCTGATCACCATCACGACGATGAGCAAGATCAGCGGCAGGTTCTCTTGCAGGCTGCTGCTTTTTTCCTGCTTCGGGGCACTAGTGTCGTTCAGCGTGTAGCCTGCGGCCTTGACCGCTTTTTCTACGTCGTCGCGAATGTCTCTTGAGGCGCTGACCAGCAGTTTTTCGGTAGAAAACACCACCTGAACTTGCTGCACATCGCTCACCTGTTTCACCGCATTTTCCACTTTGCGTGCGCAGGCTGCGCAGTCCATCCCCGCGACGTGCCAGCTGTAACGGCTGCCGTTGTCGGCAATTTCTGGCTCTGGTTTTTGTGCAGAGCAGGCGTCATCGGCGCAGCAGGAGGGGCCTTCCGCCTGCAGCGGGCTTAGTTTGGCAAACGCAAACTGCGGTGGCTTTTTGCCGTCTTGAGGTGTGTTGAGCATGGCGCCCTCCGGTAATGATAATTTTCTCATTACCGATGTTACTCTCTGGAGTTGACTCCAGAGTCAAGCGTCTTTTTTACCGCCGGATATTTCTGGCTGGCCGGCGGCAGTTTTCAGGATTGGCCTTTGCTTCCCCACTGCGCTTCCCCTAGTATTATCCGCAGGTCGGGATGAGAATGAATCGATGAAAAAACCACTGACAATCAAGGATATTGCGGAGCTGGCGCAGGTGTCTATCGCCACGGTCTCCCGGGTGCTGAACAATAACAGCTGGGTGGCGGACAAAACGCGTAGCCGGGTTGAAAAAGTGATTCAGGAGCATAACTTCAGCCCGAATCTGCTGGCGCGGGGGATGATTTCCAAGAAAACCCAGACGCTGGCGATTGTCGTTTCCGATATCAGTAACCCCTACTTTGTGATGCTGGTGGCGCAGATTGAGCACGAAAGTTTGCGGCTGGGCTACAAGGTCACGCTGTACGACACGCAATCGGCAAACAGAACCTCCCGCGAAGCACCGGTGGTGCCCGAAGAGCATATTTTTAATTCCATTACCGATAGCCAGATAGACGGCGTGATTATTCTCGGCGGTAATATCGACTACAACGACATTGCCGCGACTTATCTGCAGGAACTGAAAAAGCTGATCGCCACCGTGCCGGTCGTGGTGGTGGGGCGTAACCTGCCGGGCGTGGAATATGCCTGCGTTGAACGCGATCAGGCGGGATGTGTGCGATTAGCTACTCGTCATCTGATTGAGAAAGGTTACCGGCGCATTGGTTTTATCGGCGGGTCAAAGAATGTATATATTACTCGCGAGCGCGAGGCGGTATTTCGGGCCGAGCTGGAAGCTGCGAAATTGCCGGTAGAAAATAGTTTTATTGTGCTGAATAACTTTTATTTACAGCATGGTTATGAGGCAATTGAAACGCTGATTTCAACGAATGCAAGCTTGCCGGATGCCATTGTGGCAATTAACGATCATGTCGCCAAAGGCGCGATCCGTGCGCTAAAGGATCACAATCTGTCTGTGCCAGATAATATCGCCATAGTAAGCTGCGAATATTTCCCAGGCAGCGAGTATTTTATTCCCCGCATTGCCACCGTTGACCACCAGAATGCTTTGATTGGCAAAGAGGTCATGACAAAATTAATGGCTATTTTGAATGAAAATGCTGCCGGTATCGTAGTCGAAAAAATATCTCTTACGCTATTGAACGGCGAATCCTGTTAGTTTTCAACGGCGGATCTCTTTTTCAGGCATCCGCCCGTTTCTCCCCTTCACGTTATTTTTTGATCTCGCTAACAGTTGCGCGATCTGGCGTTGACAAGCCTCGTCAGACTCCTCTAGCCTAAAACCTGAAAACGTTTTCAGGTTTTGATTACAGGAGAGCCGATGAAACCGACAATGATGACCTACATTCATGAAGAGCAGGCGACATTAAGCGCCATGCTGTCTCGCTATCCGTCCGATCTTCCGGTGCTCGGTGGGCAGAAAGAGTGGCTGGTGCTGGCCACGGGCTCCAGCATTAACGCGATCAATAGCGCGAAATACTACGTGGAAAATCTGGCGGATGTTCGTATCTCCGTCGAAGAGCCGTTCCACTTTCAGCATTACGAAAAATTCAGTGAAGCCACCGATCTAGTGATAGGCGTTTCCCAGAGCGGGGAAAGCACCTCGACCCTCAACGCGATTCAGCATATTCGCCAGACTTACCCGGTCAAAACGCTGGGCATCACCAGTAAAGCCGGGAGCGAGCTTGCCCGCGCCGTGGACCACGTGATTGATATCGAGATCGGCGAGGAACGCGTGGGCTACGTCACCAAAGGGTACGTTGCTACGATCCTGAAATTTATGCTGCTGGGCGTGTTTGTCGCTCGCCGCAGCGGGAAGATCGACGCTGAACAGGAAGCGGATGAGCTGCATAAGCTGGACGTTGCTGTGAAATCGATTCCGGGCGTGATTGCCGGCACAGAAGCTTTCTTCACAAAATGGCAGGCCGAACTGGCCGCTTCCCCGCGCTTTACCTCAATTGGCTACGGGCCGAGCGTCGGCGTGATCAAAGAGATGGAAACCAAGTTTGCCGAGACGATTCGCGTGCCGTCCCAGGGCGTTGAGCTGGAAGCGTTTATGCACGGGCCTTATTTCGAAGTGAATGGCAGCCACCGGATGTTCTTTATTGATACGCCGGGCGTGGCTCGCGAGCGTTTATTACTGCTGAAAGCCTATGAGCAAAAATATACCGACTATGTGTACACCATCAAATTAGGTGAGGACAACGATCCGCGCACGCTGGAGGTGAAAGCCAATATCGATGAGTATATTGCCCCGCTGATCCTAGTTATCCCCTTCCAGATATTGGCTCACCATATTGCGGAGGCAAAGGGAAATAATCTGCCGCAGCGGATCTTTACCGATTTTGGCGTGTCCGTAAAAAGTAAAACGAAGCCAGGCGATTACGCCTGAGGCACAGTGTTCCCTACGCAATAATAACGTCCCTACCTTGCTACTGAGGAATGATTATGGCTACCTTCAGTCAACTTGCCCGACAGATAATTCAGCATGTCGGCGAGGCAGAAAATATAGAGCATCTTACCCACTGCGCAACCCGTTTGCGTTTTACTATCAAAGATAAAAGTAAGATTAATAAAGATGAGCTGTATAAGTTGCCAGAGGTAGTCAAACTGGTTGAAAACCCTGGGCAATTCCAGATTGTTATTGGGCCAAAAGTTGAAAAAGTCTTTCTGGCTATTACGGCACAGATGGGGGAACCGTCCTCAGAAGAAGCATCTGCGCCGCAGGGCTCGATGATTAACCGCCTGCTGGCCACGCTTTCCGCTATTTTCACGCCTTACATCGGCGTGCTGGCGGGTGTGGGGGTGGTGAAAGGGATTGTGGTGTTGCTGCAAACAATACACTTGGTGGATACCCATTCGTATGTGTTCACCGTGTTCAATGCGCTTTCCAGCGGCGTTTTCGTCATGCTGCCGCTGTTTATCGCGGTAACGGCTGCGGAGCGCTTTAAGGCCAATAAATTTAGCGCCCTGGCGCTGACGGCGGCGATGATTTTCCCGCTGACGGATGCCAGCGTGCCCGGGACCTTCCACGTTATGGACTTGGCGCTGAACGTGAAAATCTACGGCGGAGCGGTGATCCCGGCGGTGTTTGCCGTGCTCTTCCTGAGCCACGTCGAACGCTGGCTGAAAAAGGTGATCCCGGAGATCGCCGCGCTGGTATTCGTGCCTTGTTTGTCGCTGATCGTCAGCGGCTTTGTGGTGTTCACCGTGATTGGCCCGGTGGCTGACTATGTTGGCGTCGGCATCGCCAACGGCTATGCGTGGCTGTACAACCTCAGTCCGGTGATTTCCGGTGCGCTGTTAGCGGGGATTGGGCAGCTGTTCGTGGTGTTCGGCGTGCACTGGGGCATTATCCCGCTGGCGTTAATTAACATTCAGGTCAACGGCTACGACACCATTATGGCGATGTTTATGTCGGCGGTAATGGGGCAGTTTGGGGCGGTATTTGGTGCCATCTTTATTGCCCGTAACCTGAAAGATAAGCAGATTGCGATTTCCGCTTCGCTCTCCGCCTTCTTCGGCATTACCGAACCGGCGCTGTACGGCGTGAACCTGAAATACCGCATGTTATTTGTTTTCGGCTGCATTGGCGCAGCGCTGGGCGGCGGGATTACCGGCCTCTTGGGCGTGAAAACTTACAGCTTCCTGCCGGTACTGAACGTGTTCGAGCTGGGGCTGTTTAGCGGGCCGGAATCGAAGATGATTTACGAGGTGATTGCTATCGCGGTGGCGTTTACGGTGCCTGCGGTGTTGACCATTATCTACGGCAAAACCCGCAGGCTGGAACCTGCCTCCCTGGCGGAAGACAGGCGTTAACCTCAGATATACAGGGCACGAACAATCATAAAGTGCCCGGCAAAGTAGCAGGCGGCGGCAATGGCGCTGTCGCCTCTGAAGCGGTGACGATAGTGGCTGACCAGCCAGACAATGTTGCCCAGCAGCAGCAGGCTAGCCCCCACAAAACCGGAGAAGTTCGGGGCCGTCGGGCGGAAGAAATAAAGCTCGGCGGCAAGCCAAACCATCACCAGCGTCATACCGATAAACGTCAGAATAGGCACGCGCAGCGCTTCCAGCCGCGTCCAGATAGTCGCGACCAGCAGTGCGCCAATAATGAGCAGAGCCAGCGGTAGCGGCCAGAAAATGGCTAAGCTCATCTGGCTGGCAAAATAGATGGTGTACAGCAGATGCGAAAGGAAGAATGCCCCCACGGCGTAAAGCAGACGTTGAGTGGGCAGTAGCGTGAGCGCATCGCCGACCAGCGTTGCCAGAAGACCCGCCACAATCAGGTAGCCGGCCGCTTCAAACATCGGTGCCTGCCAGGCCAGCAGCAGCAGCAGCAGCAGGGTGAGCGGCTTGAAAAGCCAGCGCTGCCAGGTGGAGCCGCGCCAGGAAGCATCAATGTAAATCCAGGCCGATAACGCAACAGCAATAAATGACCAAAGCATGGCATATCCTTATTTTAATTGTTGGCGTAACACCGTTCAGTCTAGTGGCTAAGCGGCGCAGATGACAACGGCGCGGCGCCAGGGTTATGCTGAAAAGTGTCTGACAATTAGAGAAAAAGCCATGAGCAAGCCCCCAGCTTTCATTATCGCCATCGTTGTGGTCATCGTCGTAGCCGCCTCTTTTCGCTATTTTCAGCAGCGTCGCCAGAATATCGAAAACGACGCGGAGCCGCTGAGCGTAAAAAAAGTGGTGGTGGCGACCAAGCGTGAAAAACCGTCCAATGACCGACGTTCGCGCCAGCGTGAAGTCACTCCGCCGGAAGACTCGATTCGCTATGAGGTTTGGTTTGCGCCACAGAGCGGCGGGATGGAAATGAAAATGCGCGTTGAAGCGGCGGAATACCATGCGGTATCGGTGGGAGATAAAGGTACGCTGAGTTACAAGGGGACGCGCTTTGTCAGCTTCGTCCCCGAAGAGACTCACTTGCCCTGACGCAGCTTTTTCTGCCAGACCAGCAGCTCAAACACGCCAAAAACGAAAATCTTAATCTGTTCACCGCGGGCAAGCGCCGGGCCGTCTTTCGGCTGTGTGGCTTTCAGCAGGCTTAGCTGCAGGCCGTGCATAATCACCATGAAGATCAGCGCGACGTTAACGAAAATGTTCAGCGGGCGCGGATAAGGGTGAACCAGGTTAAAGATCAGAAAGCCCCAGACGCAAAGCATCAGCAGGCGGCCAAAGTTAATCAGAATCGGCATTATGCGGCTCCTTGAGCTTCACGAATAAACAGGCGATAAGCCACCTGACCGGCGACTTTTTCACGGTGCAGCGCCCAACTGGCAGGCACCGCTGGCAGACCATTTTCCACTTCACTTTCTACGTAGATTAGCGCGTCATCCGCCAGCCAGCCGTTTTTCTCGAGCAGACTGAGCGTTTCATCCAGCAACCCCTTACGGAACGGTGGGTCGACAAAGACGACGTTGTGCTGCGTGCCGGGCTGCGCGAGCACATTCAGCGTATTGGCGTTGAGCACTTTGCCATTGCTGGCTTTTAAGGTCGCGAGGTTCTTTTGCAACTGCTGGGAGACTGCGCGATCCATTTCAATCAGCGTCGCGCTGGCGGCATAGCGAGAGAGCGCCTCCAGTCCGAGCGCGCCGCTGCCGGCAAAACAGTCGAGGCAATGGGCATCTACCATTGACGGGGCCAGCCAGTTGAAAAGCGTTTCGCGCACGCGGTCTGTCGTCGGGCGCAGGCCAGGGCTGTCCGGAACCGGGAGTTTTCGGCCGCGCCATTGGCCGCCGATGATGCGAATCTGGCCGGAACCAGAGGATTGGGGTTTCTTCATTGCTCTCACTGCGATGCTAAATTTTGCGGTTATTCTAGCGGCGCTCGCCCGGGCAGGAAACCTTAATCCACTGGCGTGATGCCGCGCCGGGAAAGTGATAGACTAACGCACTATTTTTTATGCCCGTGGCAAGCAGAATCGGGTCTGTGCCATGAATTAACAGCGAGGAGTGTAGTCGCAAATGGCGAAAGAGAAAAAA
The DNA here is from genome assembly GCF_059414925.1 of Cedecea sp. B1(4). NCBI lineage: Bacteria > Pseudomonadati > Pseudomonadota > Gammaproteobacteria > Enterobacterales > Enterobacteriaceae > Cedecea > Cedecea sp. B1(4). The sequence continues at coordinate 125,139 of NZ_JCAHMZ010000007.1, read as the reverse complement.
CGTGGCTTTTTTTCCTGGCTGGGATTTGGCCAGAAAGAGCAGCAGCCGGACGTCGAAGCAGAACAAAAAGTAATAGAAGAACAACCGGTTACTGAGCAGGCTCCCGCGCAGGATGAACCTCAACAGCCCCAAGCTGCCGAGCAGGAACAGCAGGATTTAGTTAGTGAGCACTCACTGGAGGAGTCCGAAAAGTTTGCTGAGCAGGTCGTGGAGGTTAACGCCCAGCTTGCAGAAGAAGCGGAAGAAAAAGCGCTGGCGGCCGAGCTGGAAATGATTCCTGAGCCGGAAGTGACCGTTGAGCCCGAGATCGTGGCTGAACCAGAGCCAGTGGCGGTTATCGAGCCAGAACCCGCTGTTGAACCTGAGGCCGTTGTCGAGCCTGAGGTGATTGAACCTGCGGCTGTTGTTGCAGAGCCGGAAGTCATTGAGCAGCCTGTTGCGGCCGTGGAGCACGAAACGCTGCCGTTGCCGGAAGAGATTGCCGAAAATGTAGATCAGCCTGACGAGTGGCAGGCCGAGCAGGACGAAATCGTCAACGAAGAAGTGGTTGAAGCCGAGGCGCTGTTCGCGCACGAAGCTGCCGTTGAAGATGAAGCCGTGGCTGAAGAAGCTGTTGATGAAGAGCCGGAAGTAGAGGCTATGGAAGAGACTGCTCCGGTTGCCGTGCAGCAAGAGCAGGAAAAGCCGACCAAAGAGGGCTTCTTCGCCCGCCTGAAGCGTAGCCTGGTCAAAACTAAACAAAACCTCGGTTCCGGATTTATCAGTCTGTTCCGCGGCAAGAAAATCGATGATGATCTGTTTGAAGAGCTAGAAGAGCAGCTACTCATTGCCGACGTTGGGGTTGAGACAACCCGGAAAATCATCACCAACCTGACCGAAGGTGCAAGCCGTAAGCAGCTTCGCGATGCGGAAGCGCTGTACGGTCTGCTGAAAGAAGAGATGAGCGAAATCCTCGCCAAAGTGGACGAGCCGCTTAGCGTGGAAGGCAAAACGCCGTTTGTTATCCTTATGGTTGGCGTTAATGGCGTGGGTAAAACCACCACCATCGGTAAGCTGGCACGTCAGTTCGAGCAGCAGGGTAAATCCGTGATGCTGGCGGCAGGTGATACCTTCCGTGCGGCAGCGGTTGAGCAGCTTCAGGTTTGGGGCCAGCGCAACAATATTCCTGTTGTCGCTCAGCATACCGGCGCGGACTCCGCTTCAGTTATCTTCGATGCTATTCAGGCGGCGAAGGCGCGTAACATTGATGTGTTGATTGCTGATACCGCAGGGCGTTTGCAGAATAAATCGCACCTGATGGAAGAATTGAAGAAAATTGTCAGGGTTATGAAAAAGCTGGACGAAGATGCCCCGCATGAGGTTATGCTCACCCTCGACGCCAGCACCGGTCAGAATGCCATAAGCCAGGCTAAACTGTTCCACGAAGCGGTGGGGCTGACGGGCATCACCCTGACCAAACTGGATGGTACCGCCAAGGGTGGCGTAATCTTCTCTGTGGCAGACCAGTTCGGCATTCCGATTCGCTACATTGGCGTCGGCGAACAAATTTCTGATTTACGACCGTTTAATGCGGGCGACTTTATAGAGGCACTTTTTGCCCGAGAGGATTAACAATGATTCGCTTTGAACACGTCAGTAAAGCCTATCTCGGTGGGAGACAAGCGTTGCAGGGAGTGACCTTCCATATGCAACCGGGCGAGATGGCCTTTCTGACAGGCCATTCTGGCGCAGGGAAGAGTACTCTGCTCAAGCTTATCTGCGGTATCGAACGGCCCAGCGATGGGAAGATTTTTTTCAGCGGCCATGATATTAGTCGCCTGAAGAGCCGTGAAGTCCCGTTCCTGCGTCGTCAGATTGGGATGATCTTCCAGGATCACCACCTGCTGATGGACAGAACCGTGTACGACAACGTGGCCATCCCGCTGATCATCGCGGGCGCTAGCGGCGAAGATATTCGCCGCCGCGTGTCTGCGGCATTAGATAAGGTCGGCCTGCTGGACAAAGCGAAGAACTTTCCTATCCAGCTTTCCGGCGGTGAACAGCAGCGCGTGGGCATCGCTCGCGCCGTGGTAAACAAGCCGGCTGTGCTGCTGGCGGATGAGCCGACCGGGAACCTTGATGATGCGCTGTCGGAAGGTATTCTGCGCCTGTTCGAAGAGTTTAACCGCGTGGGCGTGACGGTGCTGATGGCGACCCACGACATGGGGCTTATCTCGCGTCGCAACTACCGGATGTTGACCCTCAGCGACGGCCATTTGCATGGAGGCCTGGCAGGTGAATAAACACAGTGCGCTCAATCATATCAAGCGTTTCAGCAACAAGCTGGATAAAATCAACCAACTGAGTAAGTTAGGCGACCTTGGCCGCTCGGTGAAAAAACGTGGCAAAGGGCCGCAGTCCAAAAGCAAAGCCCTTAAAGGCGGCGTGAATGAGCAGTTCCGCTATGCCTGGGAAGGGGCGCTTCAGGATCTGAAGAGCAAGCCGCTGGCGACCTTCCTGACGGTAATGGTGATTGCCATTTCCCTGACGTTGCCTAGCGTCTGCTACATGGTTTACAAGAACGTAAACCAGGCGGCGACCCAATATTATCCGTCCCCGCAAATCACCGTTTACCTCGATAAGGCGCTGGACGATAACGCCGCGCAGCAGGTGGTGGGCGCGATTCAGGCGGAGGAGGGCGTGGATAAAGTTAACTATCTCTCCCGTGAAGAAGCGCTGGGCGAGTTCCGTAACTGGTCGGGCTTTGGCGGCGCCCTGGATATGCTGGAAGAAAACCCGCTGCCCGCCGTGGCCGTGGTGAACCCTAAACTGGATTTCCAGAGCACGGATCACCTGAATACGCTGCGTGACCGCGTGGCGAAGATTCATGGCGTTGATGAAGTGCGCATGGACGACAGCTGGTTTGCCCGTCTGGCGGCGCTGACCGGGCTGGTCGGCCGCGTGGCGGCGATGATCGGCATCCTGATGGTTGCAGCGGTGTTCCTCGTCATCGGTAACTCGGTGCGTTTGAGCATCTTTGCCCGCCGCGACACCATCAACGTGCAGAAGCTTATCGGGGCAACCGACGGCTTTATTTTGCGTCCGTTCCTGTATGGCGGTGCGCTGCTGGGCTTTAGCGGTGCGTTCCTGTCGCTGATCCTGTCTGAGATTCTGGTGATGCGCCTCTCTTCGGCGGTGACGGAAGTGGCGCAGGTATTCGGGACTAAGTTCGATATCAGCGGGTTGGGCTTTGACGAATGCCTGCTGCTGTTGCTGGTCTCGTCGATGATCGGCTGGCTGGCAGCCTGGCTTGCCACTGTTCAACATTTACGCCGTTTTACGCCGGAGTAAAAAGTTTTTGATATACTCATTCCCTGCTACGATAACGTCGTCCGCAGGGAGTGCGTTTTACACCGTAGTGACCCCTGCGATGCTGCAATAACCGTCACACTTTGTGTGTAATCTATTCACAGCTTTACATTGAACTTGTGGATAACATCACTGTCTGAGAGTACAGTGAAGGGTACGGTCTGGGCCTGACGTGTTGTCGGTGCGCCTCAGCCACTTGAATGGCAAGCCGTACTTAGTCTCTAAGAGAGGGTTTGAATGACCAAAGAAATGCAAAATTTAGCTTTAGCCCCTGTTGGTAACCTGGAGTCGTATATCCGGGCTGCAAACGCCTGGCCGATGTTAACGGCTGAGGAAGAGAAGGAGCTGGCTGAAAAGCTGCATTACCAGGGCGATCTGGAAGCAGCGAAAAAGCTGATCCTGTCTCACCTGCGCTTTGTTGTTCATGTTGCGCGTAACTATTCCGGCTACGGCCTGCCGCAGGCAGACCTTATCCAGGAAGGCAACATCGGCCTGATGAAAGCAGTACGCCGTTTTAACCCAGAAGTGGGTGTTCGCCTGGTCTCCTTTGCTGTGCACTGGATCAAGGCTGAAATTCATGAATACGTGCTGCGTAACTGGCGTATTGTGAAAGTCGCGACCACCAAAGCACAGCGTAAGCTGTTCTTTAACCTGCGTAAAACCAAGCAACGCTTGGGCTGGTTTAATCAGGACGAAGTCGAAATGGTGGCCAACGAGCTTGGCGTGTCCAGCAAAGACGTGCTTGAGATGGAGTCACGCATGGCGGCGCAGGATATGACTTTCGACATGTCGAATGACGACGACGCTGACGGTCAGCCGATGGCGCCGGTGCTCTTCCTGCAGGATAAGTCTTCCAACTTTGCCGACGGCATTGAAGACGACAACTGGGAATCTCACGCCGCAGACAAACTGAGCGATGCGATGCAGGGCCTGGATGAGCGCAGCCAGCAGATCATTCGCGCGCGCTGGTTAGATGAAGACAACAAAAGCACGCTGCAGGAACTTGCAGACCGCTATGGCGTTTCCGCCGAGCGCGTTCGTCAGCTTGAAAAGAACGCGATGAAAAAATTGCGCGCCGCTATCGAAGCTTAACGCCGATACACACGTCGCACTAAGAGCGCCCCACTTTATGTTGGGGCGTTTTGCTTTTTATGCTCCGGCATACATGCCACCAGCACGGTAAACGCCGCTTCCATTTCGCTCTCCGGCAGGCTGGCGAACCCCATCAATAATCCCTTCTTGCGCCGTTCGGTCAGGTAGTAACGCGACAAGGGCCGCACCAGAATATTGTGGGCGTTAGCGCGCTCAGCAATCGCCACATCATCGGCCTCATCAGGCAGATTCAAAATCAAATGCAGCCCGGCGTTATCGCTAAAATCTGACAGCGCCTGTGGCCCGCAGTGGCGGGAGATCAGGTCGGTCAGGAAAGCGCGACGGCGGCCATAGAGCAGGCGCATCCGTCGAATATGGGCCGAATAATGCCCGGCGATAATAAACTCTGCCAGCGCCTGCTGAATAAGCGAATGCCCGCCGCGATAAAGTTCCGCATGGGCGGTTTTCAGGTCATTGGCCAGCGGGCGAGGCAGCACGACGTAGCCGAGCCTTAAGCCCGGATAAAGCGTTTTACTGAAGGTGCCGATGTAAACCACCGGCGCGTCGGTGACCAGCCCCTGCAGCGCCGGAATAGGCTGGCCAGAAAAGCGAAATTCGCTGTCGTAGTCATCTTCAATAATCCAGCTGCCGTGCTGGCGGGCGAGTGCCAACAGGCGCTGGCGGCGCTCCAGGCTCATCACCGCCCCCAGCGGGTACTGATGAGACGGCGTGACGAAGATTAAGCGCGGCGCTTCGGTAACTTTCTCCGGCGGGCAAAGGCCGTTCTCATCGACGGTGAGCGGTATGACCCGCACATCATTCATCGTCAGTACGTGGCGGATGCCCCAGTAAGAAGGTTCTTCGATCCACGCCAGGTCGCCTCTGTCGCACAGCATCCGGGTGACCAGATCGATAGCCTGGTGGATCCCTTCGGTGATCAGGATTTGGTCGACCTGGCAGTTTACTCCTCGGGAAACACGCAGGTAATCGACCAGCGCATGCTGCAGTTCAGGTGTTCCGCCGTTGCAGCTATAGCTCAGGCGCTCCGGTTTAGGACGGCGGCTGATGCGCGCCTGGATCTTGCTGAATAGCGGATGAGGGAAGGCGTTGACGTCTGGCACACCGGGAATAAAAGCTCCCCACTGGCGCGGGCTGGCGCTCACCTGAGAAAGAAGATGCTGTCCGCGGCGAGAAATAGATACCTTAGGAGCCGGAGCCGTACCACCTTCGCCAGGGCTTCCCGTGGAGGTGAAGCGATCCGGCAGCGTTTTTTCAACAAAAGTGCCGCTGCCCTGGCGGGATGAAACGTACCCCTCGGTCATAAGCTGCTCATAAACTGTTAACACAGTGTTACGAGAGATGCTGAGTTCGCTGGCTAAATCGCGGGAGGCAGGCAGGCGGCTGTGGGGCGGCAATGAGCCATCCAGAATGGAACGGCGCAGCGCGTTATAAAGACGTTTATGCAGCAGAATATCGGTCTCTTCCTGCAGCCTGACAAGAATCAAATCACCCACTAAATCTCGCAATTGGATCCCTCAGATAAACTGAATTGGTACTCGATTATAGGGCCAATACCTGTGTAAATAAACGACATTGTTTCTGATTTGTTGCGATAAAGTGACTGACTTAACAGGAGAGACCAAGGTGAAAAGTGCAGAGCTGAATCAGCGTCGTTTACAGGCCACGCCGCGCGGTGTGGGCGTGATGTGTAGCTACTTTGCAGAGAAGGCGGAGAACGCCACTCTGTGGGATGTGGAAGGCAATGAGGTTATCGATTTTGCCGCCGGGATCGCCGTGCTGAACACCGGCCATCGTCACCCGAAAGTGATTGCCGCTGTAGAAAAACAATTGCAGGCCTTTACCCACACGGCTTACCAGATTGTCCCTTATGAAAGCTACGTTTCGCTGGCCGAGCGTATTAACGAACTGGCGCCGATTGACGGCCCGGCGAAAACCGCGTTCTTCACCACTGGTGCAGAAGCGGTTGAGAATGCGGTGAAAATCGCCCGGGCTTATACCAAACGTCCCGGCCTGATCACCTTCGGCGGCGGCTTCCATGGCCGTACCTTTATGACCATGGCGCTGACCGGCAAAGTGGCACCTTACAAAATCGGTTTTGGCCCGTTCCCTGGCTCTGTCTACCACGCGGTTTACCCGAATGCCGCTCACGGCGTGACGACTGACGATGCGCTCAAAAGCCTGGACCGTATCTTTAAAGCCGATATCGCCGCAGACCAGGTCGCGGCCATCATACTGGAGCCGGTTCAGGGAGAAGGCGGCTTCAACGTGGCGCCCCCTGAATTTATGCAGGCGCTGCGCCAGCTGTGCGACACCCACGGCATTCTGCTGATTGCCGATGAAGTGCAGACCGGCTTCGCGCGTACCGGCAAGCTGTTTGCGATGGACTATTACGATGTCAAAGCCGACCTGATGACGATGGCGAAAAGCCTGGCCGGTGGCTTCCCGCTGTCCGGCGTTGTGGGCCGTGCCGAAGTGATGGATGCCCCTGCGCCTGGTGGCCTGGGCGGCACTTATGCTGGCAACCCGCTGGCGGTTGCGGCGGCTCACGCGGTGCTGGATGTAATCAACGAAGAGCAGCTGTGCAAACGTGCCACCCAGCTTGGTGAACACCTGAAAGAAGTTCTGAATCAGGCGCGCCAAAGCTGCCCGGAAATTGTCGATGTGCGTGGGCAAGGCTCGATGGTTGCAGTGGAGTTTAACGATCCGCAGACCGGGAAACCTTCGCCGGAATTTACCCGCGAAGTTCAGCTGAAAGCTCAGGAACAAGGGCTGCTGCTGCTGAGCTGCGGCGTCTACGGCAACGTTATCCGCTTCCTTTATCCACTGACCATTCCTGATGCTCAGTTCACCAAAGCGCTGGCCATTTTGTCCAAAGTGCTTAAGGGCTAATTCCCGTAGTTTGCGGCGGCAGGGAAGCCCGCCATACACAAGGCGGCCGCAGCATTTTTTCCCCAGCGTGAAGTGGTTTATCACCCTGATATCCCCTGTTTTCCGGCGGACGTTACCGCCGGAGTAATACGGAAAATATTATGTCTGAAAACTCCACCTTCTCTCCCGCCGTTGCTCGCGGGGAGCGGACTGCTGTCCCCAGTAAATCCCTGAGTTTCGTTGAAGGCGTGTCGATGATTGTCGGCACTAACATTGGTGCGGGCGTGCTTTCTATCGCCTATGCCTCGAGTAAAGCAGGATTCTGGCCGCTGCTATTCTGGCTGGTGCTGGTGGGCAGCCTGACCACCGTGACGATGCTTTACGTCGCTGAATCGACGCTGCGTACTCGTCAGCATTTACAACTCAGCGGGCTGTCGCTGCGCTATGTCGGGCGCTTTGGCGCGCTGATGATGTTCCTTTCCGTCTGCGTAAACAGCGTCGGGGCGTTGACCGCCTATATGACCGGCAGCGGCAAACTGCTGCACTCTTTGTTTGGTATCTCCCCGGCCCTGGGCAGCGTGCTGTTTTTTATCCCGGCTGCGGGCGTGCTCTACATGGGCCTGAAAGCCATCGGGCGCGGGGAAAAGTTTATTAGCGTCGGCATGGTGGTGATGATCGCGGTGCTGGTGATTGCGACTTTGCTGAAAGAGACGACCAGCGTCGGCTACCTGCTGGAAGGCAACTGGCTTTATATGGTGCCGGTGTTCAACGTGGTGGTGTTCTGCTTCTCGGCGCAGTACATCGTGCCGGAGATGGCGCGTGGTTTTGCCGACAAGCCCGAAAAGCTACCGAAAGCCATCATCGTTGGCATGGTGGTGACCTTCGCGCTGCTGGCTCTGGTGCCGATGTCGGTCATCATGCTTAACGGGCTGGACGATATCTCTGAGGTGGCGACGATTTCCTGGGGGAAAGCGCTGGGAGAGTGGGCATTCTTCTCGGCGAACCTGTTTGCGCTGTGCGCCATGCTGACGTCGTACTGGGGGCTGGGCGGGAGTTTCCTGACCAATATCTTTGACCGCTTCCGCCTGGGTAGCGATGAGCCTTCTCTGAAGCGTTTTCTGGTACTGTTGGTGGTCGCGATCCCGCCGTTTGTGCTGGCGTACAGCGGGCTGGTGTCGTTCGTGAATGCGCTCTATTTTGCCGGCGTGTTCAGCGGCGTGATTTTGTCGATTATGCCGATCCTGATGATTAAAGGCGCCCGCCGCAGCGGCGATGTCACGCCCGGCTGGACCTGCCCGGCGTTTATGACCCACCCGCTGATCCAGATTTTCATCGTGTTGCTTTACCTCTGCAGTGCCGTTTATGCGGTTGCTTCCGCTCTGGGATATTTGCCGGCAGGTTGGTGATTCCGAGGCCTGCTCCCCCGCGCCTGGAGGCTTTCCGGCGCGGTTATTTTTTTGTCACATTCCCGTTATCTAACCTTCAAATATGTCTTTCCAAATTATCGCAAATGGCGCTATGTTTAGCATAGTGTGCTGCCGTAGCGCCGGCTGCTGCCCTTAAGTTAGCTATCATATGCTTTTCTTATACCTACAAACAGAATAATGCGCTAATAAACAACAACACAACAAATTCAATAACCATAACAATGGGGACTCTCAGGATGAAAATGACGGGTAAAGCCTTACTGGCAGGATGCGTTGCACTGGCAATGAGCCACGCGGCGATGGCAAAAGATATTAAGGTCGCGGTAGTAGGGGCAATGTCTGGGCCGGTCGCGCAATACGGCGATCAGGAGTTTACCGGTGCCGAGCAGGCGGTGGCTGACATTAACGCCAAAGGCGGGATCAAAGGCGACAAACTGGTTATCACCAAATATGACGATGCCTGTGACCCGAAACAAGCGGTCGCGGTAGCGAACAAAGTGGTGAACGACGGCATCAAGTACGTGATCGGTCACCTGTGCTCTTCTTCTACTCAGCCAGCGTCTGACATTTACGAAGACGAAGGCATTCTGATGATCACCCCGGCAGCTACGGCACCGGAGCTGACCGCGCGCGGCTATAAGCTGACTCTGCGTACTACCGGTCTCGACTCCGACCAGGGCCCAACCGCGGCGAAATACATTCTGGAACACGTGAAGCCTAAGCGCATTGCTGTTATCCACGATAAGCAGCAGTATGGCGAAGGTCTGGCGCGTTCCGTGCAGGACGGCCTGAAAAAAGGCGGCGCTAATGTGGTGTTCTTCGACGGGATCACCGCCGGTGAGAAAGATTTCTCCACGCTGGTTGCTCGCCTGAAGAAAGAGAACATCGACTTTGTTTACTACGGCGGCTACCACCCGGAAATGGGGCAGATCCTGCGCCAGTCCCGCGCTGCTGGTCTGAAAACTCAGTTCATGGGGCCTGAAGGCGTAGCGAACGTTTCCCTGTCTAACATCGCCGGGGATTCAGCAGAAGGCCTGCTGGTGACCAAACCGAAGAACTACGATCAGGTTCCGGCTAACAAACCGATTGTGGACGCGATCAAAGCGAAGAAACAGGATCCAAGCGGCGCATTCGTCTGGACCACCTACGCAGCCCTGCAGTCGCTGGCTGCTGGCCTGAACCAGAGCGCAGATCCGGCGGCTATCTCTAAATACCTGAAAGGGGCGACCGTGGATACCGTAATGGGGCCGCTGTCGTGGGATGAGAAAGGCGACCTGAAAGGCTTTGAATTCGGCGTGTTTACCTGGCATGCCAACGGCACAGCCACTGACGCAAAATAAAAGCAAACGGCAACCAAAGGGTTGCCGTTTTAGTGTTTGCTTCCTCTCCCTCTGGGAGAGGGCAGCTTATTTCCCCCAGCCACCGCTTTGCTCGCGGAACCCGGAAGCCTGCATAAATGCCGTCATCACGGCATGATCCTCAACGCCAACATCCGCCAGCCACCAGTGTTTAATCGCCGGGTTATCCCGCATAACCTCTTCCAGCAAATACTGCCCCACGCCCCTGCGGCGGGTAATTTCGCGAACTCGCAGCGAATCCAGCGCTCCGGCATCCCCTGTGAGCGTAACGCGCACCGCGCCGAGCAGGCGCTCGTTAAATTTTGCGGCGTAGATCCTTTCATTGTCGCTAAGGGTCAGTGAAGCGCTGGAGTATTCCGGCCAGATCTTGCCGAGGTCAATTTTATCCTGAGCGCTAAACTCAAACAGACGAATGATGGTGAGTTTCATAAGTGACCTAACCAAAAAGCGGGAAAACCCCGAGTGTAACCAATTTATTTGCCTCAGACGCTTTATCTTTTTTATGCCGTTCAGCAGTTGATTACTTTTTAGCGTAAAGGTAAGCCAGCCTTTAACGCGGCAGATTGAATCATGACCAGGATAAAGCACTAAAATCCAGTGAATTGTTCGGCTCTTTGTACCGGTATTTTATGCTGATTTTGGTGCTTTTTTTTGTTTAACTATGGCGAAATACAGAATATTATCTCTACTTAATCGCCTGAAAAATAGAGAGTTTAGTCTGATAAATTGTAAAATTTACCGCTAACTCCTTAACGGCACTGATAAAAATGGTCATTGATTATAAAAGGTACTGAGTGCTTTTTAACCAAGTTATGGGGATGGAACGAATGAAGATGAACGCGAAGACATTACTGGCCGGGCTGGTGGCGTTGGCCGTGTCTCACGCGGCAACCGCGGGTGATATCAAAGTGGCTGTTGTCGGGGCAATGTCAGGCCCGGTCGCGCAGTGGGGCGACATGGAATTTAACGGTGCTCGCCAGGCTATCAAAGACATCAACGCCAAAGGCGGGATCAAAGGCGATAAGCTGGTTGGCGTTGAATATGACGATGCCTGCGATCCAAAACAGGCCGTGGCGGTTGCCAACAAAATCGTTAACGACGGCGTGAAGTACGTTATCGGCCACCTGTGCTCCTCTTCCACCCAGCCAGCTTCCGACATCTATGAAGATGAAGGCATCCTGATGATCACTCCGGGTGCGACCAACCCTGAGCTGACCCAGCGCGGCTACGGCATGATCATGCGTACCGCTGGCCTCGACTCTTCCCAGGGGCCAACGGCGTCCAAATATATTCTGGAACACGTTAAGCCGCAGCGCATCGCGATCATCCACGATAAGCAGCAGTACGGCGAAGGTCTGGCGCGCTCCGTGCAGGACGGCCTGAAAAAAGGCGGCGCTAACATCGTGTTCTTCGACGGGATCACCGCCGGCGACAAAGATTTCTCCACCCTGGTGGCGCGCCTGCAAAAAGAAAATATCGACTTCGTTTACTACGGTGGCTACTACCCGGAAATGGGGCAGATCCTGCGCCAGGCACGCGCCGTTGGCCTGAAAACCCAGTTTATGGGGCCGGAAGGCGTGGGTAACGCTTCTCTGTCCAACATCGCTGGCCCTGCGGGCGAAGGGATGCTGGTCACCATGCCTAAGCGCTATGACCAGGATCCGGCCAACAAAGCTATCGTTGATGAGCTGAAAGCGGCGAAGAAAGACCCGAGCGGCCCATATGTGTGGATCACCTACGCGGCAGTTCAGTCTCTGGCCACCGCTATGGACCGCACCGGCAGCAAAGATCCTGCTGCGCTGGTAAAAGATTTAAAAGCACACGGTGCGAACACCGTGATTGGGCCGCTGAACTGGGATGAGAAAGGCGATTTGAAAGGATTTGAATTCGGTGTCTTCCAGTGGCACGCCGATGGTTCGTCCTCAGTGGCGAAGTAAGGCGAAGGCTGCACAGTCATCCCACCCCCGGCCTATGTCGGGGGTTTTTAAAAGGTTAAGTTATGTCCGAGCAGTTTCTCTACTTCCTGCAGCAGATGTTTAACGGCGTCACGCTGGGCAGTACCTACGCGCTGATCGCCATCGGTTACACGATGGTGTACGGCATTATTGGCATGATCAACTTCGCCCACGGCGAAGTGTATATGATCGGCAGCTACGTCTCTTTCATGATCATCGCCGCGCTAATGATGCTCGGAATTGATGTGGGCTGGATGCTGGTAGGCGCAGGCTTTATTGGCGCCATTATCATCGCCAGCGCCTACGGCTGGAGCATTGAGCGCGTCGCCTACAAGCCGGTGCGTAACTCCAAGCGCCTGATCGCGCTGATTTCCGCCATCGGGATGTCTATCTTCCTGCAAAACTACGTCAGCCTGACGGAAGGTTCGCGCGACATAGCGCTGCCAAGCCTGTTTAACGGCCAGTGGATTGTGGGGGCGAGTGATAACTTCACCGCCACCATCACCACCATGCAGCTGGTTATCTGGGTTGTGACCTTCCTGGCTATGCTGGCGCTGACGTTGTTCATCCGTTATTCCCGCATGGGCCGGGCCTGCCGCGCCTGTGCTGAAGACCTGAAAATGGCCAGCCTGCTTGGGATTAATACCGACCGCGTTATCTCGCTCACCTTCGTCATTGGTGCCGCAATGGCGGCAGTGGCTGGCGTGCTGTTAGGCCAATTCTACGGCGTAATCAACCCGTACATCGGCTTTATGGCAGGGATGAAAGCCTTTACCGCGGCGGTACTTGGGGGCATCGGCAGTATTCCCGGCGCAATGATTGGCGGCCTGATCCTCGGCGTGGCCGAAGCGCTAACTTCAGCCTACCTGAGCACGGAATATAAAGACGTCGTCTCCTTCGCGCTGCTGATTGTGGTGCTGCTGGTGATGCCTACCGGGATCCTGGGTCGTCCGGAGGTTGAGAAAGTATGAAACCGATGCATATTGTTTTTTCGCTGCTCTCCGCAGCAATGTTCTTTGTTTTAGCATCGGTATTTATGGGCGTTCAGCTTAGCCTGGACGGCACCAAACTGGTGGTGAACAGCGCACCGTCCGTGCGCTGGGAATGGGTCTTCATCGGCACCGCTGCGGTGCTGGTATTCCAACTGCTGCGCCCGCTGTTCCAGAAGGGCATGAAGAAAGTGTCCGGGCCGAAGTTTGTGCTGCCGGCGCTGGATGGTTCCACGGCTAAGCAGAAGCTGTTCCTGGTGGCGCTGCTGGTTGCCGCCGTGGCGTGGCCTTTCCTTGTTTCACGCGGCACCGTGGACATTGCTACATTAACCATGATTTACATCATCCTCGGCCTGGGGCTGAACGTGGTGGTGGGGCTGTCTGGCCTGCTGGTGCTGGGCTATGGCGGCTTCTACGCTATCGGCGCTTACACTTTTGCGTTGCTGAACCACTATTACGGCCTGGGCTTCTGGACCTGCCTGCCGCTGGCGGGGCTGGTGGCTGCTGCCGCAGGCTTCCTGCTCGGCTTCCCGGTGCTGCGCCTGCGTGGTGACTACCTGGCGATCGTGACGCTGGGCTTCGGCGAAATCGTCCGTATCCTGCTGCTGAACAACACCGATATTACCGGCGGCCCGAACGGCATCAGCCAGATCCCAAAACCGACCTTATTCGGCCTGGAGTTTAGCCGTACCGCCCGCGAAGGCGGCTGGGATACCTTCAGTAACTTCTTTAACGTGGCCTACGACCCGAGCGACAGGATTATTTTCCTGTACCTGGTGGCGCTGCTGCTGGTGGTGCTGTCGCTGTTCGTGATTAACCGCCTGCTGCGTATGCCGCTGGGTCGGGCCTGGGAAGCGCTGCGTGAAGATGAAATTGCCTGCCGTTCTCTGGGCCTGAATCCAACCCGCATCAAGCTGACTGCGTTTACCATCAGCGCCGCCTTTGCGGGCTTTGCCGGGACGTTGTTCGCCGCACGCCAGGGCTTTGTCAGCCCGGAATCCTTCACCTTCGCCGAGTCGGCGTTTGTGCTGGCGATTGTGGTGCTGGGCGGGATGGGCTCGCAGTTCGCGGTGATTCTGGCCGCTGTTCTGCTGGTGGTTTCCCGCGAGCTGATGCGTGACCTGAACGAGTACAGCATGCTGGTGCTCGGTGGCCTGATGGTGCTGATGATGATTTGGCGTCCACAAGGCTTGCTGCCGATGACGCGCCCGCATCTGAAGCTGAAGAAAGAGCAAGTGAAAGGAGAGCAGGCATGAGTCAGCCATTGTTATCCGTAAGCGGTCTGATGATGCGTTTCGGCGGCCTGCTGGCCGTCAACAATGTCTCGCTCGAGCTGCATCCACAGGAAATTGTTTCGCTTATCGGTCCGAACGGCGCCGGTAAAACCACGGTGTTTAACTGCCTGACCGGCTTTTACAAGCCGACCGGCGGCACCATTTTGCTGCGCGACCAGCATCTGGAAGGCTTACCGGGCCAGCAGATTGCGCGCATGGGCGTGGTGCGTACCTTCCAGCACGTTCGCCTGTTCCGTGAAATGACGGTGATTGAGAACCTGCTGGTGGCGCAACATCAACAGCTGAAAACCGGTATTTTCTCGGGCTTGTTGAAAACCCCGGGCTTCCGTCGCGCCCAGAGCGAAGCGCTGGACAGGGCGGCCACCTGGCTCGAGCGTATCGGGCTGCTGGAGCACGCTAACCGGCAGGCAAGCAACCTGGCCTATGGCGATCAGCGTCGCCTTGAAATCGCTCGCTGCATGGTGACCCAGCCGGAAATCCTGATGCTGGATGAACCTGCAGCTGGCCTTAACCCGAAAGAAACCCACGAACTGGATGAGCTAATCATGGAGCTGCGCAATCACCACAACACCACGGTGTTGCTGATTGAGCATGACATGAAGCTGGTCATGGGCATTTCTGACCGTATCTACGTGGTGAACCAGGGAACGCCGTTAGCCAACGGCACGCCGGAGCAAATCCGCAACAACCCTGATGTCATTCGCGCCTATCTGGGTGAGGCTTAAGATGGAAAATGTAATGCTGTCGTTTGACAAGGTGAGCGCCCACTACGGCAAAATCCAGGCGCTGCACGACGTCAGTCTGCATATTAAACAGGGCGAAATTGTTACGCTCATCGGCGCTAACGGCGCAGGTAAAACGACGCTGCTTGGCACGCTTTGCGGCGACCCGCGCGCGACCAGCGGCCGCATCGTGTTTGATGGCAAAGATATTACAGACTGGCACACCGCACGCATCATGCGTGAGGCCGTGGCGATTGTGCCGGAAGGGCGCCGCGTTTTCTCCCGCATGACGGTGGAAGAGAATCTGGCGATGGGCGGCTTTTTTGCCGAACGTGACCAGTTCCAGTCGCGTATTAAGCGCGTCTACGATCTGTTCCCGCGCCTGCACGAACGCCGCATCCAGCGGGCGGGCACCATGTCCGGCGGTGAGCAGCAGATGCTGGCGATAGGCCGCGCACTCATGAGCCAGCCGCGTCTGTTATTGTTAGATGAACCGTCGCTGGGTCTGGCACCTATCATCATCCAGCAAATCTTCGACACCATTGAGCAGCTACGTAGCGAAGGGATGACCATCTTCCTCGTGGAGCAGAACGCCAACCAGGCGCTGAAGCTGGCTGACCGGGGCTACGTGCTGGAAAACGGCCATGTCGTGCTGGAAGATACCGGCGATGCGCTGCTGGCGAACGAAGCGGTGCGCAGCGCTTACTTAGGCGGCTAATAAAAGTAAAACGGCAACTTCGGTTGCCGTTTTTTTGTTTGCACTTTCCCCCACAGGGAACGGTAAAGTGCGGGAAAAGAAAAATATATCTCCCGTCGACAAAGAAACATTTCATTCACTCCGCTGTAACTATTCTGTCATCCAACCGTTATTTTTCTGTCATTCGAGCGTGTCATGTTACCTCGCGAGCATAAAACGCGTGATTTCGCGCATCCGGCACAACAAGAGAGATAACCGAATGACATCGTTACGACACACAGCTTTAGCGCTGACGCTTGGTCTGGCATTTGCCTCCCAGGCGATGGCCGTTACCACGATTCCTTTCTGGCATTCAATGGACGGGGAACTGGGTAAAGAAGTGGATTCTCTGGCAAACCGTTTCAATGAAACGCACCCTGATTACAAAATTGTGCCGGTTTATAAAGGCAACTACGATCAAAGCCTGGCGGCGGGTATCGCGGCATACCGTTCCGGTAACGCCCCGGCCATCCTGCAGGTATATGAAGTTGGCACCGCGACCATGATGGCTTCCAAGGCTATCAAACCGGTCTACGAAGTGTTTAAAGACGCTGGCATCAACTTCGACGAATCTCAGTTTGTCCCGACCGTGGCCGGGTACTACACCGACTCTAAAACGGGCCACCTGCTGTCCCAGCCTTTCAACAGCTCCACCCCGGTGCTGTACTACAACAAAGACGCTTTCAAGAAAGCCGGTCTGAACCCGGATCAGCCACCTAAAACCTGGCAGGACGTGGCGGCATACAGTGCCAAACTGCGTGCAGCGGGCATGAAGTGTGGCTACGCCAGCGGCTGGCAGGGCTGGATCCAGTTGGAGAACTTCAGCGCCTGGCACGGCCTGCCGTTCGCTACCAAAAACAACGGCTTTGACGGCACTGATGCCGTGCTGGAGTTCAACAAACCTGAGCAGGTGAAACACATTGCCCTGCTGGAAGAGATGAACAAGAAGGGTGACTTCACCTACTTCGGCCGTAAAGATGAGTCTACCGAGAAGTTCTACAACGGTGACTGCGCGATCACTACCGCGTCTTCCGGCTCCCTGGCTGACATCCGTCAGTACGCGAAATTCAACTACGGCGTAGGCATGATGCCTTACGACGCAGACGTGAAAGGCGCGCCACAGAACGCCATCATCGGCGGGGCAAGCCTGTGGGTTATGCAGGGCAAAGACAAGCCAACCTACACCGGTGTGGCCGAGTTCATGCAGTTCCTGGCTAAACCAGAAATCGCCGCTGAATGGCACCAGAAAACCGGCTACCTGCCAATCACCACCGCCGCTTACGAGCTGACTCGTAAAGAAGGCTTCTACGACAAGAACCCGGGTGCGGACACCGCAACTCGCCAGATGCTGAACAAGCCACCGTTGCCGTTCACCAAAGGTCTGCGTCTGGGCAACATGCCGCAGATTCGTACCGTGGTTGACGAAGAGCTGGAATCCGTTTGGACCGGTAAGAAAACGCCACAGCAGGCGCTGGACGCTTCCGTTGAGCGTGGTAACCAGCTGCTGCGCCGCTTCGAGCAGTCTACCAAGTCTTAAGTTCTACCCTCGTCCCCCCCAAAGGGAGGGGACAGAGTACCGCGCTCTCTGTCACAGGAGAGCGTTGTGCTAAGGGGCAAAGCATCGCTGTTCTAACATTAACCGAGTAACCCTATGTCATCATCTCGCCCGGTGTTCCGTTCAAGTTGGCTACCTTATGCGCTGGTTCTGCCGCAGCTGATCATCACCGTCATTTTCTTTATCTGGCCGGCGGGCGAAGCCCTCTGGTACTCGCTGCAAAACCTTGACCCGTTTGGTCTGTCCAGCCATTTCGTTGGCCTGGATAACTTCGTGCAGCTTTTCCACGATAGCTACTATCTGGATTCTTTCTACACCACCATGATCTTCAGTGGCCTGGTGGCGGGCTGCGGGCTTCTGGCTTCGCTGTTCTTCGCCGCGCTGGTGGATTATGTGGTGCGCGGCAGCCGTTTTTATCAAACGCTGATGCTGCTGCCCTATGCCGTTGCACCCGCCATTGCCGCGGTGCTGTGGATTTTCCTGTTCAACCCAGGGCGCGGGCTGATTACCCACACGCTGGAAGAGTTTGGCTACAACTGGAACCACGCGCAGAACAGCGGGCAGGCCATGTTCCTGGTCGTGTTCGCGTCCGTGTGGAAACAGATTAGCTACAACTTCCTGTTCTTCTTTGCCGCTTTGCAGTCGATTCCGCGTTCGCTGGTGGAAGCCGCAGCCATTGACGGAGCTGGCCCCGTGCGCCGCTTCTTCTTTATCTCGCTGCCGCTGATTGCCCCGGTGAGCTTCTTCCTGCTGGTGGTGAACCTGGTGTATGCCTTCTTCGACACCTTCCCGGTGATCGACGCGGCAACCGGCGGTGGCCCGGTGCAGGCAACCACCACGCTTATCTACAAGATTTATCGCGAAGGGTTTACCGGGCTGGATCTCTCTTCCTCGGCGGCGCAATCCGTGGTGCTGATGCTGCTGGTGATTGTCCTGACGGTGGTTCAGTTCCGCTTCGTTGAACGTAAGGTGCGCTACCAATGATTGAGAACCGTCGCGGGCTGACTATCTTCAGCCACACCATGCTGATTCTGGGCATCATCGTCATTCTGTTCCCGCTGTACGTGGCATTTGTTGCCGCGACGCTGGACAACAAAGCCGTCTTCGATACGCCGATGACGCTGATCCCCGGTACTCACCTGTGGGAAAACATCAGCTACATCTGGACCAACGGCGTGGCGGTCAACAGCGCCCCGTTC
Organism: Cedecea sp. B1(4); assembly: GCF_059414925.1. Classification (NCBI taxonomy): domain Bacteria; kingdom Pseudomonadati; phylum Pseudomonadota; class Gammaproteobacteria; order Enterobacterales; family Enterobacteriaceae; genus Cedecea; species Cedecea sp. B1(4). Next base: position 106,574 of record NZ_JCAHMZ010000007.1, on the reverse strand, counting down.
GGCCGGATGCTGTTTAACAGCACGGTGATGGCGCTGGTGATCACCATCGGCAAAATCGCCGTGTCGATGCTGTCGGCTTTCGCCATCGTCTGGTTCCGTTTCCCGCTGCGTAACCTGTTCTTCTGGATGATTTTTATCACCCTGATGCTGCCGGTCGAAGTGCGTATTTTCCCGACGGTTGAGGTTATCTCTAACCTGAAAATGCTCGACAGCTACACCGGCCTGACGCTGCCGCTGATGGCGTCTGCTACGGCTACGTTCCTGTTTCGCCAGTTTTTTATGACGCTGCCAGACGAGCTGATGGAAGCGGCCCGCATCGACGGCGCCTCGCCGATGCGCTTTTTCTTTGACATCGTGCTGCCGCTGTCCAAAACCAACCTGGCGGCGCTGTTCGTTATCACCTTTATCTATGGCTGGAACCAGTATCTCTGGCCGCTGCTGATAATCACCGATGCCGATCTGGGCACCGCCGTGGCGGGTATCAAGAGCATGATTGCCAGCGGTGATGGCGTGACGCAGTGGAACCAGGTGATGGCAGCGATGCTGCTCACGCTTGTTCCACCGGTTGTTATTGTTTTAGTTATGCAGCGCGCCTTTGTGCGTGGTCTGGTTGATAGCGAGAAGTAGGAACCTTTCATGGCTGGTTTAAAATTACAGGCAGTAACCAAGAGCTGGGACGGTAAAACCCAGGTGATTCAGCCGCTGACAGTGGACGTTGCGGATGGTGAATTCATCGTGATGGTCGGGCCTTCTGGCTGCGGGAAATCGACGCTGTTGCGTATGGTCGCCGGGCTGGAGCAGGTGACCAGCGGGGATATCTGGATCGACAGCCAGCGCGTCACCGACATGGAGCCCAAAGAGCGTGGCATCGCCATGGTGTTCCAGAACTATGCGCTCTATCCGCACATGACGGTGGAAGAGAACATGGCCTGGGGCCTGAAAATTCGCGGTCTGGGCAAAGAACAGATCCGCCAGAAAGTGCTGGAAGCCGCCCGTATTCTGGAACTGGACGCACTGTTAACTCGCCGCCCGCGCGAACTATCTGGCGGCCAGCGCCAGCGCGTTGCCATGGGCCGCGCCATCGTGCGCGATCCGGCGGTATTCCTGTTTGACGAACCGCTATCCAACCTTGATGCCAAGCTGCGCGTACAGATGCGCCTTGAGCTTCAACAGCTTCATCGCCGCCTGAAAACCACCAGCCTGTACGTGACGCACGACCAGGTTGAGGCCATGACCCTTGCCCAACGCGTGATGGTGATGAACAAAGGCGTGGCGGAGCAGATTGGTACGCCAGTCGAGGTTTACGAGCGCCCGGCGAGCCGCTTTGTGGCAAGCTTTATTGGCTCTCCGGCGATGAACCTGCTGGATGGCAACATCAGCATCGACGGCTCACGCTTTGAGCTGGACGGCGGTGATGCGTTGCCGACCGGCAGCCAGCGTCTGCAGTGGGTTGGCCGGCCAATGACGCTGGGTATCCGCCCGGAACATATTGCGCTAAGCTCACAGGCTGCAGGTGGCATCCCGATTGTGGTGGAAACCCTTGAAATGCTGGGGGCTGATAACCTGGTTCACGGCCGCTGGGGCGGTCAAAAAGTGGTGATTCGCCTTGGGCATCAGGAACGCCCGCAGCCGGGCACCACGCTTTGGGTGCATCTGCCAGAAGAACATCTGCACTTCTTTGATGGCAAAAACGGACAACGTTTATGAGCAACTGGCCTTACCCAAAAATCGTCGCCCACCGTGGCGGCGGTAAACTTGCGCCGGAAAACACCCTCGCGGCAATCGACGTCGGGGCGCGTTACGGCCACACCATGATTGAGTTTGACGCCAAGCTCTCGCGCGACCGGCAAATCTTCCTGCTCCACGACGACACGCTCGAGCGCACCAGCAACGGTTGGGGTGTTGCCGGCGAACTGACCTGGGACAAGCTGCTGAAAGTTGACGCGGGAAGCTGGTTCAGCCGTGAATATGCGGGCGAGCCGCTGCCGCTGCTTTCTCAGGTGGCTGAACGCTGTAAACAGCACGGCATGATGGCCAACATTGAGATCAAGCCAACCACCGGTCTGGAAATCGAAACCGGCAAAGTGGTTGCGCTGGCTGCTCGTGAGCTATGGGCCGGGCAAACCGTACCGCTGCTTTCTTCTTTTGAGATTGACGCTCTGGAAGCCGCACAGCTTGCGGCCCCCGAACTGCCTCGCGGTCTGCTGCTGGATGAATGGCGTGATGACTGGCAGGAACTGACGACCCGGTTACAGTGCGTGTCTATTCACCTGAATCATCAACTGCTTGATGAGGCTCGGGTAAAGGCATTGAAAGCCGCTGGACTGTATATTCTGGTTTATACCGTGAACGTTCCCCACCGCGCGGCCGTGCTGCTGCAGTGGGGCGTCGATGCCATCTGTACCGACCGCATCGACGAGATAGGCCCGGACTTCTCCGCATAACGCCTTACGGCGTGACTGGCGGCGGCAGCGTTGAACTGTTTGGCTTCAACATGCCGCCGTTATTTCCTCTTAGCATCCCACCATTGGTGTTCGGCAGCGGGTTCATGCCCGGCTGCGACTGCAGGACACGCTGCTGATTATTGTTCAACTGCGTCTGAAGCTGCTGTTGTTGAAGCTGATTTTGCGATTGTATCTGCTGCTTTAACATCCCCTGCTGCTGAGACTGCTGCGTTTGCATCTGTGTCAGCATCCGCTGTTGGCTCGGGTTCTGATAGACCGGCAGGTTAGGGTTGTTGGTCGTGTTGAGCGGCTGTGCGAGCGCGGTTAGCGGCAGCAAGGCTGCCAGAAGCCATACCTTTTTCATCGTTATCTCCTCCCATCAGGGGTTGCTTAAGTTTACTCCGTTTCCTTTATCACGGTGATTATTTCGGATTTGTGAACCAGGCTTAAGCGGGGACTTTCCCCGGGTAAATGAGGATATAACGATGATAAAGCAGTGGAAAACTTTACGCTGGGTAGCGATTCCAGCCCTGACAATCGGGCTGTGTTTGACGGTTATAGCCGCTCCTCCGCCAGTCTCTTATGGCGTGGAAATGGACGTTTACCATCCGGTGCGCGCGGAGCACGGCATGGTGGCTTCGGTGGACGCAGCGGCGACTCAGGTGGGCGTCGATATTTTAAAGCAGGGCGGTAATGCGGTAGATGCCGCGGTCGCCGTGGGTTATGCCCTTGCGGTCACGCACCCGCAGGCGGGCAATATCGGCGGCGGTGGTTTTATGATGCTGCGCACCAAAGACGGCAAAACAACCGCGATAGACTTCCGGGAAATGGCGCCGGAAAAAGCCAGCCGGGATATGTTCCTCGACGATAAAGGCAATGCGGACAGCAAGAAGTCTCTGACCTCGCACCTGGCTTCCGGCACCCCGGGTACAGTGGCAGGCTTTAGCCTGGCGCTGGAAAAGTACGGCACCCTGCCGCTAAATAAAGTCGTGCAGCCGGCTATCAAACTGGCACGAGACGGCATCATTGTGAACGATGCGCTGGCGGACGATCTGAAACAGTACGGGGCGGAAGTGATCCCGAATCACGCCAACAGCAAGGCTATCTTCTGGAAAGCGGACGGAGAGCCGCTGCAGAAAGGTGACAGGCTGGTGCAGGCCAACCTGGCGAAAAGCCTGGAGATGATTGCCGAGCAGGGGCCGGATGCCTTCTACAAGGGGGTGATTGCCGACCAGATTAGCGAAGAGATGGCGAAGAACGGCGGGCTGATAAGCAAGGCGGATTTGGCCAATTACAAAGCCATTGAGCGTAAGCCCGTCAGCGGGGAATACCGTGGCTACGAAGTCTATTCCATGCCGCCACCATCTTCCGGCGGGATCCACATCGTGCAGATCCTCAATATTCTCGAAAATTTCGATCTGGCGAAATACGGTTTTGGCAGCGCGGACACCCTGCAAATCATGGCCGAGGCGGAAAAATACGCCTACGCCGACCGCTCTGAATACCTCGGCGATCCGGACTTTGTGAAGGTGCCGTGGCAGGCGCTGACCAGCAAGGCTTATGCGAAATCGCTGGCGGAGAAAATTGATATCAACAAGGCTCGGCCGTCGAGCGAAATCAAGCCGGGTAACCTGGCCCCGTATGAAAGTAACCAGACCACGCATTTCTCCGTGGTGGATAAAGACGGTAACGCCGTGGCGGTGACTTATACGCTGAATACTACCTTCGGCACCGGGATCGTGGCCGGGAATACCGGTATTCTGATGAACAACCAGATGGATGATTTCTCCGCTAAACCGGGCGTGCCGAACGTGTACGGTCTGGTCGGTGGGGAAGCCAATGCCGTGGGGCCGCACAAGCGCCCGCTATCTTCTATGTCGCCAACCATCGTGGTGAAGGACGGGAAAACTTGGCTGGTCACGGGCAGCCCAGGCGGGAGCCGAATTATCACCACCGTGCTACAAATGGTGGTCAACAGCATCGATTTTGGCATGAATGTGGCAGAAGCGACCAACGCGCCGCGCTTCCATCACCAGTGGCTGCCGGACGAGCTGCGGGTGGAGAAAGGCTTTAGCCCGGATACGCTCAGGTTGCTGAAAGATAAGGGGCAAAATGTCCAGGTGAAGGCTGCGATGGGCAGCACGCAAAGTATTATGATTGCGCCGGACGGCAAGCTTTATGGCGCGTCTGATCCACGTTCGGTGGATGATTTAACCGCGGGGTATTGATTGCCCCCTCATCCCGGCCCTCTCCCCGTGGGGGAGAAAATGACATGAAATATTGATTTATCCCCTCTCCTTTTCTGGGAGAGGGTTAGGGTGAGGGTAAAAATCACTCCGGCTTAAAACGCGCCATAAAATACGCATCCACATACTCGCCGTCGCGCAGCGCAAAGCGCTTTCCGGTGCCTTCCACCTCGAAGCCAAACTTGCGGTACACCGCCAGCGCAGCCGCGTTATCGGTATACACCGTCAGCTCGATGCGCTCGATGCGCAGCCAGTTATCGCACAAGCCAACCATTTCCTTAAGCAAAGCCGAAGCGATGCCTTTCCCCTGATGATCGTAATGCACGCCCATGCCGAAAGTGGCGACGTGGCTGCGGCGCGGAGACTGCTCCACCATCAGCGTTAGCTGCCCCACAATCTCATCGTCGATGCATGCCACCAGATGTCGGCTCCCCGGTCTGGGGTCGGTAATGCGGTCATGCCAGGCTTTTAGAGGAGGATGAGGTAGCTGCAGCGTGTCGCGGTAAAGCGCCGGATGGGCATACATTTTCTGTAAAGCTTCCGCATCGGCAGGTTCGGCGTGACGCACAACAACTGATTTCATCCTTTTCTCCTCAATGAGTTATAGAAAACCTTTTAAACATCATTGACTTTGAACAACAAGTCAACGCTATTTTTTTCAAAAAACGCTTTACAAGTGCGAATGATAATGATTATTATTGCCATGCGTTCAGGGGAGACCCCTACGGAGACATCCTGAAAGCACGACATTGCTCACATTGCTTCCAGTATTACTTTAGCCAGCCGGGTGCTGGCTTTTTTTTTGCCCTTCTTATTTGAACCCGTAGCGGCGTTGGCTGCACTCAGTTACCCGAATCACTTACCGAAGTAAGCTCATCGGGATACCTTCCTTTGCCGCCTTGCAACAGCTCCAACTAATTTGGGCAAAACCTGGTGCCCTTCTTATTTGAAGTCGTAGCCGCGTTGGCTACGCCCGACCTTTAAAATTAAAGATGGTTTGAAGTCTGCGGCTATAACGTGGCGCGGCTTTGCAGTAAGGTACAGGCAGCTCAAATCAAAAAGGACAATGAAATGACTCTGCACTGTGCCTTCATCGGCTTTGGTAAAAGTACCACCCGCTATCACCTGCCGTTCGTTCTGGTTCGTAAAGACAAACTCAACGTGGCCCATATCTTCCGCCGCAGAGAAAAGCCGGAGCTGGAACAACAGCCGCAGTACGCGGGCATTCACTTCACCAGCCAGCTCGATGACATTCTCAATGACCCGTTGGTCAAACTGGTGGTGATTTGCACCCACGTTGACAGCCATTTTGAGTACGCGAAAAAAGCGCTCGAAGCGGGTAAAAACGTGCTCGTGGAAAAACCTTTCACCCCGACGCTTGCCGAAGCGCGCGAGCTGTTTGCGCTGGCAAAAGAGAAGGGCCTGATTGTCACGCCTTATCAGAACCGTCGCTTTGACGCCTGCTTCCTGACGATGAAAAAAGCCATTGAGAGCGGCAAGCTCGGCAAGATTGTGGAAATTGAAAGCCACTTCGATATGTATCGCCCGGATGCGCCTGCGAATCCTGGTAAACCGGCGGACGGCGCTTTCTACGGCCTGGGCGTGCACACCATGGACCAAATCATCTCCCTGTTTGGTCGCCCGGACCACGTCGCCTATGACATCCGCAGCCTGCGCAACAAAGCTAATCCGGACGATACCTTTGAAGCCCAGCTGTTCTACGGCGACCTAAAAGCGATCGTGAAAACCAGCCATCTGGTGAAAATCGATTACCCGAAATTTATCGTGCACGGTACCAAAGGCTCGTTCGTGAAGTACGGCATCGATCAGCAGGAAACCAGTCTCAAAGCGTACATCATGCCTGGTGAGCCAGGGTTCGGGGCCGACAGCAGCGTAGCGACGCTGGAGTACGTTAACGGAGCCGGGGAAACGGTGCGCGAAGAGTGGAAACCGGAAGTGGGCGACTATGGCCGCGTCTATGATGCGCTGTACGACACGCTGATCGGCGGCAAGCCTAACTACGTCAGAGAAATTGAAGCTCTCACCAATCTGGAAATCCTCGAGCGCGGTTTTGAACAGCCTTCTCCTGCGACAGTAAGCCTCGCCTGATAACTTTTTGACGCCTCCAACTCGTTCACTTTTTTTGAACAGAGGAGTCAATTTTCACCCTCTATGATCCTCCGCGAAATGGGTCCACACTTATCCCATCAAACGAATTGCGGAGGACATACCATGATCTACTTAAGAAAAGCACAGGACCGCGGCCATGCGAACCACGGCTGGCTGGACAGCTGGCATACCTTCTCTTTTGCCGACTATTATGACGCCAACTTTATGGGCTTCTCGGCGCTGCGGGTCATTAACGAAGACGTGATCGACGCAGGCCAGGGCTTTGGGACCCATCCGCACAAAGACATGGAAATTCTGACCTATGTGCTGGAAGGCGCGGTTGAGCACCAGGACAGCATGGGCAACAAAGAACGCGTGCCTGCGGGTGAGTTCCAGATCATGAGCGCCGGGACCGGGATCCGCCACTCTGAGTACAACGCCAGCCAGACCGAACCGCTGCGGCTGTACCAGATTTGGATCATTCCAGAAAAAACCGGGATTACGCCGCGCTACGATCAGCGCCGTTTTGATGCGCCTCAGGGGCGCCAACTGGTGCTTTCCCCGGATGCTCGCGACGGTTCGCTGAAAGTTTACCAGGATATGGAGCTGTCCCGCTGGGCGCTGGCCAAAGATGAGCAGTCGGTTTATCAAATTCCGGCCGACCGCCGTGTTTGGATCCAGGTCGTAAAAGGCGACGTGTCCATTAACGGTACGCAGGCAAAAACCAGCGACGCGGTCGCGGTCTGGGATGAACAAGCGATTTCCGTTCACGCCAGCGAGGCGAGCGAGATCCTGCTGTTCGACCTGCCGCCGGTATAACGTTACCCGTCACAACCTGCCCCTGAAAAAGGGGCGGGTTTTCTTTTGTCCGTGCTAAACTCGGCTGTCGAAACTCACAAGTCGCGCAGGACAATGAAAAAGAAAAGACCGGTACTACAGGATGTTGCAGATCGCGTTGGGGTGACTAAAATGACGGTCAGCCGTTTCTTACGCAACCCAGATCAGGTGTCTGCCGCGCTGCAGGTTAAAATTGCCGCCGCGTTAGATGAACTGGGCTATATCCCGAATCGTGCGCCGGATATCCTTTCTAATTCAACCAGCCGGGCCATTGGCGTTCTGCTGCCTTCCCTGACCAACCAGGTGTTCGCCGAAGTGCTGCGCGGCATTGAAAACGTCATCGATGCCCACGGTTACCAGACCATGCTGGCTCACTACGGCTATAAGCCGGAACTGGAGCAGGAGCGTCTGGAATCCATGCTGTCCTGGAATATCGACGGCCTGATCCTGACCGAGCGCAACCACACGCCCAGAACGCTTAAAATGATTGAAGTTGCCGGTATTCCGGTGGTGGAGCTGATGGACAGCGTTTCTCCTTGCCTGGATATCGCCGTAGGTTTTGATAACTTCGAGGCGGCTCGTCAAATGACGGCCAGCATTATTGCTCGTGGCCATAAACATGTGGCCTACCTCGGTGCGCGCCTCGATGAACGTACCCTCATCAAGCAAAAAGGCTATGAGCAGGCGATGCTTGACGCCGGGCTGACGCCGTACAGCGTGATGATTGAAAACTCCTCGTCTTATTCCACCGGCATTGAACTGCTGCGCCAGGCAAAACGCGAATATCCGCAGCTCGACAGCATCTTCTGCACCAACGATGACTTAGCGATTGGTGCGGCCTTTGAATGCCAGCGCCAGGGGCTGCGTATCCCGGAAGATATGGCGATTGCCGGTTTCCACGGCCACGATATTGGGCAGGTGATGGAGCCGCGTCTGGCGAGCGTGCTGACCCCGCGAGAGCGCATGGGGCGTATCGGCGCAGAGCGTTTGCTGGCGCGTATTCGTGGTGAAATCATTACCCCGAAGATGCTGGATTTAGGCTTTACGTTGTCGCCTGGTGGCTCGATCTAGGCCAAATTTTTTATTTGATGTAGTTCACACTTATACACTTTGCAAGCTAATGGTTATTGCTTATTGCTCAGCCAGGCCGGAAAATGTTATCGGTAACAGTTACCCGTAACAAAACCAGGCGCATTGCTTTGTGTCAGAGTCGGAGCCATCATGAGCACTACTAACCACGACCACCACATTTACGTCCTGATGGGCGTCTCCGGCAGCGGTAAATCCGCCGTTGCCAGCGAAGTTGCCCATCAGCTGAACGCCGCGTTTCTTGACGGCGACTTCCTGCACCCCCGCAGCAACATCCTGAAAATGGCCTCCGGCGAGCCGCTGAACGACGACGACCGTACCCCGTGGCTGAAAGCGCTGAACGACGCCGCGTTTGCGATGCAGCGCACCAACAAGGTTTCGCTGATCGTCTGCTCGGCGCTGAAAAAGCACTATCGCGACCTGCTGCGTGACGGTAACCCGAACCTCTCCTTCATCTATATGAAAGGTGATTTTGAAGTGATCGAAAACCGTCTGAAGGCGCGGAAAGGCCACTTCTTTAAAACCCAGATGCTGGTGACCCAATTCGAAACCCTGCAAGAACCGCAGGCGGATGAAAAAGATGTGCTGATCGTCGATATCGACCAGCCGCTGGACGGTGTCGTCGCCAGCACCCTCGCATTGATCAACCAAGGCAGCGCAGAGTGAGTACATTAACGCTTGTTTTAACCGCGGTCGGCTCCGTGCTGCTCCTGCTGTTTTTAGTGATGAAGGCGCGTATGCACGCCTTCGTGGCTTTGATGGTGGTTTCTATTGGTGCCGGGCTTTTCTCCGGCATGCCGCTCGAAAAAATCGCCGACACCATGCAGAAAGGCATGGGCGGGACGCTGGGCTTCCTGGCGATTGTGGTCGCCCTGGGTGCCATGTTCGGTAAAATCCTGCATGAAACCGGCGCGGTGGATCAGATCGCCGTCAAAATGCTGAAATCCTTCGGCCACAGCCGTGCGCACTATGCGATTGGCCTGGCCGGCCTGATTTGCGCGCTGCCGTTGTTCTTTGAAGTGGCTATCGTGCTGCTGATTAGCGTGGCATTTTCAATGGCTCGTCACACCGGAACGAATCTGGTCAAGTTGGTGATTCCTTTGTTTGCTGGCGTCGCTGCCGCTGCGGCGTTCCTGCTGCCGGGGCCTGCGCCGATGCTGCTGGCCTCCCAGATGCACGCTGACTTTGGCTGGATGATCCTGATTGGCCTGTGCGCCGCGATCCCGGGCATGATTATCGCCGGGCCGCTGTTCGGGAACTTCATCAGCAAATTTGTTTCGCTGGAAATTCCGGAAGACATTTCCGAGCCGCATCTGGGTGAAGGCAAGCTGCCGTCCTTCGGTTTCAGCCTGTCGCTGATCCTGCTGCCGCTGGTGCTGGTTGGCCTGAAAACTATCGCTGCTCGCTTTACCGCGCCGGGTTCTTCGCTGTACGAATGGCTCGAATTCATCGGCCATCCGTTTACTGCGATTCTGGTCGCCTGCCTGGTGGCTATTTATGGCCTGGCGTATCGTCAGGGCATGGATAAAGAAAAAGTGATGGCGATTTGCGGCCAGGCGCTGCAGCCGGCGGGCATTATCCTGCTGGTTATCGGTGCCGGTGGCGTGTTCAAACAGGTGCTGGTTGACTCCGGCGTGGGCCCGGCACTGGGCGAAGCGCTGACCGGGATGGGCCTGCCTATCGCGATTACCTGCTTCGTGCTGGCGGCGGCGGTGCGTATCATTCAGGGTTCCGCTACCGTGGCCTGTCTGACGGCGGTTGGCCTGGTGATGCCGGTTATCGAGCAGCTGAATTATAACGGCGCTCAGATGGCAGCTCTGTCAATTTGTATCGCGGGGGGGTCTATCGTGGTGAGCCACGTGAACGACGCGGGCTTCTGGCTATTCGGTAAGTTTACCGGCGCAACTGAAGCGCAGACGCTGAAGACCTGGACGATGATGGAAACCATCCTCGGCACAACCGGGGCGATTGTCGGGATGATTGCGTTCAGCCTGCTGAGTTAATCTCTCGTCTTATCCCCGCTAAAAACACCCGGCAATTGCCGGGTGTTTTGTTTTACGGGTTAAGGTTTTCTCTTCCCGTGACGCTATGACTCCCTATCAAACAGGGAGTGTCCGCATGAAAAAGTTCCTCTTCTTACTGCTATTGCCGTTACTAACCGGTTGCGCGACGCTGGTGGGCAACAACGACGCCACGGTGTATATCGACAGTACGCCAAAGAGTGCCGCCTTTACGATTTTTGATGGCAAGGGTGATATCGCCGCCCAGGGCGTTACGCCGCAGTCCGTGACGCTTAAAAAGACAGACGGTAGCTACTTCGGGAAGAAAAGCTACACGTTGACGCTCAAGCATGAAGGGTATTACTCCACATCGCTGCCGCTGGAAACCCGCTTAAGTCTCTGGTATCTCTTCGGCAATATCATCTTCTTCGGCGTGCCAGAGTGGCTGATTGTCGATCCCTTCTTTGGCGGCATGTATACGCTGAAGCAGGAAAGTCTGCATCCCATCCTGCGAAAGTGCCAGCCGGGACCGTATCGGGATATGTGTTCGTGAGGGGGAAATAAGAGCTTAGGATCTGAACTCGATGCGTACCCTCTCCCTTTTAGGGAGAGGGTGAGGGTGGTCTTACCCCCGCATCCACGCTCGAATCCCATCCAGGAACATCTGGGTGGATATCATCACCAGCACCAGCCCCATCAGGCGCTCCAGGGCGTTAACCCCTTTCTCACCCAGCAGACGCAGGAACAGGGAAGACTGCAGCAGAATCGCCACGGTACCGCCCCAGGCCAGCATCAGCGCGGCCACTAAATGCCCCATCTGATTTGGATACTGGTGCGAAAGCAGCATCAGCGTCGCCAGCAAAGAAGGGCCAGCAACCAGCGGAATCGCCAGCGGTACGATAAACGGTTCTTCACCCGCAGGCAGGCCGGATGAACTGCCTTCCTGGCCTGGGAAAATCATCTTAATGGCAATCAGGAACAGAATGATGCCGCCTGAAATCGACACGGTTTCAGCGCGTAAATTCAGGAAACCAAGAATTTTTTCCCCGGCAAACAGGAAGATAAGCATCAGTAGCAGAGCAATAAGCAGTTCGCGGATCATAATGGCCCGGCGGCGCTTCGGCTCCGTGTGTTTTAGGACCGACATAAAGATCGGCAGGTTACCCAGCGGGTCCATAATCAGGATCAGGAGTACCGCGGCGGATATGATTTCAGTCATCTGTTTTCCCCAAAATCTGGCAAGTTGTTTCTGGTAATAAGCTTTGTTTCTGACTCGGTGGATATCATTGATTAATTTCACTTGCGACTTTGGCTGCATTTTGTAAGGTGGAGTGATGTTCTGGCCCACGGCCAGCGCTTACACACGCAATCATCTCTGCAGGATTAAGTCGCTATGAAAAATGTTGGTTTTATTGGCTGGCGCGGTATGGTCGGCTCTGTACTCATGCAACGCATGGTGGAAGAGCGCGATTTTGACGCCATTCGTCCGGTTTTCTTCTCCACTTCCCAGCTTGGGCAGGCAGCCCCTACGTTTGCCGGCACCACCGGCGGTACACTGCAGGACGCATTTGATCTGGAAGCGCTGAAGGCGCTGGATATCATCGTGACCTGCCAGGGCGGCGATTATACCAACGAAATCTATCCAAAGCTCCGTGAAAGCGGCTGGCAGGGTTACTGGATCGACGCAGCTTCTTCTCTACGCATGAAAGATGACGCGATTATTATCCTCGACCCGGTAAACCAGCACGTTATTCAGGAAGGCCTGAACAAAGGCGTGAAAACCTTCGTCGGCGGTAACTGCACCGTCAGCCTGATGCTGATGTCCCTCGGCGGCCTGTTTGCCAACGACCTGGTTGACTGGGTTTCCGTGGCGACTTACCAGGCGGCATCCGGCGGCGGCGCGCGTCATATGCGCGAGCTACTGAACCAAATGGGCCAGCTGTACGGCGAAGTCTCTACCGAACTGGCAAATCCGGCTTCCGCTATTCTTGATATCGAACGTAAGGTCACCGAACTTGGCCGCAGCGGCAAACTGCCGGTGGATAACTTCGGCGTGCCGCTGGCCGGGAGCCTGATCCCGTGGATCGACAAGCAGCTCGACAACGGCCAGAGCCGTGAAGAGTGGAAAGGCCAGGCCGAGACCAACAAAATTCTTGCGACCTCTACCGTTATCCCGGTTGACGGTCTGTGCGTGCGCGTTGGCGCACTGCGCTGCCACAGCCAGGCGTTCACCATCAAGCTGAAAAAAGACGTGTCTATTCCTACCGTGGAAGAGCTGCTGGCCGCGCACAACCCGTGGGCGAAAGTGGTGCCAAACGACCGCGATATCACCATGCGTGAACTGACGCCTGCCGCGGTAACCGGCACGCTGTCGACGCCGGTTGGACGTCTGCGCAAGCTTAACATGGGGCCGGAGTACCTTTCCGCCTTCACCGTCGGCGACCAGCTGCTGTGGGGCGCCGCCGAACCGCTGCGCAGAATGCTGCGGTCACTCGCATAATTACACTTATTTACCTGAGGGGCTTTGTGGCCCCTCTTTTTTTGCCCGTAATTTAAGGTACAACGGAATTCATTAATTAATTTCACGAGGAGTTAATAAAGCGTTGGCTATGCTTAAGTCAGCACGCGCAAGCGTTTTGGCGAGTATTGGGCGAACTGGCTTACAGGAGTTGCGCGCCGTTCGTCGGGGTCAATGATAAGTGTCGTATCCGCACGCAGGCGTAGGGCGGGTCATCGGTGACACATAAAAAAGGAAAATGCCATGTCTGTTCTGCCGGAAAGAGACGTGATTAATGCGCTAATTGCGGGTCATTTTGCCGATCCGTTTTCCCTGCTGGGAATGCACCAAACCGACGCCGGGCTTGAAGTTCGGGCTCTCTTGCCTGACGCCACCGAAGTGTGGGTTATTGAGCCTAAAACAGGGCGTAAAGTCGCCCAGCTCGACTGCCTCGATTCCCGCGGCTTCTTCTGCGGGCTGATTCCCCGCCGTAAAAATGCTTTTCGCTACCAGCTTGCCGTTGTCTGGCACGGCCAGGAAAACCTGATCGACGATCCCTACCGTTTTGGTCCTTTGACTCAGGAGCTGGATAGCTGGCTGCTCTCAGAAGGCACGCATTTACGCCCTTATGAAACGCTGGGTGCGCATGCAGATACCATGGACGGCGTGACCGGAACGCGTTTCTTGCTGTGGGCCCCCAACGCCCGTCGCGTTTCCGTGGTGGGGCAGTTTAACTATTGGGATGGCCGCCGCCATCCGATGCGGCTGCGGCGCGAAAGCGGCATTTGGGAGCTGTTTATCCCCGGGGCGCACAACGGCCAGCTTTATAAATTTGAATTGCTGGACGCCGAAGGGCGGCTGCGTATTAAAGCCGATCCTTATGCTTTTGAAGCGCAAATGCGCCCGGAAACGGCCTCGCTGATTTGCGGCCTGCCGGAGAAAACCACGCTCAGCCCCGAGCGGCAGAAAGCTAACGGTTTTGATCAACCCATCTCCATCTATGAGGTGCATCTCGGCTCCTGGCGTCGCCACACCGACAATAATTTCTGGCTCAGCTACCGCGAACTGGCGGATCAGCTCATTCCCTATGTCAAAGAGATGGGCTTTACCCATCTTGAACTGCTGCCGGTGAACGAGCATCCGTTTGACGGCAGCTGGGGCTATCAACCACAGGGGCTTTACGCGCCGACGCGTCGTTTCGGTACTCGCGACGACTTCCTCTATTTCATCAGAACCGCCCACGAAGCCGGGCTTAATGTTCTGCTGGACTGGGTACCGGGCCATTTCCCGACGGATGACGCCGGGCTGGCGAAGTTCGACGGCACCGCGCTGTATGAGCACGGCAATCCGCAAGAGGGCTACCACCAGGACTGGAACACGCTGATTTACAACTATGGCCGTCGGGAAGTCAGCAACTATCTGGTGGGCAACGCGCTCTACTGGATTGAGCGGTTTGGCATTGACGGCCTGCGTGTGGATGCCGTGGCGTCGATGATTTATCGCGACTATAGCCGGGAAAGCGGCCAATGGGTGCCGAATGAGCACGGCGGGCGTGAGAACCTGGAAGCGATTGCGTTTTTGCGTAGCACTAACCGCATCATCGGCGAGCAAACCCCTGGGGCGGTGACCATGGCGGAAGAGTCCACCGATTTTGCCGGTGTCTCTCGCCCACCAAGTATGGGCGGCCTGGGATTCTGGTTTAAGTGGAACCTGGGCTGGATGCACGACACGCTCGATTACATGAAGCTTGACCCGGTTTACCGCCAGTACCATCACGACAAAATGACCTTCGGCATGCTGTACAACGGCACCGAAAACTTTGTGCTGCCGCTGTCTCACGATGAAGTCGTGCACGGCAAAAAATCCATTCTTGATCGTATGCCGGGAGATGCCTGGCAGAAGTTTGCCAATCTTCGCGCCTACTACGGCTGGATGTGGGCATTTCCAGGCAAAAAGCTGCTGTTTATGGGCAACGAATTTGCCCAGGGGCGAGAGTGGAACCACGACAGCAGCCTCGACTGGCACCTGCTGCAGGGCGGCGATAACTGGCACCACGGCGTGCAGCGCCTCGTACGCGACCTGAATCATACCTATCGGCGTCATGCGGCCTTGCATCAGCTGGATTTTGACGGCTACGGCTTTGAATGGCTGGTGGTGGAAGATAAGGCCAATTCAGTCTTTATTTTCGTGCGGCGTGATGCCGAGGGCAATGAAGTGATTGTCGCCAGCAACTTTACGCCGGTGCCGCGTTACCACTATCGCTTCGGCATCAACCAGCCAGGGCGCTGGCGCGAAGAGCTGAATACCGACTCTATGCACTATCACGGCAGCAACGCCGGTAACAGCGGCACGGTGCGTAGCGAGGCGGTGCCGAGCCACGGTCGCGACCATTCGCTGTGTATTACGCTCCCGCCGCTGGCCACGCTCTGGTTGATCCGCGAGGGGGACGCATGACGCAGCTTACCCAAGGCAGCCCGGCTCCTTTTGGGGCGTATTTCGACGGCAAAGGCGTTAACTTCACGCTCTATTCCGTGCATGCGGAAAAGGTCGAGCTGTGCTTGTTCGACGAGCATGGCCACGAGCGCCGCTACGACATGCCTGCGCGCTCAGGGGATATCTGGCACGGCTATTTGCCGGATGGCAAGCCGGGGCAGCTGTACGGCTACCGGGTTCATGGCCCCTGGGCGCCTGAGCAGGGCCACCGTTTCAACCCGGCGAAGCTGCTGCTCGATCCTTGTGCTCGCGTGGTCGTCGGCGGGGCAGAAGATCACCCGCATTTTCACTGCGGCTACGATGAGCCCAACCTTGAAGACAGCGCCCCGCACATGGCGAAGTGCGTGGTGGTCAGAGAGAAATTTGACTGGGAAGACGACCGGCCGCTCCGAACGCCGTGGGGCAACACGGTTATCTATGAAGCTCATGTTCGCGGGCTGACGTTGCTCCACCCCTGCATCCCGGAAGAGCTGCGTGGGACCTATGCCGCGCTGGGGCATCCTGTGATGATCGACTACTTCAAGCGCCTGGGCATCACGGCGCTTGAGCTGCTGCCCGTGGCGCATTTTGTTACCGAGCCACGCATTTCCCAGCTTGGGCTGAGTAACTATTGGGGTTACAACCCTCGCGCTTTCTATGCCGTTGAAAGCTACTACGCGATAGACCAGAACCCCCACAACGCTGCCAACGAGCTGCGTGGCGCCATCAAAGCGCTGCATCAGGCCGGTATAGAAGTGATCCTCGACATTGTGTTGAACCACAGCGCGGAGCTAGACAAGGACGGCCCAACCCTGTCGCTGAGCGGAATCGACAACCGTAGCTATTATTGGTTAATGGACAATGGCGATTACCAGAACTGGACCGGCTGCGGGAACACCCTGAATCTCAGCACGCCGGGCGTGGTTGCCCTGATGATCGACTGCCTGCGCTACTGGGTCGACAGTTTTCACGTGGACGGTTTCCGGTTCGATTTGGCTTCGGTAATGGGGCGCACGCCCGAATTTCGGCAGGACGCCCCGCTGTTTGAGGCAATCAAAAACGATCCTCACCTGTCGCAGGTGAAGCTGATTGCGGAGCCCTGGGACATCGGCCAGGGTGGTTATCAGGTCGGTAATTTCCCTCCGCTGTTTGCCGAATGGAACGATCATTTCAGGGACGGGATGCGCCGCTTCTGGCTCCAGCAGGATCTCTCTTTGGGCGGCTTTGCTTGCCGCTTTGCTGGCTCGAGCGACGTTTATCGCCACGGCGAAAGGCTGCCTTCCACCAGCATTAATTTAATCACCGCCCATGATGGTTTTACGCTTCGGGATTGCGTAAGTTTTAACCAGAAGCATAACGAAGCCAACGGCGAAGATAACCGCGACGGCACCAACAGCAATTTTAGTAACAACTATGGGTTTGAAGGGCTTGAAGCCAGCCTGATTACCAAGGAACGGCGGCGCGACAGCGTGCATGCCCTGCTCACCACGCTGCTGCTCTCGCAGGGCACACCGATGCTGCTTGCCGGGGATGAACACGGCCACAGCCAGCACGGCAACAACAATGCCTACTGCCAGGACAACGTGCTGACCTGGCTTGACTGGGCTGAGGGTAATGACGGCCTGACGGCCTTTACGGCGGCGCTTCTCCAGCTTCGACAGGCTATCCCGGCGCTGACCGCCAACCGCTGGTGGGAAGAGGGGGATGGCAGCGTCCGTTGGCTGAATAAAGACGCGCAACCCCTGAACGTCGATGAGTGGCAAAACGGCATACACCGCCTGCAAATCCAGCTGTCCGACCGCTGGCTTATCGCAATTAACGCGACCGAAGAAGTTGCGGACATCGTTCTACCTGAGGGGGAATGGCACGCTGTTCCTCCGTTTGCCGGAGAGGACAACCCGGTCGTGATGGTTGTATGGCATGGTCCCGCGCACGGAGTTTGCGTGTTCCACAAGTCATGAAAAAGGAGTTCGTCATGGTTAGGTTTGAGAAAAACGATCCGCTGATGTTGGCCCGCCAGCTGCCCATCAAATCCGTTGCGTTAATTCTGGCCGGTGGCCGCGGGACTCGACTGAAGGATCTCACGTCGACCCGCGCCAAGCCTGCTGTTCACTTTGGCGGCAAGTTCCGCATTATTGATTTTGCGCTATCCAACTGCATTAACTCCGGCATTCGCCGCATTGGGGTGATTACTCAATATCAATCGCACACCCTGGTGCAGCATATTCAGCGCGGCTGGTCTTTCTTTAGCGAAGAGATGAACGAGTTTGTCGATTTACTGCCCGCCCAACAGCGCGTACACGGTGAGAACTGGTATCGCGGCACGGCGGACGCCGTGACCCAGAACCTCGACATTATTCGCCGTTACGACGCCGAGTATGTGGTCATCCTGGCCGGGGACCACATCTACAAGCAGGACTACTCGCGCATGCTGATCGATCACGTCGAAAAGGGTGCACGCTGCACCGTGGCCTGCATGCCGGTGCCGGTGCATGAAGCATCAGCGTTTGGCGTTATGGCGGTGGATGCGAACGAAAAAATTATCGATTTCGTGGAGAAGCCGGAAAACCCGCCGACGATGCCCAACGACAGCAGTAAGTCTCTGGCCAGCATGGGCATTTACATTTTTGATGCGGATTACCTGTTCAAGCTGCTGGAAGAAGATGACCGGGATGAAAACTCCAGCCACGATTTTGGCAAAGACATTATCCCGAAAATCACTCGCGCGGGGGAAGCTTACGCCCACCCATTCCCGCTCTCCTGCGTACAGTCCGACCCTAACGCCGAACCTTACTGGCGCGATGTAGGCACGCTGGAAGCCTACTGGAAAGCGAACCTTGACCTGGCCTCGGTGATGCCGGAACTGGATATGTATGACCAGGCCTGGCCGATCCGCACCCATATGGAGCCGCTGCCGCCCGCTAAATTCGTTCAGGATCGCTCCGGCAGCCACGGCATGACGCTGAACTCGCTGGTGTCCGGCGGCTGCATTATTTCTGGTTCAGTCGTTGTGCAGTCGGTGCTGTTTCCTCGCGTGCGTATCAACTCGTTCTGCAACATCGATTCATCCGTCCTGCTGCCGGACGTTATTGTCGGACGCTCCTGTCGATTACGCCGCTGCATTATCGACCGCGCCTGCGTGATCCCCGAAGGCATGGTAGTTGGCGAAAATGCCGAAGAGGATGCACGCCGTTTTTATCGCTCTGAAGAGGGCATTGTACTGGTCACGCGTGAAATGCTGGCGAAGCTGCAGGGCTGAAACGCGTAGAAGATTGGCCTGTGCACGGTGATGCCGTGCGCGGTTATTTTATCGTTCGGCGTTGCCTGATGATTAAGACACAGCGCCGCGACTTTCCATATGGGAGCGATAATGCAGGTCTTACATGTCTGTTCCGAGATGTTTCCTTTGCTGAAAACTGGCGGCCTTGCGGATGTGCTGGGCGCTTTGCCTGCGGCACAAATTGCCGGCGGCGTTGATACGCGCGTCCTGTTGCCCGCCTTTCCTGATGTGCGGCGAGGAATCGAAGATATTCAGGTGGTTGCCCACCGACAGACGTTCGCAGGCCCAATGCGTCTGCTCTACGGCCACTACAACGGCGTTGGTATTTATCTGATTGATGCCCCCCATCTTTATGAACGCCCGGGCAGCCCATACCACGACACGAACCAGTTTGCTTACCAGGACAACGTACTGCGCTTTGCGCTGCTTGGCTGGGTTGGGGCGGAAATGGCCTGCGGCCTGGATCCGTTCTGGCATCCCGATGTGGTGCATGCCCACGACTGGCACGCCGGGCTGACGCCGGCCTATCTCGAGGTTCGCGGGCGGCCGGCGAAGTCGGTATTTACCGTTCACAATCTCGCCTATCAGGGAATGTTCTATGCTCATCACTTAAGTGAAATTGATTTGCCGTGGTGGGTCTACGACATGAACGGGTTGGAATTCCACGGCCAGATTTCGTACCTGAAGGCCGGGCTTTACTATGCCGACCACATCACCGCCGTCAGCCCAACCTATGCTCGGGAGATTACCGACCCGCATTTTGCCTATGGCATGGAAGGGCTGCTGCGCCAGCGCCAGCGTGAAGGGCGCCTGTCGGGCATTTTAAATGGTGTGGACGACAAGATCTGGAACCCGGAAAGCGACCTGCTGCTGGCCTCGCGGTATAACCGCGATTCGCTGGAGGAGAAAGCCGAAAACAAACGCCAGCTGCAGGTGGCGATGGGGCTGAAGGTGAACGACAAAGTCCCGCTGTTCGCGGTGGTCAGTCGGTTAACCAACCAAAAAGGGCTGGATCTGGTGCTTGAGGCATTGCCGGGGTTGCTGGAACAGGGCGGGCAGCTTGCGCTGCTGGGCGCCGGGGACTCCGTGCTGCAGGAAGGGTTCCTGGCGGCGGCGGCTGAGCATCCCGGTCAGGTCGGCGTCCAGATTGGCTATCACGAGGCATTTTCCCACCGCATCATGGGCGGTGCCGACGTGATTTTAGTCCCGAGTCGCTTTGAGCCCTGCGGCTTAACGCAGCTCTACGGTCTCAAATATGGCACCTTGCCGCTAGTGCGGCGAACCGGTGGTCTGGCTGACACCGTGTCTGATACTTCTCTCGAGAATCTGGCTGACGGTGTGGCTACCGGTTTTGTGTTTGAAGACAGTAATGCCTGGTCGCTGCTTCGCGCGATCCGGCGTGCTTTCGTGCTGTGGTCCCGCCCGTCGCTGTGGCGTTTTGTGCAGCGGCAGGCAATGAATATGGATTTTAGCTGGCAGGTAGCGGCGCAGTCATACCGCGACCTTTATCAACGCTTGATGTAATTACCCATACACCAGGAATCACTGATATGAACGCACCCTTTTCCTATGCATCACCCACGCTGAGCGTCGAGGCGCTTAAACACTCGATTGCCTATAAGCTGATGTTTACGGTGGGGAAAGACCCTGCCATCGCCAATAAACACGAGTGGCTTAACGCGACGCTGTTTGCCGTGCGCGACAGGCTGGTGGAGCGCTGGCTGCGTTCCAACCGCGCCCAGCTTTCCCAGGAAGTCCGCCAGGTTTACTACCTGTCGATGGAGTTTCTGATCGGACGCACGCTGTCGAACGCGCTGCTTTCCCTCGGCATCTATGAAGATGTGAAAAATGCCCTCGAAGAGATGGGCCTCGACCTCGAAGAGTTGATTGACGAGGAGAACGACCCCGGCCTTGGCAACGGAGGTTTGGGGCGTCTCGCCGCCTGTTTCCTCGATTCGCTGGCGACCCTGGGGCTGCCTGGGCGTGGCTACGGCATTCGTTACGACTACGGGATGTTCAAGCAGAACATCGTCGATGGCCGCCAGAAAGAGTCGCCGGACTACTGGCTTGAGTACGGCAACCCGTGGGAGTTTAAGCGCCACAATACGCGCTACAAGGTGCGTTTCGGCGGGCGTATTCAGCAGGAAGGGAAAAAGTCTCGTTGGGTCGAAACCGAAGAGATCCTTGCGGTTGCCTATGACCAGATTATTCCGGGCTACGACACCGACGCGACCAACACGCTGCGGCTGTGGAACGCTCAGGCGAGCAGCGAGATCAACCTCGGTAAGTTTAACCAGGGCGATTACTTCGCGGCGGTGGAAGACAAAAACCACTCCGAAAACGTGTCCCGTGTGCTTTATCCCGATGACTCTACCTATTCGGGGCGTGAGCTTCGCCTGCGTCAGGAGTATTTCCTGGTTTCGGCGACCATGCAGGATATTCTGAGCCGCCATTATCAACTGCATAAAACCTACGCCAACCTTGCGGATAAAATTGCGATTCACCTGAATGACACCCACCCGGTGCTGTCGATTCCGGAGTTAATGCGGCTGCTGATTGACGAGCATAAGTTTGAATGGGAGGAAGCGTTCGAAGTGACCTGCCAGGTCTTCTCGTACACCAACCACACGCTGATGAGCGAGGCGCTGGAAACCTGGCCGGTAGACATGCTCGGCAAGATCCTGCCGCGTCATCTGCAGATAATCTTTGAGATTAACGACTACTTCCTGAAAACCCTGCAGGAGCAGTACCCGAACGACACGGGGCTGCTGGGCAGGGCATCTATCATCGACGAATCCAACGGCAGGCGAGTGCGGATGGCCTGGCTCGCGGTGGTGGTCAGCCATAAAGTAAACGGCGTGTCTGAGCTGCACTCCAATCTGATGGTGCAGTCCCTGTTTGCCGACTTCGCCAGTATCTTCCCGATGCGCTTTAGCAACAAAACGAACGGCGTCACGCCGCGCCGCTGGCTGGCGCTTGCCAACCCGGCGCTGTCTGAAGTGTTGGATGACAATATCGGGCAGACCTGGCGGACGGACTTAAGCCAACTGAACGACCTGAAGCAGCACATTGACTACCCGACGGTGCATCAGGCGGTGCGTAAGGCCAAGCTGGCGAATAAAAAACGGCTGGCGACGTACATTGGGCAGCAGCTCAACGTCGTGGTGAGCCCGGACGCCTTATTCGATGTGCAGATTAAGCGCATTCATGAATATAAGCGCCAGCTAATGAACGTCCTGCATGTGATCGCCCGCTATAACCGCATCAAGGCCGATCCTGAGGCGGAATGGGTGCCACGCGTGAATATTTTCGCGGGTAAAGCGGCATCGGCCTATTACATGGCGAAGCATATTATCCATCTTATCAACGACGTTGCGGAGGTAATCAACAACGACCTGCAGGTTAAAGATAAGCTGAAGGTGGTGTTTATCCCCAACTACAGCGTCAGCCTCGCCCAGTTGATTATTCCGGCGGCAGATCTCTCCGAGCAAATTTCGCTGGCGGGAACCGAAGCTTCGGGTACCAGTAACATGAAGTTTGCGCTTAACGGGGCGTTGACCATCGGGACGCTGGACGGCGCCAACGTGGAGATGCTCGACCACGTCGGCAAGGACAACATCTTTATCTTCGGCAACACCGCAGAAGAGGTGGAGACACTCCGCAGCAAAGGCTACAACCCTCGGGAGTATTACGAGAAGGATGAAGAGCTGCGCCAGGTACTGACGCAAATCGCGACGGGGGCATTCAGCCCCGGAGAGCCGGGGCGCTATCGGGACTTAGTCGACTCGCTGATTAACTTTGGCGATCACTACCAGGTGCTGGCGGATTACCGCAGCTATGTGGACTGTCAGGACAAGGTGGATGAGGTTTACCAGCAGCCGGAGGAGTGGACTATCCGCACTATGCACAATATTGCCAATATGGGCTATTTCTCGTCAGATAGGACGATTCAGGAGTATGCCGACGAGATTTGGCATATTAAGCCGGTGAGATTGTAACTTTTCCCCTCACCCTAACCCTCTCCCCACGGGGGAGAGGGCCGGGCCGAGGGTAAAACTCAGCACAGCTCCAGCTGCACGTTATTCTCTTTAATCACCTGCATCACTCCTGCGGGCGGCACCACGTCGGTATACACGGTATCCACCAGGCTAATACTGCCCAGATTCACCATCGCATTACGGCCAAACTTCGAATGGTCCACGACCAGCAACACGCTGCGAGAGTTTTCGATAATCGCGCGCTTGGTGCGAACCTCGTGGTAGTCGAACTCAAGCAGCGAGCCGTCGCTGTCGATCCCGCTGATGCCGAGAATGCCGAAGTCGAGGCGGAACTGGGAAATGAAGTCCAGCGTGGCCTCGCCGATAATGCCGCCATCGCGGCTGCGCAGCTCCCCGCCGGCCAGAATGATACGGAAATCTTCTTTAGCCATCAGCGTGTTCGCCACGTTGAGGTTGTTGGTCACAATGCGCAGGTTGCTGTGATTAAGCAGCGCATGCGCCACGGCTTCCGGCGTCGTGCCGATGTCGATAAACAGCGTGGCGCCGTTAGGAATTTGGCTGGCAACCTTCTGCGCAATACGCTCTTTTTCTGCGGTTTGCGTTGCTTTTCGGTCATGCCACGGGGTGTTAACCGAGCTGGAGGGCAGGGCCGCCCCGCCGTGGTGGCGCAGGATCATATTCTGATCGGCCAGGTCGTTTAAATCCCGGCGGATGGTTTGCGGGCTGACGGCAAACTGTTCCACCAACTCTTCGGTACTGACGTATCCCTGCTGCTTAACCAGCTCAATAATCGCGTCATGACGTTGTGTCTGCTTCACAAGCTACTCCAGCATTGTTATGTTCGTTTTCGCGCATTCAGGGTATCTACCAGCGCCATCGCCAGGCCAACCAGCATGCCGGTCAGGTGCGCTGGAATGACAGCGGACTGAGTAAAGACCTCAATAACCAACCAAATTACCGCAAACGCCAGCAGCCCGCGCTGCATCTGAATGCCGCTGTCGGGATCTCGCTCTCCGCGCAGCCAGACATAACCCATCAGCGCAAACACCGTGCCTGACAGGCCGCCAAACAGCGGGCCGGTAAATTTTGCCTGCATAAAACCGCTCAGCAGGGTGGAGATAAGCGTCAGCGTCAGCAGTTTGCCGGTGCCGAGGCGTTTTTCGAGCGCGCCGCCTAAATACCACCACCATAGTAGGTTAAAGAGGATATGCAGCAAGGAGAAATGCAGTAATCCGTGCGTGAAATAACGCCACAACTCAAAGCGCTGCTCGGGCACGAGCGGCCAGCCAAGCACGGAGATCACCGGGCCGAAGCCCACAATATTGAGCAGGATAAACAGCGCGATGCACACGCCGATGACGATAAGCGTCAGCGGGCCGGCACGCTCTTTGATGGTGGCAAAAAACGGATAGCGTTTATAGCTGAAACCCACGCCGCTGTGGCCGGTGCTCCAGCTGGCGGCCTGGTAGCGCGGGTCGCCGGGGTTCGCGACGAACTTTTCCAGCTCGGCGCGAACATGCTGTTCCTGACTTTCATCGGCCAGCCAGACATCGCTTTGCGTATGCTGCTGAATAGTAAGAATAATGCCCTGAGTTGCCATATAGTCGACAAAAGCCTGCGCCACGCGCGGGTTGGCGAAAGAGGTAATCATGATCATGAAAGTTTAACCAACTTCGTCTATTTACCCGTCATACTTCGAGCCGTAGGGGCATCGTCTTCCTACGACTCAAATTATTTAGGGTAAAGCTTTTATTAAGGCAAGCAGTATACCTGCAGGGAGCGACAAGGGCTGAACTTTACGCGCCGTGAGCGACTTCAGCCGGGAAATGGCGGTGCCAGGCATCAAAGCCACCGTCGATGCTGTAGACCTGGTCATAGCCTTGCTGCAGCAGATATTGGGCGGCGCCTTTGCTGCTGTTGCCGTGGTAGCACATCACCATGACCGGCGTGTCGAAGTCGGTTTGCTGCATAAAATTCACCAGCGTGTCGTTGGTGAGGTGGTAAGCCCCCGGCGTGTGTCCCATGGCAAAGCTCTGCGGATCGCGGATATCCACCAATACCGCCTGCTGCTGCTGGAGTTTCTGGTGTGCTTCTTCCACACCAATACATTCAAATTGATCCATGGTTTTACTCGTCGAGAAAGAAAGGAAACAAGGGGCATGTTAAGGCATCGCGCCCCGCTGGCGCTGATATTAACGCCAATATGTTATCCATATCACGTAGAAATGTTTTTATTTCGTTACCAAAGCGGGCGAACACTTGCTATTATGAGCGATATCGAACATTTTTGAGCTTTAACGAAAGTGCGTGAGGGCAACATGGAAACCAAAGATCTGATTGTTATTGGCGGTGGAATCAACGGCGCCGGTATTGCGGCGGACGCCGCTGGCCGCGGGTTATCCGTGTTGATGCTGGAGGGACAGGATCTGGCCTGCGCGACCTCTTCCGCCAGCTCGAAGCTGATTCACGGCGGCCTGCGCTACCTGGAGCATTACGAGTTTCGCTTGGTGAGTGAGGCGCTGGCGGAGCGTGAAGTGCTGTTGAAAATGGCACCGCACATTGCCTTCCCAATGCGCTTTCGTTTGCCGCACCGGCCGCACCTTCGCCCGGCGTGGATGATTCGGACAGGCCTGTTCATGTACGATCATCTGGGGAAACGCACCAGTTTGCCGGCCTCTACCGGCTTGCGTTTTGGCGCAGATTCAGTGCTGAAGCCTGAGATCGTGCGCGGTTTCGAATATTCCGACTGCTGGGTGGATGATGCTCGCCTGGTGCTGGCCAATGCCCAAATGGTGACCCGCAAGGGCGGAGAGGTGAAAACCCGCACTCGCGCCACCAAAGCAACCCGCGAAAACGGGCTGTGGGTCGTTGAAGCGCAGGATATTGATACCGGCGAAACCTTTACCTGGCGCGCGAAAGGCCTGGTTAACGCCACCGGTCCGTGGGTAAAAACCTTCTTTGATGAAGGGCTACACCTGCCTTCACCTTACGGAATCCGTCTGATCAAAGGCAGCCACATCGTGGTGCCTCGCGTGCATACCCAGAAGCAGGCTTACATCCTGCAAAACGAAGATAAACGTATTGTGTTTGTGATCCCGTGGATGGACGAATTCTCCATCATCGGCACCACCGACGTGGAATACCACGGTGACCCGAAAGCGGTGCAGATTGATGACAAAGAAGTGAGCTATCTGCTGAACGTTTACAACGCGCATTTCAAAAAGACGCTGACCAAAGATGATATCGTCTGGACCTATTCTGGCGTGCGTCCGCTGTGTGATGACGAGTCTGATTCTCCGCAGGCGGTGACCCGCGATTACACTCTCGATATTCATGACGAAAATGGTCAGGCACCGCTGCTGTCGGTCTTCGGCGGTAAACTGACGACCTACCGTAAGCTGGCTGAACATGCGCTGGATAAGCTGGAGCGTTACTACCCGAATATCGGCCCGGCCTGGACCAAAGAGTGCCGCCTGCCTGGCGGTGACATCGGTGGCGATCGCGATGATTATGCGGCCAAGCTGCGCCGTCGTTACGGTTTCCTGACCGAAAGCCTTGCCCGCCACCTGGCGCGCACCTATGGCAGCAACAGCGATCTGGTGCTGGGCGATGCCAAAACCCTGGGCGATCTGGGCGAAGATTTTGGCCATGAGTTTTATGAAGCCGAGCTTCGCTATCTGGTTGAGCATGAATGGGTCAGATGTGCGGAAGATGCGCTGTGGCGCCGCACCAAACTGGGCATGTGGCTGAACGAAGAGCAGCAGGCGCGGGTGGCGCAGTGGCTGGTAAAGCAGGCGGCTAAAGCGGGACTGTCGCTGGCGTCTTAACCGGAATATCTCTTCCCTTTCGCTGTTTCCGACAGCTCACCCGCCCCTCACCCCGCCCCTTTCCCCAAAGGGGGGAGGGGCGGGAAACATGGTTTTTACCCTCTCCCTTTCAGGGAGAGGGTAAAAAAACCAGAAGCGACCCTGGACTGGAAGCGAGCGGAATCTAAGCTGACCTCTGCATAGATAATATCTCCAGCTAAACCCCATACCCCATCATCTTCAGTAATTTCTGTGCATGCTGTACCGCGTCCTGACGGTGCGCCACGCCCAGCTTCTGGTAAAGATTTCGGATATGCGTTTTGATGGTGGTGGCCGCAACATCCAACTCTCCGGCGATCTGCTCGTTGCTATAACCGGAATAAATCAGCCCCAACACCTGCCATTCTCGCTGCGTCAGCGGGCTGGTGCGGATAAGCTCCGGCACTTCCGGGTGATTCAGCAGGCGGTTCACAAAGCTTTCATCAAAGTGCGCAAACTTATGGCGGTGGTGCTGGTTTATCTCACGCAGGATGCGTTGAGCGCGGTGCTGATCCAGCTCCGGCAGCGTGTTGAGCTGAATAAGCTGGCGCAGCTGCTGCGCCATTGCTTCCCCTTCGATAACGAAGTGACTGATAAACCCGGTGCGGTTTGCCAGCGCCAGAGCTTCAAGCAGCACGCGTTGAGCGTCACTTTTTCTGCCCGCCTGCCAGTAAAGCTGGTTGAGCAGCAGCAGGTTGCGGTTAAGGTCGCTCATCAGACGCAGGCTGCGGGCATTTTCGTTAAGTTCTTCCAGCACCATTTCCGCCGGATCGTACTCACCCAGCAGGATTTGTACGCGGGCGATATTCCGCCACTGGCTTTGCAGGAAGTGGTTATTGGCAAATTCAGGCTTCGGCGTCTGGCGCAGCCAGTTGGCTGCCGACTTTTTATCGCCAATCATTTGCCAGTAAATCACCCGTACCTTGTCGGCGTTGGAGACCCAGTCGCTGTGCCAGGGACCGTTCCCAAGCAAATTTTCGAGGCGATTAAGGTGATTACGAGCATTATCCAGGTCACCGCGCGCCAGCGAGCATTGCACCAGCAGCGCCAGACACTGGAGCTGTTGCTGCGGCTGGAAGCCGGAAAGGACCTCCATTCCGCTGCGGGCTGCTGCTTCGGCTTCATCCAGCCGGGCCCAGGCCCAAAGCAGCTGGGCCCGGATACGCTGTAGAAACTCATGCAGTGGCAATTGTTCGAGGTGCTGCTCGCGGATCAGCACAAAGGCTTTCTCCTGGGTTTCCCAGGCGGCCTGTAAGAACCCCTGAGCCAGCAGGATTTCGCTTTGCTGAATTAGGCTCCACAGCGCGTAGTGCCACACATCGTGGCGGCGGGCCATTTGCTCGGTCTGCTGCATAACGGAAAGAGACTTCGTCAGATCGCCCTTGCAGTGCAGCACTTCGCCGTGAACCGAGGTCGCTACTATGCGGCTGTAAAAATTGGCCAGCGGCAGCATTTCCAACGCGACCATGGCCAGGCGCTCGGCTTCCGCCGGATCGCCCGCGTTGATGGCAACCTGGGCTCTCAGGGCGTTAAATTCACCGTGCAATGTGTCGTCGATTACCAGGTCCATTTCCTGCTCGGCCCTTGCCAGCAGGGTATTCACTTCGCCGTAGCGGTGCTGGCTTTGCATCAGCCAGGCCTGCAGCAGCACAAGTTTTGGGTTTTCCAGCAGACTTTCCCACGGCAGCGCCTTCAGTGACTCCTCGAGCAGCGTCAGTTCGCTGTGGTTAAACAGCGCCCACGCGTGGCCCAGCAGAATATCGCGCAGCATATTGGCGTCACCTGCCGCCAGCGCGTGGTGAATAGCCTCGCTTGGGAAGCCTTGCGCCATCCAGCTTTCGGCGGCCGCCCGGTGAATATCCGGCAGCTCTGCGGCCAGCTCCCACTGGCAGCGCTGGCGAAGGAAACTGCCAAACAGCGGGTGGAAGCAGAACCATTCGCCGGAATCGTCCATGCGCTGCAGGAACAAGCCCTGGCGCTCAATCTCTTCCAGCCGCATCTGGCCATTTTCTTCACCCGTCACCTGGATGATCAATGCGTCATTCATTGAGCGCAGGATGGAGCTTCTCAGCAGGAAGTTGCGAGTATCGGCATCGACGTTGTTCAGGACTTCATCCACCAGATAATCTGAAAGATGGCTGGCGTTAATGCCCGACAGGCGGCGTGCGGAATGTTGAGCTGGCGTATTGCTCTGGCGTGCGGACAAGGCGATTAACTGGAGCGCGGTTACCCAGCCAGCAACGTCATCACACAGGCGACTGCTGTCCGCTTGTTCAATCGGCGTTGCCAGGCGGTTGTCGAAGAACTGTTTGGCTTCCTGATGCGTAAAGGCGAGCTGCTGGCTACCAATTTCCAGGAGCTGATCGCGCACGCGAAGGTTGGCAATGCCAAGCTGCGGGAGATTGCGCGACAGGATCACCAGTGTCAGGTTTTCTGGCTGGTGGCGAATGAAAAAGCGCATGGCTTCATGAATAACCGGGTTGGCAATCAGATGATAATCATCAATCACCAGGTACAGCGGTTTGTCCCATCCCGCCAGCTCAATGAACAGCTGAGAAAAGAGCGAGGACAGGCTGGCGTATTGCCGCTTTTGCGCCATGATTTCGCTACTGGCGCAGTGGCCGCCGGTGGCGTGCTGCAAGGCGGCAATCAGGTAGCTGGCAAAGCGTTCCTGCTGGTTATCTCCCTCATCAAGGGAATACCAACCCAGCTCTTTTCGCCCCGCCGCCCACTGCGACACGAGGGTCGTTTTACCATAACCGGCCGGGCTGGCGATCAGCGCTAAGCGATAGTTGGCGGCAGTTGAAAGCTTCACCAACAGGCGATCGCGAACCACAGTGTTTTCCAGCCGAACGGGGCGGCTTAATTTGGATGGGATTAACATAGTTGATCACTTCACTGTGTATAAATTTCCCCGGCATTTTTCGCGCTGCAGGGCGGGGCTGCCGGACTGCAGAGAAAATAATGGAGGGAAAAGTTCAAGGATGCGATTTTTTTTACGCTTCGTAATTAATGCTTACGGATAAGGTCTGCCAGAATGCTTTTTATTGCAAGGTTGTTGAACTTTCCGAGCTCGGTAAGTTGCACCCTGTCACAGTTCCATTTTTTCATGAATGCGATTGCCCACTGCTTGTGGCAGCGCGGCTGAAACCTGTTACACCGCCGCATCGAGTGGCAGAGATCACATTTTTCGCTCATCCTCGCTACTCCTCCCCGCCTAATCCGCGCCGGGAGGAGGAACTCCCACGGGCTGCCCGGCACACTAACGGGTAATGATTTTCGAACATTACAGGACCGATTTTCTATGTCACAGCCGATCTTCAGTAAAGAACAGTTCCAGTCCGCTCTGACGCGCCAGTGGCAGCGTTATGGCCTCCATGATGCCAGTGAAATGACTCAGCATCAGTGGTGGCAGGCGGTTAGTGGTGCGCTTGCAGAGCACTTAGCGGCTCAGCCAGCAGCAAAACCTGAAGCCAAACAGCGCCACGTAAACTACATCTCGATGGAGTTTCTGATAGGCCGCCTGACGGGGAATAACCTGCTTAATCTTGGCTGGTTCACTGAGGTGAGCGATGTGCTGAAGGATTACCAGATAAACCTCACCGATTTACTGGAAGAAGAAACGGACCCGGCTTTAGGCAACGGCGGGTTGGGACGGCTTGCGGCCTGCTTCCTGGACTCAATGGCCACGGTCGGGCAATCGGCCATCGGCTATGGCCTCAACTATCAGTACGGATTGTTCCGCCAGTCCTTTAAGGACGGCAAACAGATGGAAGCCCCGGATGACTGGCAGCGCGGGAGCTACCCTTGGTTCCGTCACAACAGCGCGCTGGATGTGCAGGTGGGCATTGGCGGGAAACTCGTGAAGGACGGTAAGCATTCCCGCTGGGAGCCAGCCTTTATTTTCCAGGGCGAGGCGTGGGATTTACCGGTGCTGGGATACCGAAACGGCGTGGCGCAGCCGCTGCGCCTGTGGCAGGCAAAACATGCTCATCCATTTGATTTGACGAAATTTAATGACGGTGAGTTTCTTAAGGCCGAGCAGCAGGGCATTGACGCTGAAAAGCTCACCAAGGTGCTCTATCCGAATGACAATCACCTGAACGGTAAAAAGCTGCGCCTGATGCAGCAGTATTTCCAGTGTGCCTGTTCGGTGGCTGACATTCTGCGCCGCCATCATCTGGCAGGCCGCAAGCTCGCCGAGCTGCCGGCCTACGAAGTGATTCAACTGAACGATACCCACCCAACCATCGCTATCCCTGAGCTGCTTCGCGTGCTGATTGACGAACATCAGCTTAGCTGGGACGACGCTTGGGCGATTACCAGTAAAACGTTCGCCTACACTAACCACACCCTCATGCCTGAAGCTCTGGAGTGCTGGGACGAGAAGCTGGTGAAAGCGCTGCTGCCTCGCCATATGCAAATCATCAATGAGATTAACAAACGCTTTAAGCTGCTGGTAGACAAAACCTGGCCGGGGGATGAAGCCGTCTGGGCGAAGCTTGCCGTGGTGCATAGCAAGCAGGTACGTATGGCTAACCTGTGCGTGGTCGGAGGCTTTGCGGTGAACGGCGTTGCAGCGCTTCATTCTGAGCTGGTGGTGAAAGATCTGTTCCCGGAATACCACCAACTGTGGCCGAACAAATTCCATAACGTGACGAACGGCATTACGCCGCGCCGCTGGATCAAGCAGTGCAACCCGGCGCTTGCCAAACTGTTCGACAAGACGCTGAAGAAAGAGTGGGCGAATAACCTCGACGTGCTGGAAGGACTGGAAAAGCACGCCGATGACGCCAAATTCCGCCAGACCTGGCGCGAAATCAAGCATCAGAACAAAGTAAAACTGGCTGCATTTGTGAAGGCTCGTACCGGCATCGTGATTAGCCCGGATGCATTGTTCGATGTGCAAATCAAACGTCTGCACGAATACAAACGTCAGCACTTGAACCTGCTGCATATCCTGGCGCAGTACAAAGAGATTCGCGAGAACCCGAAAGCAGACCGCGTGCCGCGCGTTTACCTGTTTGGCGCGAAGGCGGCTCCGGGTTATTACCTGGCCAAAAATATTATCTTTGCGATCAACAAAGTGGCCGAGGCGATCAACAACGATCCGTTGGTGGGTGACAAACTGAAGGTTGTTTTCCTGCCGGACTACTGCGTATCTGCGGCGGAGATCATGATCCCGGCGGCCGACATTTCCGAACAGATTTCCACTGCGGGCAAAGAAGCTTCTGGCACAGGCAACATGAAGCTGGCATTGAACGGCGCATTAACTGTGGGGACGCTGGACGGTGCCAACGTTGAAATCGCAGAGAAGGTGGGTGAAGAGAATATCTTTATTTTTGGCCACACCGTCGAACAGGTTAAGGCCCTGAAAGCCAAAGGCTATGACCCTGTGAAATGGCGCAAAAAAGATAAAGTGCTGGATGCCGTGCTTAAAGAGCTGGAACAGGGCAAATACAGCGCAGGAGATAAACATGCCTTTGAGCAGATGCTGCACAGCATCGGCAAAGAGGGCGGCGATCCTTACCTGTTGATGGCGGACTTCACTGCTTATGCCGAAGCGCAAAAGCTTGCCGACAAACTTTATCTGGACCAGGAAGCCTGGACGCGCGCCGCCATTTTGAACAGCGCCCGTTGCGGCATGTTCAGCTCCGATCGCTCGATCCGCGATTACCAACAACGTATCTGGCAGGCAAAACGCTAAGGGAGCGCCATGGAGAGCAAACGTCTTGATAGCGCCGCTCTGGCGGCGGGTATCAGCCCGAACTACATCAACGCTCACGGCAAACCGCAGGCGATTCCTGCGGAGACAAAACTGCGTCTGCTCGAGGCCATGAACCGCACCGCTGTTGCAAAAAAGTCGACAGATCCTGTGCCAGCGGTTCAGGTTTTCACTGCCGGGCAGCGAATGCAGCTGACGCTGGAAGGCGAGGGTGAATTTAGCTGGACGCTGACCACTGAAGAAGGTCATACCCACCGCGGGCAAGTTTCCGGTGGGAAGAAGTTATCGCTGCCGACAAAGCTACCCGAAGGCTACCATTCGCTGGTGGTCAGTCGGCAAAAGCAGAGCTGGACGAGCCGAATTATCGTCGCCCCGCCGCGCTGCTATGAGCCTGACGCGTTACTGCAGGGCAAAAAGCTGTGGGGGGCGTGCGTGCAGCTTTATACGCTGCGCTCGGCGGCTAACTGGGGCATCGGCGACTTTGGCGATTTGAAGCAGATGCTGGGGGATGTGGCGAAGCGGGGCGGAGCGTTTGTCGGCCTCAACCCGATTCATTCGCTTTACCCGGCTAACCCGGAGAGCGCCAGCCCATACAGCCCTTCGTCACGCCGCTGGCTGAATGTCATCTATATCGACGTCAATGTGGTAGAAGATTTCCAGAACAGCAAAGCGGCGCAGACGTGGTGGAAAACATCCACAGTACAGAAACAGCTTCAGGCCGCGAGAGATGCCGAGTGGGTGGATTATTCCGCCGTTACGGCCCTCAAAGTTGCGGGACTGCGTTTAGCGTGGCAGCAGTTCTCGTTGCGTACAGCCAGCGATGCACAAGTCGTCGCGTTTGGCAGGTTCGTTGCGGAAGGAGGAGAAGGTCTGTTCTACCAGGCTGCCTACGATGCGCTTCATGCCAGCCAGGTTAACGAAGATCCTCTGCGCTGGGGCTGGCCGGTGTGGCCGGAAGGCTATCGCGACGCCCATAGCCCGGAAGTGAAGCAGTTCTGCGAGCAGCATTGCGATGAGGTCAACTTCTGGCTTTGGCTGCAGTATCTCGCCTGGCGTCAGTTTAAGGCCTGCTGGGATGCCAGCCAGCATGACGGGATGCCGATTGGCCTTTATCGCGACCTGGCGGTGGGCGTAGCGGAAGGCGGCTCTGAAACCTGGTGTGACCGTGAGCTTTACTGCCTGAAAGCCTCCGTTGGCGCGCCGCCGGATATCCTCGGCCCATTAGGCCAAAACTGGGGGCTGCCACCGATGGATCCCCACGTCATGGCCGCTCGCGGCTATCAGCCGTTTATCGAACTGCTGCGCGCCAATATGACCCACTGCGGTGCCCTGCGCATTGACCACGTTATGTCGATGCTGCGGCTGTGGTGGATCCCCTACGGCGAGACGGCGGATAAAGGCGCCTATGTGCAGTACCCGGTGGACGATCTGCTTTCGATTCTGGCCCTGGAAAGCCAGCGCCATCGCTGCATGGTGATTGGCGAGGACCTCGGTACCGTGCCGGTTGAAATCGTCGGCAAGCTTCGCGACAGCGGCGTTTATTCTTACAAAGTGCTGTACTTCGAACACGACGGAGAGAAGCAATTCCGGGCTCCGGCCACATGGCCTAAGCAGTCGATGGCGGTTGCCACAACGCACGACTTACCCACGCTGCGTGGCTACTGGAATAGCGGTGATTTAACGCTGGGCAAAACGCTGGGACTTTACCCTGATGAAGAGGTGCTGGCGGGGCTGTATGAAGACCGCGAAAGGGCTAAACAAGGTTTGCTGGACGGGCTGCATAAATACGGCTGCTTGCCGAAGCGGGCGGGGCATAAGGCCGCGTTAATGACGATGACCGACACGCTCAACCGTGGAATGCAGCGGTATATTGCCGACAGCCATAGCGCGCTGCTGGGGCTGCAGCCTGAGGACTGGCTGGATATGGCCGAGCCGGTGAATATTCCTGGCACCAGCGATCAATATAAGAACTGGCGGCGCAAGCTAACCGTCTCTCTGGAAGCGATGTTTGCCGATGAACGGGTGAATAAGTTGCTGAAGGATTTGGATAAGCGGCGTAAGAAGCAGTGATTTGGTGACCCTCACCCTAGCCCTCTCCCCTTTGGGGAGAGGGTCGGGGTGAGGGGCTTATCTAATTAATAGTAAGAGTGCTCACCGCGCTGGTGTTCGGTCAGGTCACGTACGCCTTTCAGTTCAGGGAACTCAGCCAGAAGCTGTTTCTCAATCCCTTCTTTCAGCGTCACATCCACCATAGAACAGCCGTTACAGCCGCCGCCAAACTGCAGAATGGCATAGCCTTCGTCGGTAATTTCCATCAGCGTGACGCGACCACCGTGGCCCGCCAGCTGTGGGTTAACGGTCGCCTGCAGCATATACTCAACGCGCTCCATCAGCGGCGCGTCGTCAGACACCTTACGCATTTTTGCGTTAGGGGCTTTCAGCGTCAGCTGGGAACCGAGCTGGTCGGTGACGAAGTCGATTTCAGCATCTTCCAGATAAGGCGCGCTCAGCTCATCGACATAAGCCGTTAGCTGCTCGAACGGCAGCGCCGTGTCGGTCGCTTCAACCGCATCCGGCGGACAATAAGACACACCACACTCCGCATTGGGGGTGCCAGGATTGATTACGAATACGCGGATTTGCGTCCCTTCTTCCTGATTTGCCAGCAACTTGGCAAAGTGGGATTGTGCAGCATCGGAAATACGGATCATAACGATTGCTCAATAGTTGACTATTTTAGTCGGTTATAATACGCCCATCATCGAGGGTCTACAAGGTTCGACACAGGCACCATACCTGGACAGTCGCCGCGCCCTGCCTTTTCAGCAATCGCGCTATCTCCGCAACAGTACTACCCGTCGTCACGACATCATCCACAATCGCCATATGGCGACCCGCAACGGGAATTTCAACCCTAAAGATGCCTTTCAAATTCCTCTTTCGTTCTTTTGCCGTTAACGTATGTTGGGCTGGTGAGGAGCGTATTCGTTTGATTACATAGGGATAATGCTCCAGACCCAGCCAGTGTGAGAGTGGGGTAGCAATTAGTGCGCTTTGGTTATAGCCGCGCCGCCACGCTCGGGTACGGTGCAGCGGCACACTCAAAATAGCATCAGGCAAATGAAGCCTGCCCTCTCGCCTGGCTGCCAGAATACGCAGTAGCAGAAGGCGGGCTAAGGCCGGCGCAAGCGAGGTCGTTCCGGTAAATTTCAGGTGATGAATTAGCGTGCTTAACGGCGGCAGGTAGTCTGTCACATAGGCCATTGCGTCCCACTCAGGCGCTCTTTGCAGACAGCGTCCGCAGGGCAAATGCCCGCTCAGCGCCGGTAAACCACACTGTAAACAGCAGGCCAGGGGCTGAAGCAGCGAAGCGGTGCAGCATGAGCAAATGCCCCATGTCGGACGGGCAAGCGGTAACCGGCATAGCCAACAGCGGCCAGGGATTGCTAGCATAGCGTTCTCCTTGCTGATGAAAATGAGAACGGTAACTGATGAGTGAGCTGTGGTGGCAAACAAAAGGTGAAGGAAAAAGCGATCTTGTGCTGCTGCACGGATGGGGACTGAATGCGGAGGTTTGGCACAACATAGAATCCGAACTCGGCTCGCAATTTCGACTGCATCTGGTCGACTTACCGGGGTATGGCCGGAGCAAGGGGTTTGGTGCGCTAACGCTGGAGGAAATGGCCGACATTGTGCTGGCTAAAGCGCCTGAATGTGCCGCATGGCTTGGCTGGAGCCTCGGTGGGCTGGTAGCAAGCCAGGCTGCGCTCGCCAGGCCTGAGCGTGTGAACGCGTTGGTGACGGTGGCTTCCTCACCCAGTTTTACCGCCGCAGAAGACTGGCCGGGCATTAAACCGGACGTGCTGGCCGGGTTCCAGCAGCAGCTAAGCGAAGATTTTCAGCGTACCGTGGAGCGCTTTCTGGCGTTGCAAACCCTGGGCACAGAAACCGCGCGGCAGGATGCTCGCCTGCTGAAAACCGTTGTTCTGGAACAGCCGATGCCGGACGTGGCCGTGCTTAATGGCGGGCTTGAGATCCTGAGAACCGCCGATCTGCGCCAGGAGCTTTCGCATTCTGCAATACCGCATTTACGTCTGTATGGACGACTGGACGGGCTTGTGCCACGGAAAGTGGTTCCCCTGCTGGACGCCCTGTGGCCGCAGTCCAGCTCGGTTATCTTCGACAAGGCCGCCCACGCGCCGTTTATCTCTCATCCGGCTGAATTCTGCCAGGCGCTGCTGGCCTGGGGCAACAACGGCTTAGCTGACGGGCAGTAAAAAGGCGGGGTAGCCCGCCTTTCATCAGATTAACTTAACTCAGTGCCCAAAGTTCCCGGGCGCACTTTTTCCCTTCTGGGCAGCTTTTGCAGCTTCCCGTCAGGCAACTGCTCGGATCTTCGCTGATGCGTATGGCTTTGCCCATCGCTTCCAATCGATCGAGCATGGCGGCTACCAGCGGCAGAGGCGTGGCAAGCTGCTGGCTTATCTGCTTCGCTTCCAGGCGGCCCTGAAGCGCCAGGGCGTTACGGATATCAATCAGGCTTGCCATCATCGCTCCTTAGTGACAGTCGCCGGTGCTGCTTTGGCAGCAGGACGACGGCGTTTTTCTGGTGGCGAGCAGCGATACATCCACGCGACTTCTTGCTCGGCGCAGCCCGCCAAGCAGCAGGACGTTGAACAATACCACCGCCAGGATGCAAACCAGGCTGAACTGCGGATGCTCGCTGAAGGTGACGCTCTGGTAGTAAAGCGTGGAGAGCGAATACGCAATGTTCAGCCCCCACAGCACGGAAAACGTCATCCAGCCCCGGCTCGATTCACGAGCGATGGCCCCCATCACCGAGATGCACGGAATATAGAGCAGAACGAAAATCAGATAGCTGTAGGCAGCGGCTTCGCTGCCGAATTTCGTGCTCATCACGCCCATCGGCCCGGAGGACATTTCACCGTCGCCTTTGCTTGCCTCAATCGGGTTCGCCAGCACGCTCAGGCTGAAGGTGTTTTTCAGCCCCTGCCAGGTTTCATCGGCGGCGGCGCCCAGCTCATCAAGCAAATTAAAGCTTGCGGCATCAAACTCTTCATTATGGATATCTTCGGCGGTATAGAGGGTATTCAGCGTGCCGACTACCACTTCTTTGGCCATCGCGCCGGTAAAAAGCCCGACGGTGGCCTGCCAGTTGTCATCATGGACACCGATTGGCTTCAGCAGCGGCGTCAACACACGGCTGACGGAGGCAAGGGCGGAATCATTGATGCTATCTACTGGCTTGCCGCTAAAGGAGAAGCTGTTCAGAGCGCCGATG
The DNA here is from genome assembly GCF_059414925.1 of Cedecea sp. B1(4). NCBI lineage: Bacteria > Pseudomonadati > Pseudomonadota > Gammaproteobacteria > Enterobacterales > Enterobacteriaceae > Cedecea > Cedecea sp. B1(4). The sequence goes on along the minus strand of NZ_JCAHMZ010000007.1, from coordinate 68,730 downwards.
AAAATACTGACGATCACGATGACCTTCCCGGCGCGAAGCACGAAGCCTTTCAGGCGCTGCCAGGTTTGTAAAATCAGGCTCTTGAGGTGAGGGACGTGGTAAACCGGCAGCTCCATGACAAACGGCGAAGCTTCGCCACGCATGATGGTGTGCTTCAGCATCAGGCCGGTGAGAATAGCCATGACAATGCCGAGAATATAAAGCGAGAACACCACCAGCGCGCCCTGCTGACCGAAGAATGCGGCGGCAAACACCGCGAAAATCGCCAGGCGCGCACCGCAGGACATAAACGGCGCCATCATGATGGTCATCAGCCTTTCGCGCGGCGCATCGAGGGTACGGGCACCCATGACCGAAGGCACGTTACAGCCGAAGCCGACAATCAGCGGCACAAAGGATTTACCCGGTAAACCCAGCGACTGCATCAGGCGATCCATCACGAAGGCTGCGCGCGCCATATAGCCGGAATCTTCGAGGAAGGAAAGGAACAGGTACATCATGCCGATTTGCGGCACCAGCGGCAGCACGGTATTGATCCCGCCGCCGATCCCCTGGGCCAGGAAAATCGTCAGCCATTCCGGGAAGTGCAGCGTATAACCGAGCCACTGGATGCCGTGAATGAATATCGCCACCGAGCCGCCATCAAAAATAGGCTGCAGCGCGCCGCCGATGTTAATCGCCAGCAGGAACATCAGATACATTACCAGCATGAAGATCGGCAGGCCGAGGTAACGATTGAGGATGATTTTATCCATCGCCACCGTCAGCCGGTTGGGCTCGGCAGTCAGGCTATTGCTAACCGCGTCGCAGATGGAAGCGATGCTTTGGTAACGAGCATCTGCGATCAGCAGCGCGGGATCGTCAACGGTCTCCGCCAGGCGCGCGCGCGCCGAGTCAAGTTTGTCTGTGGCATTTCCCGCATACGCGAGGCTGTAGATATCCCCTTCCAGCATCTGCAGCGCCAGCCAACGGCGCTGCGTCACCGGCATTTCCTGCGGCATATCCTCGGCCAGCTTTTTTGCCTCTTGCAGCAAAATCTGCGGATAGTGCACCAGCTCGTTTTTCTCGTTGGGCTGCTTGCGGTCAATGGCGAGTTTCAGGCTTTCAATACCGCGCCCGCGAGTAGACACCAGCGGCACGACGGGGCAGCCGAGACGGGCGGCCAGCGCGTCGATGTCGATGCGAATCGCCTGTTTTTCGGCAATATCCAACATATTGAGCGCCACCACGCACGGGATGCCCAGCTCGAGTAACTGGAGCGTCAGGTAGAGGTTCCGCTCAAGGTTAGAAGCATCCACTACGTTGATTAACAGATCCGCATCGCCGCTCAGGATGTAGTGGCAGGCGATTTGCTCATCAAGCGAAGTTTGTGACGAAATGGTGGTGAGTGAGTAGGTGCCGGGTAAATCAACCAGCGTGACCTGGTGCTCAAGGGTGGAAAACTGACCTTCTTTGCGTTCTACGGTGACACCCGCCCAGTTCCCCACGCGCTGACGGGCACCCGTCAACTGATTAAATAACGTGGTTTTACCCGAGTTAGGATTGCCGATTAAACCTATGATTAAGTTTTTCATTTTATTCGTGAACTTCGTTGAATGTGCAAAATAACGCCAACGTTTCCCCGCCGTTACGCCACGGCTTCGATATTGACCAGCGCGAGATCTTTTTTGCGCAGCACCAGGCTTACGCGGCGCGTTTCGATATGAATAGGGTCGCCGAGAGGTGCCACGCGGACGACGTTGAATGAGGAGCCCGGCAGCATGCCGAGAGACAATAATTTTTGGCGATAAGCCGGACTTATTTCACTGGCGAAGCCGGTAATTTTCCACGCGCTATTCGGTATGAATTGCATAAGACCTACTTAGAGCTGGGCTCTGCATTGACGCTGACTGAATGATCGTTTTATTCACGAGTGATGCGTGTAATAAAAACGAATTAAGCTATCGGAAGAAAGAGAAGAAATATCGTTCAATGCAATGATAATGAGAATGGTTACTGTCGACAATATTTATTTTTCTGAGTGAATTTAACCAAAATAGGTATTTTTCTGGCTGATTTAGTGGGGGTGCTTTTAACGAGCGGAAGAAAGTGGTTTCTTAATTGCATGAAAAATAGAGTAATGGCTTCTCTTTAGTGAACGATGAATGTTATTTCGTTATTGCCGATGTTACAGGGATGATAATTGCTGGTTTCATGGCGGGGTAGATATTGAAAATTGATTTAGATCAAGAGTACGTTATTTTTCTGCTTATTGTCGGCGATGGAAAAAATAAGACCTCTCCCCGAAGGGAGAGGTCAGACAATTAACGCTTCTTGCCCATCGCAGCGGCCAGCGCATCCATCATCGCGCTATTCCCACCGGCGGCGTTTTCGCGCCCGCGCGGTTTTTGTTGTGCTGTTGGCCTGCCTTTTTGCTCGCGAGGTGCGTTGCTACCCCCATTACCGCGACGGCTGCCACCTTCGCCAGGCTGTTCATCAAGGCGCATGGTCAGGGCGATGCGTTTCCGCTGCAGGTCCACTTCCAGGACTTTGACTTTAACGATATCGCCCGCTTTCACCACTTTGTGCGGATCGTCGATGAATTTGTCCGACAGGGACGAGATATGCACCAGGCCGTCCTGATGCACGCCGATGTCGACAAATGCGCCGAAGTTAGTGACGTTGGTCACCGCGCCTTCCAGCACCATGCCCGGTGTCAGGTCGTTCATGGTTTCCACACCTTCGGCAAACTGTGCGGTCTTAAACTCAGGGCGCGGGTCGCGGCCCGGTTTTTCCAGCTCTTTGATAATGTCCGTCACGGTAGGGACACCGAAACGCTCATCGGTAAACTGGCTGGCTTTCAGATCGCGTAATTCACTGCTGTTGCCCATCAGGTCCTGCAGTGCCTGCTGAGTGGCGGCCAGAATACGTTCGACCACCGGATAGGCTTCCGGGTGTACGGTAGAGGCATCCAGCGGGTTATCGCCGTGGTTGATACGCAGGAAGCCCGCACACTGCTCAAAAGCTTTTGGTCCCAGGCGGCTGACTTTCAGCAGCTGCTGGCGGTTCTGGAAGCGGCCATTTTCGTCGCGCCAGTTGACGATGTTCTGCGCCATCATGCGGGTCAGGCCAGCCACGCGGGTCAGCAGCGGCACGGAAGCGGTGTTGAGATCTACACCAACGGCGTTCACGCAGTCTTCGACGACCGCATCCAGTTTTTTCGCCAGCTGAGTCTGGCTGACATCGTGCTGGTACTGGCCCACGCCGATAGATTTCGGGTCGATTTTCACCAGCTCGGCCAGCGGATCCTGCAGACGGCGGGCAATCGAGACCGCGCCGCGAATAGACACGTCCAAATCCGGGAATTCCAGCGCCGCCAGCTCGGAAGCGGAGTAAACGGAAGCGCCAGCCTCACTGACGATCACCTTCTGGGCGGTGACTTTCGGGAACTGTTTTTGCACATCCAGGAAGAAGCGCTCGGTTTCACGGGATGCGGTACCGTTGCCGATAGCGACCAGCTCGACGTTATGTTTTTCACAAAGGGCAGCCACGGCCACGGCGGCTTTCGCAGCCTGACCGGTATGCGGATAAATAGTATCGGTCGCTACCAGCTTGCCGGTGGCGTCAACCACCGCGACTTTTACGCCGGTACGCAGGCCCGGATCGAGGCCCATGGTGGCGCGCAGGCCAGCCGGGGCCGCCATCAGCAGATCGTGAAGGTTGCGGGCGAAAACGTTGATGGCTTCATCTTCGGCGCGTTCGCGCACGGTGCCCATCAGCTCGGTTTCAAGGTGCATTAACACCTTGATGCGCCAGGTCCAGCTCACCACGGCCTTACGCCAGCTGTCGGCCGGGGCATTGTTCAGGCGCAGATTCAGGTGAGAGATGATCAACTGCTCGCAGTAGCTCTCGCGCGGCGGCTCATCAAACTGCGGGTCGGCATTCAGCGACAGCTGTAAAATACCTTCGTTACGCCCGCGGAACATCGCCAGCGCGCGGTGAGAGGGAACGGTGGCAATGGCTTCGTGGTGGGCGAAGTAGTCGCGGAATTTCGCGCCTTCTTCCTCTTTACCGCTTACCACGGCGGAAACCAGATGCGCATTTTTCCACAAATAGTCGCGCACTTTTGCCAGCAGAGCGGCATCTTCGGCGAAGCGTTCCATCAGGATGTAGCGTGCGCCGTCCAGCGCGGCTTTGGTGTCGGCGACGCCTTTGTCGGCATCCACAAAGCGAGCGGCTTCCTGCTCCGGGTCGTGTGAAGGTTCGTTCCACAACAAATCCGCCAGCGGCTCAAGGCCGGCTTCGATGGCGATTTGCCCGCGGGTACGGCGCTTGGGTTTATACGGCAGGTAAAGGTCTTCGAGTTCGGTTTTGCTCAGCGTGCCGTTGATGGCACCGGAAAGTTCCTCGCTCAGTTTACCCTGCTCGGCAATAGACTTGAGGATGGACTGACGGCGCTCTTCCAGCTCGCGCAGGTAGCTAAGACGAGTCTCCAGTTGACGCAGTTGCGTGTCATCCAGACCGCCGGTGACTTCCTTACGATAACGTGCAATAAACGGCACGGTATTCCCTTCATCCAGCAGGCGAACGGCGGCTTCTACCTGTTCGTTTCTGGCCTGAAGCTCACCCGCAATAATGCGGCAAAGCGAATCATTCATCATGGCTTTTCATCTGTGTAGTACGGAAAATTCAGCAAACAGTTATACGGATCGGGGCGCGAAAATGCCAGCCGACGACCCACGGATATTGGGTTTCAGACAGTTCTGCGCACGTTACTCGGGTTTAGGGTACTCAATTTCATTGACGTACCACTGTGCTTCTCCCGCCGGCGTTTGCACCACGGCTAAATCGCCCACTTCTTTTTTGAGCAGCGCGCGCGCCATCGGCGAATCAATAGAAATGTAGTCCTTGCGGCCAAAAATCTCGTCGTAACCGACGATGCGAAAACGCAGCATGTCGCCGTCGTCGTTTTCAATTTCGACCCACGCGCCGAAGAAGACTTTGCCTTCCTGCTGCGGTGAGTAATCGACGATTTTCAGGCGCTCCAGAGATTTGGTGATGTAGCGAACCCGGCGGTCAATTTCACGCAGGCGTTTTTTGTTGTACTGATAGTCGGCGTTTTCGCTGCGATCGCCGAGGCTGGCGGCCCAGGTCACTTTCTTGGTCACTTCGGGGCGCTCTTCACGCCACAGATAATCCAGCTCTTTTTTGAGCTTTTCGTAGCCTTCACGGGTGATTAACGGCGTTTTCATCTTTCTGCCCTACAGCCTGTAAAATCAGAGTGTGATTTAAACCGATGCTCAATAAGGAATGCAACCGGTGCATTTTGGGAAGCAAGTCACCAAATTTTGATTTAAAACGTTGATAACCGACTGTTTAATATGCTTTGTAACAATTTCGACTAGAATGTATACCAGAATTGACTGGTTGTATTAGCGCAGTTTTTTAAGAATACACACTCAACTGTTCGAGCCTTTGGGAGTACAAACGATGCAAGAGAACTATAAAATTCTGGTGGTCGATGACGACATGCGTCTGCGCGCGCTGTTAGAGCGTTATCTCACCGAGCAGGGCTTCCAGGTTCGCAGCGTCGCTAACGCCGAACAAATGGATCGCCTGCTGACCCGTGAATCCTTCCACCTGATGGTGCTGGATCTCATGCTGCCGGGTGAGGATGGTCTTTCTATCTGCCGCCGTCTGCGTAGCCAGAGTAACCCAATGCCGATCATCATGGTGACCGCGAAAGGCGAAGAAGTTGACCGTATCGTCGGCCTGGAAATCGGCGCTGATGACTATATCCCTAAGCCGTTTAACCCGCGCGAACTGCTGGCCCGTATTCGTGCGGTCCTGCGCCGTCAGGCGAACGAACTGCCGGGTGCGCCTTCTCAGGAAGAAGCAGTTATCGCTTTCGGTAAGTTCAAGCTGAATCTAGGCACTCGTGAAATGTTCCGCGAAGACGAGCCAATGCCGCTGACCAGCGGTGAGTTTGCGGTACTGAAAGCGCTGGTCAGCCACCCGCGCGAGCCGCTTTCCCGCGATAAACTGATGAACCTGGCCCGTGGCCGTGAATACTCCGCGATGGAGCGTTCCATTGACGTGCAAATCTCCCGCCTGCGTCGGATGGTGGAAGAGGACCCGGCACATCCGCGTTATATCCAGACCGTTTGGGGTCTTGGCTACGTCTTTGTCCCGGACGGCGCTAAGGCATGAGGCGAGTTCGCTTCTCCCCCAGAAGCTCGTTTGCCCGTACGCTGTTGCTGATCGTCACCTTGCTGTTTGTCAGCCTGGTGACGACTTATCTTGTCGTTCTGAACTTCGCGATTTTGCCGAGCCTGCAGCAGTTTAATAAGGTGCTAGCGTACGAAGTCAGAATGCTAATGACCGACAAACTGCAGCTTGAAGACGGCACCCAACTTGTGGTGCCGCCTGCGTTTCGTCGTGAGATTTACCGCGAGCTGGGCATTTCACTTTACTCCAACGAGGCGGCGGAAGACGCTGGCCTGCGCTGGGCGCAGCACTACGAGTTTCTGAGCCAGCAAATGGCGCAGCAGCTTGGCGGCCCGACCGAAGTGCGCGTTGAGGTGAACAAAAGCTCCCCGGTTGTCTGGCTGAAGACCTGGCTGTCGCCGAATATCTGGGTCCGCGTTCCGCTGACTGAAATCCATCAGGGCGATTTCTCCCCGCTGTTCCGCTACACGCTGGCGATCATGCTGTTGGCGATAGGCGGCGCATGGCTGTTTATTCGAATACAGAACCGACCGCTGGTCGACCTGGAGCACGCTGCGCTGCAGGTCGGTAAAGGGATTATTCCTCCTCCTTTGCGCGAATATGGCGCCTCGGAAGTGCGATCGGTGACGCGGGCGTTTAACCATATGGCCGCGGGCGTTAAACAGTTGGCCGATGACCGTACGCTGCTGATGGCGGGTGTCAGCCATGATCTGCGTACGCCGCTGACGCGTATTCGCCTGGCGACTGAAATGATGGGGCAGGAGGATGGCTATCTGGCCGAGTCGATTAACAAAGATATCGAAGAGTGTAATGCGATTATCGAACAGTTTATCGACTACCTGCGCACCGGGCAGGAGATGCCGCTGGAGATGGCGGATCTCAACAGCGTGCTCGGGGAAGTTATTGCGGCAGAAAGCGGTTACGAGCGTGAAATCGATACCGACCTGCAGGCCGGCGAAATCCGCCTGAATATCCATCCGCTCTCTATCAAGCGTGCGGTGGCGAATATGGTGGTGAACGCGGCGCGCTACGGCAATGGCTGGATCAAAGTCAGCAGCGGCAGCGAGTTAAACCGCGCCTGGTTCCAGGTGGAAGATGATGGCCCAGGCATTGAGCCAGACCAGCTTCAGCATCTGTTCCAGCCGTTTGTTCGCGGCGACAGCGCCCGCAGTACCAGCGGCACCGGGCTGGGTTTAGCCATCGTGCAGCGCATCATTGACAACCATAACGGGATGTTGGATCTCGGGAAGAGCGAGCGGGGAGGGCTGCGAATCAGGGCTTATCTCCCGCTGCCGATAACCCGGGTGGTGACTCATCGGGAAAGCTAGCTGGCCTGTGGCCCAATAAAAAACGAACCCCGAAGGGTTCGTTTTTTTCGTCTAATGCTTCAGATTTACAGCTTCGGACCGGCTTCGACCAGGGCCGCCCCGGCAGGAGTATCGGTGTATTTCTCGAAGTTTTCGACAAACAGCTTCGCCAGTTGCTCAGCTTTTTCCTGCCACTGTTCCGGGGACGCGTAGGTATTACGCGGGTCCAGAATGTGGGTATCAACGCCCGCGAGCGAGGTTGGAATGGCGAGGTTAAACATCGGCAGCGTAAAGGTTTCTGCGTCGTCCAGCGAGCCGTCGAGAATAGCGTCGATGATCGCGCGGGTGTCTTTGATCGAAATGCGTTTGCCGGTACCGTTCCAGCCGGTATTCACCAGGTACGCCTGGGCACCGGATGCCTGCATGCGTTTCACCAGCACTTCAGCATACTGCGTTGGGTGCAGCGACAGGAACGCCGCGCCGAAGCAGGCGGAGAAGGTTGGCGTTGGCTCAGTCACGCCGCGTTCGGTACCCGCCAGTTTGGCGGTAAAACCGGACAGGAAGTGGTACTGAGTCTGGTTCGCGGTGAGGCGGGAAACCGGTGGCAGTACGCCGAAGGCATCCGCAGTCAGGAAGATGACTTTGGTGGCGTGACCCGCTTTCGACACCGGCTTAACGATGTTGTCGATGTGATAAATCGGGTAAGAAACGCGGGTGTTTTCCGTTTTGGATGCATCGTCGAAGTCGATTGTGCCGTCGGCACGGACGGTCACGTTTTCCAGCAGCGCATCGCGGCGAATCGCGTGATAGATATCCGGCTCAGCTTCTTCTGACAGGCGAATGGTTTTCGCGTAGCAGCCGCCTTCAAAGTTAAACACACCGTCGTCGTCCCAGCCGTGCTCATCGTCGCCAATCAGGCGGCGTTTCGGGTCGGTAGACAGCGTCGTTTTACCGGTGCCGGACAGGCCAAAGAACACCGCCACATCCCCTTTTTCACCGACGTTTGCCGAGCAGTGCATGGAGGCGATGCCCTTCAGCGGCAGCAGGTAGTTCATGATAGAGAACATCCCTTTCTTCATCTCGCCACCGTACCAGGTGCCGCCGATAAGCTGCATGCGTTCAGTCAGGTTAAACGCCACAAAATTTTCGGAGTTCAGGCCCTGTTCTTTCCAGTTTGGATTGGTACATTTAGCCCCATTCATCACTACAAAATCAGGCTCAAACGTTGCCAGCTCTTCGTCCGTTGGGCGAATAAACATGTTTTTCACGAAGTGTGCCTGCCAAGCAACCTCAGTGATAAAACGCACTGACAGGCGGGTATCGGCGTTGGCCCCGCAGAAAGCGTCAATAATAAACAGGCGCTTGCCCGAGAGTTGATGAGTGACGAGCCCTTTGAGCTGGTGCCAGGTTTCTTCGGAAAGCGGTTTGTTATCGTTTTTGCCTTTACCGTTGTCTGCCCACCATAAGGTGTCGCGGGTGGTGTCATCGCGGACGATGTATTTATCTTTTGGAGAGCGGCCGGTGAAGATCCCGGTATCTACGGAAACGGCGCCTAAGTTAGTGACCACACCGCGCTCAAAACCCTGCAGGTTAGGATCGAGCTCTTCGCGGTAAAGGGTGTCGTAATCGGGGTTATAGACGACTTCGCTGACGTCATGAATGCCATAAGCCTTGAGATCTTGCGGGGTTATGCCTTTAACTCGCATTTCACTGCTCCTTAGCCAATTTATACTGCCGAATATTGTAGGGTTGTTTAGGGGGTGTTAACCGCGACCACTATCATAAATTTACGCGCCTGCTTAAATTTAACAGGGGAAATGCACAGGGGATGCCGCAACGGGGGCAGAGTATGGCAGGAATTCGCTGGCTTTCGGGGAAAATATGGCAGATATGTTAATAATTAGGATAATAACGGAGAACTTTGTGAATGAACGCGCTCTCATGCGCAACGCAATGAAACAAGAGCGTCATTTGCAAGTCGCAGCAGGTCGTTACACTAAGTCAAAAATGAGCTAATAAGGGATGACAACCATGTTCATGTCTGAACCGTTGCCTAAGGCGACCCGCTGGGGAATTTTGCTGGTGGGGTTTCTTTTAGGCGTGGTGCTGTACCTCACCGAAGGAGACAGGGTGAGTAGTATCTGGCTGCGAGGGGATAATCAAGCCCTGTATCTGCGCTCCCTGTCCGTAGTACTGGCGGCGACGCTGGCGCTTATCACCGTGCGTTTCAATGGCCTGCGATTTTGGGGCCTGGCGTTGCTCCCTTTGCCGATTGTGGCGTTGATGAGCGGCTGGGTGAACTGGACGACTCAGGGGCTGGAAAGCTGGAACCGGCACGATATTGTGCTGGGGTATCTCTGCTCGCTGGCGGTGATGCTGTTTCTGACTTTGCCCTGGCTGCAGGGGCGGCTGCACTCGAATCGCGGTTGGGGAGGCTGGCAGGTATTCTACGGCCAGCTCTGGCGGAACGGTATTACTCTGCTGCTGACCGGGCTGCTGGTGCTCTTTTTCTGGGGCGTGCTGGCGCTTTGGGCCGGGTTATTTAAGCTGGTGGATATCGCCTTCTTTGATCGCCTTTTTTTCAGTTCGTCGGCGTTTGCCTGGATTGCTACCTGTACGGCAGCGGCGTTGGCGGTCACGCTTTGCCGTGACCAGGTTCGGGCTATTAACGCGGTAAAACATTTCTTCAGCGTTTTTGCCACGGGGCTTTTACCGCTGCTATCGCTGATTTCGCTGATGTTTTTGGCGACGCTGCCGGTGGTTGGCCTGGGGTCTATTTCACTGCACTTTTCCTGTAATGCGCTGCTCAACACGCTGACGCTGATGGTGATGGGCACTGCCGCAGTGGCTTATCATCCGGAAAGAGAAACCCGACCTTATCCTGCTCTGCTTGATGGTGCGATAAAGCTGACGTTATTGCTGTCGCCGGTTTATGCCTTGCTGGCAAGCTATGCGCTTTGGTTGCGCGTTTCGTCATACGGCTGGACGCCAACAAGGGTATATGCGGCGCTGATAACCTTCACCGTATTGGTGTGGGCTTTTGGCTACGTCGTCACGCTCGGTCGCCAGCGTCGGGGGACTGTTCTACAGCCGGGAGGGATTAACCGCGCGGTGCTTTTGCTGGCGCTGGCCTTGCTGGTCGCGGTGAATTCCCCGCTTCTGGACCCTTACCGGATCAGCGTTAATAACCAAATGGCGCGTTACCACAGCGGCATCCTGAAGCCCGAGAAGGTGAGCATGACCATGCTGCAATACGCCGGTCGGCGGGGCTACGATGCGCTCAGCGAGCTGCAAAAAGACCCTGTGTTTGTCGCCAGCCCCGATCGCAGAAGGCAATTGGCGATGCTGTTGAGCAACGGCAAAGCGGGCGGTGTGGCTGTGGCGAAGCTGACGGTTGAATCTCTGCGTCAGCGTATCGTGCTGGCGGATAAAAATCGCGTGCCGGAAAACGCGTGGTGGCAGGCCATGGTAAAAGATGAAAGTTACCAGGCTCGCGAGTGTCTGGATGATGAGGATAAGTGTTTGCTGGTTGGGATGGATCTGAACGGAGATGGGCAGGATGAATGGCTGCTGTGCCAGCCGGAAATGAGCTACTGCAAAGTGTACGGCAAGATTGGCGGGAGCTGGAAGGATATCGGTCAGGCCAGGGATCTGGATAAAAACCAGATGATGTCAGCGCTGAAGCAGGCCGCTTCTGAAGGAAAACTGACGGCGGCGCCGAAGGTCTGGCAGGACGTAATGGTGCAGGGGCAGCGGGTTAAAATCGACTATTACCGCTGAAAAAAAACGCCTCCGATTGGAGGCGTTTTGCAAACTTAGTGAACCTGCGGATCCGCCGGAGAGGCATTGTTGCGGATCGCCGTGATGTCCATGGAGTCAAACACATAGCGGCTGCCACAGTAATCACAGTTCATGTCGATTTCGCCGTCTTCGGCCAGAATACTGTCGACCTCTTCATCCGGCAGCGTGCGCAGCGCGTCAGCACAGCGCTCGCGTGAGCAGGTGCATTTGAACTCTACGTCCTGAGGATCGTACAGCGTGACTTCTTCTTCGTGATACAGACGCCAAAGCACATCGTTCGCTGGCAGCGTCAGCAGCTCTTCGGCCTTGATGGTTTCGGTCAGCGTCGCGAGGTGGTTGAAGTCGTCGGTTTCCGCGTTTTGCGCCGGCAGAACCTGCAGCAACATACCGCCCGCCGCCGCTTTACCGTCTACTTCACCGGTACGAATAAACAGACGAGTTGGCAGCTGCTCGGAACGCATGAAATAATCTTCCAGGCAGGCGGCCAGCGTATCCCCTTCCAGACCGACCACGCCCTGATAGCGCTCGCCTTCGCTTGGGGAGATGGTGATCACCAGATAACCGTTACCCACCAGATCTTTTAATGCAGCATCCGCCGGGATATCACCCTGTACACGCGCTACGCCGCGCATTTGCTGTTTGTTGTTGCCGTTAATCACGGCCAGCGTCATCGGGCCATCGCCCTGAAGCTGAACGGTGATATCTCCGTCAAACTTCAGCGTGGCGGTCAGCAGGCTGGTGGCGACCAGCAGTTCGCCCAGAATTTTTTTGACCGGCTGCGGGTAATCATGGTTTTCCATGATCTGCTGCCAGGTTTCGGAAACTGTCACCAGCTCGCCGCGCACGGCGTGGTTTTCAAACAGATAGCGGTGTAGTTGGTCGTGTTGAGTCATCGTCATCTCTCTTACTGGTCGGCGAATTTACGCTTCGCCACCGTGTTTAAATTTCATCAAATCTCGCCGCTCTTTTTTATCCGGGCGGCGATCGGGATGCGGCATGGTCAGCGCGTTCATTTTGCGCGCCAGCGCCACTTTTTCCCGTTTGGCGATGCTTTCCGCCGTCTCTTCATAAAGCTGAGTGGCTTCTGCGGCTGGCCTGCGCTGTTCGGTAATACCCAGTACGGTTACGGTGCGCTCGTCGTTTCCCTGGCGCAGCGTGAGTACCGCATGAAGCTCAACCAGTTTACTCGGCTTGCTGCGTTGGCCGTTGTAGTGCACTTTCCCGCCTTCAACCATTTCCCGCGCCACCGCACGGGTTTTGTAAAAGCGTGCGGCCCACAGCCATTTATCCAGGCGTACGCCCTCGGCGGTTTTTTCTTTCATTGCGCCTCCTTAAGCAGAAAGCGATGGGATCAGGCTACGGTAATCGCTCAGGCCAGGGTGGCGCTCAAACGTTTTTTCCGCTTCACCTGAATCCGGGTTGAGAACGCCAAAGCAGTAGCGAATCCCAAACGTTGCGGCTGCATCAAGAATGGCTTCGCTGTCGTCGATAAAGACGGTTCGGGCCACATCGAACCCGGTATATCCAGCCACCGCCTGCCATAAACGCTGATCTTCTTTCGGATAACCAAATGTGTGGGTGGAAAGTAATAAATCAAGGTGCTGGTTCAAACCCGTGTGCTCAAGCTTCACCGCCAGGTTATGCGGGTGCGCGTTGGTGAGCAGAATGCGGCGCTTGCCGCTGGCTTTCGCCGCTTCAAGAAACGGCACGGTATCTTCACGCAGCGCGGCCTTTGGCCCTTGTTCGGTGGTCATGCCACAGATATCCAGCCCCAGGCGTTCGCTCCAGTAGTCGAGACAGTACCAGTTTAGCGTATGCTGCACGGCGTGGTATTCGCGGGAAATTAATTCATACGCGTCCTGCAACGGAATGCCGCGCTGAAGGCTAAGGGTTTCCGGCACCAGCTTTTTCCAGAAATGGTTATCAAAGGCCAGGTCCAACAGGGTCCCGTCCATATCCAGCAGCAGGGTGTCCACGTCCTGCCAGGCAATAGCACCAGACATAGCTTTAGTCTCGATTGAGGGAAAATAGCGTACCAGGGTAGCACAACCCGGTACGCAAAGTTTACCCGTAGCGGCTACTTCAGCGGCGTAGGCGGAGTCAGTGTGGGGTTGAGGCAGCTATCATAATAGCGCTGAATTTCAGCCAGCCGTGTACTGGCACGGCGATAGCGAGTCACCGCCAGAACGCCGTTTATCGCGGCGCAGGCCAACATCGCAATCAGCATCAGAGAAATACCGATGTAGCTCCAGAGGCTATGAGTGTCTGAGATCCGATGCAGGGTGACGTGCTGTGTGCCGTTGGCATCCGTGTAGATGCCGGTAATGATCCCTTCGGCGTGGAACGGCGTGTGCAGCAGCATTTCCGCCAGTCGCTGGAATTCGGTCCATTGTTCCTGAGGCGGGAAATCATACAGCGACATTGGCGGCAGCGGCTGGTCTACGAAATCACCACCTTCATCGTTGATGATGATGTACCCACCTGGGGCAGGGCTATTTAATGACTGTGCGGCGCGGGCGGTTTCACGAATAAAGAAGGGTGCGGTTGAGGTGGCCACCAGGTTATCCAGCGACTCGGCGCTAACTGGCCGTAGAAGGACATTCACTCCGGTCAGTTTTCCTGAATCCGCGCGCTTGATCAGGGAATCCCAGTCTTTAGTGTTGCCCAGGTTTACTAGCGCATTCTTCAGACGGACGCACTCTTCTTCTGCGGTACACAGCGCCTGGGTTTTTTTCACAATCCCGGCAAAATCATCCAGCAGGACCATGCCTGATTTCTGAATGGCGTCCGCGAGCTGTGGGTTAACTTTGCTGTCACCTTCTCCACCCTGAGGATGAATTTGCCCGCTGACGGCTTTGGTCAGAGCGACCGCTTTATCCATGATGTCGGATTCCGGCAAGGGCAGAGGGCGGGCGGTATTCCAGATGATCTGCGAGCAGTCGAAGGGGGTGAATGGGAAGTTTTGCCGCGAGCGATAACCGCCTGGAGTTTGAATATTACACATCCCCGTGCCATCCACTCTCAGCGTATCGCCTACCTGCAGCTTGTATTTGGCGAGTTCCTCAACGCTGGTGGCTTCGATGGACTGAGCGCCCTTCAACCATGAGGCGCTAAGCTTGATAGGCATTTCCAGCGGCACCCAAATAGTCATCATCAGCAGGACTAGCAGCGCGCCGGCGGCAATCAGCAGGTTACGCACCCAGTGCTGTAGCGGGAAGTTACGCACTTCATCATGGAGTGAAAGGAAACGTCCCTGACGCACCACATGGCGGTCAAGGTAGATATCAATATCGGTTTTCTGCCCCAGATCCTGAGCTACAAAAGGCTGCCAGTGGGGCGGATACACCAGATCGATAATGCCCAGGGAGATGTTGTTCATCTGTTCCTGGTCAGACTCGCCGAACAGTCCCCAGCGTTTGGGTGTGCCGCGCAGGCAGTGGATCTCGCGCAATGCCGTTTTCGCCGGCGGGGCAAACAGGCCCCACAAACCGGCGGCAATCAACAGGACGGCGCCGCCAATTAACCAGGGCAGGAACACCGACGGCGTCACGAGACCCAGGAACAGCATGATAAATGCGATGCAAATAAGCGCGGCTTCGCGCACACCGTCGGGGCGGCTCAGGGAATACTCTTCCTGAGTTTCCTGGCGAATGTTTAGCAGCTCGATTTGCTCGCTTTCTTCGCCGCGAATGGAGGCCTGAGTGCCTGAGTAGCCTTCCAGGGCGTACTGCTGCACATCCAACGTATCGTTTTGCAGCGTATTGCCATTGAGCGAAATCACCAGCGGGATGCTGCTCGTCTGAATCAGCTCTACGTCGTTATCGTTGGTGATGTACTGTTCCCAGAGCGGCGGGAGGTGAACTTCAACAGAATCAAGGTAATAACGCCATTTATTGGCGTCATCGGCAGAGAGGCCGTAGCGAGTGATCGACCGGGTCAGGGAGAAAACTGTACTGCTTTGCGCGGTGAGCGTGAGTCTTGGCGGTGGATTGCTCGCGCCGGAGGGGCCAATCAGCTCCTGGGAACGGGAATAACGCTCGAGGTAATTTTCGACGGCAACGCGCTCTTCTGGGGTTAGTTTGCGCGTGGTGGCACCGGAGAAGGAACGATCGTGCGAAACCTGGGCACGTAGCTTCAGGCTTCGCCAAATCAGCCATCCGGCGATCAGTGCGCAGGCCAGCATAGCAGCTAACAGAAATAATAAGGTGCTCATGCTTTCCCCATCAAACAATCGTCTTTTTCATCAAACTCGGCAAAAGATCGGCCTTTCAAATGGTTAAGAAGTCAGAAGTCATTATCGGCAGGTAAAGCTGCAAACTTGAGCTATTTTTAAGGCGACCCGCCTACAGTAACACAATGTTAGCAAAGCGACTTCGTCCGAAATACAAGTAAATTCCTATTCAATAGTACCTGCCTTGACAGCGGGTAAAATTACGTGTTTTAGCGCGCCAAACGTTACAAAAATGTAAATAATAGCCAATGCTCGTTGCACGATATGTGCGGCATACCGCACAATAACTTACCTCTTTCACTGTTGAACCCGGCCACATGAGCAAATCACTAATAAAACCAACGATTTTAAATGTCGAAACCGTGGCGCGTTCGCGGCTGTTTAATGTCGAAACGGTGGATCTGGAATTTAGCAATGGCGTTCGCCGTGTCTACGAACGCATGAAACCGTCTTCCCGCGAGGCGGTAATGATAGTGCCTGTTGTTGATGACCACTTGATCTTAATCCGTGAATACGCGGTTGGCACAGAATCCTATGAACTTGGGTTCTCTAAAGGGCTGATCGACCCGGGCGAAACGGTATTTGAGGCCGCTAACCGTGAGCTGAAAGAAGAAGTGGGCTTTGGCGCGAACCAGCTAACGTTTCTGAAAAAGCTGACGATGGCCCCGTCCTATTTCTCGAGCAAAATGAACATTGTGATTGCGGAAGATCTGTATCCCGAATCCCTGGAAGGAGATGAGCCGGAAGAACTGCCGCAAGTACGGTGGCCGCTGGCGAACATGATGGATTTGCTCAATGAAGATGATTTCAGCGAGGCGCGTAACGTCAGCGCTTTGTTCCTTGTCCGGGAATGGTTAAGGCAGCAGGGCAGGCTGAAAGACTGACCGCTAAAGAATAACAAAGGGCCGCTAAGCGGCCCTTTGTTATTTCGGGCTGGGTTAGAACAGCTCGTGCTCTTCCCCGTTATCGATAAGCGTCGTGCCTACTTCATGCACGGCTTGCTGCGTGGGCTGCGTACCTTCGATGAAATACTCTTCACGACTGTTGCCACCGTTGGCTAACTGCCCGGTACTGCGATCAATATTGACGGTGACGATACCCGGTGGTGGCGTCATCGGCTCTTCTGGCACACCCGCCAGCGCGATTTTCATGAAATCATCCCAGGCTGGCTGGGCGCTCTTCGCGCCGCCTTCATAGCCGGAGATCTGATCTTTAATCGCGCCTGAAGCCGTGGTTCGGCCAAGGTCGCGGCGATGGTCGTCAAAGCCAATCCAGACTGACGTGACCACCCCCGGGCCGTAACCGGAGAACCAGGCATCTTTCGAACTGTTGGTTGTCCCGGTTTTGCCGCCGATATCCTTACGTTTCAAATCACGGCCTGCTCGCCAGCCGGTTCCCTGCCAGCCCGGCTCACCATAAATGTTGCTGTTAAGCGCACTTTTGATCAGGAAAGATAGCGGCGTGTTGATCACGTGTGGGGCATACTCCTCGCCCTGTGCTTTTGCCACCAGACCACGGTTAGCTTGCTCCAACTGAGGCATCGGTACGCTGCTGTTTTGTGGCGTTTGCGAAACGGCAACGTCTTCTACGTCCTGGTTTTCCAGTACCGTTGATTTTGGCGTATCGCCATAGATAACCGGAATATCGCAGCTGGCACAGGCAACCTTAGGCTTGGTCTCAAACACGGTATTACCCGTGTCGTCGATAATTTTGGTGATGTAGTAAGGATCCACCAGGAAGCCGCCATTGGCCATGACGGAGTAACCGCGAGCAACCTGCATTGGCGTAAATGAGGCGGAGCCCAGGGCCAGCGATTCGGTATGCACAATATTTGCTGCAGGGAAGCCAAAGCGCTGCAGATATTCTGCGGCATAATCGACGCCCATCGCCCGCATCGCACGTACCATCACCACGTTCTTGGACTCGCCCAGCCCCTGACGCAGACGAATCGGCCCGGCGTATTGGGCCGGAGAGTTCTTCGGCCGCCAGTCGGAGCCCGCCCCGGCATCCCAGCGTGAAATAGGCACGTCATTAAGAATGCTTGCCAGCGTCAGGCCTTTGTCCATTGCTGCGGTATACAGGAAAGGTTTGATGTTTGACCCTACCTGACGCAGCGCCTGGGTCGCACGGTTGAACTTGCTTTGGTTAAAGTCAAAACCGCCGACCAGTGCCAGCACGGCGCCATCGTGTGGATTGAGTGAAACCAGCGCCGAGTTAACGTCGGGCACCTGGCTAAGCCACCAGGCATCGTCCACCTTGCGTACCCAAATCTGCTGTCCGGCCTGTACCACGTCCGTTACTTTGCGTGGCGTAGCGCCTTGCGCGGTGTCGGAACGATACGGACGCGCCCAGCGCATGCCTTCCATACTCAGTGAAACAGCGCTGCCGTCGGCCAGCATGGCCGTTGCTTCATCAGGTACGGCGCGGGTGATAACCGCCGGGAAGAGCGGGCCATAAACCGGGAGGCTTTTTAGCGAATCGGTGATTTTTTTCTTATCCCAGGCGCTTTCCCCCACTTTCCACAGCACATTAGATGGGCCGCGGTAGCCATGGCGCATGTCGTAGGCCATGACGTTGTTGCGAACGGCATCCTGGGCGCCCTGCTGAATTTTACGGCTCAGCGTGGTGTAAACCTTGTAGCCATCTTCGTAGGCTTTGTCGCCGTAGCGGGCGACCATGTCCTGACGCACCAGCTCTGAAAGATATGGTGCGGAGAAGGCGATTTCAGGCGTGTGATAGCTGGCGTCAATCGGCTCACTACGTGCTTCATCGTACTGGCTTTGGCTGATGTAACCTTCGCTCAGCATGCGCGACAGCACCACGTTACGGCGTGCCGTTGAACGATCCATGGAGTACAGCGGGTTAAACGTTGACGGCGCTTTAGGCAGCCCGGCAATCACCGCCATCTCGCTCAGGGTCAGCTGATCGACCGTTTTGCCGAAGTAAACCTGAGCGGCAGCGCCAACGCCATAGGCGCGGTAACCGAGGTAGATTTTGTTCAGATAGAGCTCAAGGATCTCGTCTTTGTTCAGCATCTGTTCAATGCGAACCGCAAGAAACGCTTCCTTAATTTTACGCATCAGGGTGCGTTCGGGGCTCAGGAAGAAGTTACGCGCCAACTGCTGCGTAATGGTACTTGCGCCCTGAGAAGCATGGCCTGAGAACAGCGCTACGCTTGCAGCACGGAAGATGCCCACCGGGTCAACGCCGTGGTGCTCATAAAAGCGGCTGTCTTCTGTTGCGATAAACGCTTTTACCATCACCGGGGGGATCTGGTTCAGGGTCAGTGGAATACGGCGTTTTTCGCCGTACTGAGCGATAAGCTCGCCGTCAGCGCTGTAAACCTGCATTGGAATCTGCAGTCGCACATCTCTCAATGTCGCCACGTCGGGCAGCTGGGGCTCGATGTATTTGTATAAACCGTAAATCGAGCCAGCTCCCAGCAGAACGCAACAGACTGCAAGGATTAATAAATACTTTACGAACTTCACCTTAAATTTCCCATCAGGTTTCAATTGGGCAGTTTCTAAACAACCGCGCGGTAGTATAAAGGCAAGCCAGGAGCTTTGATATACCCGTTACTGTTTCGGGGTCAGGGCTGTTTATCATCCGGATAAGGAGATCGAAACCATGATGTTTCCTGGTTGGCGGATTGGCCTGGATATTCAGGCGGAGGGCGTACGTGCCGCAGCCGTACAGTGGCACCGGCAAGGGTGGCAGTTGCGCCATTGGTGGCATTTACCTTTCCCGAAACAAACACTTGCGGACGGCATGTTACCCGAACCGGACACACTGCGCGAGGTACTTGCCGCATGGCGTAAAGAAATCCCCGTGCGTCATCATCTGCGGGTTGGGTTTCCTTCACAGAGGGCTTTGCAACGCCAGGTTCCCAGACCTCCACAGCGGTTACAGGAATCGGCCCAAGAGAAGTATATCTCGGGTGCAACGGCTCGCCAGTTGCAAATGCTCTCGGAACAACTTTGCTACGACTACCTGGAGGATGATTCGTCATTTTCCGTGACGGCGGCGAAACAGGCGGATATTGCTGCATTGCAGGCCATTTTTGCCAGCATGAATCTCTTTCCCCGGACGATAACGCCGGGAGACAAAATTCTGAGCGCCTTGCCTCAGAATTGCTATCCAGCGCATTGTCGTTTTCTGGTTCATGAAGAGCCGGGCTACTGGCTGTGGGCATCAGTCAATAACCTCGAACGCTCTGGCTGGCTGGATAAACGGCAGACAGTAAATTTCCTTGCCCTTTGTCAGCAGTTGGAGGCCAGTGCCGACGAAATTGCCTTTAGTCATGCCGATGTTGAGGGTTCCTGGCCTGCCGGAGCAGAAAGGCTGAATGCCTGGCAACCCCTTGTCCGCCAGCAGCCGCCATTGCCGCGTCACGGTGGGCTTTACACGCTCGCATTGGGGCTGGCTTTGGGGGCCGAACGCTAATGATGCCGCTGATTAACCTCCTGCCGTGGCGGCCGTTAAGGCGCCGCCATCGACTAAAACGCTGGGTCAGCCTTCTACTATGTGGCGTGCTTTCCATTATGGGGTTGATGCTGCTCTGGACTCAGTTTCTCGCCATGAAAGTGCGCTGGCAACAGGCCCAGACAACCCAATATGAGGTGCAGGAATCCGCCCTGAAGGCGCTGTTATCACGTCAGCTAACAGAGTTGAAAGATAACCAGCAGCGGTGGGCAATATTGCAGGCGGAGGTGATGCGGAAAGGCAACATTTCACGTTGGGAAAACGTGCTGAATATGCTGGCCTCACGCTTGCCCGAAAACAGCTGGCTGCAGAGTGTTAGCTGGCAAAATGAAAGCGCAACAATCTCTGGCGTAGCGGGAGATGCACGGGAACTGGAGCAGGTTGAAGCAGTTCTGGCTGATTTACCCGGGGCGTTTAAGGTCAAGCCCGGTGAGTTGCGCGATGAAAAACACAAAGGCCTGGTCTTTACCTTCACCTTAAACACCCCGGATGGCGAACATGCTCAGTAACCTGGATCGCCTCATTGACGGGCATGTTGCCTATCGGGTGTTGAGCCTATTGGTGTGTCTGTTATTAACCGCTTTAGCCTGCTTATGGCTGCTGGTTTGGCCCCTGCGACAGGAATTGCAGGTGAAGGAACAGCACAACCAGCAGCGCTGGCAGCACGTGCTCTCGCAGCAGCGGAAAATTGCAGTTTTGCCGAAACCAGAGCCGCTGCCTGATGCGGTGCCTCTGGAGACGTTTTCTGCCATGGCTGCGATAAAACGGTCTGGCGGGAGACTGGTGACGTGGAAGCCTGAACCGCGACATTCTGTGTTGGAAATGCTGCTTCCCTGGCCCAACGTGCCATCCCTTTTTAAGGAACTGACCAGCTATTCAAGCCTGAAGATACCGGCGTTTATCTTAAGTGAGGCCGGGGAAAAAGTGCGGGTTTTGCTCACTCTGGAGTTTATCGATGAAAGCCGCTAGTTGGATGTTACTGGTCGCGCTCAGCTCGCCTCTGCAGTCGTCACCGCGTAATCCTTTTCTTTTACCCGTATCACCCTGTGAAGAGCTGCTTAAGCGGCTTGATGGCTGGCAGTTACGCGGCGTGTTTTACCCGACTGGCACTGCAGAGAGTATTGCCTTAATGCAATTCTTAGGTAAACGCTGGCAAAGGGTAAAAGAAGGTTTGTTTCTGGAGCCTGGTGTGCAGGTGACCACGCTTCTTGAGCGGCAGCTGAGAGTTTCGTTCAACGGCGCCTGCGAAGGGCGTTACTACCATTGGAAAATAGAGGGAAGAATCAATGATAAGGCACATCGTGGCAGGCGTACTGATGCTGATGCCCCTGACGGCGTGGACGAATAATCGCGTCACTCTGACGCTAGATGAAACGCCTGTCGTCCAGGTTTTGCAGGTGCTGGCCGAGCAGCAAAACTTTAACGTGATGATTGCGCCTGAGGTGACGGGGAATCTCTCGCTACGTTTGGCCGATGTGTCGTGGGAACAGGCTTTCAAGCAGGTACTCAGATTAGCAAACCTGACTTCGTCGAAGACGGGCAATATTCTTCAAATCCAGCAGAAACAGGATCCGGCGCAACGACGCGCTCAGCAGGAGGCCGCTCGTAAGCAAAAAGCGCTTGAGCAGCCGCTGGTACAAGCGGTTTATACGCCGCGATATGCTGACGTTGCCGACCTTGCCGCGGGGATCAAAGCTAATGAAGAAAAACTGCTTGGGCCCAGGGGCAGCATTACCGTGGATAAACGCACAAACCGGCTGGTGGTGCGCGACAGCCAGCAGGCGCAAAAGCGTGTTGCGGCCTGGATTAAAGATATGGATGTTTCGATGGGGCAGGTCGAGCTATCCGCGCATATTGTCACCATCAACCAGGATAAGCTGCGAGAGCTTGGCGTGAAGTGGAGCGCCCCGGTAGGTGAGACGGCATCCGGGTTATACCAAACCACAACTGTCTCAAGTGAGTTAGCCGTAAACGCGGCAACCACAACGGTAGGGTTTAATATTGGCCGGATCAACGGCCGTATGCTTGAGCTTGAGCTCAGCGCACTAGAGCAGCAGCAACAGCTGGAAATCATCGCCAGCCCACGCTTGCTGGTCGCACACCAACAGTCTGCCAGCATCAAGCAGGGTACTGAAATTCCCTATCAGGTCTCTAATGGCAAAAATGAAGCCACGTCGGTGGAATTTAAGGAGGCGGTGTTGGGTATGGAGGTCATGCCGACGATAAGTCACCACGGAACTATTCGCCTGCAGCTTCGCATCAGCCAAAATATGCCAGGACGCAGCATCCAGCACGCAGATGGGGAAGCACTCGCCATTGACAAGCAAGAGATTGAAACGCAGGTCGAGGTGAAGGACGGTGAGACGCTGGCGTTAGGCGGAATCTTCCAGCAGCAGAACAACCACACCAGGAATAGCGTTCCTTTACTGGGAAATATTCCTTTTATCGGCCAATTGTTCCGGCACGACGGGAAAAAGCACCAACGTCGGGAATTGGTCGTCTTCATTACGCCCAGGTTGATTGCATTACCTTAGCGTGTTTCCTCTTCCGCCTGCGGGTTTTTCTGCTAAACAGCGCCCAGGTGTTTGACGGCAGAGAGGAATTAGCTTACAAGGTGTACCGTTTCGGGAGGCTGGGTATTGAGAGCCTGCGGCCGGTAAAGCTGGCGCACGGTTTTCGTCCCAAGCTGGGCGCCAGGTGATTTATTCGGTTGCCAAACCCCCTTGAGTGTTGAGATAATTTTTAGTCTGATTCTCGAACTCACGCTTATGAGGTTTCAGTTCATGTCCCGCCGCAGCAAGTTGTTACCGGGCGGGTTTATCATCAACGAATTGTCTTAGTAGTACCGAAAAAATGGCAGAGAAACGCAATATCTTTCTGGTTGGGCCTATGGGTGCCGGCAAAAGCACTATTGGGCGTCAGTTAGCTCAGCAACTCAATATGGAATTTTTCGATTCTGATCAAGAGATTGAGAAACGTACCGGAGCTGATGTGGGCTGGGTATTCGACGTTGAAGGCGAAGAAGGCTTCCGCGATCGCGAAGAAAAAATCATCAACGAACTCACTGAAAAACAGGGCATCGTGCTGGCTACCGGTGGCGGTTCTGTGAAATCTCGTGAAACCCGCAATCGTCTTTCCGCCCGTGGCGTAGTGGTTTACCTTGAAACCACGATTGAGAAACAGCTTGCACGTACTCAGCGCGATAAAAAACGTCCGCTGCTGCAGGTTGAGACTCCACCTCGTGAAGTTCTGGAAGCGCTGGCAGGCGAACGCAATCCGCTGTATGAAGAGATTGCCGATGTCACAATTCGCACCGATGATCAAAGCGCCAAAGTGGTCGCAAACCAGATCATTCATATGCTGGAAAGCAACTGATTCTGGCTTAATCAAGAAACGCCTGCGGGCAAAGCAACAATAAGGTGGGCTCCGCGTAATGGAGAGGCTGACAGTCACTCTCGGGGAACGTAGTTACCCTATTACCATTGCCGCCGGGTTATTCAATGACCCGGCTTCCTTTTGGCCGCTGAAGGCTGGCGACCAGACCATGCTGGTTACCAATGAAACCCTTGCACCGCTCTATCTGGACAAGGTTCGTGGTCTTCTGGAACAGGCAGGCGTTAAAGTGGATACCGTCATTCTTCCGGATGGCGAGCAGTTTAAAAGCCTCGCGGTGCTTGATACCGTCTTTACGGCGCTGTTGGAAAAACCTCACGGCCGCGACACCACCTTGATTGCTTTAGGCGGTGGCGTTGTGGGCGATTTAACCGGTTTTGCCGCAGCGAGCTATCAGCGCGGGGTGCGTTTTATCCAGGTCCCTACCACACTGCTTTCGCAGGTGGACTCCTCCGTTGGCGGTAAAACTGCCGTTAACCATCCCCTCGGCAAAAACATGATTGGCGCGTTCTACCAGCCCGCTTCGGTGGTGGTGGATCTCGACTGCCTGTCGACTTTGCCTGCTCGGGAGCTGGCTTCGGGCCTGGCGGAAGTCATTAAATACGGCATCATTCTGGACGGCGAGTTCTTTGACTGGCTGGAAGAGAACATCGACGCATTGTTAAAGCTGGACGGCAAGGCAATGGCGTACTGCATTCGTCGTTGTTGTGAGCTGAAAGCCGAAGTTGTTGCCGCAGACGAGCGAGAAAGCGGCTTACGTGCTTTACTGAATCTGGGTCATACGTTTGGCCATGCCATTGAAGCTGAAATGGGCTATGGCAACTGGCTGCATGGCGAAGCCGTGGCGGCCGGTATGGTGATGGCGGCGCGTACCGCTCAGCGCCTGGGTCAATTCAGTGAGGCAGACGTTCAGCGCGTGATTGCGCTGTTGGTGCGAGCCGGGTTACCGATTAACGGGCCGCAGGAAATGTCCCCTGACGCGTATATGCCCCACATGATGCGTGACAAAAAAGTATTAGCCGGCGAGCTGCGTTTGATTCTGCCGCTGGCGATAGGGAAGAGTGAAGTGCGCGGTGGAGTACCGCACGATGTCGTTCTATCAGCCATTGCTGATTGCCAGCAGGCTTAACAACTAGAATTTTTATAGTATTTAACTTCGGGCGTGATGCAGAGATGAGCATACGCCTTTGAGTGGGGTGTTAAATGGATGAGTTTAAACCAGAAGACGAGCTGAAACCCGATCCAAGCGATCGTCGTCCTGGGCGTTCCCGCAAACCTGACGAGTTCGATAAAGAACCGCAGATCAACGTTGATGACGTCGATCTTGATGCGGACGATCGTCGTCCTTCTCGTTCACGCCGTGAGCGTGAAGAAGAGGTTGAGGAAGAGTACGAAGGTGATGACGGCCTTGCCGCAGAATCTCGTCCGGCGCGTGGTCGTAAAAAGGCAGCAAAACAGAAAGCCCCTGCTTCTCGTCAGCACATCATGATGGGCGTTGGGATTCTGGTTCTGCTGCTGCTTATCATCGGCATCGGTTCAGCCCTGAAAGCACCTTCATCTACCCCAGATACTGCCGAGCAAAAACCAGGTGCGGAGAAGAGCATCGATCTCTCCGGTTCGAACGGTGCGGCACCTGCCGATCAGCCACAGTCAGGGAATACCCCAGCTGCTGGCCAGCAGAATCCGCAGGATGTTTCCCTGCCACCTATTTCTTCTACACCAACCCAGGCCCAGACGCAGACGCAGCCGGAAGGGCAGCAGCGCGTTGAGGTTCCTGGAAACCTGAATAACGCCCTGACTCAGCCTCAGCAACAGGGGCAGATTGACAACGTGGCGAGCAATTCCACGCTGCCAACTGAACCGGCTACCGTCGCGCCAATCGCTGGCAGCAAAACCGAACCGCGTAAGCTGGCCGGTACCCAGGAGCCAACACGCACCGTTGAATCTCGTCCTGAGCGCAAGAAAACGGTGATTGAGCCTGTGCGTAAAGCCGAGCCTAAACCGCAGGTGAAAGCTGAAAGCAAACCAGTGGCAACGGTGAAACGTAGCGAACCTGCCCCGGTGGTTTCTGCTCCGGTCACTGCACCATCAACCAGCGCAGCTACTTCAACCCCGGCACCGAAAGCGACAGCATCTACTGCGCCAAAAGCAGCACCGCAAGCTGCAGCCGCGGCCAGCACTGGCGGCACGGTAACGGGGGATGCGAGCGCTATTAAGAGTGCACCAGGCAGCCACTACACGCTGCAGCTGAGCTCTTCTTCAAACTCCGCAAACCTGAATGCGTGGGCGAAAAAAGAGAATCTGCAGCACTATATGGTTTACCAGACTCAGCGTAACGGTCAGCCTTGGTTCGTGCTGGTGAGCGGTGTTTATGCCACGAAAGACGATGCAAAACGCGCGGTGACAAGCCTGCCGGCAGACGTTCAGGCTAAGAATCCGTGGGCAAAACCTATTCATCAGGTGCAGTCTGACCTCAAGTGAAAATAAGCGCAGTCGCTGTCGGAGCCTTTCCACAGCTGGATAAGGTGTAAATAGTAAGACAGCATGAAAAAAAATCGCGCTTTTCTGAAATGGGCAGGGGGGAAATTCCCCCTGCTGGACGACATAAAAAAGCATCTGCCGGAAGGCGACTGTCTGATTGAGCCTTTTGTTGGCGCGGGGTCGGTATTTCTCAATACCGACTACTCACGCTACGTCCTCGCCGATATCAATAGCGATCTGATTAACCTCTACGACATTGTCAAGAACCGTGCAGATGAGTATGTGCGGGAGTCTCGTTTGCTCTTTACCAAAGCGCAAAATGAGGAAGCTATTTATTACGCTTGCCGCACTGAGTTTAACCAATGCACTGACAAATTCCGGCGCGCGGTGTTGTTTTTGTACCTCAATCGCCATTGTTACAACGGCCTGTGTCGTTATAATCTGCGCGGTGAATTTAACGTGCCGTTTGGCCGCTACAGCAAACCTTACTTCCCTGAAGAGGAACTGTACAACTTTGCCGAACGGGCTAAAAATGCCACTTTTGTCTGTCAGTCTTATGATGTCAGCATGGTAGACGTTGCTGCGGGTTCCGTAGTGTATTGCGATCCGCCCTATGCGCCGCTTTCCGCCACCGCCAACTTTACCGCTTATCACACGGACAGCTTCAGTATGGTGCAGCAGCAGCACTTAGCCGAGCTGGCTGAAAGGCTGCGGGAGCAGAGTATTCCGGTGCTGATTTCTAATCATGACACCGAGCTGACTCGCCAGTGGTATCAGAACGCCACCGATTTCCATAAGCTGCAGGTTCGCCGCAGCATCAGCCGAAACGGTGGTAAACGTAACAAGGTGGACGAACTTCTGGCCCTTTATAAAGCGAAGGTTGCCTGAGCCGTTTCGCCCGCCGCCGAAAGATGAATGACTCCTGGAGAAGCGGATGAAACAGTATTTGATTGCCCCCTCAATCCTCTCTGCCGACTTCGCCCGACTGGGCGAGGATACGGCTAAAGCACTTGCCGCAGGTGGTGACGTCGTCCATTTTGATGTTATGGACAACCACTACGTCCCTAACCTGACGATGGGGCCAATGGTGCTTAAGGCGCTGCGCGATTACGGTATCACTGCGCCTATCGACGTTCACCTGATGGTGAAACCCGTTGACCGCATCATTCCTGATTTCGCCGCGGCTGGTGCCAGCATTATTACCTTCCATCCTGAAGCCTCTGAACATGTCGATCGCTCTCTGCAACTGATCAAAGAACACGGCTGTAAAGCGGGCCTGGTGCTGAACCCGGCGACCTCGCTTTCCTGGCTGGATCACGTCATGGACAAACTGGATGTCATTTTGCTGATGTCCGTCAACCCTGGTTTTGGCGGCCAGTCGTTTATTCCACACACGCTGGAAAAACTGCGCCAGGTTCGCGAACGTATTGATGCCTCCGGCTATGATATTCGCCTTGAAGTGGATGGCGGCGTCAAAGCCGACAATATCGCGGAAATCGCCGCTGCGGGTGCGGATATGTTCGTTGCAGGTTCTGCTATTTTCGGCCAGCCTGATTATAAAGCGGTGGTTGACCGCATGCGTTCTGAACTGGCTAAGGTAAGTCATGGATAAGTTTCAAAAAATTCGGGGTGTTGCCTTCGATCTCGACGGCACGCTCATCGACACGGCGCTTGGCCTGAGTCAGGCCGTTGATCTGGCGCTTTATGCGCTTGAACTGCCTGTGGCCGGTGAAGATCGCGTTGTCACCTGGATCGGCAACGGCGCAGATATCATGATGCAGCGGGCGCTTAAGTGGTCGCTGAAAGATAAAGAACCCGACCTCGCCCAGTTGAATATGGCGCGCAAACTGTTCGATCGCTACTATGCGGAAACGGTGGAAGAGGGGAGCTTCTTGTTCCCGGGCGTAGCTGCAACGCTTGCTGCGCTGAAAGAAAAAGGCCTGCCGCTCGCCGTTGTCACCAACAAACCCACGCCTTTTGTCACGCCGCTGCTGGAAGATCTGGGCATTGCCCATTATTTCCAGACCATCATAGGTGGGGACGATGTGAAAGAGAAAAAGCCACACCCGGAAGCGCTGCACAAAGTCATGGAAACCCTGGGACTGGCGGCGGATGAGCTGCTTTTTGTCGGCGATTCCCGTAATGACATTCAGGCTGCACAGGCGGCCGGCTGCCCAAGCGTCGGCCTGACCTGGGGCTATAACTATGGCGAAGCGATTGTGCTTAGCAACCCGGACGTTGTGTTCGATCGTTTCGAAGACTTATTGCCCGCTTTCGGGCTACCACCTTTAGCAAATCAGGAAGCAGAACATGAGTAAGCCCATCGTATTTAGCGGCGCCCAGCCGTCAGGCGAATTAACTATCGGTAACTACATGGGTGCGCTGCGTCAGTGGGTAAACATGCAGGATGATTACCATTGCATTTACTGCATCGTTGACCAGCATGCGATCACCGTTCGTCAGGACCCGACCGCGCTGCGCAAAGCGACGCTGGACACTCTGGCGCTGTATCTGGCCTGTGGCATTGACCCGAAAAAAAGTACCATCTTTGTTCAGTCCCACGTGCCGGAACACGCGCAGCTGGGCTGGGTGCTGAACTGCTACACCTATTTCGGCGAGCTGAGCCGCATGACGCAGTTCAAGGACAAATCTGCCCGCTATGAAGAAAACATCAACGCCGGCCTGTTTGACTACCCGGTGCTGATGGCCGCAGACATTCTGCTGTATCAGACCAACCAGGTCCCGGTGGGTGAAGACCAGAAACAGCATCTGGAGCTGAGCCGCGACGTGGCCAGCCGCTTCAACGCGCTGTACGGCGACATCTTCAAAGTGCCTGAGCCATTTATTCCTAAGTCCGGTGCTCGCGTGATGTCCCTGCTGGAGCCGACCAAAAAGATGTCCAAGTCAGACGATAACCGTAATAACGTCATCGGCCTGCTGGAAGATCCGAAATCCGTGGTCAAGAAGATCAAGCGTGCGGTAACCGACTCCGAAGAGCCGCCTGTGGTGCGCTACGACGTGAAAGAGAAGGCGGGCGTTTCTAACCTGCTGGACATTCTTTCCGGCGTCACCGGCAAAGCGATTCCTGAGCTGGAAGCCAGCTTTGAAGGCAAGATGTATGGTCATCTGAAGGGAGAAGTGGCGGAAGCCGTGTCCGGCATGCTGACCGAGCTTCAGGAGCGCTATCACCGTTACCGTAACGACGAAGCTTTCCTGCAGCAGGTCATGAAAGAGGGTGCTGAAAAAGCCCGCGCCCGCGCCGGTGAGACGCTGAAAAAGGTCTACGAAGCGATCGGTTTCGTCGCGCATCCATAATCTTTCCCTATGAATAACCCGCCCCCTGGCGGGTTATTTCTTTTTTGTGACTGCATTCTCCTTTTGTCATTTTCCCCTTTGCCATCTATATTCAATTTTATGAAGATATATTCATTCAATAAATTGAAGATAACCGATGAGCCGCAGCTTTATTAAAAAAGAGGGCGTTGCCCAGTCCAGCCTGGCCCGTTATTTACTGGGTGAGAAATGTGGTAACAGGCTGAAAACCATAGATGAATTAGCCGGTGAATGCGGCTTTTCCGTTGGCCTGACGCAGGCCGCTTTGAAGACGCTGGAGAAGGCCGGGGCCGTGAGCGTTGAGCGCCGTGGCCGCAACGGCAGCTACCTGCTGAGCATGGATAACAAAGCCCTATTGGCGTTCGCGGACATCGGCAATGTAGTGTGTGCTATGCCGCTGCCGTACACCCGGCTTTATGAAGGGCTTGCCAGCGGTCTGAAGGCGCAGTTTGACGGGATCCCATTTTATTATGCCCATATGCGTGGGTCGGATGTTCGCGTGGAATGTCTGCTGAATGGTGTTTATGACCTGGCCGTCGTGTCCAGGCTGGCAGCGGACAGCTACCTCAGCAACCCGGATCTTTTTATCGCGCTGGCGCTGGGGCCGCAAACTTACGTGGGCGAGCACAAGCTGATTTGCCGCGCCGGGCAGCAGGAGAGCATCCGCCGTATTGGGATTGATCCTCGTTCGGCGGATCAGCGAATCATGACGGATGTTTATTTCTCCGGGCAGGATGTGGAATTGCTTGATGTGTCGTACCACGAGTGCTTGCACAGAATCGCGAAAGGCAGCGTGGATGCAGTGATTTGGAACGTTAGCAACGAAGCCGATTTGACGGCACTGGGGCTGACCGCCCTCCCGTTAAGTGGGGACAACTGCTTCCTGACGGCATCGGAAGCGGTGGTGCTTACGCGAAGTGAAGATATCCCTATTCAGCAATTGCTGAGAACGGTGGTGGATAAGAATGCCCTGCTGGCCCATCAGCAAAGCGTGCTGAGCGGTGAACAGGAACCAAGCTATTGACAGAGGTAATCAGTATGGAAGACCGGCTCAATCTGCTCTGTGAGGCAGGTGTCATCGACCGGGATATTTGTGATGGCATGAAAGTGGTTGTGACGCAGCTGGAGACCCACTGGGCTATTCCGCTGCAGAACGATCAGGGGGCAATGGCCATCACCCACATGGCTAACGCGCTGATGCGCAGCCGCCGTGGGGAAGAGGTAAACCCACTGGATGAAGAGCTGCTGGCGGAGATTAAAACCGACAGTGTCTTTGGTGATGTTGAGCAGGCCCACCACGCATTGCTGGCGCCGTTCAACGTGCAGCTGCATCCGAACGAAGAAGGGTATCTGCTGGCTAACCTGTTCAGCCTGTGGCTGACTCATAAGAGCTAACGGATTTATTTGCAACGTTTTTTCTTAGCTTAAATATTCAAAAAAATGATTATTTAAGAGGTTTATTTATCAGGTCGCGAGGCAAGGCATGTTTATTGAGGCACTCAAGGCACAGAACCCGGCGTTGATTGATGCGGCCAGAACGCTTTGGCGGCAGGGCGCAGTACTTCCCGATACCTGGATTATCGATGTCGATCAGGTTCTGGAGAACGGCCGGAAACTGCTCGCGGCCGCGCAGAAGCACGGCATCACGCTCTACTTTATGACCAAGCAAATCGGGCGTAACCCCTGGCTTGCCAACAAGCTGATTGAGTTGGGCTTTAAAGGCGCCGTGGCCGTTGATTTTAAAGAATCCCGCACGCTGCGTGAAGCCAATGTGCCCGTCTCACATGTGGGCCATCTGGTGCAGGTGCCGGTGGCCCTGGTCGAAGAGAATGTGAACGGCGAGACGGAAATCATCACGCTTTTCTCGCTGGAAAAAGCCCGCGAAATTTCCGATGCCGCGCGGGCGAGCGGACGTGTTCAGGCTGTAATGCTGAAGGTATTCGCCGAGTACGACCGACTTTACCCGGGCCAGGAAGCTGGTTTTCCGCTCGGTGAGCTGGACGACGTGGTACGCGCCATTCGCGAAATGCCGGGCATTCGGCTTGCCGGGCTGACGCATTTCCCCTGCCTGCTCTGGAACGAAGAGCAGCAACAGACGCAGCCAACCCGCAACTTGATCACGCTGCTGAAGGCGCGGGACTTGCTGCACGAACAGGGAATTCAGATCGAGCAAATCAACGCGCCGTCGGCCTCAAGCTGCAGCACTTTCTCCATTCTGGCCGAGCACGGAGTAACTCATGCTGAACCGGGCCACGCGCTGACCGGCACCATTCCGGCGAACCAGCATGGCGACCAGCCCGAGGCGATTGCCATGCTCTATCTGACGGAGGTTTCCCATCAGTTTCAGGGCAAAAGCTATTGCTTCGGCGGCGGATATTATCGTCGCGGCCATGCGCAGAATGCGCTGGTGTTCAGCCGCGATTTGCAGCCTGAGCAGGCGCGATTGATGCCGCCAGACAGCACCAGCATTGATTATCACCTGGCGCTGGAGGGCAGCTATCCCGTTGGCAGCCCGGTGGTGATGTGCTTCCGCACGCAGATTTTTGTCACCCGCAGCGATGTGGCGCTGGTGTCCGGCATCCAGAGCGGGAACCCGGTGCTCGAGGCGCTGTACGACAGCCTTGGGCATCCGATTCCAGGAGGTCAACATGAGTAAGTTTCTGGTGCTGGTCATAGACAGCTTCGGCGTGGGCGCAATGGACGATGTACCGGAAGTCAGGCCGCAGGACATCGGTGCGAATACCTGTGGACATATCCTGCAGCACTTTCCCGACCTGCGTTTACCCACGCTTGAGAAGCTGGGCCTGATTAATGCGCTGGGCTTTACGGCCAATGTGATGCAGCCGAACGCCGATGCCGCGTATGGCACAGCCGCACTGCAGCATGAAGGTGGGGACACTTTTATGGGTCACCAGGAAATTTTGGGCACAAGGCCACAAACGCCACTCCGTATGCCGTTTTCTGCAGTGATCGACGACGTAGAACGTGAACTGGCTGACGCTGGCTGGCAGGTTGAACGCAGAGGTGGCGAGCTGCAGTTTCTGTGGGTAAACCAGGCTGTCGCCGTGGGAGATAACCTTGAGGCCGATCTTGGGCAGGTGTTTAACATCAGCGCCAATCTCAGCACCATACCGTTTGAGCAGGTACGCGCCATTGGTGAAGTCGTGCGCCGCTGCGTCAAAGTGGGTCGGGTCATTGCCTTTGGTGGCTTGCTTGAGAGCAGCGAGCAGCTGATTAACGCCGCGGAAGAGAAACAGGGGCTTTATGTCGGCATTAACGCCCCGCGTTCTGGGGTATACAAAAGTGGGTTCCAGGTGGTGCATATGGGCTACGGCGTGGATGCCAGCGTTCAGGCTCCACAGCAGCTGCATCAGGTCGGTGTTAAAACCGTGCTGGTGGGTAAAGTGGCTGATATTGCGATTAACCCGCACGGCATCAGCTACCAGAATCTGGTCGACTCGCAGCGCATTCTTGATATCACCCGGGATGAGCTGAATAAGCCTGGCAGCGCCTTTATTTGTACCAACATTCAGGAAACCGATCTAGCGGGCCACGCTGAAGACGTTGCGCGCTACGCCGAGCGGCTTGAGCTGGTAGACAAAAACCTGGCTCTGCTGATGGCCGATATGCAGCTCGGGGATTGCCTGGTCGTCATGGCGGATCACGGGAACGACCCGACGATTGGCCACAGCAAGCACACTCGTGAAAACGTGCCGTTGCTGGTTTGGCAGCCCGGTATAACAGGCAATTATCTGGGCGCACGCGCTACGCTTTCTGATGTGGGTGCCACGGTTTGTGACTTTTTTAGGGCAGCCGCGCCGCAGAACGGAACGTCGTTCCTGCCGCTGCTGAATGTCTCTTCAACAGGTGGAGTGAATCATGACGGGGTATAAGCATATCGATCCATCGGGCTATACCTATGCCCACGAGCATCTTCATATCGATCTTTCCAGCTTCAAGGACAATATCGATTGCCGACTGGATCAGTACGAGCTGATTTGCGGTGAAATGAAGTCACTCTACGCGCAGGGTGTGCGCAATATCATTGAAATGACCAACCGCTACATGGGGCGCAACCCACAGTTCCTGCTGGATATCATCCGTGATACCGGAATGAACGTGATGGCCTGCACCGGTTACTACCAGCACGATTTCTTCCCGCCGCACGTGGCCACCACGCCGGTAAAAGTGCTGGCGCAGGAGATGATCGATGAAATAGAAATTGGCATCGGCGGCACGGCGTTAAAAGCGGGAATCATCGCGGAAATAGGCTCTAGCGTGGACGTTATCACCCCGGTGGAGAAACGAGTTTTCCAGGCGGCAGCCATCGCGCATCATGAAACCGGCAGGCCGATTTCAACCCATACGTCATTCAGCACCATGGGCCTTGAGCAACTGGCACTTCTGAAGTCATGGTGCGTGGATCTTTCCCGCGTCACCGTCGGGCACTGCGACCTGAAAGACAATCTGGACAACATCCTGCGGATGATCGATCAGGGCGCCTACGTCCAGTTCGATACCATCGGCAAAAACAGCTATTACCCGGACGAAAAACGCATTGCGATGCTGAGCGCACTTAAAGATCGCGGGCTGCTCGACCACGTCATGCTGTCGATGGACATTACTCGTCGCTCCCATTTGAAAGCGAACGGCGGGCCAGGTTTCGACTATTTGCTTACCACGTTTGTGCCGATGCTGCTGGAGGCCGGTTTCAGCCAGCCAGACGTCGATTTGATGTTACGTGACAACCCCTCTGTCTTTTATAAGTAAGGATTTCCCATGAAAAAGATCGGTGTCGCTGGCCTACAGCGCGAACTCATCAAACAAACCATCGAAACCGCCGCGCCGGGCAGCTTCGAAGTGTTTATCTATAACGACATGGACGCCGCGCTGAAGGTGAAATCCGGCCAGCTTGATTACTACATTGGGGCCTGTAATACCGGGGCTGGTGCGGCATTGTCTATTGCCATCGCGGTGATTGGCTACAACCGCAGCTGCACCATCGCTAAGCCCGGCATTAAAGCGAAAGAAGAGCAAATTGCCCGCCTGGTTTCAGAAGGCAAAGTGGCGTTTGGTCTCTCCGTTGAGCATATCGAGCACGCCATCCCGCTGCTCGTTAACCATTTAAAATAAAGGCATCCGTATGGAATTCTACCTTCACCTTGTTGTTGTTGCCTTGCTGACCGGGATGACGGCTTTACTGGCGCACCGCTCCGCGGCGGTGTTCCATGACGGGATTCGACCGATTCTGCCGCAGCTTATTGAAGGCAATATGAACCGCCGCGAGGCGGGGAGTATCGCTTTCGGCCTGAGCATCGGCTTTGTGGCTTCCGTCGGGATCTCCTTCACCCTGAAAACCGGGCTGCTTAACAGCTGGCTGCTGTTCCTACCGACCGACATCCTCGGCGTGCTGGCGGCCAACAGCGTGCTGGCGTTTGGGCTGGGTGCCGTTTGGGGGATCCTGATCCTGACCTGCTTGGTGCCGGTGAACCACCTGCTGACCGCGCTGCCGGTAGATGTTCTCGGCTCGTTGGGTGAGCTGAGTTCTCCGGTAGTATCTGCCTTTGCGCTATTCCCGTTGGTCGCGATTCTCTACCAGTTTGGCTGGAAGAACAGCCTGTTCGCGGCGGTGGTTGTGCTGCTGACTCGCGTGCTGGTGGTGCGTTTCTTCCCGCAGTTGAACCCGGAATCCATCGAAATCTTCGTGGGCATGATTATGCTACTGGCGATTGCGATTTTTCAGGATCTACGCTCGAGGGATAAACATGAGCACGATGCTCACGGGCAGTCGGTGTTTGAAGAGCGGACGTCAAGGATCATCAAGAACTTGCCGTATATCGCCATCGTTGGCGGGCTGATCGCCGCCGTTGCCAGTATGAAGCTGTTTGCGGGCAGCGAGGTCTCCATCTTTACGCTGGAAAAAGCCTACAAGGTTGGGCTGGATCCGACACAGTCTCAAAGCCTGATTGATCAGGCCGCACTGGCTGAGTTTATGCGTGGCCTGGGCTTTGTGCCGATGATCGCCACGACGGCGCTGGCGACCGGCGTTTATGCCGTGGCCGGGTTCACCTTTGTATTCGCCGTCGGCTACCTGATTGCTAACCCGCTACTCGCTTTTGTGGTGGGGGCGCTGGTGATTTCCGCTGAAGTCCTGCTGCTGCGCTCTATCGGGAAATGGCTGGGTCGCTATCCTTCTGTGCGTAACGCATCGGACAACATCCGCAACGCGATGAACATGCTGATGGAGATGGCGCTGCTGATTGGCTCTATCTTTGCCGCCATCAAAATGGCGGGTTATACCGGCTTCACCATTGCGACAGCGCTGTACTTCCTGAACGAATCGCTGGGTCGCCCGGTGCAGAAAATGGCCGCGCCGGTTGTGGCGGTGATGATAACCGGCATTGTGTTGAATATTCTGTTCTTCTGCGGCCTGTTTATCCCGGCCTAAGGGGGTTATGTGGAAAGCTGGCCATTGCAAAGCCTGAGCCTGGCTCAGGCCCAGCAGAAGCAATTCGCCCTGGTGGATATCATCTGCCGGCATTTTCCTGGGGCTGATTTTCTGAGCTTGGGGGATGTCGGCCTGGTGCCCGGTCTGAATCAGCCCAACACCACGCAGCGGGTTGAGGCCGTTCTGGCTGATTTCTTCTCTGCGCCAGCCGCCGCGCTGGTGCAGGGAGCCGGCACCGGGGCTATTCGTAGCGGGCTGGCGGCATTGCTAAACGCTGGCGATAAGCTGCTGATTCATCAGGCTCCGCTGTATCCTACCACTGCGGTTATCGCCGAACAGATGGGGCTGGAGCTGATTCGCGCCGATTTCAATAAGTTAAATGATGTGGAAGCCGCTATTGCGGCTCATCGTCCGGCTGCAGCTTTGATTCAGCATTCCCGCCAGACATTGGATGACGCCTATTCATTGGCTGATGTGGTGGCCTGTTTTAATCGCCACGCTTTGCCGTCGCTGGCCGACGATAATTATGCGGTGATGAAGGTCGACAACATCGGCTGCGAGTGCGGAGCCACGCTGTCGACCTTCTCCTGCTTTAAGCTATTCGGCCCGGTGGGCGTTGGCGTTGTGGTCGGTGATAAATCGGCCGTTCAGGCTGTGCGTCAGAGCATGTACTCCGGTGGCAGTCAGGTGCAGGGCTTCCAGGCTATGGAGGCGCTGCGCGGGTTAGTCTTCGCCCCGGTGATGCATGCCGTTCAGGCGCAGGTGAACGATGCGCTGGTTGAGTTATTGTCTCAGGGTGCTGTGCCTCAGGTTAAAAGTGCATTTATCGCCAATGCGCAGTCGAAGGTGCTGCTGGTGGAGTTTCATCGACCGATTGCCGAAAAAGTATTGGCCGCCGCACAAAAGCTGGGTGCATTACCTTATCCGGTAGGCGCAGAATCTAAGTATGAAATCCCGCCGCTTTTTTATCGGCTTTCCGGGACCTTTAGACAGTCTGAGTCGGGGCTGGAAAAGCGGATGATCCGCATCAACCCGAACCGCAGCGGCGCAGAAACCGTGTTAAGAATTTTGCGGGAAAGCTGTGCAGAGGCAGAAAAGTAAAAGGGAGGCTGGTGCCTCCCTTGGTATTTAATGGTTTGAGAACCAGTTTAGCCTGTTACGAAGGCCCACCACTCGGCCTACAATAATCAGCGCCGGGCTGCAAACCTGGGTGGCTAGCTCACCTAATTGGTCTAGGGTGCCGTCCACGACGCGCTGATTCACCGCCGTGCCGTTTTCTACCAGCGCAACCGGCATGCTCTCTTCCATCCCGTGGGCGATCAGCTGCTGCTGAATAGCCGAGGCCTGATTAAGCCCCATGTAAAACACCAGCGTTTGTTTCTCTGCCGCCAGGTTAGCCCAGTCGAGTTCGCCCCCGGTTTTCAAATGGCCGGTGACCAGGCGCACGCTTTGCGCGTAATCCCGGTGAGTAAGCGGAATGCCTGAGTAGGCGGAACAGCCGGAAGCTGCGGTGATCCCTGGCACGACAGAGAACGGAATTCCGCCGTTGCACAGCGTTTCCAGCTCTTCACCGCCGCGCCCGAAGATAAACGGATCGCCGCCTTTCAGGCGAACCACGCGTTTGCCTTTTTGCGCCTCCCGCAGCAGGATTTGGTTAATCTCTTCCTGCGGCACGCAGTGGTAGCCCGCCCGCTTGCCGACAAACACGCGGTCTGCGTCGCGGCGGACCAGATTCATGATGTCGTCCGACACCAGGCGGTCATAAACTACAACATCGGCCTGCTGAATTTGCTGCAGGCCTTTCAGCGTCAGCAAGCCAGCATCGCCGGGGCCAGCGCCAACCAGCACCACTTCACCGCGGTGATCGAGCGGGGTGGAGAACAGCGATTCCGTCTCTTTTTCAACGGCAAGCTGGTCTTCGTTGGCCAGATACTGCGCCAGGCGATCGTTAGTGAAAAACTTCTCCCAGAAGCGGCGACGCTCGCCCATGGTGGCAAAAGTTTGTTTCACGCGGCCACGCAGAGTACCTGCAAAAGCGGCGATTTTACCCAGATGCAGCGGTAGGCTGGCTTCCAGCTTTTCGCGCAGCAGTCGGGCCAGAACAGGGGACGTGCCGCCGGAAGAGACGGCGACCATCAGCGGGGAGCGGTCGATAATCGACGGCATAATAAAGCTCGCCTGTTTCGGCGCATCCACCACGTTGCAGAAGATCCGGCGGGATTCAGCGGCATCGCTAACCTGCTGATTCACCTCATCATCGTCGGTGGCGGCAATTGCCAGCCAGCTTTCGTCCAGCAGCGTTTCTGAGAACGCCCCTTCGGCCAGCGTCAGCATATTTTGCTCAGCCCACACCTTAAACTGTGGGCTGAATTCGAGGGCGTTAACGGTGATGCGCGCACCTGCCTCCAGCAATAAACGCGCTTTGCGTTCAGCGACATCGCCACCGCCTACCAGCAGGCAGGCGCGGCCACGTAACTGACAAAATATCGGCAGGTGATCCACGGTCAATCCTCAATTAATTACGGGCGGTTTCCGCTGCGCCTGCGGCGGCAGGCTGCGGGCGTTCGGCTTTCGGCGTAGCATACCAATAACCCAGACCCATGAATACCACGCCGGAAAGGGTGTTCCCCAGCGTGACCCACAGCAGGTTATGGCCGATGCCGGACAGCGTATAAGCCTCGCTATGATGGCCAAACCAGGACAGGGCAAACAGCGTCATGTTGGCGATGGAGTGCTCGTAGCCGGAGGCAATAAATGCCAGCAGGCACCACCAGATTGCGATGAGCTTCGCCGCCCCTTCGGTGCGAATTACCATCCAGATTGCCAGGCAAACCAGCCAGTTACACAGCACCCCTTTAAAGAACAGCACCATCGCTGGTGCAGTGGTTTTTGCCAGCGCGACGGTGTGCACGATACTGGTATCTACCGGCAGCAGACTACCGCCGCCCCAGCTATACAACAGCGCGACAAATACCGAGCCGACCAGGTTGCCCAGCCAGGTTTGCGGCAGAATCGCCC
This sequence comes from Cedecea sp. B1(4), assembly GCF_059414925.1. Classification (NCBI taxonomy): domain Bacteria; kingdom Pseudomonadati; phylum Pseudomonadota; class Gammaproteobacteria; order Enterobacterales; family Enterobacteriaceae; genus Cedecea; species Cedecea sp. B1(4). The sequence goes on along the minus strand of NZ_JCAHMZ010000007.1, from coordinate 30,026 downwards.
ACATCTGGCCGTGAGAGATGGTGCCGGCTTTCACGCCGAAGGTCAGGAACATGGTGTGCCCGGTGAACAGCTCGGAACCGGCGATAATCACCAGCGTCAGGGCGATCCCGAAGGTCGCACCCATCACCAGCGGACGAATGGCCGGATCGAGTAAATTACCGAGGGTGAAAATCAGGATGATGCCAAGGCCAACGTAGGCCCCAGCCATGGCGGAACTGACCCAAAAGCCCAGAGGGTTTGTCTGCGAGAGACGGTTAATACGCGCGGCATTCGCTGCACACTTATTGATGGTGTCGGTGAACATTTTTGCTATCCCAATGAAGTTAAAAATAAAAATTAAATACCCTCACCCCGGCCCTCTCCCAAAGGGAAAGGGGGAAATCCGTCGCCGCTATTGTTGCTCGATCGGTTCCCTCGCTCCCGAGGGAGGAATACTGTCGGTATCCTCTCCCTTAGGGAGAGGATAGGGTGAGGGTTGTTTTATGGATTACGCTTTTATCTGCACCAGCCCGTCCTGCACGCGCGCTTCATAGTGCGGTACGGAACGGCTTTCATCTTCCAGGCACAGGCCGTCCCGCAGGCGGAAGTGCTGCTTTTTCAGCGGGCTGGCAACCCACAGCTCGGCCTGATGTTCTGCAATCAGTCCGCGGGAAAGCACGCTGGCTTCAAAGAACGGGTCGATATTACTGATGGCGTAAACCTGCTCGTCTTTACGCGGGCGGAAAATAGCCACCTGCGCCGAACCGACCAGGGCGCAAACGCCGGTTGCTGGCAGGATATCGTCTAGCTGACAAACGGTTGTCCACTGGCTCATGCGTGTTCCTCCACTTCTACCAGAGTGACCGGAATACGCTCATACGGCGTGGCCGGACGGTGTTGATCGCGCTCGCTAACAATTTGCACATTCGGGTCGCGCTGCGGGCTGTTGATAAAGTGTTTGAAGCGAACCTGCGCCTGCGGCGTGTTCACAGTTTCCGTCCACTCGCAGATTACTTTCTCGCGCAGGCGGTTAATCTCCGTTTCAAGCTGATCGTTCAGGCCCAGCTTGTCATCGACAATCACGCTACGCAGGTAATCAATGCCGCCTTCCAGGTTTTCCAGCCAGACGGAAGTACGGGTAAGTTTGTCGGCGGTGCGGATGTAGAACATCATGAAGCGGTCGAGATACTTGATGATGGTGTCGCGGTCGAGGTCCGCCGCCAGCAGGTCCGCATGGCGCGGTTTCATGCCGCCGTTACCACACACATACAGGTTCCATCCCTTCTCCGTGGCGATAATACCCACGTCTTTGCCCTGCGCTTCCGCACATTCGCGGGTACAGCCGGAGACGCCAAACTTCATTTTGTGTGGGGTGCGGATGCCTTTGTAGCGGTTTTCCAGCTCGACGCCAAAGCCTACGCTGTCGCCCACGCCGTAGCGGCACCAGGTGCTGCCGACGCAAGTTTTCGCCATTCGCAACGCTTTGGCGTAGGCGTGGCCGGTTTCGAACCCGGCTTCAATAAGCTGACGCCAGATTTCTGGCAAATCGTCCTTTTGTGCGCCGAACAGGCCGATGCGCTGAGAGCCGGTGATTTTGGTATACAGGTTGTATTCGCGGGCGATACGACCCACTTCCATCAGTCCTTCAGGCGTGATTTCGCCGCCTGCCGAGCGCGGGATCACCGAGTAGGTGCCGTCTTTCTGAATGTTGCCGAGGAAGTTATCGTTGGTGTCCTGCAGCGGCGTCAGCTCAGGCTGCAGGACGTAGTCGTTCCAGCAGGAAGCCAGCAGCGAACCCACGGTGGGTTTACACACTTCACAGCCGTAACCCTTGCCGTATTTGTGCAGCAGCTGGTCGAAGGATTTGATTCCTTCCACGCGGATCAGGTGGTACAGCTCCTGGCGCGAGAAGGCGAAGTGTTCGCACAGGTTGTTGTTCACTTCGATACCGGCTTTGGCCAGCTCGGCGTTCAGCACCTGAGTCACCAGCGGAATACAGCCACCGCAGCCGGTCCCTGCCTTGGTTTCGGCCTTCAGCGCCGCCACGGTGTGGCAGCCTTTGTTGATGGCTTTGATCAGGTCACCTTTGGTGACGTCAAAGCAGGAGCAGATCTGCGCGCTTTCCGGCAGCTTATCGACGCCGATAGACGGTTTTCCGCTGCTGGCGTGTGCCGGCAGGATCAGCGCATCCGGGTTTTCCGGCAGCTCAATTGCGTTCAGCACCAGCTGCAGCAGGTTGCCGTAGTCGCTGGTGTCGCCCACCAGCACGGCACCAAGCAGGGTTTTATTGTCTTCGCTAACCACCAGTCGCTTGTAAACCTCTTTGCTTTCATCGAGGTAAACGTAGCTGCGGGCGTTAGGCGTGCGGGCGTGCGCATCGCCAATGCCGCCGACATCAACGCCGAGCAGTTTCAGCTTGGCGCTCATGTCAGCGCCTTCAAAGGTGTTTTCCGTGCCGAGCAGGTGGTCGGCCGTGACCTGAGCCATTTTATAACCCGGCGCAACTAGCCCAAAAACGCGGTTATTCCAGCTGGCACACTCCCCGATGGCATAAATATCCGGATCGGAAGTCTGGCACTTATCGTTGATGGTGATCCCGCCGCGCTGGGCCGTTTCAAGCCCACATTGCGTAGCCAGCTTGTCCTGCGGACGAATACCGGTGGAGAAGACGATGAAATCCACTTCCAGCTCGCTGCCGTCGGCAAAACGCATTGTTTTACGGGCTTCAGTGCCCTGCTGGACGATTTCCTGGGTGTTTTTGCCGGTATGCACACGCACGCCCATGCGCTCGATTTTGCTGCGCAGTTGTTCGCCGCCCATGCGGTCAAGCTGCTCGGCCATCAACATTGGCGCGAATTCGATAACGTGGGTTTCCACGCCAAGGTTTTTCAGCGCCCCGGCCGCTTCCAGCCCCAGCAGGCCACCGCCGACGACGGCCCCGCGTTTGCTGCGGCGGGCGCAGGACTCAATGGCATTAAGGTCTTCGATGGTGCGGTAAACGAAGCAGTCCTGGGTTTCAGAGCCTTTAATCGGCGGGATCCACGGGTAAGAACCTGTCGCCATCACCAGTTTGTCGTAATAAACGGTGCGGCCGGTATTGGAATGGATCACTTTTTCCTGGCGATTGATGGTGATGGCACGTTCGCCAACCAGCACTTTTACGCCATGTTTTTCGTAGTAGCCGTCGCGGACAAGGGAGAGTTCTTCAGCGGTATGATGGGAGAAATAAGAAGAAAGGTGTACTCGATCGTAGGCTTTACGCGGCTCTTCACAAAATACGGTGATGTCGAACTGGTCCGGCGGGGCCTTATCAAGTAAGTCTTCGATAAAGCGATGGCCAACCATGCCATTACCGATAACTGCGATTCTGACTTTGCTCATAATTGCCTCAATTTCTTTTCTATTACCGCCTACCTTAACGATTCAGCTGTGGTGATTATTGATGCAAATCAAATGCGCCTTTATATACCCATTAAGAGGTATATCATTGATTTTGATGTGTTTTTGTAAGTCATGGAATTGTCTGGTTTTCCGCCAGTAGCAGACGTTAGAGGAGATTCAGTTCAGCAAAGGGTTCGCGCGGAGCCGGGCAACAATCAAGTCAACAAAAGTGCGTACTTTGGCGGAAGCGTGGCGGCCTTCGGTATGCACCACATGTATGGGGAGTGGCTCAAGCTCGTATTCGCTCAGTACGATTTGCAGTTCCCCCTCGTGCAGGGCTGGCGCTATCTGATAATCCAGGACTCGCGTCAGCCCCCAGCCTGCTTTTGCGGTGGCAATCGATGACTCGTTGTTGTTGCACTGGAGCGCGGCATTGATCATGACGCGTTGTTCACCCGCAAAGCGCCACTCCGGTGAGGCCCAGGCACTGGCCGAAGAGACAATACGGTGGTTTTTGAGGTCCGCAGGTGTCAACGGTGTGCCATGTTTTTCCAGGTAACCTGGGGAAGCACAAACGACCCGGCGCACGGTGCCGACTTTGGTTGCCGTCAGCCCTGAATCGGGCAAATGCCCAATGCGAACGGCGACATCGATTCCTTCTTCGATGATGTTTACCTGGCGATCAACGAACAGTGACCGGGCGCGCATGGTTGGCCACGCGTCAAGATAATCAGTGATCGCCGGCAAGACGAATTTCTGGCCGAACAGCACAGAAGCGGTAACCGTCAGGATCCCAGACGGCGTGGCATAGGAGCCTGCCGCTGCCGCCTCGGCTTCCTCTATGCTGGTGAGAATCGTGCGGCAGTCGTTGAGGTATCGCAGGCCAGGCTCGGTCAGCTTCACTGTGCGTGTGGTGCGGATAAAAAGCCGGGTTCCGATGACCTCTTCCAGGGCAGCAACCGCACGCGTGACCACTGGCGCACTGATATGGAGCTGGCGTGCCGCAGCGGCAAAACTCTCGGTTTCTGCGACTTTGACGAAAATTTTCATCGCCTGCCAACGATCCATGCACAACCTCATCACCTGTCTGAAAAGAATTTCAGTATCGGGTATTCGCCGGGTATGGCGCAATCCCGGTATTACAGCTCAAGCTGAATGCGGTTTTCTTCTCCCGCAGGCAGCTGTGCCGGAACTGCGCAGCAAATCAGGACCTCATCATCTGCCGTGCTTGCGGACGGTATTTTCGGGTAGGTGACTGAGCCTTTGAGGAGTTTAGTCCGGCAGGTTCCGCAGTGGCCTTCCCGGCAGCTGAATTCCGGGGTTAATCCCCGAGCTTCGGCCAGCTCTAAAAGCGAACCTGAATCCGGTAGCCAGCGAGCCTCTTTTAGTGAACGCATAAAAGCAACCGGTACGGGGCCGGTGGAAGGCTGCAGGGCGTCAGGTTTTGGCGTTTGGCTGGCTGTGGTGCGAACCAACGCTGAGGGACCAAAGGCTTCCGCATGGATTCTGTCATCGCCGATGTTGTATTTCCGCAGTCCGTCATAGAGAGATTGGGTGAATGCCGCCGGGCCGCAAACATAGAAATCGTAGTCGTTAAACGGCAGACGACTGGTCAGTAAAGGTATATCGATATGACCACGAACATCATACTCCACGCCCAACTGAGCGCTTTCCGGCTGACTGAGTACGCGAATCACCTGCACGGCACCTTTGGCTGCCGTGACCAGTTCGCCAATCTCGTGAGTAAAAGGTAAATCTTCCAGCTGTCTTGATGCCTGGAACAAAAACGTTTGTCGAATACGTTGTTTGCGTAGCCCTTCATAGACGATGTGGCGCAGCATGGCGAGCACCGGGGTAATGCCCACGCCTCCGGCCAGCAACACGGCAGGGCGTGGCTCATGGGCGTCAAGGGTGAAACCTCCAGCCGGAGCCCGGACGTCAATTATATCGCCAACGGAAACGCCGTTGTGCAGGTGGCTGGAGACACTTCCTTCCCGCTTGACGCTAATACGATAAAAACCGTCGGACGGAGCCGATGAAAGCGTGTAAGTACGGATTGCTGGAGCTTCTGTGCCGTGAAGCTTCACGCGAATGGGTAAATGCTGCCCGGCGAGATGAGGCAGCAGGCCAGCATCGTCGTCAGGTTGAAGATAGAAAGATCGAATCGAGCGGCTCTCATCCTCAATCTTCGCCACGCGAAAAGGCCGCCAGCGGGTGGCGAGTTCCGTCGCTTTCAGGCGGTTGCTGGCTGCCTGCCAGTCTCCGGTCATCAGCGAATGAGGAGAAAGCCCCTCGGCTTCAAACTTCCAGCGCAGCGCCAGCGCGTTGCGGCGGCGTACAACCCGACGGGCTTTAAACGTCCATAGCCGTTCTGCGCCCTGGAAGGCGGCGATTTCCGGTGAGTCCAGAATGACTTTTGCTTCGCCGGTCATTTGCAGCATGTCGCCGGTGTTAAAGTCCACGAACAGCAGGCCAGCCTGGCCGTTAAGCAGAATATTACCGAGTGTGGCAAAAAAGAGATTGCCGTTGAAGTCAGGAATGGTCAGTGTGCCGTCATCGCCGACCCGGATGAAGCCGGGTTTGCCGCCGCGGTGGGAAACGTCGGCCTGTCGCTTACCCTCTCTTTCGGCCCAGGAGGCCACAAAAAAGGCATCAGCTGCCTGAATCATTGCGCTTGCTTCAGCGTCCAGCCCCGGAAGGGTCTCTAACGTACCACCTGCATGACTACCGGGCGCGCGGGTAAAAGTGAATTCACGCAGTTGAATATAGCGCGGGCAGTTACCGAAGCTTTGGTCGACTTCAACCTGAAGGCCGCCCTCTGTTTGCAGTAGCGTGCCATTCATCCTGTTACGCCGTCGGGTATGAAGCTCGATGCCCAACAAACCAAGGGATGCGTTGGGCACTACCCCTTCTCTGGCCGGATCTTCCCCAGGCAACGACGCTGCAATCGTCAGGCGGGTTGAGGTCGGAGAGGAGATAAAACCGGGCTTACCTTCCAGAAATGTTGCCCACGCTTCGCCATTCTGAGAGATGCTGCCGATGACGATAAAAGGCAGCTGAGCGTAGAAGTCACGATGCTGCTCGGGCATGTAATCGCGTATTACTCGCTGGCCCACTTCAGCCATACGTTCGGTGACGCCGATTTTGTCCTGAAGGAATATTTCACCTTTATGCCAGACCGACTTTTTCGTCAGCTTCTCGCTCATTTTGCTCTCCCAGGGATGCGTGAGATTAGGCGACGGCGTTAAGGCCTGCGGCCGTTTTAACGAAAGGCACAAACCCTGGCAACGCTTCTATCCGACGGAGGAAAGCATTCACGGCTGGATAACCGGAAAGGTCCACATTCCCCTCAGGTGCGCTGGAGGTATAGCTGTAAATGGCAACGTCGGCGATGGTTGGGTGGTCGCCGACCAGCCATTTACGGTTGGCGAGATGCTGTTCAAGGCGTCCCAGAAAGACGTGAGCGCGGGCAATCACCTCATCAGGATTAAATTTGGCACCGAAAACCGTGACCAGGCGGGCTGCGGCTGGACCAAAGGCGAGGTCTCCGGCGGCGACGGAAAGCCAGCGTTGAACGGCTGCCGCGCCCTGCGGATCTTCCGGCAGCCATGCACGTTCGCCACTTTTTTTCGCCAGGTAGACAAGAATGGCGTTGGAGTCAGGGATCAGCGTGCCTTCATCGTCCAGCAGAGGGACCTGCCCAAACGGGTTGAGTGCCAGGTATTCCGGCTGCTTGTGCGCACCAGCTTTTAGATCCAGTTCAACCAGCTCATGGGGCAGGCCGAGCAGGGAGAGAAACAGGCGAGCGCGGTGGGCATGACCTGACAGCGGGAAGTGGTAGAGTTTCATAAATTGGTTCCTGATTGACTGAACGGGAAAGGCCCCGAACGATGCAAACAGGTTGCCACAGGCAATAATGGGCAGGAATAAGCCTTATCGGCAATTCATTATTGCGAAAAACGTAATAATAGCGGGAGGGAAAGTGAAAGAACCCTCTCCCTGTTAAAGGAGAGGGTGAGTTGCAGGACTATCAGTGTGCCGCAGCCTCTACGCCATGGCGGCGGTGCCTGGTGACGAACCCAAGCAGCAGGCACATGACGAAGACGACAGCGTACAGGCCATTGGCGGTGTGCAGAGCAGCCAGAGGACCACTGTGCGCCACGATTGGACCCGTGACGATGAAGGTCAGCATGGTGCCCACGGTGCCGCAGGTCAGGACAAAGTTAACCAGCTTCGGAGAGGACACTTTGGTCTGCTGTGAACCCAGGGTGATGATGGTGGTGTAAATGGCGCTGGAGAAGAAACCAAGCGACAGAATAAACCACACCAGGTGAGCCGGGTCACCGTGGTTGAACAGGTACATTAGCACGGTGGCTGCCCCGGCGAGCACGGTCAGAATGCGCTGCAGGTCGAAGAAACGCAGGATGAAGCTGAACGCCCACATGCCGAACATGTAAGACATCCAGAAGTCACTCACCAGTTTACCGGCATCGTTGATGCTCATGCCCAGGCCTTTGGCATATTCCGGAACCCAGGAAATAAAGCCCAGCTGGCCGAGGATGTAGCACAGCGCCGCGATGGACAGGAACAGCACGCCGATGCCCCATTTTTCTTTGGTGACAGGCTGGTCGTCTTTCTTCGCATGTTTGCCCAGCGCCGGGAATTCACAGCCCAGGGTCAGCAGGAAGATAGCGACATAGACCAGGCCGATACATACGTAGACCCAGTACCAGTTGATGCTGCGAGCCAGCAGAATAGCGGCGACCATCGGGAAAATCATCCCGGCCATGCTGAAGAAGGAGTCGGTAAACAGCAGGCGGGAACCACGCTGACGCCCTTCATACATATGGGTGATCAGGAAGGTACCAATCGACATGGTTATCCCGCTCACAAGGCCCAGTACGAACATGGATGCGGAGAAGATAGCCAGGTTATGACCGAAGATCAGGCCAGCGACGGCCAGCACCATCAGCAGGAAACCAAAGCGCAGCTGGGTTTTCAGCGGCACGATTTCCATCAGCCAGGCGTTCAGGAAGATAGAGATTAAAATACCGGCATTAAGGAACGTAAAGGTATTACTCATGCTGGACACCGGCAGATTAAAGTACTCTGCGATGTTTCCCATCACCATCCCGGTGACGATCACCAACGCGCCAGTCAGGGCGTAGGAGAAGAAGCTAATCCATAAGAGCTTGGTTCGGTTGCTGTTAGTCATAACGAGCCTGTGCAAGGAAATGTAAAGCGCATTGACAGCGCGGCGGACGGGCAGATTTTAGTCATTTGCGTGATCTATTTAAATGAATTATGAATTTATTGCTGAAATAAACTGATTGAATCATGAGGTGCATCACATATTTCAATCTATTTCAGCGTGTTGGCACGGCAACTCGTTGATTTGCGTGTAAGTAAAAAACCGTAAATGGCTGGCGTCGGCTGCGGTGCCTCTTTACAATCAAGCCACTTGCTTCACTCACTGCCTTCGTAAGGAATTGTTCATGCTCAAATCGACACTGGCGGCTGTTGCAGCTGTATTCGCCCTCTCTGCGCTTTCACCTGCAGCGCTGGCTGCAAAAGGCGATCCGCACGTCCTGTTGACCACCTCGGCTGGCAATATTGAGCTTGAGTTAAATAGCCAAAAAGCGCCGGTTTCGGTCAAAAACTTCGTGGATTACGTCAACAGCGGTTTTTATAACAACACTACCTTCCACCGCGTAATCCCGGGCTTTATGATTCAGGGCGGCGGTTTCACCGAAGATATGAACCAGAAGCAGCCTAACGCACCGATTAAGAACGAAGCGGACAATGGCTTGCGTAACACCCGCGGCACCATTTCTATGGCGCGTACCGCAGACAAAGACAGCGCAACCAGCCAGTTCTTTATCAATGTGGCCGATAATGCCTTCCTGGACCACGGCCAGCGTGACTTTGGCTACGCCGTATTTGGTAAAGTGGTCAAAGGTCTGGACGTTGCCGATAAAATTTCCCAGGCGCCAAGCCATGACGTCGGCCCGTACCAGAATGTGCCGACTAAACCTATCGTGATTCTTTCCGCGAAGGTCCTGCCTTAAGTATTTCTGCGCGGGCCTCAATCGCCCGCGCTACGCCTTCCCTGAAGCAGAGAATTTCAATAAGTGGTGAGCCTGGCGTTGGAAAGCGACTAGAATAGCGCGTTCTTTTTTGCCCTGGAGCTGCCATGTTACTGCTTATCGACAACTATGATTCCTTCACCTGGAACCTCTACCAGTATTTTTGCGAACTGGGTGAGGAGGTGTTGGTTAAGCGTAACGATGAAATTGGGCTGGAAGATATTGAGCGCCTGACCCCGGACAAGTTGGTGATCTCTCCAGGCCCTTGTACCCCGACCGAGGCGGGTATTTCACTTGCCGCCATTAATCACTTTGCCGGGCGGCTACCGATTCTTGGCGTTTGTCTCGGACATCAGGCTATTGCGCAGGTGTTTGGGGCGACTATCGTGCGGGCCGAACAGGTGATGCATGGCAAAACCTCCGCCATCAGCCATAACGGCGGCGGCGTATTCCGTGGGCTGAATAATCCGCTGACCGTGACGCGCTATCATTCGCTGCTCATTGATCCCGATACCCTGCCTGACTGTTTCGAGGTTACGGCGTGGACGGATAAGCAGGAAATTATGGGCATCCGTCACCGCTCGCTGGATCTTGAGGGCGTGCAGTTCCACCCGGAAAGTATTCTCAGCGAACAGGGGCATGCGCTGCTGGCGAATTTCCTCCAGAGATGAATTGTCACTTGCCTGTTTTTGGTTTTTTATGCATATTTCGTGATTATATTTTCATTAAAATCTAACGCATAAAAACGGGTGGGGAATAAATGGCAACTGAACAAGCAGCGGTTACGCGGGCAACCTTCGATGAAGTGATTCTGCCGATTTATGCACCAGCAGAATTTATTCCAGTGAAAGGGAAAGGCAGCCGCGTGTGGGACGCAGCCGGGAAGGAGTATGTGGATTTTGCCGGAGGCATCGCCGTGACCGCACTGGGGCATTGCCACCCTGCGCTGGTGGAGGCGCTGAAGACCCAGGGTGAAGCCCTGTGGCACACCAGCAACGTTTTTACTAATGAGCCCGCCCTGAAACTTGCCCGTAAGCTGATTGATGCCACCTTTGCCGAGCGCGTCGTCTTCATGAACTCCGGTACGGAAGCGAACGAGACGGCTTTCAAGCTGGCTCGCTATTATGCTTCGACCCGCCATAGCCCGTACAAAAGCAAAATCATCGCCTTCTACAATGCGTTTCACGGGCGTTCGCTGTTCACTGTTTCCGTGGGTGGACAGGCTAAATACTCCGACGGCTTCGGCCCGAAACCTGCCGACATTATTCATGTGCCGTATAACGACCTCGCGGCGGTGAAAGCGGTGATGGGCGATCATACCTGCGCGGTAGTGGTGGAGCCGATTCAGGGCGAGGGTGGCGTGACCGCCGCGACGCCGGAGTTCCTGCAGGGGCTGCGCGATTTGTGTGATGAGCATCAGGCGCTATTGGTCTTTGATGAAGTGCAGTCCGGCATGGGCCGCACGGGCGAGCTTTTCGCTTACATCAACTACGGCGTCACGCCAGATATTCTGACCAGCGCCAAAGCGCTTGGCGGTGGCTTCCCGGTAAGCGCTATGCTGACCACCCATGAAATTGCCTCCGCGTTCCACGTCGGTAGCCACGGTTCTACCTACGGTGGCAACCCATTGGCCTGTGCGGTGGCCGGGGCGGCTTTCGATATCATCAACACGCCGGAAGTTCTCAAAGGTGTGGCGGACAAACGTCAGCTTTTCGTTGAACAACTGCAAAAGATAAACGCACAGTTCGATCTTTTCAGCGACATTCGTGGCATGGGACTGTTGATTGGTGCAGAGCTTAACGAGAAGTACAAAGGGCGTGCCCGCGAGTTTCTCTACGCTGGCGCGGCAGAAGGTGTGATGGTATTGAACGCCGGGCCGGACGTTATGCGCTTCGCGCCTTCGCTTATTGTCGAGGACGCGGATATCCTGGAAGGGATGCAGCGTTTCGCCAAAGCGGTTGCCAGCGTGGTAGCCAGCTAAGGCTAACCCGAGCGTCGCAGACGGCGGTTGAGCCAGATCCCATGATGAGGCCGCTGGCGCCAGGCGACCGAGGAGATGGTATGCATGGTGTTCAGGTGGCCAATAATCCGCTGTAAATGCTGCTCCATGGTGCTTAACGGCCCCGTGGGCAGCGTGTCCGATTCCAGGATATTCGCGTCGTTCGACCCGCCAGGCCCGTCATACTCCAGCCTTTGCTGGCATCGCTGTAACCCAATCTCACAAGACTGTAGATATTTCTGCGCCAGGTCCGGCGTCAGCATGTTGTGTTCGCGCGCCAGCGTGGTCATGGCGTTGATATGCTCGACGATGAACTGGCTGTGCGTCACCCAAAGTTTCATGTCTGCCAGGTAGTGGGAGTTAAAGCCTGGCTCCTGCATCGCCTGATTGAGCGAGTTAAACAGCGCATTGTGCGCCTGGTTGACCCGCATACGCTGCCAGGCCAGCGGCGTGGGCTCTGGATCGTTGCTCAATATCAGCCGAATAGCATCCTGATCTGCCTCCAGCGCGTCGTGGGCGTTCTGACGCAATAGGCCGGTTTGCCACTGTGGCCACAGCCAGATCATGCCGCCAAAGGCGATCAGGCAGCCAAGAAGAGTGTCTATGAGCCTGGGAATGATGTAACTCTCGGCGCTGAGGGTAATGAGCTGCAGGGTATATACCGCCGTGACGGTAAAGCCAATGGTGGCCCAGCCGTAGCTTTTGCGGATAAACAGGTAGCTCACCAGCGTAATCATTAACATCGCCAGCAGGGTGTAGCTGTCCGGGACGTGGAAGTGCAGGGTGATACCCGCGATACACAGCCCTGCCATGGTGCCTGCCGCCCTGTGAACAATGCGCACCCGCGTTGCACCGTAGCCGTTTTGCGTCACGAACATCACCGTCATTAGGATCCAATACGGCTTTGGCAGGTGTAAGAAGGAGCCCAGCAGGCTGGCAATGGTCAACATCACACCTAAGCGCGCGGAGCTGCGCAAAGCGGAGGATTTGAACGAGAGATAGCTTTTCAGGGCCGGGAAAAACGGTAAACGGCGTTCCCTGTCCTCCATTAAATCCCTCACGTACAGCGGCCGCTGGGTTTTCAGTACCCGGGCAATGCGGCTGAAGTGGTAATGGCAGAACTGCCCCACTGGATTGTCCGGGTTCTGGCGAGCTATTTTTTCCAGGGCGTCGATCTGCTTATCCATGGTAAAGCGCGTTGGATAGCGGTGATAAAGAATATCGTCTGCCAGCACGCGCAGGCGCGCGGCGATGGTTTGGGCATTCCAGCGGATCACCGCCTCGGCATGGCTTTGCTCGACCAGTTTTTGCACCTCTTCAGGCTGGTGCAGGCTTACCGAAATGTGTTCCTGCAGATCCAGCGCAACCTGGAAAGCGCGTAATAGACGCTTGTAGCCGTTTTGCTGGTTGGCCGATAGCATATGCAGCTGCTGATAGCAGGTGGTGATCAGATCGACGGCTTTTTGTTGGCGGGCCAGCAGCGGCGGCAGCGCTTTTTCCGGGTCGGTATGCTGGGTCAGCAGGCTGTATTTTGCTTCGCAGTAATCTGCCAATTGGCGGTACAGCAGGCTGAGCGACTCCCTGAGCGGCTGTTCGCGCCAAAGCCGGAACCAGAACCAGTTGAAAGCGCCGTACCAGATGGTACCGAAGATATAGAGCACCATCGGTTTCCATATAGGCATGTTACCGGCCATGCTGAGCGTAAAAATAGCGGCGATCAGCGATGCGGGCAGCAGGCGAGCGTGAAGTGAACTGATTTCCGCCGTCACGCCGAGCAGCAGAGCCATGACGATCAATATTGCCGGCAGCGGGATGTGGGTATAGAGCAGCAGAAGCTGCAGGATAAGGCTGCTGAGGGCGAACAGGCTGCCGCCTATAATCAAACGTTTGAAGAAGCGTTTGTGTGGTGTGTCCAGCCCGGCAATGTTGCAGCAGGCGGGAACTAACGAGAAGAGCAGGCCGTTTTGCAGGCTGCCAAGCAGCAGGCCGACAGCCACGGGAAGACACAGCACCAGCGTTTGCCGCAGCGCGTAGTTAACTTCCGGGTGGTAAATTAATCTCTTCCACATAGCCTGAATTGTAGAGACAAAAAAGGCGTGTTACCGAAGCGACACGCCTTTATAAGGGCTAATTAACGGGTGCCGTAAACGACAATCGTTTTACCGTGGGCGGAAATGAGGTTCTGATCTTCCAGCATTTTCAGAATACGGCCAACGGTTTCGCGGGAGCAGCCCACGATCTGACCGATTTCCTGGCGGGTGATTTTGATTTGCATCCCGTCCGGGTGGGTCATGGCATCCGGCTGTTTAGCCAGGTTAAGCAGCGTCTGAGCGATGCGGCCGGTCACGTCGAGGAAGGCAAGGTTGCCAACTTTCTCAGAAGTCACCTGCAGGCGGCGCGCCATCTGGGAAGAAAGACGCATCAGGATATCCGGGTTGACCTGAATCAGCTGACGGAATTTTTTATAGGAAATTTCAGCTACTTCACAGGCTGTTTTGGCACGAACCCAGGCGCTACGCTCCTGACCTTCTTCGAATAAACCTAATTCACCAATGAAATCACCCTGATTCAGATAAGAAAGGATCATCTCCTTGCCTTCTTCATCTTTAATCAGAACAGCTACGGAGCCTTTGACGATGTAGTACAGCGTCTCCGCCTTTTCACCCTGGTGAATCAGCGTGCTCTTCGACGGATACTTATGAATGTGGCAATGAGACAAGAACCATTCGAGAGTCGGGTCTGTTTGCGGTTTGCCAAGCACCATGCGCGGTTATCCTCTGTTATAAACTGGCTACCAAAGACAAGACGTGGAACCTCTTGTCTGGCGTTGCAATCGTGAAATTTTCCCAAGCCCTGGGAGCTGGCGGGCAGGTTAACCCTGCGGCCTGTAATTAGTCGTTTCCTCTGCTTACGGCATAAACGTCTCTGTATCGCAGCAGCATCCGGATTGTTTTAGCATAGCTTTTGGTTAGTGTCTTGTATTGTCTCGTTTCAGCATGACCTGGATCGCCTTACGTTGCCAGTTTTCACGTAGACGCGTAATCTGAAAGAAATTTTTATTACGGGAGTAGGTAAAATGCAGGCACGTGTTAAATGGGTGGAAGGCATGACCTTCCTCGGCGAATCCGCTTCTGGCCACCAAGTTCTGATGGACGGTAACTCCGGGGATAAAGCGCCAAGCCCGATGGAAATGCTGCTGATGGCCGCGGGCGGTTGTAGCTCAATTGACGTGGTGTCGATTCTGCAAAAAGGCCGCCATGATGTGACGGATTGTGAGGTGAAACTGACTTCCGAACGTCGTGAAGAAGCACCGCGTCTGTTTACCCGCATCCATCTGCATTTTGTTGTGACCGGGAAAGAGCTGAAAGAAAGCGCGGTTGCCCGCGCCGTTGAGCTGACCGCAGAGAAATATTGCTCGGTGACGTTGATGCTGGAGAAAGCCGCCGAGATTAGCCACAGCTACGAAATTATTGAAGCGTAAGTAGAAAAGGGCGGTGTAAAGCCGCCCTCACGCTATCAGGCAATTTTCCTGCCTTCCGCCAGCCGCTGCACCAGCGGGGCCATGATCAGCTCCATCGCCAGCCCCATTTTCCCGCCCGGTACCACCAATGTATTGATGTGGGAGATAAACGACCCCTGCAACATCGCCAGCAGATAAGGGAAGTCGATGTCGTCCAGCCCACGGAAGTGAATGACCACGAAGCTTTCGTCCAGCGACGGAATGGCTCGCGCGGCAAACGGGTTAGAGGTGTCTACGGTCGGAACGCGCTGGAAGTTGATATGGGTACGTGAGAACTGCGGCGTAATGAAGTTGATGTAATCGTCCATGGATCGCACTACGGAATCCATCACCGCTTCCCGTGAATGGCCGCGTTCGCTGGTATCGCGCACCAGTTTCTGAATCCAT
The DNA here is from genome assembly GCF_059414925.1 of Cedecea sp. B1(4). Classification (NCBI taxonomy): domain Bacteria; kingdom Pseudomonadati; phylum Pseudomonadota; class Gammaproteobacteria; order Enterobacterales; family Enterobacteriaceae; genus Cedecea; species Cedecea sp. B1(4). The sequence continues at coordinate 14,674 of NZ_JCAHMZ010000007.1, read as the reverse complement.
TCCAGGTTAACGATGGGCACCACGCCTACCAGTAAATCGACGCAGTCGGCGACGTTATGTTGAGGGGTGACTACACCGCCGTGCAGGCCTTCGTAAAACAGGACGTCAGTGGGCTCCGGGAGCGGCTGCCAGGGCGTAAAAGTGCCCGGCACTTGGTTCCACGGCACCGCTTCATCGTAGGTATGCAGGTATTTACGTGCTTGCCCTTTGCCGGTCTGGCCGTATTCGATAAAAGTTCGTTCCAGTAACCCGAAGTCGTTGGCGTCTGGCCCAAAGTAACTAATATGGCGGCCAGCATCGCGTGCCTTGCGGATGGCCATGTCCATTTCCGGGCGGGTATAGCGGTGGAAACTGTCGCCTTCAACTTCGGCGGCGCGCAGGTTGAGCTGCTGGAAAATCTTGCGGAAAGCGAGGCTGGTGGTCGTGGTACCGGCGCCGCTGGAACCTGTGACCGCAATAACCGGGTGTTTGGCTGACATAGGGTGAAAACTCCGTGAGGGATCGGAAAAGAGATCTGTATCTGCTTGTTATACTTTTCAGCCAGTATAGATCACCCTGCCAGTCAGCGGTCAGCCGCGAAACTGCCCGCGCGGCATAATGTTCACCGTTTCATGGAGTTCAGACCAAACCAGCACGGCCTCGCCGTTTTGTAACTGGCGCTTCACGTCGGCGACTTTTTGCGTCAACGAGCGCTCCTGCTCACCATAATCGGTGCCTTCCCGTAATACAAAAGATTCAATCAAATTGTCGAGCGTTTCAGGGTCGAGATCTTGCCAGGGAATGATCATTTCAGTGGTCCAGGAAGCGGGTTAGCCAATCGGGAATGCGCTGCTCAAGCCACATCTGTGGGCGCAGCAGAGTCCCGCCGACAAAGCCAACATGGCCGCCGTAAGTCGTGAGCTGGTAGTGGATATTGGGCGGCAGCGTTTCGCGATCCGGGATGACGTGGTGATCCATAAACGGGTCGTCTTTGGCGTGGATAATCAGCGTCGGAGCGGCAATTTCCGGCAAAAGCGGCATGGCGCTGCACTGGCGATAGTAGTCCAGCGCGTCGGCAAAGCCATGGATCTTCGAGGTAATTAAGTCATCGAACTCGCGAATGCGGCGCAGGCTTTTCAGCTTGCGGAGGTCGATAGGCAGCGAGCCAGGGTAGCTCTTCAGCTTACGGGCGGCATTTTTCTTCAGCAGATTCAGCAGGTAATGCTGGTAGACGCGCGAGAAGCCCTGCTCCATGTGGTAGCAACACTGCTCAAGCATCAGCGGGGCGGAAACAATCACGCCTGCTTTCAGCGTGCAGGCAGCGCCCTGTTTTGCCATCAGGCAGGCGAGCATGTTCCCACCCAGCGAAAAACCAACTGCGGCGGTGGGGACTTCACCGTAGCGCTGATTTAACCATTCGAGAAAGTAAGTGCCGTCTTCGGTTTCGCCGGAGTGATAAATGCGTTCTTTACGGTTCGGCACGCCGCTGCAGCCGCGAAAATGCATCACCACGCCCAGCCAGCCGCGTTTTTTCGCCGCTTCTATCATGCCGTGAGCATAGGGGCTGTGGAGGCTGCCTTCCAGTCCGTGAAACACGACCAGGCGAGGTTTGTGCATAGCGGTTTGCGGATCTTCGCTCCACGCAAGATCGACAAAATCCCCGTCCGGCATATCCAGTCGCTGCCAGTGGGGTTTGAAATTGATTCGACGACGAATCAAACGTGGGATCATGGTTTGCAGATGCGGGTTACTGAGTCCGCGCATCGGGCGGAAATCGTCACCTTCATCATGATGAATATTCAATTCTAAAGGACTTGTACTGGCCATATCACACTGTTAGTTTCGTTTAGTTCGCTAATTATTCTTCGGGTGTGGAGCACCCAATTCATGGACTTAACGCTTTTTCTTTCGATGCTGGGCTTTCTCTGGGTCGCCGCCATCACACCTGGCCCTAATAATACGCTACTTACCGCATCCGGGGCGAATTACGGTTTCTTCCGCAGCCTGCCGCTGATGATTGGCATCATGCTCGGGATGCAGTGCATTTTAGTGCTTGTTGCCTTCGGCGTAGGCAGCTTAATCCTGCTTTACCCCGCTCTGCACCTTATCCTGAAGATTGCCGGGAGCGTTTACCTTTTGTGGCTAGCCTGGAAAATTGGCACCGCGAAATACGAGCGCCTGGAAACGGATGCGGCCCCGCCGTCTCCGGTACCTTTCTGGCAAGGTGGCCTGCTGCAGGTGATTAACCCTAAAGCGTGGCTGATGGCGCTGGGCGCGGTAGCCAGTTTCAGCCTGGCGGGCGCAGCCTACCTGCATTCCGTGGCGATGATTAGCGTAGGGATTGCGCTGGTGAACATTGTGGCCGGGGTTATCTGGATAGCCTTTGGCAGCCTGATTGGCCTGTTCCTGCGCAGCCGTCGCTCCTGGGCTATTTTCAACGTCAGCATGGGCGTGTTAACCGCCGCCTGCGTGTTGCTTATCTGGCGTTGAGGGCAAACCCTCTCCTCGCGAGGAGAGGGAAACGTTCGCGTTTAGTCGGCCTGCAGCATCTGTTCAAGCTGTTCCTGAATATCCAGCCATTCCATCTCGCACTCTTCCAGCGCCGACTTCACTTTTACCTGCGTTTGCAGGCATTCGTTCATCTCGGCTTTACGGCTCTGGTCGTAGATAGCGCTGTCTGCCAGCTTCTCTTCTACTTCTGCAAGCTGAGCGTTCAGCTTTTCCATCTGCTTTTCAAGCTGGGTAATTTGCTTGCGCAGCGGCTGAGTTTGGGTGCGAAGTTCGGCCTCACGGCGCTTCTGGTCCTTGCGGGCCTGGGCGCTGTTGGCGTTATCCTTTGCTGATTCAGCGGGCTGATTCTCCTGTTTTTGCAGGTCGCTCAACCACTGTTGGTAATCCTCGAGGTCGCCATCGAAAGCTTCCACTTTGCCGTCGTGCACCAGGTAGAGATCGTCCGTGGTGGAGCGCAGCAGGTGGCGGTCGTGCGAAACCACAACCAGCGCGCCCTCAAAGTCGATGAGCGCTTCGGTCAGCGCCTGGCGCATGTCGAGATCGAGGTGGTTCGTCGGTTCATCGAGCAGCAGCAGGTTAGGGCGCTGCCAGACAATCAGCGCCAGCACCAGCCGGGCTTTTTCACCGCCGGAGAAACGCGCCGTTTGTTCCGTGACTTTATCGCCCTGGAAACCAAAGCCGCCCAGATAGTCACGCAGTTGCTGTTCCAGCTCGCGTGGGGCAATACGAGCCAGATGCTGAAGCGGCGATTCATCGGCGCGCAGGTATTCCAACTGATGCTGGGCGAAGTAGCCGAGCTTGATGCCTTTGGCCAGGCCAATGTCACCCTGCAGCGGCTGTAATTCACCGGCCAGCAGTTTGATTAACGTGGATTTCCCCGCCCCGTTTCGGCCCAGCAGGCCAATACGCGAGCCAGGAACAAGGTTCAGCTTGATGGAGTTGAGGATCACTCGCTCGCCGTAGCCTGCGCTGACCTTTTCCATCCTCAGCAGCGGGTTGGGAAGGTTTTCTGGCGCACGGAAGCTGAAGTGAAACGGGTTATCGACGTGAGCCGGGGCAATCAGCTCCATGCGCTCCAACATTTTCACGCGGCTCTGCGCCTGCTTGGCTTTGGACGCTTTAGCTTTAAAGCGATCGATAAAGCTTTGCAGGTGGGCCACTTTTTGCTGCTGGCTTTCGTACATCGACTGCTGTTGAGACAGGCGAGTTGCGCGCTGGATCTCAAACGACGAATAGTTGCCGGTGTACTCGAACATATTTTCCTGTTCGATGTGGATAATTTTATCGACCACCGGATCGAGGAAGTCCCGGTCGTGAGAGATAAGAATCAGGGTACCCTGGTAGCTTTTCAGCCAGCGCTCCAGCCAGATGACCGCGTCCAGATCGAGGTGGTTGGTTGGTTCATCGAGCAGCAGCAGGTCGGAACGGCAAATCAGCGCCTGGGCAAGGTTAAGACGCATGCGCCAGCCGCCCGAGAAATCGCTTACCGGGCGTTCCAACTGTTCATTGCTGAAGCCCAGACCGTGCAGCAGGCTGGAGGCGCGTGAGCGAATGGTCCACGCATCTACCGCGTCCAGCTTGCCGTGAACCAGCGCAATGGCGTGACCGTCGTTGCGTTCGTTGGCGACGTTTAGCTCGGCTTCCAGCTTGCGGAATTCACGGTCGCCGTCGATCACATACTCTATCGCCGGCATCGCAAGGGCGGGCGTTTCCTGATTCACCCAGGCAAGCTGCCAGTTGCCGGGAAAGCTTGCGCTCCCGCCATCGGCGCTTATCTCGTTTTTCAGCAACGCCAGCAGCGTGGATTTCCCGCAGCCGTTTTTACCCACCAGGCCGACTTTTTGACCGGGGTTGATGGTGGCGGTGGCGTTATCCAGCAGAACGCGGGTGCCGCGACGAATTTGTAACGAGGAGAAAACAATCATAAAGCGCCGTATGTTCAGAGTATGTTAAATTGTCATTGTAATTCGTTAACATGTCGCTTGGGCAACAGGTCGGGCTGCATGGTAGCCCAAAATAATGACTATGACGACGCCCTGGAGGGTAATGATGTCGCAGCCGCCGAAAGTTTTGCTGCTGTATGCCCATCCGGAATCCCAGGACTCGGTGGCTAACCGGGTTTTGCTTCAGCCGGCTCTGCAGCTTGAAAATGTGACCGTACACGATCTCTACGCGCACTATCCCGATTTCTTTATCGATATTTATCACGAACAGTCATTGCTGCTGGAGCACGATGTCATTGTTTTTCAACACCCTCTTTATACCTACAGCTGCCCTGCGTTGCTGAAAGAGTGGATGGATCGCGTCCTAAGCCGGGACTTTGCCAGCGGCATCGGAGGCAACGCGCTGGCGGGAAAGTACTGGCGCAGCGTGATCACCACCGGCGAGCCGGAAGGGGCCTATCGCTATGACGGCTATAACCGCTTCCCCTTAACCGAAATTTTACGACCTTTTGAGCTCACCGCGGCGATGTGCAAGATGCACTGGCTGATGCCGATTATCGTTTACTGGGCGCGCCGCCAATCTAAGCCGGAGCTGCAAAGCCATGCGAAAGCCTATGGTGAGTGGCTGGCGAATCCGCTGTCGATGGGAGGACGCTGATGGAAGGTTCTGATTTACTGTTGGCGGGAGTGTTGTTTCTTTTCGCCGCGGTTGTTGCCGTACCGGTTGCCGCACGTTTAGGCATTGGCGCCGTGCTGGGCTATTTGCTGGCAGGTATCGCCATTGGCCCCTGGGGCTTAGGGTTTATCAGCGATGTTGATGAAATCCTGCATTTCTCCGAGCTGGGCGTGGTGTTCCTGATGTTTATCATCGGGCTGGAGCTGAATCCGTCGAAGCTATGGCAACTGAGGCGCTCTATCTTTGGCGTTGGGGCGGCGCAGGTGATTCTCAGCGCAGTGGTGCTCGCGGGCCTGCTGATGCTGACGAATTTTTCCTGGCAGGCGGCAGTGGTGGGCGGTATCGGCCTTGCGATGTCTTCCACAGCGATGGCGCTGCAGCTGATGCGTGATAAAAGCATGAACCGCAGCGAATCCGGTCAGCTAGGCTTTTCGGTCCTTCTGTTCCAGGATCTGGCGGTGATCCCGGCGCTGGCGCTGGTGCCGCTGCTGGCCGGGAACGGCGACGATCATACCGACTGGATTAAAGTCGGCCTGAAGGCGTTGGCGTTTATCGGCATGCTATTGGGCGGGCGCTATCTGCTTCGCCCGGTTTTCCGCTTTATTGCCGGGTCCGGGGTGCGTGAAGTCTTTACCGCGGCTTCGTTGTTGCTGGTCCTTGGCTCGGCGCTGTTTATGGATGCGCTTGGGTTTTCTATGGCCTTGGGGACGTTTCTGGCTGGCGTGTTGCTGGCGGAAAGCGAATATCGCCACGAGCTTGAGATTGCTATCGATCCGTTTAAAGGCCTGTTGCTGGGGCTGTTCTTTATCTCTGTTGGCATGGCGCTGAACCTGGGCGTTTTGTTCACCCATTTGCTGTGGATTGCAGTGAGCGTGGTTGCGCTGGTGGCGGTGAAAGCCACCATTTTGTATGGCCTGTCGCGGGTGTATGGTTTGCGCAGCTCTGAGCGGCTGCAGTTTGCTGGTGTGCTAAGCCAGGGCGGTGAGTTTGCCTTCGTGCTGTTTTCCGCGGCGGCCTCACAGAAGCTGTTCCAGGGCGATCAAATGCCGCTGCTGCTGGTGACGGTGACGCTGTCGATGATGACCACGCCGCTGCTGATGAAAGGTGTGGATGCGATTCTTGCCCGGCGCTTTAATCCGGGCGAGGAAACTGAGGAGACGCCTTACGTTGAGGACGATCATCCGCAGGTTATCATCGTCGGATTTGGGCGTTTTGGTCAGGTGATAGGCCGTCTGTTGATGGCGAATAAGATGCGTATCACCGTTCTTGAACGGGATATCAGCGCCGTAAGCCTGATGAGAAAATACGGTTATAAAGTGTATTACGGTGATGCGACGGAAGTGGAACTGTTGCGTTCGGCGGGAGCGGAAGAGGCCAAATCCATTGTTATCACCTGCAATGAGCCGGAAGATACGATGCGGATAGTCCACCTCTGTCAACAACACTTTCCACATCTTGCCATACTGGCGCGTGCTCGTGGCCGCGTTGAGGCACATGAATTGTTGCAGGCCGGCGTTAAACTGTTCTCGCGTGAAACCTTCTCCAGCGCCCTTGAACTTGGGCGTAAGGCCTTGCTCACGCTGGGTATGCATCCTCACCAGGCGCACCGGGCTCAATTACATTTCCGCCGACTGGATATGCGTATGCTGCGTGAACTGATGCCAATTCACACGGACAGTGCGCAGATTTCCAGGGTGCGGGAAGCCCGGCGTGAGCTGGAAGATATTTTTGAACGTGAAATGCAGCAAGAGCGTCGGCAGCTGGACGGCTGGGACGAATTTGAATAAGGGTGAAGCCAATGTCAGTGCGTAAGCGTTTTATTGCCGGGGCCGTTTGTCCCAAATGCCAGGCTAAGGATTCTCTCGCGCTGTGGCGCGAGAACAACGTTGATATCGTTGAGTGCGTAAAGTGTGGCCATCAGATGCGAGAGGCCGACAAGCAGGTTCGCGAGCACGTTCGCGAGCAGGAGCAAGTGATAGGGATTTTTCATCCCGACTAGCGAGATGGAGCAGCTTTTTTTAAGCTAGAGGGTACAGCGGCGCAGATTTCCGCTACAATCGGCGCCAGTTTTTTCCCTACGCTCGTTCAGGAGATATCATGAAAGTAGCAAAAGACCTGGTGGTCAGCCTGGCCTATCAGGTACGTACAGAAGACGGTGTGTTGGTCGATGAGTCTCCGGTGAGCGCGCCGCTGGACTACTTGCACGGTCACGGCTCCCTGATTTCTGGCCTGGAAACGGCGCTGGATGGTCACGAAGTTGGCGACAAGTTTGACGTTGAAGTGGGCGCGAACGACGCTTACGGTCAGTACGACGAAAACCTGGTGCAGCGCGTACCGAAAGACGTTTTCATGGGCGTTGACGAGCTGCAGGTTGGTATGCGCTTTATGGCGGAAACCGATCAGGGTCCAGTGCCGGTCGAAATTACCGAAGTGGAAGACGAGCACGTTGTGGTTGACGGTAACCACATGCTGGCCGGCCAGAACCTGAAATTCAACGTGGAAGTTGTTGCTATCCGCGAAGCGACCGCTGAAGAGCTGGCCCATGGCCACGTTCACGGTGAGCACGACCATCATCACGACCACGATCACGATGGTTGCTGCGGTGGTCACGGCCACGATCACGACCATGGTCACGAGCATGGTAAAGGCGGTTGCGGTAACGGCGGTTGTGGTTGCCACTGATCGCTGTGAAAGAGAAAAGGCCGCGTTAGCGGCCTTTTTTACGTCTGTTATTCAGTAATGCGGCGGTGGCGTCTCTTCTGACTCTGAAGCGATCATCGACGGCTGGCTGGCCTTTAGCTTTTCAACCAGCAGGCGGAAATGCTCGCGAAGTTTGACCATCTCAAGCTCGTGCGCCGTCACGGTCTGGTTCAGCTCTTCAATTGTAATCTCCTGAAAGGCGAGACGACTCTCGAGATCTTCCAGCCGTTGTTCGGTGGATTTAGTGTGCATGGCGGTTCCTCTTTTGCCTGCGCGATGGACAATATGCGGTGATTTTACTGAAAATGACCCAGCTTTACAGCGCAGAAGCGCATTGAAGGAAACTTCTTTAAACAAAAAGAATCTCAATTTGACTCGATAACTCGCTGAGAGATTGTGTAGATTTCTTTCACGACGTTATAGTACGTCACTTAGCTTATTTGAAACCCTGGGGTGAGAGGCCCCGGCCCTTGGAGAAATGGATGAAATCATTATTTAAAGTAACGCTTCTGGCGACCACAATGGCCGTTGCCCTTAATGCCCCTGCTTTTGCGGCGCCTGCTGCAGCGAAAGATGCACCTGCGGCTCAGGCTGACAGCAAAGCGGCCTTTAAGAACGACGACCAGAAAGCTGCCTATGCACTAGGCGCATCGCTCGGGCGTTACATGGAAAACTCCCTGAAAGAGCAGGAGAAACTGGGGATCACCCTGGATAAGGCTCAACTGATCGCGGGCGTACAGGATGCGTTTGCGGATAAGAGCAAACTGTCTGACCAGGAAATCGAACAAACTCTGCAGGCGTTCGAGACTCGCGTAAAAGCCTCCGCTCAGGAGAAAATGGAGAAAGACGCTAAAGAGAACGCGGACAAAGGCAAAGCCTTCCGTGATGCTTTCGCCAAAGAGAAAGGCGTTAAAACGTCTTCTACCGGCCTGATGTATAAAGTTGAGAAAGACGGTACCGGTGATGCGCCGAAGGATACCGATACCGTTGTGGTTAACTACAAAGGTACGCTGATCGACGGTAAAGAGTTTGATAACTCCTATACCCGCGGTGAGCCACTGTCCTTCCGCCTTGATGGCGTGATCCCAGGCTGGACCGAAGGCCTGAAAAACATCAAGAAAGGCGGCAAGATCAAGCTGGTTATTCCACCAGAGCTGGCTTATGGCAAAACCGGCGTGCCGGGGATCCCTGCCAACTCTACGCTGGTGTTTGAAGTTGAGCTGCTGGACATTAAACAAGCGCCAAAAGCTGACGCTAAGCCAGCCGCTGCTGCAGATGCTAAAGCCGCTGACGCAGCCAAAAGCAAGTAATTAGCAGGTCGTTTGAACCGCCGCCCACCGGGCGGCGGTTTTGTTTTTGGCACCAGCGTTTATTCCCCCCACGCGTAATGAGGAGAATAAAGACTGGAAAGCACATCTTACGTTGTATTACCTTAGCGGGCAGCGTTTCAACCGAGTATGAGTCTGCCCTGACACCATCAAAGCGCGACAGGCTCTCTTTAGAGTAAATTGCTGGCAACGTCTTTTATCCATAAAACGCTCAATTTGCAGCAATAAAAATAATGGACGAAGTCTGCTGATTTACCCCAAACGCCCGAGAACCCCGTTGTCCGGACGTTTGTCATCAATCTGAGAGGGTGGTATTTTTTCATGTCCAATTCGCTTTTAACCAACGAAACCAGTGAACTTGATTTGCTGGACCAGCGTCCTTTTGAACAAACCGACTTCGAAATATTAAAATCCTATGAAGCGGTCGTGGACGGGTTAGCGATGCTGATTGGTTCCCATTGCGAAATCGTTCTGCACTCCCTGCAGGACCTGAAATGTTCAGCTATTCGTATCGCTAATGGTGAGCATACCGGGCGAAAAATAGGCTCGCCAATTACCGATCTGGCCTTGCGCATGCTGCACGATATGACCGGGGCCGACAGCAGCGTCTCTAAATGCTACTTCACTCGCGCAAAAAGCGGTGTTCTGATGAAGTCGGTGACGATTGCGATTCGCAACCGCGACCAGCGTGTGATTGGTTTGCTTTGCATTAACATGAACCTCGACGTGCCGTTCTCCCAGATCATGTCGACCTTTATTCCACCGGAAACTCAGGATCAGGAAGTGCCGTCTTCGGTAAACTTTGCGTCCTCCGTGGAGGATCTGGTGATGCAAACGTTGGAATTCACGATTGAAGAAGTGAATGCCGACCGTAACGTCTCAAATAACGCCAAGAACCGCCAGATAGTGCTCAACCTCTATGAAAAAGGGATCTTCGACATCAAAGATGCCATCAACCAGGTTGCCGATCGGTTGAACATTTCCAAACACACCGTTTATCTCTACATTCGCCAGTTCAAAAACGGCGACTTCCTCGGTCAGGATAAGTAATGCGTTTTGCCTTGATGGTTACTGGCCCGGCTTATGGGACGCAGCAGGCAAGCAGTGCATTGCTGTTTGCCCGGGCGTTGCTGGCGGAAGGACACTCGCTGGAGAGCGTTTTTTTCTACCGTGAAGGGATTTATAACGCCAATCAGCTGACCGCCCCGGCAAGCGACGAAGTTGATCTTGTCCGCGAGTGGCAGAGCCTGAGCGCGCAGCACGGTGTGGCACTGCATATTTGCGTGGCTGCGGCATTGCGTCGCGGTGTGACCGATGAAGAGCAGGCCAAATCTTTGGGGCTCAAGGTGAGTAATCTCCAGCCTGGCTTTACGCTTAGTGGCCTCGGGGCGCTGGCGGAATCCGCGCTTACCTGCGAAAGAATGGTGCAGTTCTAATGAAACGTGTCGCTTTTGTTTTTCGATCGGCGCCGCACGGCTGCACCTCTGGCCGGGAAGGGCTGGATGCATTATTGGCGACGTCGGCCCTGTCAGAAGATATCGGCGTGTTCTTTGTTGGCGATGGTGTTCTACAGCTGCTGCCGGGGCAACAGCCTGCCAAAGTGCTGGGCAGGGATTACATCGCCACTTTCCGCATTTTGCCGCTGTACGATATTGAGCAGTGTTTCCTTTGCGCTGCCTCAGTAAGGGAAAGAGGGCTATCGGGTCAGGCATCCTGGGTTATCGATGCGGAAGCGCTTGAGCCTGATGCGCTTCGGGAAAAACTGAATCATTACGATGTGGTACTTACCTTCTGAGGCTCCTATGCTGCATACCTTACGTCAGTCGCCCTTCCAGTGTGATATCACCGAGATTCTGCGTTATGCCCAGCCTGGTGACGATTTACTGCTGATTGAAGACGGCGTGATTGCCGCGCTGAATGGCAGCCGGGCGCTTGAATTACTGCTTTCCGCCCCCATTACTGTTAGCGCTCTGCAAGAAGATGTTGAGGCTCGGGGCCTCTCTGCTCAAATTTCGGCCAAAATTGAGCGTGTCGGCTATACTGACTTCGTCAGATTAACGATAAAACATAGCCAGCAGTTCGCCTGGTGAGGGCGGATCGCTGTATATTTCTTGACACCTTTTCGGCTCAGCCCTAAAATTCTGCGTCCTCATATTATATGAGGCCGTTTTATTACGTGTTTACGAAGCAAAAGCTAAAACCAGGAGCTATTTAATGGCAACAGTTAACCAGCTGGTTCGCAAACCACGCGTACGCAAAGTTGCAAAAAGCAACGTGCCTGCGCTGGAAGCTTGCCCGCAAAAACGTGGTGTATGTACCCGTGTATATACCACCACTCCTAAAAAACCAAACTCCGCACTGCGTAAAGTTTGCCGTGTGCGTTTGACTAACGGTTTTGAAGTCACCTCCTACATCGGCGGTGAAGGTCACAACCTGCAGGAACACTCCGTGATCCTGATCCGTGGTGGTCGTGTTAAAGACCTGCCAGGTGTTCGCTACCACACCGTTCGTGGTGCGCTTGACTGCTCCGGCGTTAAAGACCGTAAGCAATCTCGCTCCAAGTATGGCGTGAAGCGTCCTAAGGCTTAATGGTTCTCCGTTAAGTAAGGCCAAACGTTTTAAATTAATGTCAAAATAAACTCTTTGAGTTTTGGACAATCCTGAATTAACAACGGAGTATTCCTATGCCACGTCGTCGCGTGATTGGTCAGCGTAAAATTCTGCCGGATCCTAAGTTCGGATCAGAGCTGCTGGCTAAATTTGTAAATATCCTGATGGTAGATGGTAAAAAATCTACTGCAGAATCTATCGTTTATACCGCGCTGGAAACCCTGGCTCAGCGTTCTGGTAAAAACGAGCTGGAAGCTTTCGAAGTCGCTCTGGACAACGTCCGTCCGACCGTCGAAGTTAAGTCCCGCCGTGTAGGTGGTTCTACTTACCAGGTTCCAGTTGAAGTTCGTCCGGTTCGTCGTAATGCTCTGGCAATGCGTTGGATCGTTGAAGCTGCTCGTAAACGCGGTGATAAATCCATGGCTCTTCGCCTGGCGAATGAACTGTCTGATGCTGCAGAAAACAAAGGCACTGCAGTGAAGAAACGTGAAGACGTTCACCGTATGGCTGAAGCCAACAAGGCGTTCGCTCACTACCGTTGGTAATAAATCCTTCGTAGTGTTACCCAAGCGGGCGCTTCATGAAGCTGCCCGCTTTGGGTTACTTAACTTGAACGTCCCAGGATATAGAGGAATCAAATGGCTCGTACAACACCCATTGCACGCTACCGTAACATCGGTATCAGTGCACACATCGACGCCGGTAAAACCACGACTACCGAACGTATTCTGTTCTACACCGGTGTAAACCACAAAATCGGTGAAGTTCATGACGGCGCTGCAACCATGGACTGGATGGAGCAGGAGCAGGAGCGTGGTATCACCATTACCTCCGCTGCAACTACTGCATTCTGGTCTGGTATGGCTAAGCAGTATGAACCGCACCGCGTAAACATCATCGACACCCCAGGGCACGTTGACTTCACCATCGAAGTAGAACGTTCCATGCGTGTTCTTGACGGTGCAGTAATGGTTTACTGCGCAGTTGGTGGTGTTCAGCCACAGTCTGAAACTGTATGGCGTCAGGCTAACAAATACAAAGTTCCACGCATCGCGTTCGTTAACAAAATGGACCGTATGGGTGCAAACTTCCTGAAAGTTGTAGGTCAGATCAAATCCCGTCTGGGCGCGAACCCTGTTCCGCTTCAGCTGGCAATTGGTGCTGAAGAAGGTTTCACCGGCGTTATCGACCTGGTGAAAATGAAAGCCATCAACTGGAACGATGCAGATCAGGGCGTTACCTTCGAATACGAAGATATCCCAGCTGACATGCAGGACCTGGCTGACGAATGGCACCAGAACCTGATCGAGTCCGCTGCAGAAGCCTCTGAAGAGCTGATGGAAAAATACCTGGGCGGCGAAGAGCTGTCCGAGGAAGAAATCAAGAAAGCTCTGCGTCAGCGCGTTCTGAACAACGAAATCATCCTGGTTACCTGTGGTTCTGCATTTAAGAACAAAGGTGTTCAGGCGATGCTGGATGCGGTAATCGATTACCTGCCAGCACCAACCGACGTACCGGCAATCAACGGTATTCTGGATGACGGTAAAGACACGCCGGCTGAGCGTCACGCAACTGACGACGAGCCGTTTGCTGCTCTGGCATTCAAAATCGCAACTGACCCGTTCGTTGGTAACCTGACCTTCTTCCGCGTTTACTCCGGCGTTGTTAACTCCGGTGATACCGTGCTGAACTCCGTTAAAGCTGCTCGTGAGCGCTTTGGCCGTATCGTTCAGATGCACGCTAACAAACGTGAAGAGATCAAAGAAGTTCGCGCAGGCGACATCGCGGCTGCTATCGGTCTGAAAGACGTAACTACTGGTGACACCCTGTGTGATCCAGATTCGCCTATCATTCTGGAGCGTATGGAATTCCCAGAGCCGGTAATCTCCATCGCCGTTGAACCAAAAACCAAAGCTGACCAGGAAAAAATGGGTCTGGCTCTGGGCCGTCTGGCTAAAGAAGACCCATCATTCCGCGTATGGACTGATGAAGAATCTAACCAGACCATCATCGCCGGTATGGGTGAACTGCACCTCGACATCATCGTTGACCGTATGAAGCGTGAATTCAACGTTGAAGCGAACGTCGGTAAACCTCAGGTTGCTTACCGCGAAGCGATTCGCGCTAAAGTTACCGATATCGAAGGTAAACACGCCAAGCAGTCTGGTGGTCGTGGTCAGTACGGTCATGTTGTTATCGACATGTACCCACTGGAGCCGGGCTCTAACCCTAAAGGTTACGAGTTCATCAACGACATCAAAGGCGGCGTAATTCCTGGCGAATACGTCCCTGCCGTTGATAAAGGCATCCAGGAGCAGCTGAAATCTGGTCCACTGGCGGGTTACCCGGTTGTAGATCTCGGCGTGCGTTTGCACTTCGGTTCTTACCATGACGTTGACTCCTCCGAACTGGCGTTTAAACTGGCCGCTTCTATTGCCTTCAAAGATGGCTTTAAGAAAGCTAAACCAGTTCTGCTTGAGCCTATCATGAAGGTTGAAGTTGAAACTCCGGAAGAGAACACCGGTGACGTTATCGGTGACCTTAGCCGTCGTCGTGGTCAGCTGAAAGGCCAGGAATCTAACGCTACTGGCGTACAGATTCATGCTGAAGTTCCGTTGTCTGAAATGTTCGGGTACGCAACTCAGCTGCGTTCTCTGACCAAAGGTCGTGCATCTTACTCCATGGAATTCCTGAAGTATGATGACGCACCTAACAACGTTGCTCAGGCCGTAATCGAAGCTCGTGGCAAATAAGCCAACGCTTTTAACACAATGATCCCGTGCTCTCTCCACAAGGGGAGGGCACAATAGTAAGGAATATAGCCGTGTCTAAAGAAAAATTTGAACGTACAAAACCGCACGTTAACGTTGGTACTATCGGCCACGTTGACCACGGTAAAACCACTCTGACCGCTGCAATCACTACCG
>NZ_JCAHMZ010000006.1:58296-560115 GCF_059414925.1 Cedecea sp. B1(4) | reverse complement strand
GGTCCCACCTGACCCCATGCCGAACTCAGAAGTGAAACGCCGTAGCGCCGATGGTAGTGTGGGGTCTCCCCATGCGAGAGTAGGGAACTGCCAGGCATCAAATTAAGCGTGCTGATATGGCTCAGTTGGTAGAGCGCACCCTTGGTAAGGGTGAGGTCCCCAGTTCGACTCTGGGTATCAGCACCACTTTTTAGGTTAAAGTTCGGCACGTAGAAAAGAATTTGCCTGACGGCCGTAGCGCGGTGGTCCCACCTGACCCCATGCCGAACTCAGAAGTGAAACGCCGTAGCGCCGATGGTAGTGTGGGGTCTCCCCATGCGAGAGTAGGGAACTGTCAGGCATCAAATAAAGCAAAACCCCGACCGAAAGGCCGGGGTTTTCTGCTTTCAGAGATGTGCAAAACAGCATAAAAAAGGCCGCGTCTGCGGCCTTTGTCGTTTAATGAATAACCTGAGACAAGAAAGCTCGCGTTCTTTCCGATTTCGGGTGGGCAAAAAACTCTTCAGGCGGTGCCTGTTCTACGATCTCTCCACGGTCCATAAAGATAACCCTGTCGGCAACGGTACGCGCAAACCCCATTTCGTGAGTCACGCACAGCATCGTCATCCCGGATTCGGCCAGGCCAATCATGGTATCCAGCACTTCCTTCACCATTTCCGGGTCAAGCGCAGACGTCGGTTCATCGAAGAGCATGATTTTAGGCTTCATGCATAGCGAGCGAGCAATGGCCACTCGCTGCTGCTGGCCACCGGATATTTGCCCCGGGAATTTATGCGCATGTTCAGCGATTCGTACTCGTTCGAGATAATGCATCGCCAGCGCTTCGGCTTCTTTCTTCGGCATCTTACGTACCCAAATCGGAGCCAGGGTGCAGTTCTGCAAGACCGTTAAATGCGGGAACAGGTTAAAGTGCTGAAAGACCATGCCGACTTCGGTACGGACTTTTTCTATATTGCGGAGATCGTCATTCAACTCTGTGCCGTCAACGACAATACGTCCCTGCTGATGCTCTTCAAGATGGTTAATACAGCGAATAGTCGTTGATTTCCCGGAGCCTGATGGCCCACACAGCACGATACGCTCGCCCTGCTTCACATTGAGATTAATATCTTTTAAAACATGGAATTGCCCATACCATTTGTTCACATTTTCCAACGTGATCATCGTGTCGGCAGCCTGCAGTGTCATTTTACTCATCATAATCCTTAGTGCGGCGTGCGGCCGGTGTGGAAGCGCTTCTCCAGATGCTGGCTGTAGCGCGACATACTGAAACAGAAAATCCAATAGACGATAGCGGCGAAGACATAGCCTTCAGTCGACATGCCTAACCAGGCCGGATCGACAGTGGCTTGCTGTACGCTACTAAACAGATCGAACAGGCCGATGATGATCACCAGACTGGTGTCTTTAAACAGCGCAATAATCGTGTTCACCAGACCCGGGATCACCAACTTCAGGGCCTGAGGTAAAATCACCAACCCTTGCGTTTTCCAGTAACCAAGCGCCAATGACTCTGCTGCCTCATATTGCCCTTTGGGCAGAGCCTGCAGCCCGCCACGAACCACCTCGGCCACATAGGCTGACTGGAACAAAATCACCCCGACCAATGCCCGAATCAGTTTATCGATGGTGGTGCCTTCCGGCAGAAACAACGGCAGCATCACGGAAGACATGAACAGCACCGTGATCAGCGGTACACCTCGCCAAAATTCGATAAACATTATTGAAAGGATTCTCACAACCGGCATGCGTGATCGTCTGCCCAGTGCCAGCACTATACCCAGCGGTAGGGCGCCTGCGATGCCGACGGAAGCAATGATCAGCGTGAGGGTTAATCCGCCCCAAAGACGAGTCTCCACGCGGTCCAGCCCCAGGAATCCACCGTACATCAAGACCCAAACGAGGAGCGGATAGGCCACGGCCCAGGCGGCGATATAGCGACCACGGTGAGGAAGCGACTTCCAGAACATTGCGGCTACGGAAAGTAACCCAATGATCAGTGCAAGGTTGATTCGCCAGCGCAATTCGTGAGGGTAAAGTCCATACATAAACTGCCCGAAGCGGTCGTGGATAAAGACCCAACACGCCCCTCCCTGAGTACAGTCGGCTCTTGTCTCACCTACCCAATTCGCCTGGAAAACCGCCCAGTTCAGAAGCGGAGGGATAAGCGTCCACATCAGCCCGAGACAAAGCAGCGTGAGCAGAGTATTCAGCCAACTGGAGAAGAGATTTTTACGCATCCAGCGCCAGACCCGTTCCGGGTGGTTACCTGCCTGGCGGGCGTCGCGCGCCGTTAAAACTTTAGTCATCGACATTCCTTAACGCTCGACGAGGGCGATACGGCGGTTATAGACGTTCATCAGCAGCGAAATAACCAGGCTGATAAGCAAATAAACGGACATCGTGATAGCGATGGTTTCGATAGCCTGGCCCGTTTGGTTAAGCACGCTGCCGGCAAACAAAGACACCATATCCGGATAACCAATGGCTGCTGCCAGGGAAGAGTTTTTGACGATGTTCAAGTACTGGCTGGTCAACGGCGGAATGATGACTCTCAGCGCCTGGGGCACAATCACCTGGCGAAGCGTCACCTGCTTAGGCAGACCCAGGGACAAAGCCGCCTCATGCTGGTCAAAGGGGACGGACTGAATACCTGAGCGGATGATTTCCGCGATAAAGACCGAGGTGTAAACCGACAGCGCCAGCGTTAAAGCAGCCAGTTCAGGGATAAGTACAATCCCACCGCTGAAGTTGAAACCGTGCAGAGCTGGAATATCCCAGTGAAGGGCTGCCCCGAAGATCAAATGCGCCAGCAGCGGAAGCACAACGATCAACGCGATCGTCACGGGCCAGGTGCGACGAATCTGCCCGGTTCTCATTTGGTGCATTTTGTTATAGCGATACAGGCCCGCAGAAACGATCAGTGCGCACAGAATGGCAACCGCAAATGCCAGCAGACCTTCCCCCATAATCGGAGCCGGAAGGGACAGCCCGCGATTGCTCAAGTACATCAGGCCAAAGGCATCCAGAGCCTGGCGTGGGCCCGGCAGATTACGCAGCACGGCAAAGTACCAGAAGAAAATTTGCAGCAACGGGGGGATGTTGCGAAACGTCTCAATATAAAAGGTAGAGAGTTTACGCACCAGCCAGTTATCAGAGAGTCGTGCAAGGCCCACAAAGAAGCCGATAAATGTCGCGAATACAATACAGAGAACAGACACCAGCAGGGTATTCAGCAGCCCAACAACAAAGACTTTGCCGTAGGTATCTCCCTGATCGTAGTCGATAAGATGCTGGACAATGCCGAACCCGGCGGCGCGATCGAGAAAGGCAAAACCGGAGGTAATACCGCGGCTGTCCAGGTTGGTAATGGTGTTGTGAATCAAATAAACCGCCACGCCAATAACAAAAGCGATGGCGACGATTTGATACAGCCAGGCGCGAACCGAGGGGTTAGAAAAAGATAAGTCGGCCTTCACGGCTGGGCGGTGATGACGCATAAGCAAACCTCAGTAACAGGAACATAAATCTGGGGCACCGCAATGGGCAGTGCCCTGTTCTGGTATGTCGCTTAGCGAACTGGTGGGGCGTACTGAATCCCGCCGTTGTTCCACAGGTTGTTCTGGCCGCGTTTGATTTTCAGCGGGCTTTGGGCACCGACGTTACTCTCGAAAATCTCAGCGTAGTTACCGACCTGCTTCACGATGTTGTAGGCCCACTTGTTGTCCAGCTTCAGGTCTTTGCCGAAATCACCTTCTTTCCCTAACAGGTGCGCCATATCCGGCGTGGTAGGGTTGGCGGCCATCTGGTCGACGTTTTTAGAATTAATGCCCATCTCTTCGGCATTCAGCATGGCGAACAGCGTCCAGCGCACGATGGAGAACCAGTCATCGTCCCCGCGGCGTACAACGGGTCCCAGAGGTTCTTTAGAGATGACTTCTGGCAGCACAAGCCACTCTGCCGGATTGCTGAGCTTGATGCGCAGGGCGTACAGCTGAGACTGATCTGAGGCCAGAGTATCGCAGCGCCCGGACTCCAGCGCTTTGGCCGACTCGTCTGAACGGTCAAAGGTGACCGGCGTGTACTTCATCTTATTGGCTTTGAAGTAGTCGGCGACGTTCAGCTCTGTGTCGGTCCCGGCCTGAATACAAACCGTGGCACCATCGAGCTCTTTCGCACTTTTGAGGCCGGCTTTATTGTGTGTCAGGAAGCCGATACCGTCGTAATAAGTAACGCCGGTGAACACCATCCCCATGCCCGCGTCGCGGGAAGAAGTCCAGGTGGTGTTACGGGAAAGAATATCTACCTCGCCGGACTGCAGCGCCGTAAAGCGCTCTTTTGCGGTTAGAGGAGTGTATTTGACTTTAGAAGCATCGCCGAAGACTGCTGCCGCCACGCCACGGCAAACATCCACATCGATACCGGTAAACTTGCCGCTGCCGTCAGCGTAAGAAAAGCCCGGCAGACCATCGCTGATTCCACATTGCACGAAGCCTTTCTTTTTGACGGCATCCAGCGTGGTGCCTGCATGAGCCTGATTAGCCATCGCAAACAGCGCGCCGGTAGCGACCAGAGTGGCGATCATCATCTTCTTCATAAATGCATCCTGAGTGGCAAAATTATCGTTATTGGCGAAATGGCATCCGGGAGGTGCCAGATCCGTATTCGTGGCAAATGCCCGAGTCATAGTCTTTAAAGCAAAGGGGATGCCAGGTTTTTGCGGGGGCGTTTTATGAAGAAGAAGGCAGGCAGCCATGAAGATATGGGCAAAAAAAATGCGCCGAAATAGTGCAGGCCTGCAACTAACGGCGCATTTCAGAGCAAAATGATTCAGGTGTTGCAGGAAGAAGAAACAAAAAAGCGCGAGAGCCTCGCGCTTTGGTCGAGGGGAGAACTTATTTGGTGAGTGCCACGATACCCAAGGCTACGCCTGCCACGGCAGCGGTACCGGCGGCAATCGCGCCAGCGGTTTCCCAGTTATCCTGGGTGGTGCCTTTCATACAGGTATTGGTGTGCACCAGGCGCCCCTGGTCATCATAGACCGGTACGCAAGGGGAGTCGGTCGCACAGCCAGCCAGAAAAGTAGTGAGCAACGCGACAGCGATGAATTTAGTCATTTTGAACCTCGGTTTTACCAAACGCCGGAACAGGGATTGCTCTCGTAGGTGCCCATAAAGGTACGAAGCTTTCACGGATGCTGCACCGGTGTGAATGTGGCTATTTTACCACTGCGACTCAGACCACAGGATCGGGGAATAATTGCAAAGCGTGTGAAGTGTAAACAAAGTGAAGGAAAGGGCGATGCAGCGATGAATGATGAGGAAAAACGTCAGATTCGGGGTGCAGAAAAGAGAAAAGGCGCTTTCCCATGCCGAGTCGCGCCTTTTCACAACACTAACTGATTAGTATCAGTTCATGCCGTATTTTTTCAGTTTCTTACGCAGCGTACCGCGGTTGATACCCATCATCAGGGCAGCGCGGGTCTGGTTGCCGCGGGTGTATTGCATCACCATGTCCAACAGTGGCTGTTCAACTTCAGCCAGTACCAGCTCATACAGGTCATTCACATCCTGACCATTCAGTTGAGCAAAATAGTTCTTCAGTGCCTGTTTAACCGAGTCACGCAGGGGCTTTTGAGTTACCTGATCCTGAGAGTTAACGGTGGAAACGGTCAGTACGTCAGAATTTACGCGTTGTTCGAACATAGTTCTGTCAGCTCTTTATTTCATTACGCAAGATTTTCGAAGTATGCCTCCAACGCCTCCAGCTGTTCGCTGGTATCCTCAATGGCGTTGAATGTGCGCCGAAACTGGTCATTTGGAGCGTGCTCCTGGAGATACCAGGAGACGTGTTTACGAGCAATTCGGTAACCTTTTACATCGCCATAAAAGCTATGCAGTTCCCGAACGTGCGAGCAAAGTAAGCGCTTCACCTCTGCCAGAGGCAAGGGGGGCAGCAGCTCTCCAGTGTCCAGATAATGCTGGATTTCCCGAAAGATCCAGGGTCTTCCCTGAGCCGCACGGCCTATCATCAGGGCATCAGCCCCCGTATAGTCAAGTACAGCTCTGGCTTTAAGCGGGTCAGTAATGTCACCATTCGCGATGATCGGAATGGAAACTTTCTGCTTAACTGCCCGAATGCTGTCGTATTCAGCATCGCCCTGGAATAAACAGGCGCGTGTGCGTCCATGAATTGTCAGAGCCTGAATCCCACAGTCTTCAGCCAGTTTGGCAATCTCTACACAGTTACGGTGCGCGGGCTCCCAGCCGGTACGAATTTTCAACGTCACAGGAACATCCACTGCCTTCACTACCGTCGTCACGATGTCCTTTACCAGACTTGGGTACTGTAGAAGCGCTGAACCTGCCAGCTTACGATTCACCTTTTTTGCCGGACAACCCATATTGATATCAATAATCTGGGCGCCATTAGCCACGTTAATTCGCGCGGCTTCTGCCATCTCTTCCGGTACGCTGCCGGCAATCTGCACGGTGCGAATACCCGGTTCATCCACATGGACCATGCGTAAACGGGACTTATCGCTCGCCCAAACTTCTGGGTTAGAGGACATCATCTCGGAAACGGTTAACCCGGCTCCCATCTCGTAGCACAGCGTCCTGAATGGTCTGTCAGTGATGCCAGCCATAGGTGCTGCGATCAGGCGATTTCTGAGCTGGTGGTGTCCGATGCGCATGAGTTAAGAAATGACCATACTGTGCCTGCAAGGCGGCGTATATTACGCATTTTTCGCACGAGATGAAAGGCCAAACTTTGAACAATCCTCTGTCACAGATCAATGAAGCGGCAACAAGCATGGCCAAAATACGTAATTAATTAAATTAATCAGCGAGTTAGGATTTTTCGTTTATTTCATGCTGTTTTAAATTTTCCTGAAAGTTAGCAGAAATATGCTGTCCAACAGGCTATTTTCACCAGATAAACCGCTGTTTTTGTGGCCAGTTTTGGGGTTTTTATGCGAACAAGCTCTCATTTTTACATACGGCTTACTCACTAAAACTGGCTAAAAACGGCACACGGCGCGGTGTCCGTATGCCGTTATTTTCATCAGCCGTGCTTGCGGCCGGTGATACGGCACCACTCTTCTTTTTCCGCAACCGGGTCAAGCGTGAACTTATCGGCATAAGCTTCACACACACCCTCGGCTTGACTTGCCAGAACGCCGGAAAGGCCAAGGAAACCGCCCTCAACCGGCAGCACGCTGATTAACGGCGCTAGCTCACGCAAAGGGCCTGCCAGAATGTTAGCGACCACCACGTCGGCGCTCATGACTTCTGGTTGGTCTTTCGGCAGGTAAAGCTCAAGCCGGTCGGAAACACCGTTACGCTCGGCGTTATCGCGGCTCGCCTGAATCGCCTGTGGATCGATATCGATGCCGATAGCTTTTGCGGCCCCCAGTTTGAGGGCGGCAATCGCCAGGATCCCGGAGCCGCAGCCGAAGTCGATCACGGTTTTGCCCGCCAGATCCAGACCGTCAAGCCATTCGAGGCACAGTGAGGTGGTTGGGTGGGTACCAGTGCCAAACGCCAGGCCCGGGTCGAGCATCACGTTCACGGCAGTTTCATCCGGCACATCGCGCCAGCTTGGGCAGATCCACAGGCGGTTGCCGAAGCGCATTGGGTGGAAGTTGTCCATCCATTCGCGCTCCCAGTCTTTATCTTCCAGCTGTTCCACTTTGTGGTGGAAACCCTGGCCTAACAAAGGGCAGTGCTCGAGGATAGCGACAACTTCTTCCATGTCGGTTTCCGCGTCATACAAGCCGATAACGTCGGTATCGCCCCAAAGGCGAGTTTCACCCGGCAGCGGTTCAAAGACCGGCGTGTCGTGGGTGTCCTGGAAGGTGACGGAAACCGCCCCGCTTTCAATCAGCGCATCGCCTAAGCTTTCAGCGTTGCCGCCGGTGGTGTTAATTTTCAGTTGGATCCATGGCATGGCGAAACTCTTTATTTATCAGTAGTGGAAACAAGAAGGGGCTCCGGAACGGCACGACCAAAACGGTTACCTATCAGGAACGCCAGCAAGCTGAACAGGAGCGAAGGCACAATCGGGTGGAAGCCCAGAAGCTGCAGGCTAAAACTGGCGAGCACCGCGTATAGTCCGCCGCCGACAATCATGCCGCTCAGCGCGCCTGCTGCGTTCGCTTTCTCCCAATAGAGGCCCAGCACCAGCGGCCACAGGAAAACGGCCTCAAGGCCCCCGAAGGCCAGCAGATTAAGCCAGATAATCATCTCAGGTGGTCGCCAGGCGGCCAGCATCATCAGAATGCCCAGCACCAGCGTCGTGGTGGTGGAAATGCGCTTCAGGCGGCGCTCCTGATGAATTTTAGTCGGACTTGCGCTAAGCCACAGGTCTTTCACGATCGTCGCGGAGGCCTGCAGCAAGTGGGCGTTCACGTTGGACATAATGGCGGCCATTGGCGCGGCCAGGAATAACCCAGCGGCCCAGGGCGGCAGAACCTGCATCATCAGCGTAGGGATAACCAGATCCGGCACCGTCAGGCCCGGGAGTACCGCTCTGCCCAGCGCGCCAGCAAGGTGCATGCCCAGCATCAGGATTGCGACCACAATGGTGCCTATGATGATGCCGCGGTGCACGGCTTTGCTGTCTTTATAAGAGATACAGCGTACCGCCGTGTGGGGCAGGCCGATCACGCCAAAACAGACCAGTACCCAGAAGGAAGCCATAAACGTTGGCGTCAGAATGTCACCCGCGCCCTGAGGGCTGACGAGTTTCGGATCGATGTGTTCTAACGTTTGTACCGCGTTGCCCAGCCCGCCAGCGGCATGAACCACGCCGACCAACAGCACGATGGTGCCTATCAGCATCACCATGCCCTGCATGGTGTCATTGAGCACGCTGGCGCGGAAGCCGCCGAAGGACGTATAGAGCGCGATGGTGATCCCGAAAATCAGCAGGCCAGTTTCATACTTTATCCCTGCGGCGGTTTCCAGCAGCCGCGCGCCACCGATGAACTGGACGGCAATCGCGCCAACAAACGCGACCAACAGGCTAATGCTGGCAATCCAGACGACGGCCCGATTCTGGTAGCGAGCCTGTAGCATGTCATTCAGCGTGATGGCGTTATAGCGGCGTGCCAGGATAGCGAATTTCTTCCCGAGGATCCCCAGAGAAAGCCAGATCGTCGGGATCTGAATCATGGCCAGCAGCACCCAGCCCAGGCCGAACTTATAGGCTGCACCCGGGCCACCGATAAACGAACTGGCGCTGATGTAGGTGGTGGTGAGCGTCATGGCCAGCACGAAGCCGCCCATCGAACGGCTACCGAGAAAATACTCACTCAAAAAGGTACCGGAAGTACGCTGGCGCATGGCGTAAACGGAAAGACCAAAGACCGCGATCAGGTAGATAACCAGCACGGCAATCACTTCATTTTGCATGGTCATCCCCCAGAGGAATGTCGCGGAATAAGTATTTCACCATCAGCCAGCAAAGCAGGATAAAAAGTAGCGGCACCAGCAGGCAGGCCATCTCGAACCAGTGCGGCAAGCCGGTGATCCCCTGTGTATTGTCAGGTAAGTAAGCAGCCACTAACCATGCGGCAAGATAGAGCAAGGTCAGCCAGAGCGCCCAGCGCGCTTCTTTATGGGCCTGAACAAAACGGTTGTCCATTTTTGTCCCTTGAGTTCGCAGAAAGCGGGGATTGTAACGCATCCATCCTGTCGGAGGATAAAAAAAGAAAAAGGCCGGAAATCCGGCCTTTTGTCGACATGTTCAACGGAAACTTAGTGCTGAAGACCGAGTTTCTTCTCCAGATAGTGGATGTTTGTTCCACCGTGCTGGAAGTTTTCGTCGTTCATGATTTTGGTCTGCAGATCGATATTGGTTTTGATGCCATCGATAATCAGTTCTGCCAGGGCGTTTTTCATGCGGGCAATAGCCACTTCACGCGTTTCGCCGTAGCAGATGAGCTTCCCAATCATTGAATCGTAGTACGGCGGTACTGTGTAACCGGCGTAGATATGCGATTCCCAACGCACGCCAAAACCACCAGGCGCGTGGAAGCGCGTGATTTTGCCCGGGCTTGGCAGGAAGGTGTTCGGGTCTTCGGCGTTGATGCGGCATTCCACCGCGTGGCCGGTAACGTGAACGTCTTCCTGTTTGATGGACAGCGGCTGACCGGCTGCGATACGCAGCTGCTCTTTAATCAGGTCAACGCCGGTGATCATTTCGGTAACCGGGTGTTCTACCTGAATACGGGTGTTCATTTCGATGAAATAGAACTCGCCGTTTTCGAACAGGAACTCAAAGGTACCTGCGCCGCGATAGTTAATGTCGATACAGGCTTTGGCGCAGCGGTCGCCGATGAATTTACGCAGCTCAGGCGTAATGCCCGGGGCTGGTGCTTCTTCAACGACTTTCTGG
The DNA here is from genome assembly GCF_059414925.1 of Cedecea sp. B1(4). NCBI lineage: Bacteria > Pseudomonadati > Pseudomonadota > Gammaproteobacteria > Enterobacterales > Enterobacteriaceae > Cedecea > Cedecea sp. B1(4). The sequence goes on along the minus strand of NZ_JCAHMZ010000006.1, from coordinate 549,714 downwards.
TGGCGGCGCTGCATGGAGCAGTCACGTTCAGCCAGATAGATAGCGTGCCCCTGGCCGTCGGCCAGAACCTGAATCTCGATATGGCGTGGGTTCTCGAGGTATTTCTCCATGTAAACCATGTCGTTGTTGAAAGCCGCTTTGGCTTCCGCACGGGTCATGTTGATGGATTGCTCGAGCTCCGCGTCGCTGCGCACTACGCGCATACCACGACCGCCGCCGCCGCCGGAGGCTTTGATAATCACCGGGTAGCCGATGCGTTTTGCATGGGCACGGTTTTTATCCATGTCGCCGTCCAGTGGGCCGTCAGAACCGGGTACCGTCGGTACGCCCGCTTTTTTCATCGCGGTGATCGCGGAAACTTTGTCGCCCATTAGGCGGATAGTTTCAGCTTTCGGACCGATGAAGATAAAGCCGGAACGCTCAACCTGCTCGGCAAAGTTGGCGTTTTCTGACAGGAAGCCGTAACCCGGGTGAATCGCTACCGCGCCGGTGATTTCCGCCGCAGAGATGATTGCCGGGATGTTCAGGTAGCTTTTTACGGACGGAGCCGGGCCGATACAGACCGTCTCATCCGCCAGTAATACGTGTTTCAGATCGCGGTCCGCGCTTGAGTGCACAGCGACAGTCTTGATGCCCAGTTCTTTACAGGCACGAAGAATACGCAGTGCAATCTCGCCGCGGTTGGCGATGACAATTTTATCCAGCATGTTCGCCTCGTTACTCGATGACGACCAGCGGCTCGTCAAATTCTACCGGCTGACCATTCTCAATCAGAATTGCTTTCACCACACCGGCTTTATCTGATTCGATCTGGTTCATCATTTTCATTGCTTCAACGATGCACAGGGTGTCGCCCACGTTAACTTTCTGGCCCACTTCCACAAACGCTTTGGCATCCGGGCTAGGGGTACGGTAGAAGGTACCGACCATTGGGGAACGTACGATGTGACCACTGACTTCAGCAGCTGCAGGGGCTTCCATTGCTGGGGTTGCGGCTGGTGCAACGGCCTGAGCCAGACCCGGCTGTGGCTGCGGCTGGTACATTGGCGCAGCGTAAGCCTGTTGCATCATTGGGAAACCAGCGTTTGCCGGGGAGCGGCTGATGCGTACAGACTCTTCGCCTTCAGAAATTTCCAGTTCAGCGATGCCTGATTCTTCAACCAGCTCGATCAGTTTTTTAATCTTACGAATATCCATGAGTGGGTTCCGTACTCTTTGTTTAGATGGATTTTGACAGGCGTTTTACCGCCGTCTGTAAAGCATATGAATAGCCGTCAGCGCCTAATCCGCAGATCACGCCGATGGCCTTATCTGATAGATAGGAATGATGGCGGAACGGTTCACGCGCGTGCACATTGCTGAGGTGAATCTCGATAAACGGGATATCCACCGCCAGTAACGCATCGCGCAGCGCGACGCTGGTATGCGTGAACGCGGCCGGATTAATCAGGATAAAGTCGACAGTGTCTTTGGCCTGATGAATTCGGTCAATCAACGCATATTCGGCGTTAGATTGCAGGTGACTGAGCGTCACGCCAAGGCTGGTTGCCTCCGCCTCAAGCGTGTTAACAATTTCTGCTAACGTCTGGTGGCCGTACTTCTCCGGCTCCCGGGTGCCCAGCATGTTTAGATTAGGGCCATTCAAAAGCAAAATGTGAAATTCACCCGACATCGTGCTGCCATCTCCTGCGATTAGTAGGCAATTTACAAAATATACCTAAGTTTTCCGGTTGTCACCTTTTCGAACCGAAAATGGTCGTCAGAAAAAACCGAAGTCGCACATTATAACGATTTCGTAGCATTTGGCAGCTAAATACTGGTCTTATCAGGGAAGATGATCAACCGATATCCAGTTAAGGATACCGATCGATGTTTATTCTGCGGAGAAGCACACGCTTTGCGGCTAGCGCCACCACTGGCGAAACTTCTTGTAGCGAAGCGCAAGAAGAATGATCGCGACCAGCGCATAAAGCAAGGGCTGAGGGGACAAAATCTTAACAGACCAGAGGAAATGAATCGGCGCGAGGATCGCGACCAGATAGACGAAGTTATGCAGTTTCTGCCAGCGGGCACCCAAAAAACGCTGTGCTCGCTGGGTCGACGTCACGGCCAGGGCCAGCAGGATAATCCAGCAAATGATGCCCAGCGTAAGATAGGGGCGGGACACCAGTTCCTGGCCAAGCAGGCCAAGATTGCTGATCCCCAGCTCCAGCAGGGAATAGCTGGTGAGGTGCAGCGTCGCCCAGACGAAGCACCACACGCCCAACAGGCGGCGAGTACGAATCAATAGCGGCTGTTTAGCGTAACGCGCGAGTGGCGTGACAAGTAACGTCGCCAGCAGCAGTTTGAGCGCCATTCTGCCGGTAAAGTGCTGAATGTCTTTTGCCGGGTCGGCGCTGAAAAGTCCCTGGCTTGCAGCGTAAAACAGCCAGACGAAGGGTAGGAAAGCGGCCAGATGAAGCCCCACTTTCAGCCAGGTAATCTGTTTTAACGTCAGGCGCACTCAGAAGTTCTCCTTCAGATTCAGGCCGCGATACAGCGAGGCGACCTGGTCTGCGTAGCCGTTGAACAGCAGGGTGGGCTGGCGCTTAACGTCCAGCACGCCGCCCGAGCCAATAAAGCGTTCTGAAGCCTGTGACCAGCGAGGGTGATCAACGTGCGGGTTTACGTTGGCGTAGAAACCATATTCATTTGGTGCGGCAAGGTTCCATGTCGTAGGCGGCAGTTCGCGCACCAGTTTTATGCTGACAATCGATTTAATGCCTTTAAAACCATATTTCCACGGCACCGTAAGGCGAATCGGTGCGCCGTTTTGCGGTGGCAAAGCTTTACCATAAACGCCCACGGTTAACAGCGTGAGCGGATGCATCGCTTCATCCAGCCGCAATCCTTCTACATAAGGGTATTGCAGCCCACCCCCGATAAACCGGTCCTTTTGGCCCGGCATCTGCTCCGGGTCATAAAGCGTTTCAAAGGCAACGTATTTTGCGTTGCTGGTGGGCTCAACCATAGCGAGCAGCTTGTGAAGCGGGAAGCCAATCCAGGGGACGGCCATCGACCATGCCTCAACGCAGCGCATGCGGTAAATGCGCTCTTCCAGCGGGAAACGCTTATAGAGGTCATCGTGATCGAGCGTCATGGGTTTAGCCACTTCGCCGCTGATTTTAATCTGCCAGGGATCGGTTTTTAGCCCGCCGGCGTTAGCGGCAGGATCGGCCTTATCCAGGCCAAATTCATAGAAGTTGTTGTATCCCGTGACTTTGTCTTCCGGGGTCAGGGCCAGTTTGGCCTGGTACTCTTCTGGCTTAGTGAACGTCAGCGGTTTGCCGGCAGGTGCCGGGGGGCGATCGTTACCTTTGAACCAGGACAGAATATCGGCGTTGGCTGTCTGAGGGAGTGACAGTGCGGCAGCGCTGATGCCCAGAGCTTTCAGTACCTGGCGGCGCTTCATCATAAACACGGATTCTGGCGTAACGTCGGCTTCGGTGAGCCGGGTGACCTTTTTCATGACGTTCTCCTCGTAGCGATAGCCTAAGCATGACCGAGAGAAAGCGTTCCGGCGAATATGTCACGAAAAATTGAAATTTGAGGAGCGACAGGGCGTCGCTCCTCGGGCAAGGTTTAACGCACTTTTACCAGGGTTCTGCCCTGAGCGGCGTTATTAATGATATCGCTGGCGTACTTTGGCGCTTCTGCCAGGCCGATTTCGGTCGTCGCTTGCTGGTAGAAGGCATCCGGCAAGTCTTTCACGAGGCGTGCCCAGGCGGCCGCGCGGCGATCCGGCGGCGTCATGACGGAATCCACACCCTGCAGGCGAACATTACGCAGAATAAACGGCATTACGGTGGTTGGTAGCGCGAAGCCACCGGCTAAGCCACAGGCCGCCACGCAGCCGCCGTAGTTCATTTGCGCCAGAACTTTCGCCAGCACTTTATCGCCGACGGTATCAATGGCACCGGCCCAGAGCTGTTTTTCCAGCGGACGGGTTTCGGCGAACTCATCGCGGCCAAGAATACGGTCGGCACCGAGGCTGCGAAGGTAATCATGCGTACTTTCGCGGCCGGATACGGCGGCCACCTTATAGCCCAGTTTGTGCAGCAGCGCGATGGCGGTGCTGCCTACGCCGCCGCTTGCGCCAGTGACGACGATTTCGCCGCTTTCTGGCGTCACACCTGCGTCTTCAAGTGCCATCACGCAGAGCATCGCGGTAAAACCGGCCGTGCCGATTATCATCGCCTTGCGCGCATCTAAACCTTCGGGCATTGCAACCAGCCAGTCACCTTTTACCCGTGCGGCTTCCGCCAGGCCGCCCCAATGGTTTTCGCCAACGCCCCAGCCGGTGAGCAGCACCGCCTGGCCTGGCTGAAAACGAGTGTCCTCACTGGTGAGCACTTTGCCAGCAAAGTCGATGCCCGGCACCATCGGGAAATTACGGATGATTTTGCCTTTGCCGGTGATGGCCAGCGCGTCTTTGTAATTCAGGCTGGAGTAATCAATCTCCACGGTGACGTTGCCTTCTGGCAACGCGTGGTAGTCGATCGTTTTTACCGCGGCCAGGGTTTGGCCTTCGGACTGTTCCAGGATTAATGCCTGCATGGGCGTTCCTCGGTCGGTAGCAATGGGAAAAAAATCTTAGCAGACTATACTCCGATACTGATGTGAAGAGCCGACCTGACGCAATAAATGCTCAGAAATTCCCGAGGGGTTTCGTTTGCCTGAGGTCGGCCTTTGCTATTTAATGCTTCCTCGTTTGGGGCCCATGATGAGTGTGGTTAATTTTCACTAACCGGAGTTAACACAGGGATGCGATTAACGACGAAACTTTCAGCCTTTATTACCCTTTTAACCGGGCTTGCGATTTTCGTTACGCTCTTTGGGTGTCTGCTAAGTTTCTATAACTCTGTTCACGACAAAACTCAGCAGCGCATTATGGCTGTTGTCACCATCATTGATAACCAGCTTGTCTCACGCTCGCCCCAGGCTCTTGTGGATCACTTTAGCGAGCTGATGATACCGGTGGATATCACCGAAATTCGCCTGATGGCGGATAAAACTTACCTCTTCCAGCACGTTTTACCCGAAGGCTATCGCCCGGCAGGGACGCAATATACCTACCGCACTATTAACGTCGCGTTGATGAAGCACCCAGGCATGACGCTGCAGCTGACTTATCTCGACCCGATTGCTGTCTATTATCACGCCATGTTTACCACGACACCATTAACTGCGGCGGTCGCTTTTATGCTGGTGGTGCTCTTCCTGGCCGGGCGCTGGCTGAGACGACAGCTTTCCGGGCAAGAGCTGCTGGAAATCAGAGCCGGAAAAATCATTAGCGGGGAGCGAGGGGCAGAAGTGCGTGGTTCCGTGCATGAATGGCCGCCGCTGGTGAGCAGCGCAATGGATACTCTACTTTCGGACCTGCAAAGCGCCAGCGAGCAGCGAAGCCGCGTGGATACCCTCATCAGGGCATTTGCCGCCCAGGACATTAAAACCGGCCTCAATAACCGTTTGTTCTTTGATAACCAACTGGCCACGCTGCTGGAAGGCCAGGAGCAAGTCGGCACTCACGGCGTGGTGATGATGATTCGCCTGCCTGATTTCGAGCTATTAAAAGAGACATGGGGCAATGGCCCGGTTGAAGAATACTTATTCACTTTGGTTAACCTGCTCTCGACCTTTGTGATGCGCTACCCTGGCGCTTTATTAGCCCGCTATTTCCGCAGTGATTTTGCGGTATTGCTGCCGCACCGTACGCTGAAAGAAGCGGATGGTATCGCCAGCCAACTCCTCAATTCCGTGGATGCGCTGCCGTCAACCCGTATGGTTGATCGCAGCGATATGCTGCACATTGGCATTTGCGCGTGGCGCAGCGGGCAAACAAAAGAGCAGGTCATGGAGCATGCGGAAATCGCGACCCGCAATGCCGCTTTCCAGGGGGCCAACAGCTGGTCTGTTTACGACGACAAGCTCCCGGAACAGGGTCGGGGCAACGTGAAATGGCGCACTTTGCTTGAGCAGGTACTCAAGCAGGGCGGCCCGCGCTTTTACCAGAAACCCGCGGTTGATAAGCATGGGGTGGTTCACCACCGTGAAATCATGTGCCGTATCTTCGACGGTGAGCAGGAAGTTTTGTCGGCTGAATACATGCCGATGGTCAGGCAATTTGGTTTATCCGAACAATATGATCGGCAGATCGTGTCCAGGCTGTTGCCGCTGCTAAACTTCTGGCCGGAAGAAACCCTTGCCATTCAAATTACCGTTGACTCGCTGATCCGCGCCCCTTTCCAGCGCTGGCTGCGTGATTCGCTGATGCAGTGCGAAAAATCGAAGCGCGCACGGATTATTTTTGAACTTGCTGAGGCAGATGTCTGTCAACACATCAGCCGATTACAACATGTTGTAAGGTTGATCACTGCGTTAGGGGCAAGGGTTGTGATTATCCAGGCGGGATTAACGGTCGTCAGCACAACTTATATAAAAGAGCTGGATGTGGAGTTAATTAAGCTGCATCCGGGTCTGGTCAGAAACATCGGCAAGCGTACCGAAAACCAGCTTTTTGTGAAGAGCCTGGTTGAAGCCTGTAACGGGACGCGAATCCATGTTTTTGCCACAGGAGTGAGGACCCGCGGCGAGTGGCAGACGCTGATTGATAACGGGGTTGCGGGGGCGCAGGGCGATTTTATCGCCGCATCTCAGCCGCTTGACAGTAATGTGAAAAAATATTCACAAAGATACTCGGTTTAACCTGCCGTTTGCCATTATTTCACGTAGAATAACGCGCGCTGCATCTCAAGGGGGCTAGTCAGCCTGCCGGCCAGATTGTCGCAGCCGTTATGAACCGGTTTGCTGCTGTTAGCTGTTCGTTTATTCTACCGCGTTTGCCGCATTTCTGAACGCCATGTAGGAAGACGTTTCAAAAGTGTTACAGCCGTAGTGAACTGCACTATTTTTCACCGTTGCAGAACATTTTTGCGCCTTGTCGCTGTAGCGTGTGGTTGGTAAAGTAAGCGGATTTTGTATCCGCCCCAGCTTTCAGGATTATCCCTTAGTATGTTGAAAAAATTTCGTGGCATGTTTTCCAATGACCTGTCCATTGACCTGGGTACTGCGAATACCCTGATTTATGTGAAAGGACAAGGCATCGTACTGAATGAGCCCTCCGTTGTGGCCATTCGCCAGGACCGCGCCGGCTCGCCAAAAAGCGTTGCGGCCGTAGGCCATGATGCTAAACAGATGCTGGGCCGTACCCCGGGCAATATCGCGGCTATTCGTCCGATGAAAGACGGCGTTATCGCTGACTTCTTCGTGACTGAGAAAATGCTGCAGCACTTTATCAAACAGGTTCACAGCAACAGTTTCATGCGCCCAAGCCCGCGCGTGCTGGTTTGTGTGCCGGTAGGTGCTACCCAGGTTGAACGCCGTGCTATTCGTGAATCCGCACAGGGTGCAGGCGCACGCGAAGTGTTCCTGATTGAAGAACCTATGGCTGCGGCAATTGGCGCAGGCTTGCCGGTATCTGAAGCAACCGGCTCCATGGTTGTGGATATCGGTGGCGGTACCACCGAAGTGGCCGTTATCTCCCTGAACGGCGTGGTTTATTCCTCTTCCGTACGTATCGGCGGTGACCGCTTCGATGAAGCTATCATTAACTATGTGCGCCGTAACTACGGTTCACTGATTGGTGAAGCGACCGCGGAACGTATCAAACACGAAATCGGTTCTGCCTACCCGGGCGATGAAGTGCGTGAGATCGAAGTTCGCGGCCGTAACCTGGCTGAAGGTGTGCCACGCGGCTTCACCCTGAACTCTAACGAAATCCTCGAAGCACTGCAGGAGCCACTGACCGGTATTGTTAGCGCGGTGATGGTTGCGCTGGAACAGTGCCCGCCAGAGCTGGCATCCGATATCTCCGAGCGCGGTATGGTTCTGACCGGCGGTGGCGCATTGCTGCGTAACCTCGATCGCCTGCTGATGGAAGAGACGGGTATCCCGGTAGTAGTTGCAGAAGATCCACTGACCTGTGTTGCCCGCGGCGGCGGCAAGGCACTGGAAATGATCGACATGCACGGCGGCGACTTGTTTAGCGAAGAGTAACAGCCACAGGCCAGGGGGAGCTTTGCGCTGCCCCTGCTTGCTGGTTTGGGAATACGCATAGCCTATGAAGCCAATTTTTAGCCGTGGCCCGTCGCTACAGATTCGCCTTATTTTGGCGGTGCTGGTGGCGCTTGGTGTCATTATCGCCGACAGTCGCCTCGGTATGTTCAGCCAGATTCGAACATACATGGATACAGCCGTCAGTCCTTTCTATTTTGTCTCTAATGGTCCCCGTGAATTACTCGACAGCGTGTCTCAAACGCTGGCCTCGCGCGACCAGCTTGAACTTGAAAATCGGGTTCTGCGTCAGGAGTTAATCCTGAAAAACAGTGAATTGCTGATGTTGGGTCAATACCGGCAGGAGAACGCGCGCCTGCGCGAGCTGCTCGGTTCCCCGCTGCGTCAGGATGAACAAAAAATGGTGACCCAGGTCATCTCCACCGTTAACGATCCGTACAGCGATCAGGTGGTGATCGACAAGGGCAGCGTGAACGGCGTGTACGAAGGTCAGCCGGTTATCAGTGATAAAGGCGTTGTCGGCCAGGTTGTCGCAGTCGCGAAGCTGACCAGCCGGGTGCTGCTGATCTGCGATGCCACTCACGCGCTGCCGATTCAGGTCTTGCGTAACGATATCCGCGTGATCGCCGCCGGTAACGGCTGCACGGACGATCTGCAGCTGGAGCATCTGCCGGCCAATACCGATATTCGTGTCGGCGATGTGCTGGTGACTTCTGGTCTTGGCGGCCGCTTCCCTGAAGGCTACCCGGTTGGCGTTGTGTCATCCGTTAAGCTGGATACCCAGCGCGCCTATACCGTGATTCAGGCTCGTCCTACCGCCGGTCTGCAGCGTCTGCGCTATCTGTTGCTGCTTTGGGGCGCGGATAAAAACGGTTCGTCGCCAATGCCGCCAGAGGAAGTCCACCGCGTGGCCAATGAGCGCCTGATGCAGATGATGCCTCAGGTTCTACCGCCGCCGGGTTCAATGGGCCCTCCTGCGCCGGTCCCAGCGCCAGCAACCGGTATCACACAGCCTGCTACGGGAGCACAGTAGTGGGAAGTTATCGCAGCCAGGGCCGTTGGGTTATCTGGCTTTCATTTTTGATTGCCCTGCTACTGCAGGTCATGCCCTGGCCGGATGACCTCAAGTTTTACCGGCCGGATTGGGTATTGTTGATTCTGCTTTACTGGATTTTAGCCCTGCCGCACCGCGTTAACGTCGGGACGGGTTTTATTGTGGGCGCCATACTGGATTTGATTAGCGGCTCCACGCTCGGCGTGCGTGCTCTATCATTGAGTATTGTGGCTTACCTGGTGGCGCTGAAATACCAGCTTTTCCGTAACCTCGCCCTTTGGCAGCAGGCGCTGGTTGTCATGCTGCTCTCGCTGGTCACAGACATCATTGTTTTCTGGTCAGAATTTTTAGTGATCAACGTCTCTTTCAGACCGGAAGTGTTCTGGAGTAGTGTAGTTAACGGTATCCTGTGGCCCTGGATTTTCCTGTTAATGCGCAAAGTTCGCCAGCAATTCGCTGTGCAATAAAGGTAAACATGACTACGTTGTATCTGGCATCCGGTTCGCCTCGCCGTCAGGAGCTTCTGACCCTGCTGGGCGTTTCTTTCGAGCGCCTCGTGCCTGGCATTGAAGAACAGCGGCAGCCGCATGAAAGCGCGGAGCAGTACGTTCGCCGTCTGGCGCGCGAAAAAGCGCAGGCCGGAGTGGCTATGGCCGCCGAAGATTTGCCTGTACTGGGTGCGGATACAATCGTTATCTTTAACGGCGAAGTGCTGGAAAAACCACGGGATACAGAGCATGCCGCACAGATGCTACGTTTGCTCTCAGGCAATCAGCATCAGGTGATGACGGCAGTTGCTATCGCCGACGCCAGTCAGGTGCTGGAAGCGTTGGTGGTGACCGATGTGACGTTCCGCCGCTTATCCGAACAGGATATTGCCGATTATATTGCCAGCGGTGAACCTATGGACAAAGCCGGAGCTTACGGCATTCAGGGGCTTGGTGGCTGTTTCGTTAAAAGGATTAATGGCAGTTATCATGCAGTGGTGGGATTACCGCTGGTGGAAACTGGTGAGTTGCTGAGCAATTTTCACGCGCTGCGTGACGGACGAGGAAAAGATGACGGCTGAACTATTAGTCAACGTTACCCCATCAGAGACGCGGGTGGCCTATATTGACGGTGGCATACTGCAAGAAATTCATATTGAGCGCGAAGCGCGCCGCGGAATAGTAGGGAATATCTACAAAGGTCGCGTTAGCCGGGTGTTGCCTGGAATGCAGGCGGCGTTTGTAGATATTGGCCTGGACAAGGCGGCATTCCTTCATGCTTCTGACATTATGCCGCACACCGAGTGCGTCGCCGGTGAGGAGCAAAAGAACTTTAGCGTGCGCGACATCGCCGAACTGGTTCGCCAGGGACAGGATTTAATGGTGCAGGTGGTCAAAGATCCGCTGGGCACCAAAGGCGCGCGCCTGACCACCGACATCACGCTTCCTTCCCGTTACCTCGTTTTCATGCCCGGCGCTTCTCACGTGGGTGTTTCCCAACGTATCGAAAGCGAAGCCGAGCGCGACCGCCTGAAGCGTATCGTGAATGAGTATTGCGATGAGCATGGTGGCTTCATTATTCGTACCGCTGCGGAAGGTGTGTGTGAAGAAGATTTAGCCTCTGATGCGGCTTACCTGAAGCGCGTATGGACCAAGGTCAGCGAGCGTAAAAAACGCAATCAAACCCGCTACCAGATGTACGGTGAACTGGCGCTGGCCCAGCGCGTATTGCGTGATTTTGCCGACGCGGCGTTGGACAGAATTCGCGTTGATTCCCGCCTGACTTACGAAATGCTGCTGGAATTTACCGCCGAGTACATGCCGGAGATGACCAGCAAAATCGAGCATTACAGCGGCCGCCAGCCGATTTTCGATCTCTACGACGTTGAGAATGAAATCCAGCGTGCGCTGGAGCGTAAGGTGGAACTGAAGTCTGGCGGCTATCTGGTGATTGACCAGACCGAAGCGATGACCACGGTGGATATTAATACCGGCGCGTTCGTGGGCCATCGCAATCTCGACGACACAATTTTTAATACAAATATTGAAGCGACTCAGGCCATCGCGCGCCAGCTCCGGCTGCGTAATCTGGGCGGCATTATCATCATCGACTTCATCGATATGAGTAATGAAGATCACCGCCGCCGCGTGCTGCATTCTCTCGAGCAGGCGCTGAGCAAAGATCGCGTGAAGACCAGCATTAACGGCTTCTCCCAGCTCGGCCTGGTTGAGATGACTCGTAAGCGCACGCGCGAAAGCGTAGAGCATGTGCTGTGCAACGAATGCCCGACCTGCCACGGTCGCGGCACCGTAAAGACGGTGGAAACGGTTTGCTACGAAATTATGCGTGAAATCGTTCGTGTGCATCATGCCTACGATTCCGACCGTTTCCTGGTCTATGCTTCTCCTGCGGTGGGCGAGGCGTTGAAAAGCGAAGAGTCTCACGCGCTGGCTGAAGTAGAAATCTTTGTGGGTAAACAGGTCAAAGTTCAGATTGAACCGCTCTACAATCAGGAACAGTTCGACGTCGTGATGATGTAAATGCGCGAATGCGCATTGCAGACGACTGACAAACCTCTGGTCATAGAAGAAATACCAGACGTTTAGTCAAAAAAAACAGGAAAATCAATTCGTTGATTTTCGGCTGATAATCACAAAGAGGGAAAAACCACGCTTTTTCCCTCTTTGTCAGCAACCTCAAATGCGCGGATGCGCATTTTGCCCGTAAGGCTGACAAGGAGAGAAAGGTGAGGCGACTGCCCGGCATTCTGCTGCTCACAGGCGTAACGTTGGTTGTTATCGTCGCGCTACTGGTGAGTGGCCTGCGGCTCGTTTTGCCGCACCTGGATGCCTGGCGGCCCGCGCTGCTGGATAAGATTGAAGCCGCCACCGGTGTGCCGGTGGAAGCCAGTAATTTACAGGCAAGCTGGGAGAATTTTGGCCCCACGCTTGATGTTCGCGACGTTAAGGCCGGCCTCAAAGATGGCGGCACGCTGAGTATCAAACGCGTTACGCTGGCGCTGGATGTCTGGCAAAGCCTGCTGCACGCTCGCTGGCAGTTTCGCGACCTGACCTTCTATCAGCTGCAAATGCGTACCAACACGCCGCTCAGCCAGAACGGCGGAGATGGTACGCTGGAAGCGGACAAAATCAGCGATCTTTTCCTTCGTCAGTTCGATCACTTCGATCTTCGCGACAGCTCCCTTAGCTTCCTGACGCTCTCCGGCCAGCGAGCCGAACTTTCTATTCCTCAGCTGACCTGGCTTAACGGTAAAAACCGCCACCGCGCGGAAGGCCAGGTCAGCCTGTCCAGCTTTAACGGCCAGCACGGCGTGGCCAACGTTCGTATGGATCTGCGAGATGAAAACGGGATTCTGAACAACGGCAAGGTCTGGCTGCAGGCAGATGATGTAGACGTGAAGCCCTGGCTGGGCCGCTGGATGGAAGACAATGTCGACCTGAAAAGCGCCCGTTTTAGCCTTGAAGCCTGGATGGACGTGAAAGAAGGGGATATCAGCGGCGGCAGCATCTGGCTGAAAAAAGGCGGGGCAAGCTGGCCAGGTTCCGGTAGCGTGACGCACTCGCTTTCGGTCGATAATCTTACCGCTCAGGTCAGCCGGGAGAAATCCAGCTGGCAGATCTCCGTCCCTTCTACCAATATCACGCTGGATGACCAGGCGTGGCCGAAAGGCTCGCTCTCTGTGGCCTGGGTAGCCCCGCAGGATGTAGGCGGGAAACAAAGCCAGCGCAGCGATGAACTTCGCGTACGCGCCAGCAATATGGAACTGGACAGGTTTAATGGCCTGTTGCCGATTGCCGCCAAAATTTCGCCGCAGCTGGGGGATATCTGGACTTCGTTGCAGCCTCAGGGCCACATTGACGTGCTGGCGCTGGACATTCCACTCCAGCAAACCGAGCTGACTCGTATGCAGGCCCGGTGGAAAGATGTGAGCTGGAAGCAGTGGAAACTGTTGCCTGGCGCGGAGCACTTCTCAGGGTCGGTGACCGGCAGCGTCGCAAACGGGCAGCTTAATGCCGAAATAACCGACGCAAAAATGCCTTATGAAACCGTCTTCCGCGCGCCGCTTGAGATTGAGAAAGGCGTAGCGACGCTTGCCTGGCAGAAAAACGCAGACGGCTTCCAGCTAGACGGCAAGAATATCGACGTTAAGGCTCGCTCCGTTTGGGCGCGTGGCGATTTCCGCTACTTCCAGCCCGCCAGCGGCGATCCGTGGCTGGGAATTTTGGCGGGCATTAGCACCGATAACGGTGCGGACGCCTGGCGCTACTTTCCGGAAAACCTGATGGGTAAAGAGCTGACGGATTATCTCAGCTCGGCGATTCAGGGTGGCCAGGCCGATAACGCCACGCTGGTTTACGGCGGCAACCCACATCTTTTCCCCTACGAGCACAACGAAGGCCAGTTTGAGGTCTACGTCCCGCTTCGTAACGCAAAATTTGCTTTCCAGCCGGACTGGCCTGCGCTGGAAAACCTCGATATCACGCTAGATTTCATCAATAACGGGCTGTGGATGAACAGCAAGTCGGTCAAGCTGGGCGGTGTAACGGCCACTAACTTGACGGCAAACATCCCCGATTATGCCAAAGAAAAGCTGCTGATAGATGCCGACATCAATGGCCCGGGCAATGCGGTAGGGCCTTATTTCAAAGATACGCCGCTGGATGATTCCCTGGCTGCCGCGCTGGATGAACTCCAGATTGGCGGCGATGTGAATGCCCGCTTACATCTGGATATTCCTCTCACTGGTGAAATGACAACGGCCAAAGGCGATGTGCGGCTGAACAACAACACGCTGCTGATCAAACCGCTGAACAGTACGCTGCATAATCTGAGCGGCAAATTCAGCTTTACCAACGGTGACCTGCAGAGTGAAGCGATGAGCGCGAGCTGGTTTAATCAGCCGGTGAGCCTGAACTTCAACACCAAAACTGGCGATAAAGACTATCAGATTGGCGTCAACCTGAGCGGCGACTGGCAGCCCAATAAAACCGGTGTGTTGCCGAAGCAGGTCAACGACGCGCTCAGCGGGAACATCGCGTGGAAAGGCGACGTGGGTATTACGCTGCCTTATCACGGCAGTGCCAGTTACAAGGTCAATCTGGCGGGCGATCTGAAGAATGTGAGCAGTCACTTACCTGCGCCTGTAGATAAAAAATCCGGGGCAGCGCTGCCGCTGAATATCGCCGTTAAGGGCGATTTAAAGAGCTTCGATCTCACGGGCAATGCAGGCGCGCTCAATCACTTCTCCAGCCGCTGGTTGCTGAATAAGAAACTCACCCTCGACCGGGCTATTTGGGCGACAGACAGTAAAACTGTGCCGCCTCTGCCAGAGCAACCGGGCTTGGAACTCGATCTCCCTGCAATGGACGGCGCTCAGTGGCTGGCGCTCTTCAGTGAAGGCGCGGCGGACAGCGTTGGGGGATCTGCCGTCTTCCCGTCCGCAGTGACACTGCGGACCCCGGCATTAACGCTGGCGGGCCAGCAATGGCATAACCTGAGCCTGGTTTCTCGCCCGGAGATGAACGGCACGCAGGTTGAGGCCCAGGGGCGTGAAATTAATGCCTCGCTGAGCATGAAGAACAACGCGCCCTGGCAGGCCAGCGTTAAGTATCTTTATTTCAACCCGAACTGGAGCGTTCTCCCGAGTGGTGCAAACGGAACGGAGACGCTGCAGGTCCCGGAAAGCGGCGATACGCTTAGCTTCCGGGGCTGGCCAAATGTGCAGTTGCGCTGTGCGGAGTGCTGGCTGTGGGGACAGAAATATGGCCGTATCGATGGGGATGTGACCATTAATGGCGATACGCTGCGGCTGGCCAATGGGCTGATTGATACCGGCTTTGCTCGCCTCACCGCCGACGGTGAATGGGTGAATAAGCCCGGCAGCGAACGTACTTCCCTGAAAGGCAAGCTGAAGGGCGAGAAGCTCGATGCGGCCGCGAACTTCTTTGGAGTGAAAACGCCGCTGCAGGGCTCTTCTTTCGACGTTGATTATGACCTGCACTGGCGGGCGGTGCCCTGGAAGCCGGATGAAGCTTCGCTGAACGGTATTCTGCATACCAAGCTGGGGAAAGGGCAAATTACCGACGTCAGCACGGGCCATGCGGGCCAGCTTCTGCGTCTGGTCAGCTTTGACGCGCTGCTTCGCAAACTCCGTTTCGATTTTAGCGATACCTTTGGCAGCGGATTCTACTACGACTCGATTCGCAGCACCGCCTGGATAAAAGATGGCGTATTACATACTGACGACACGCTGGTTGACGGGCTTGAGGCGGATATCGCGATGAAAGGCTCGGTGGACTTAGTCCGTCGCGAGCTAAATATGGAAGCGGTCGTTGCCCCTGAAATCTCCGCGACAGTGGGCGTGGCTACTGCTTTTGCGGTTAACCCGATAATCGGTGCCGCGGTGTTTGCCGCCAGTAAAGTGCTTGGCCCGCTGTGGAGCAAAATCTCGGTGCTGCGCTACAGCATTACCGGCCCGGTAGATAAACCGAAAATTGATGAAGTGCTGCGGCAGCCGCGCACCAGCGAAGCTCACTGATTTGACGTTAGCGGTTAATTGCCGCAAGCTCCATAAATAAACCATTCCTCGCCAAACAGGCGATAAGCAATAAGAGTAGCGAAACGATGAGTCTTAACCTGGTAAGTGAGCAGTTGCTGTCTGCGAATGGCTTAACCCATCAAGATCTGTTTTCCATTCTCGGGCAGCTGTCCGAGCGCCGTCTCGACTACGGCGATCTCTATTTCCAGTCCAGCTATCATGAATCCTGGGTGCTGGAAGACCGCATTATTAAAGACGGTTCATGGAATATCGATCAGGGCGTTGGCGTTCGTGCGGTGAGCGGTGAAAAAACCGGGTTTGCCTATGCCGATCAAATTACTTTGCAGACGCTGGAGCAAAGCGCTCATGCGGCTCGCAGCATCGTTCGTGAGCAGGGCGACGGGCGCGCACGTACGCTGGGTAACGTTCCGCATAGTGCGCTTTATACCAGCGCCGATCCGCTGCTAAGCATGACGCGTGAAGAGAAGCTCGACATCCTGAGACGCGTGGACAGCGTTGCACGCTCTGCAGATGCCCGCGTGCAGGAAGTTAGCGCCAGCCTGACTGGCGTGTATGAATTGATCCTGGTTGCGGCCACGGACGGGACGCTGGCGGCAGATGTTCGCCCTCTGGTGCGCCTGTCGGTTAGCGTTCAGGTTGAAGAAGACGGCAAACGCGAGCGCGGTGCAAGCGGCGGCGGCGGTCGTTTTGGCTATGAGTATTTCCTGGAAAGCGTGAACGGCGAAGTACGGGCTGATGCCTGGGCGAAAGAAGCCGTGCGCATGGCGATGGTTAATTTGTCCGCCGTTGCGGCCCCGGCGGGAATGCTTCCGGTGGTACTGGGCGCAGGCTGGCCAGGCGTGCTGCTGCACGAAGCGGTCGGGCACGGTCTGGAAGGCGACTTTAACCGTCGCGGTACTTCGGTCTTCAGCGGCCAGATGGGCCAGCTGGTGGCCTCCGAACTCTGTACCGTGGTGGATGATGGCACGATGGCTAACCGCCGTGGTTCCGTCTCTATTGATGACGAAGGCGTGCCGGGTCAGTACAACGTGCTGATCGAAAACGGCATTCTTAAAGGCTATATGCAGGACAAGCTGAATGCGCGCCTGATGGGCGTTGCGCCTACCGGGAACGGTCGCCGTGAGTCCTATGCCCATCTGCCGATGCCGCGCATGACCAACACCTACATGCTGGCCGGGAAATCTACGCCGCAGGAGATTATCGAGTCCGTGGATTACGGTATCTTCGCGCCAAACTTCGGCGGCGGCCAGGTAGAAATCACCTCCGGCAAGTTTGTGTTCTCCACCTCGGAAGCCTACCTGATTGAAAAAGGGAAGGTGACCAAGGCGGTGAAAGGCGCCACGCTGATTGGGTCCGGCATCGAAACCATGCAGCAAATTTCGATGGTTGGGAACGATCTGGCGCTGGATAACGGCGTCGGCGTCTGCGGTAAAGAAGGCCAAAGCCTACCGGTTGGCGTCGGCCAGCCAACCCTGAAGGTTGATAACCTGACCGTGGGCGGCACTGCCTGAGTTAATATGAGGCCGGACTAGCTCCGGCCCGTTTGTTTTGCTTTCCCGTTCCTGCCCTGCACGCCCTGATAAAGCTCCGCTACCTTCACAAAATAGTTCGTCAGATAGTTAATACATACCTGCACCTTCAGCGGCAGTTTGTCTTTTTCGGTATACAGCGCGTACACCGGACGGGGATCGGACTGATAGCGCGGAAAGAGGATCTCCAGCTGTCCGCTATTGATCTCGTCGATCACCCACATCAGCGGCGCATAGCCAATACCTGCCCCGGCTTTCAGCCACCGGCTGAGCGTCATCGGATCGTTGGTGACAAAGCGGCCCTGCGGCAACAGGCGGGTCGAGATCCCTTCGGGCGCAATCAGCTCAAATTCGTTATCCGGCCGGATGCTGTATTCCAGCCATGAATGGTTAGCCAAATCAGCGGGTTTTTCCGGCGTGCCGTGAATGTGCAGATAGCTTTTGGCGGCACAAACCACCATTGGCATTGACCCCAGCCTGCGGGAAAACAGGCTCGAATCCTGCAAAGCGCCGACGCGAATGACCAAATCAAGACCATCGGCAATCAGGTCAGGTGCCGGTATGCCGGTGACCAGGTTGACGGTCAGGCCGGGATGTTCACGCAGCATTTCGGCGGTCATGTCGGCGAGAACATTCTGTGCCATAGTTGATGAGCTACCGATGCGCAGCGTGCCGATAGGCGTGTTGTTAAAGGCGTAAAGCTGCTCGTGGACTTCCTGTGCTTCGTGCAGCATTTTGCGGCAGCCTTGATAATAAATTTTGCCGGCTTCGGTCAGGCCAATGCTGCGGGTGCTGCGGTTAAGCAGTTTCACCTGCAGCTCATCTTCCAGTTTGGACACGATCTGGCTGATGGAAGAGACGCTCATTTGTAGCTGCCTTGCGGCAGCGGTGTAGGAGCCAAGTTCAACGACTTTGGCAAACACCGACATACGTTTCAGTCGTTCCATTGTTCACTCTGAGTGAAAAGTGATTTAGATCACACATTATAGATAACAGGGTAACAGTTACGTTAATATATTATTATTAACATAACTCATACCGCACGCTCGCCCGCCTTTTCTGGCCTCTCCGTCGCGGTTTGCCGTCGAGTTATGTATCGCCTGCATTATCTTATCAAGGTCAAAATGAGTCTATTTCCGGTTATCGTAATATTCGGTCTTTCCTTTCCGCCGATATTCTTCGAATTAATTCTGTCGCTCGCCGCGTTCTGGCTGGCGCGTCGGCTGCTGACCCCAACCGGCATTTATGATTTTGTCTGGCACCCTGCATTATTCAATACAGCGCTCTATTGCTGCCTTTTTTATCTGATTTCGCGTTTGTTCGTTTGAGGTTGATGTGAAAATACTAACAAGAAACATAACCCGTACCGCTATCACGCTTTTGCTGGTGCTGCTGGCCTTCATCGCTATCTTCCGTGCGTGGGTGTTTTACACCGAATCCCCGTGGACACGAGACGCGCGTTTCACCGCTGACGTTGTTGCTATTGCGCCGGACGTGTCCGGGCTTATCACCAGCGTGAACGTTCAGGACAACCAACTGGTGAAAAAAGACCAGGTGCTGTTCACCATCGACCAGCCGCGCTACCAGAAAGCGCTCGAGCAGGCCGAAGCAGACGTGGCTTATTACCAGGCGCTGTCCTCTGAAAAGCGTCGTGAAGCCGGGCGGCGTAACTCCCTTGGCATTCAGGCCATGTCGCGCGAAGAGATTGATCAGTCCAACAACTCGCTGCAAACCGTTCTTCATCAGCTAGATAAAGCCCAGGCGACGCGCGATCTGGCCAAACTAGACCTGCAGCGCACGGTCATTCGTGCCCCAGCGGACGGCTGGGTAACCAACCTTAACGTGCACACCGGAGAATTTATTAACCGCGGCGCGGCGTCCGTAGCGCTGGTGAAACAGAATTCGTTCTACATTCTGGCCTATATGGAAGAGACCAAACTGGAAGGCATTCGTCCGGGCTATCGCGTACAGATCACGCCGCTCGGCAGTAACCGCGTGCTGCGCGGCAGCGTCGACAGCATCTCTGCCGGGGTGACGAACGCCAGCAGTACCAGTGATTCAAAAGGGATGGCAACGGTCGACTCCAACCTTGAATGGGTGCGCCTTGCTCAGCGCGTGCCGGTCAGAATCCGCCTTGATGAACAGATGGGAAATCTGTATCCCGCCGGGACAACGGCCACTGTCGTTGTGACGGGAGAAAAAGACCGCAAAGCGGAGAATGACTCAGCTTTTATTAAGCTGATGCATCGTCTGCGCGAGTTCGGTTAAGCAGGCCGCTATGTATAACATTTCCAGGCTGCACGTCCGCTTTGCGATAAAGCTCGCTTTCGCCATTGTTCTGGCGGTGTTTGTCGGTTTTCACTTTGAGCTGGAAACGCCGCGCTGGGCGGTGCTGACCGCCGCGATTGTTGCCGCCGGGCCTGCCTTTGCCGCTGGAGGAGAGCCTTATTCCGGGGCCATACGCTACCGCGGGATGCTGCGCATTATCGGGACATTTATTGGCTGTGCGGCCGCGCTGGTCATCATTATCACGCTGATCCGTGCCCCGGTTGTCATGCTGCTGGTGTGCTGTATCTGGGCCGGATTCTGTACCTGGATCTCGTCGCTTGTTCGCGTCGAAAACTCCTACGCCTGGGGCCTCGCGGGCTACACCGCACTGATTATTGTGGTCACTATTCAGGTTGCTCCGCTGACTACGCCGCAGTTTGCCGTTGAACGCTGTAGCGAAATCGTTATCGGGATTGTGTGTGCCATCGTCGCCGACCTGCTGTTTTCTCCGCGTTCCATCAAGCAGGAGATTGACCGGGAACTGGATAACCTGCTGGTGGACCAATACCGCCTGATGCAGCTTTGTATTGCCCACGGCGACAAAGAAGAGGTGGATAAAGCCTGGAGCGGTCTGGTGCGTAAAGTCACCGCGCTGAACGGCATGCGTGCCAACCTGAATATGGAATCCGCCCGCTGGGCGAAGGCCAACCGACGACTGAAAGCGATCAACACTCTTTCGCTGACGCTGATCACCCAGGCCTGTGAAACTTTCCTGATTCAAAACACCCGGCCCGAATACGTCACGCCAGAATTCCGCCAGCTTTTTGCCGTCGAAGTGGAAACCGCCGACGACGTTTATAAGCGGATGAAAGTGCTGCGCCGAGCGATATCTGCGATGGGCGAAAAGGCCACGCCAATAACCATCGGATCCTGGGTTTCCGCCTCGACCCGCTATCTGTTGCTGAAGCGCGGGTTTATTGGGAATAGCCGCGTGAGTGCGATTGAAGAAGAAGTGCTGAACGGTGAAGCGGTGGTGAAGGTGGAATCCGCCGAGGGCCATCACGCGATGATTAACTTCTGGCGCACGACTATTTCCTGCGTGCTTGGAAGCCTGTTCTGGCTCTGGACCGGCTGGACATCCGGCAGCGGCGCGATGGTGATGATTGCGGTGGTGACGGCGCTGGCAATGCGCCTGCCTAACCCGCGCATGGTTTCGCTCGACTTCCTGTATGGCATGCTGGTGGCGCTGCCGCTCGGCGCGTTCTACTTCCTTGTGGTGCTGCCGTCCACGCAGCAGAGTATGCTACTGCTGTGTATCAGTCTGGCCCTGCTGGGTTTCTTTATGGGCATTGAGGTGCAGAAACGGCGGCTGGGTTCTATGGGAGCGCTGGCCGGAACGATAAATATTATCGTGCTGGATAACCCGATGACTTTCCATTTCAGCAGCTTCCTCGACAGTGCGCTGGGGCAGATCGTCGGTTGCTTCCTGGCCATGATGGTGATCCTGCTGATCCGAGATAATTCGAAAGAGCGCACGGGCCGCACGCTACTGAACCAGTTTGTCTCCGCTGCGGTATCGGCGCTGACGACCAATAATGCCCGGCGGAAAGAGAACCACCTTCCAGCGCTGTATCAGCAGCTGTTTTTACTGTTGAACATGTTCCCGGGCGACATAGATCGTTATCGCCTTGCGTTGACGCTAATCATCGCACATCAACGCCTGCGCGATGCGCCTATCCCGGTCAATGACGATCTCTCTGCCTTCCACCGGCAGTTGCGTAAAACGGCAGATAAGGTGATTTCTGCCAGCAGTGATGATAAGCGAGAGCGCTATTACGAAAGACTTTTAGGCGAGCTGGAAATCTATCAAGAGAAGCTTCGCCTGTGGGAAGCGCCGCGGCAGGTCACCGAGCCGGTGAAGCGGCTGGCGGATATTTTGCACCGCTACCGGCACACGCTGATTAATGCCTGAGCCCAAAACCTTGCACTGAGAGCCGACGCCTGCGTCGGCTTTTTTCTATCTATACTTAACTGCGGTCCATGGGATGAACACTTAGGAACAGGAGCTATTATGACGAATCAGACACTCCAGCAAAGTGAGCTTTTTAAAACCGGCTATCTGGTCGCAGGCAAGTGGCATTCGCTCGAAGACACTTTTGATGTGCTGAATCCTGCTACGGGAGAAATAGTGGCTAGAGTGGCAAGAGCCGGCAAACGAGAAACCGAAGCCGCGATTGAGGCCGCCAGCAAAGCTTTCCCCGCCTGGCGGGCGAAAACTGCCAAACAGCGATCTGAAATTCTCTACCGTTGGTTTGAACTGATGCTGGCGAACAAGAGCTGGCTCGCCCGGTTAATGACCCTTGAGCAGGGGAAGCCGCTCAAAGAGGCTGAGGGTGAAGTGGATTACGCCGCCAGCTTCATTCAGTGGTTTGCTGAACAGGGCAAACGCGCCAACGGCGAGATTATTCCTCCGGTTAAGCCCGGTTCTCGCATTCTGGCCACGCGTGAACCCGTCGGCGTAGTCGCGGCAATCACGCCGTGGAATTTCCCCATGGCGATGCTGACCCGCAAGCTCGGGCCTGCTCTGGCCGCTGGCTGTACCGGAGTGATAAAGCCCGCGAATAACACGCCTCTTTCCGCTTATGCTTTGCTGGAACTGGCGAAGCAGGCCGGCGTGCCGGACGGCGTATTGAATGCCGTGGCCGGGAAAACCCAGGAAATTAGCGATGCCATTATGGCCAGCCATCAGGTGCGCAAAATCTCCTTCACGGGTTCGACGGCGGTGGGTAAAACGCTGATGCGTAACGCCGCAGAAACGATGAAAAAAGTGTCGATGGAGCTGGGGGGCAATGCGCCTTATATCGTGTTTGATGACGCGGATATCGACGCGGCAGTAAAAGGTGCCATTGCTAACAAATTCCGTAATGCCGGCCAGGTCTGCGTCAGCGTTAACCGTTTCTTCATTCAGCAAAATGTGTACGACAGTTTTGTGAATAAGCTTGCTGAAGAAGTCCGGAAGCTGAAAGTAGGCAACGGCCTGGAAGAGGGCGTGATTGTCGGACCGCTGATTGAGCAATCTGCGGTCGAAAAAGTACGAGAGCATGTTGATGACGCGTTGGCGAAAGGTGGGAAAGCGCTTGTCGGCGGCAAGCCCCATGCGTTGGGCGGCAATTTCTGGCAGCCCACCGTCATCATCAACGCTAACGATGATATGAAACTGGCCAGGGAAGAGACGTTTGGCCCCCTTGCGGCGTGCTTCCGCTTTGAAACGGAAGAAGAGGTCATCGAAAGAGCCAACAATACGCCATTTGGGTTGGCGGCCTATTTCTATACCCAGAATTTACAGCGCGTTTTCCGCGTCTCTCAGGCTCTGGAAAGTGGCATGGTTGGGATCAATGAATGTGCTGTTTCTACGGAACTTGGGCCCTTCGGCGGCGTGAAAGAGTCGGGGTTAGGGCGTGAAGGCTCCGTGCTGGGGCTGGACGAGTTTCTTGAAGTGAAAACGCTACATATCGGCGGGCTTTAGCTCAGCGCTTGCTTAAAAGAGTCGGGACGGCAGCGATGAAAAAATTTACTTTTGATTTTAACTACATCGACGACAACCTGGCTTTCTATTGCCAGTTTGCGGAGCAACTCGCGCTGCGCAAAGAGCAGGTTCACGATCTGGATAGCCTGTGGGACGTAGTCACGGCGTCAATGTTACCGCTGCCCGTGGAGATCGAGTTTGCACATTTGCCGGAGAGCAAGCGGCGCAGGTTCGGGGCGCTCATTTTGCTCTTTGACGAGGCAGAAGAAGAACTGGAAGGCCAGCTCCGCTTTAACATTCACGGCTAGCGTTTGATCAGCGGCCATAAAAAAGCCCCCGGCGAGCGGGGGCAAAGTCGTAGGACAAGTACGACGAGGGTTTATTTGTACAGCTCTGCGGTCGCGTGCCAGTTATCGCCGCTACGGGCTTCAATCACGCGGTAAGCAGAGGCACCTTGTTCTGTGGCTTTCTGGGACAATTCCTGACGCATATCCATTGGCGCGCTGCCGACCTGGCTTACAGAAATGGATCCCATGGATTGCAGGCCTTGAGCTTGTTCGCTGTTGACCTGATGTGCGGCAGCGTTAGCGCCTAAAGAGATAACGGACAGCAGGCTCAGTGCGGCGATAGTTAATTTGGTTTTCATAGTCTTTACTCCTGAAGGTTTAACGTGGCGGCCGGAAGGGCTTAATCGCGATTTTTCTACTTGGGGCCGCCGAGGCTTAACGTTTCTACTCAACTCTTTTCAACTGGCTTATGGCTAAGAACGCTTATTTGTACAGTTCTGCCGTTGCGTGCCAGTGCCCACCTGTGCGGGCTTCGATCACGCGATAAGCGGAAGCGCCGTTTTGCTCAGCTTTCTGGTTCAGCATTTCGTGCATATCCATCGGAGAACTGCCGATGTCATCCACGGAAACGGTACCCAGTGACTGGCGATTCTGCGCTTGCTGAGCGTCGATAGAGTCAGCGGCGAAAACGCCGAATGACAGAGCGGAGAGCAGGCTGGCGGTAACTAAAGTGGCTTTCATGTTCATGGTTTTTTCCTCGTCGTATTCTTTTGGTTGGGTCATCGTTCTGTGACCCTCATCACGAAATCAAGTATACACTAGTTACGGGAAAAATTAATACCCTGCTAATTGTTGCCTATGCAACTTTAAATTAACGAAATGATTTTTTATTCCTGATAGTTATTAAAAAGACGTTTTTATCACGGCTTTTTTGTTAAATATAAGTAAAATCATAGATATGGGTGAATTTAACTATTTGTGCGGTAACACGCAGAACAATGCCCTGCGGAATGGTATTGAAGCAATTCCATACGCTGGATTGAGGTTTATTTACGGAAGATTACCGAATGAGAGGCCCGCCGCGTCATGACGGCGGGCTGGGAAGAGGGGAGTGATTACAGCTCTTGTTCGAACAGCACCAGAATGGCTTCGTACAGCTCTTTCACCGTGAAGTTATTGGCTGGCGTGGTGAAAATAGTGTCGTCCCCGGCAATGGTGCCCAGAATACCTTCAGCTTTTCCCAGTGAGTCCAACAGGCGAGCAATGAGCTGTGCGGCGCCAGGGCTGGTATGGATCACTACGACGGCGTCGTTATAGTCGATATCCAGAACCAGGTTTTTTAGCGGGCTGGAGGTCGTCGGGACGCCCAGCTCGGCAGGCAGGCAGTAGACCATTTCCATTTTTGCATTACGCGTTCTTACCGCGCCGAATTTGGTCAGCATGCGGGAAACTTTGGATTGGTTGATGTTTTCGAAGCCGTCGTTTTGTAACGCCTGAACTATCTCGCCCTGTGAGCTGAATTTCTCTTCTTTAAGTAATGCTTTGAAAGCCTTTACTAATTCTTCTTGTTTTGAGGAGTTACGCATAAATAACCTATCCTGGGTAAAAGAGATAACATTATTATGCATTTAAATGAATTTTTATGCAAATTGTTCATCTTC
Organism: Cedecea sp. B1(4); assembly: GCF_059414925.1. NCBI lineage: Bacteria > Pseudomonadati > Pseudomonadota > Gammaproteobacteria > Enterobacterales > Enterobacteriaceae > Cedecea > Cedecea sp. B1(4). The sequence goes on along the minus strand of NZ_JCAHMZ010000006.1, from coordinate 524,709 downwards.
CTCCAGATGCCTGGTTTTACGGCGGCCTGAATAGAGTGGGAGAATCATCCGGCGGAGATCAGCATGAAATAATGTTATGAAAGCGGGCGATTTTATCAAATTTCGTTATCGGCGAACATGCCTGTGTCACGACTCGCAAATAAGCTTCAAAGTAAATTAAATGTTATCAAAATGATGTTGTTTTGGTGTGCGCGGAGGGGTAATGTAACCGCCGTTGATGTAACCACATCAGGTCGTGACCGGGCGCTATGGCGTCGTTCCTCCCGGCGAGTAAATGCAGCAGCAACGCGGTCGGTGATTGCTTTATATCGCAATCTGGCGGCGGGAAGATTGTAATTATCTCATCTCTGGATTATGGTCGCCACCGCATGGAGTTACGGCACGATTTTGCTAACCATAATAAGGAGTTTAGGATGAAAGTTGCAGTCCTCGGCGCAGCTGGCGGTATCGGCCAGGCGCTTGCCCTTCTACTTAAGACCCAACTGCCTTCAGGCTCAGAACTCTCTCTGTATGACATTGCGCCAGTAACCCCAGGGGTTGCGGTGGATCTGAGTCATATCCCGACTGACGTGAAAATCAAAGGTTTCTCCGGCGAAGATGCCACCCCTGCGCTGGTGGGTGCGGATGTGGTGCTGATCTCCGCAGGTGTTGCACGTAAACCAGGTATGGATCGTTCCGACCTGTTCAACGTGAACGCAGGCATCGTGAAAAACCTGATCGAGCAAGTGGCAAAAACCGCCCCTAAAGCCTGCATCGGTATTATTACCAACCCGGTGAACACCACCGTGGCAATTGCCGCAGAAGTGCTGAAAAAAGCGGGTGTCTACGATAAGAACAAACTGTTCGGCGTTACTACGCTGGATATCATCCGCTCCAACACCTTTGTTGCCGAGCTGAAAGGCAAGCAGCCAACGGATATCGAAGTCCCGGTGATTGGCGGCCACTCTGGCGTGACCATTCTGCCGCTGCTGTCCCAGATCCCTGGCGTGAGCTTCACCGAGCAGGAAGTCGCTGACCTGACCAAACGTATCCAGAACGCGGGTACTGAAGTGGTTGAAGCGAAAGCCGGTGGCGGGTCTGCAACGCTGTCTATGGGCCAGGCTGCCGCTCGTTTCGGTCTGTCTCTGGTTCGCGCTCTGAAAGGCGAAAGCAACGTTGTGGAATGCGCTTACGTTGAAGGCGACGGCGAGCACGCACGTTTCTTCTCTCAGCCGCTGCTGCTGGGTAAAAACGGTATCGTTGAGCGTAAAGCTATTGGCACCCTCAGCGCGTTTGAGAAAAACGCGATGGAAGGCATGCTGGATACCCTGAAGAAAGATATTCAGCTGGGCGAAGAATTCGTTAAGTAATCTACGCCTGGATAAAAAAAAACCGGAACTCAGGTTCCGGTTTTTTTTATGTCTGCCGTTTAGCTCCCGGCGGGATATTCCTGCACGGTGACCTGCAGCGTGAGTTTCTTGTCTTCACGCATGACTTCCACCGGAATCACCGAGCCTGGGCGAATTTCCGCCACCTGGTCCATGGTTTCCAGCGCCGAGATGGCCGGTTTGTGGTTCACCGAGATAATCACGTCGTTAACCTGAATACCAGCCTGAGCTGCCGGGCCGTCCGGGGATACGGCATTAACGATAATACCTTGCAGTTGATCGATGCCGGTGGATGGGCCATGCAGCGGGGTGATTTCTCTGCCGCCAATGCCGATGTAGCCGCGAATAACCCGGCCATCGCGGATAAGCTTATCCATTATTTTGGTCGCCAGCTGGGTTGGTATCGCAAAACCAATCCCTTCCGGCGTTTCGCCGTCATTGCTCTTGTCAAACGACAGGGTGTTGATGCCCATCAGTTCTCCGAGCGAGTTCACCAGCGCCCCGCCGGAGTTACCGCGGTTAATTGAGGCGTCAGTTTGCAGGAACGACTGTCGGCCCGAAGGACTCAGGCCGATGCGCCCGGTAGCGCTGATAATGCCCTGCGTGACCGTCTGCCCCAGGTTGTAAGGGTTACCGATGGCCATGACCACGTCGCCAATATGGGGCTGGCGCTTGCCGTTAATAGGAATGATCGGCAGGTTGGTTGCGTTGATTTTCAGCACAGCCAGGTCGGTCAGGCTATCGGACCCAATAAGCAGGGCTTCAAACACTCGCCCGTCCTGGAGCGCGACAATGATCTGCTCGGCATCGTTGATCACGTGCTTGTTGGTGATGATGTAACCGCGTCCGTCCATGATAACGCCGGAGCCTAGCGTCTTGATTTGAAGCTGGTTTTGGCCGTTATTGCCCACACTGCGGTTGTACACGTTCACTACCGCCGGGGCAGCGCGGCGCACGGCCGGATTAAAGCTCATCGGCGTTTCGTCGGTGCTGTCATATTGTGCAGGCACAAGTGGGCCAACGGCTTTGCGTAACGACGGCATCGCGAGCAGCAGCAGCCCCGCAACAATCAGCCCAATGATCACCGAACGTAAGATCTTTAGAAACATGAGTTTGAATTAATGAGTGAGAGATCGACCGCAGAATAGCATGAGTTGGACGGACATCGTACAGACGATGTCCGTTTCTCTGCTTCCGTTAACGCAACAGCAAATAGAGGCTCTGTTCGCCGCGAACAACATGCAGTGCAATGACCGCAGGCTTGGTTTCCAGCACTTTTCGCATTTCGGCGATGGTATGAATTCGCTCACGGTTAATGCCGACGATGATATCGTCTTTGTGCAGACCAACCTGAGCCGCAGGCGTGCCTTTATCCACGTTATCTAGACGAATGCCCTTGCCGCCGTCCTTCAGTTGCCCATCGCTTAGCGTGGCACCCTGCAGCGCCGGCAGGATCATTTCTGCGCTTGCGGAAGAGGCGGTGCTCTTGTCCAGCGTCACGCTCACTTCCAGTGGTTTGCCGTCGCGCATCAAGCCCAGTTTCACCACGGTGCCGGGCTCGGTTGTGGCAATTTTCGCTCGTAATTCGGCGAAACTGCTCAACGGGTTACCGTTCAGGCTGGTGATGATATCCCCGGCTTTAACGCCCGCTTTTGCCGACCCTGATTGAGGCAGGACTTCACTGACAAAGGCGCCGCGCTGGGTGGAAAGGTTAAACGCTTTGGCGATGTCGGCGTTCATCTCCATGCCTTTTATTCCCAGCAGGCCACGTTTGATTTCACCAAATTCCATCAGCTGTTTGGCGAGGGTTTGGGCCATATTGCTCGGGATAGCAAAACCAATCCCTACGCTGCCGCCTGCGGGAGCAAGAATCGCAGTATTGATGCCAATCAGTTCGCCGTTCAGGTTGAGCAGCGCGCCGCCGGAGTTACCACGGTTGATTGAAGCATCTGTTTGAATAAAGTTTTCCAGACCTTCAAGGTTCAGGCCGCTGCGGCCCAGTGCGGAAACGATCCCGGAAGTCGCTGTTTGACCGAGGCCAAATGGGTTACCCACCGCAACCGCAAAATCACCCACTTTGAGCTTGTCAGAGTCGGCCACTTTGATTTCGGTAAGCCCGGTCGCGTTTTGCAACTGAAGTAGCGCGATGTCGCTCTGGTCGTCCCCGCCAATCAGTTTGGCATCAAATTCACGCCCGTCATTCAGCTGCACGCTGATTTTCTGTGCCTGATTAATCACATGATTGTTGGTCAGGACATAGCCTTTTGCGGCGTTGATGATGACGCCTGAACCCAAGCCTTCAAACTGCTGAGGTGTATCGGAGGGGGCTTCATCGCCGTAGAATTTTTTGAACTCTTCCGGCACTTTCTGGCTGGACGCTGAGGCGGTGCCTTCAACCTGTACGCTGACGACCGCCGGTAAGACTTTTTCCAGCATCGGCGCAAGGCTTGGCAAAGCCGGCTGGCCTGGAACCTGGGAAGGCAGTGACGCGCTTGCCAGAGGGGATACGCCGAGCGTCAGAGCGACGCTTAACGCTAATGCATTCAACAGCCGTGTTTGTTTCTTCATTGGATGCTGGATCTCGTCACCTGGAAAAAGGAATGCCCACTCACGCAATTGATGTTATTGAAAGATCAATCGACTCACAATGGCGTAATAAGAAAGCACAAGATAATTAAATGATAGCTGGGTCAGGAAAGGATGGGGCACCTGAACTGTGCCCCGGAAAAGCTAAAACAGGGATTAATCGCGTTTTGCACCGGCGCGAAGCAGGCCGGAAGCACCGTCTGAATAATCACGCGGCATCTGAACCGGCGCCTGATCGTTCCCGGCTTCAGACTCGGCAAGACGGTTACGGAACGGATTGGCTTCCGCTGTCATCTCCGGCAGCAGGCTGCTGGAGCTTTTTGCCATGTGCTGGTACAGCTGGCGATAATCGTGCGCCATGTTATCCAGCAGCTCGGCGCTGCGGGCAAAATGGCTGACTAACTCTTCGCGGTACTCTTCAAGCTCCGCTTTGTTTTTTTCCAGCTCATACTGCAGAGCTTGCTGTTGGCGCAGCTTACGGTTGCCAAAACGCATGGCTACGGCACCGATAATAAGGCCCACTACTAACCCAATAAGCGCATATTCCCAAGTCATGAACTTCTCCCGTTATCTTGTGATTCCGTAGGGTAATGTAGCCACTATAACCGTTAACCTAAGAGAAGTGGAATCCTGACGCTGCATCGCTTAGGGTAGAACGGCCTTTTTTTGGACAACCGGTTCGAAAAAGGCAGTGAACGGCTATCCGATTATAAAGGGAAGATAATAATACCATGCAAAATCTCTCTCCTGCATCGCGCTACCAGCAGGCCCTGGCAGAAGGCAGTTTTCAACCTGATGATGTGCAGCGCGAAGCGATTATGCGCCTGGACGCTATCTGGCAAGCATTGTCCGTTGCACCAACGCCTGCACCTGCCGGTGGGTTGCTGACTAAGTTCGGCAAGCTGTTCGGTAAAAAAGAGGTTCAGGCCGGGCAGGAGCCCGCCCGGGGTTTGTATATGTGGGGAGGCGTGGGGCGAGGTAAAACCTGGCTGATGGATATGTTTTTTCAGAGTTTGCCGGGAGAGCGCAAACTCAGGCTGCACTTTCACCGCTTTATGCTTCGGGTTCACGAAGAGCTGGCGCAGCAGCAGGGTCACACGGATCCGCTGGAAATTATTGCTGACGGCTTTAAGGCCGAAACAGATGTGCTGTGCTTCGACGAATTTTTTGTCTCTGATATCACTGATGCGATGCTGCTGGGTACATTAATGAAAGCGCTTTTTGCGCGAGGCATCACGCTGGTGGCCACGTCGAACATCCCGCCGGATGATTTGTACCGCAATGGGCTGCAGCGCGCGCGGTTCTTACCCGCCATCGAAGCAATCAAACGCTATTGCGACGTGATGAACGTGGATGCCGGGATTGATTACCGCCTGAGAACGCTGACTCAGGCGCACCTTTGGCTGTCACCGCTGAATGCAGACTCCGCGCTGCAAATGGAAAAGCTTTATGTCGCTCTGGCCGGGGCAACGCGCGAAGGTGCGCCGGTGCTGGAAATCAACCATCGGCCAATGGTGACGATGGGGGCCGCAAACCAGACGCTGGCTATCGATTTCAGCACGCTATGCGTGGACGCGCGCAGCCAACATGATTACATCGCGCTTTCGCGCCAGTTCCACACCGTCCTGCTGTTTAATGTAACGGTGATGACAACGTTGATGGAGAGTGAGGCACGCCGTTTTATCGCTATGGTGGACGAATTCTATGAACGCCACGTCAAGCTGGTGGTGTCTGCTGAGACCGAGCTATTCAATATTTATCAAGGGGAAAGGCTTAAGTTTGAGTTCCAACGTTGTCTTTCCAGGCTGCAGGAAATGCAAAGTGAAGAGTATTTACGTCGGCCTCATCTGCCGTGACGATGAATATGTGATATCAACGACAAATTGTGGTCGATCTTTGAGGTCGACTTCTCTATAATCTTGCGACCCCACGTTACAACCAAAGTTTTTTTCCCAAAACTTTTGTCGTGCCGGCATAGGCTATTCGAAGGGGTAGGTTTGCTGGACAATGTCGCGTGAACCTCGACTGATTTTAAACGTTTGGGTGTTCACCAACGTGTAACTATATATTGGGTAAGCTTTTAATGAAAACTTTTACAGCTAAACCAGAAACTGTACAGCGCGACTGGTATGTCGTTGATGCTGAAGGTAAGACCTTAGGTCGTCTGGCTACTGAACTGGCTCGCCGTCTGCGCGGTAAGCACAAAGCGGAATACACTCCGCACGTTGATACTGGTGATTACATCATCGTTCTGAACGCTGACAAAGTTGCTGTAACCGGCAACAAGCGTACTGACAAAGTGTACTACCACCACACCGGCCACATCGGTGGTATCAAACAAGCGACCTTTGAAGAGATGATTGCCCGCCGTCCTGAGCGTGTGATTGAAATCGCGGTTAAAGGCATGCTGCCAAAGGGCCCGCTGGGTCGTGCAATGTTCCGTAAACTGAAAGTTTACGCGGGCACCGAGCACAACCACGCGGCACAGCAACCGCAAGTTCTGGACATTTAATCGGGATTATAGGCAATGGCTGAAAATCAATACTACGGCACTGGTCGCCGCAAAAGTTCCGCAGCTCGCGTGTTTATCAAACCGGGCAACGGCAAAATCGTTATCAACCAACGTTCTCTGGAACAGTACTTCGGTCGTGAAACTGCCCGCATGGTAGTTCGTCAGCCGCTGGAACTGGTCGACATGGTTGAGAAACTGGATCTGTACATCACCGTTAAAGGTGGTGGTATCTCTGGTCAGGCTGGTGCGATCCGTCATGGTATCACCCGCGCTCTGATGGAGTACGATGAGTCCCTGCGTTCCGAGCTGCGTAAAGCTGGCTTCGTTACCCGTGATGCTCGTCAGGTTGAACGTAAGAAAGTCGGTCTGCGTAAAGCACGTCGTCGTCCTCAGTTCTCCAAACGTTAATTGTTCTCTGCCTGTTCAGGCAGCAAGACAGTTGGCAAAAAGCCCGGTCCTGGTACCGGGTTTTTTTATGCCTGTAATTTATATTATTGCTTCTAACATCTTGAAATGATTTGCCTTTCAGGCAAATTCGATATACGACCACCACAAAACCCGTAAAATCTGGTAAACTATCATCCAATTTTCTGCCCAAATGTCGGCATCCGGTTGTTTTCGCCCTGATAAGGCGTCAGCGATGTTTCGGCGAAGCATTGGGTAATAACGGTCAGGTTAGTCGCCGCTTGCGGCTATTAGCAGTAATTTTCTGGATAAACTTGGAGGTTTTCATGGCTGTCGCTGCCAACAAACGTTCGGTGATGACGCTGTTTTCCGGTCCTACTGACATCTACAGCCACCAGGTCCGTATCGTCCTGGCTGAGAAAGGTGTTAGCGTTGAAATTGAGCATGTGGAAACGGATAACCTGCCTCAGGATCTGATTGACCTCAACCCCAATCACAGCGTACCGACCCTGGTTGACCGCGAGCTGACGCTGTGGGAATCCCGCATCATCATGGAATACCTTGATGAGCGTTTCCCGCACCCACCTTTGATGCCGGTTTATCCGGTTGCGCGTGGTGAAAGCCGTCTGTACATGCACCGCATTGAGAAAGACTGGTATTCGTTGATGAACGTGGTGATGAACGGCTCAGCGCAGGAAGCGGAAGCCGCTCGTAAGCAGCTGCGTGAAGAGCTGTTGAGTATCGCCCCGGTCTTTACCCAGAAGCCTTTCTTCCTGAGCGACGAGTTCAGTCTGGTCGACTGCTATCTGGCTCCGCTGCTGTGGCGCTTGCCGCAGATGGGCATTGAGCTGACAGGTGCGGGCTCCAAAGAGATGAAAGGGTACATGACCCGCGTCTTCGAGCGTGACTCCTTCCTGGCCTCTTTGACCGAACCTGAGCGCGAAATGCGTCTGCAGACCCGAGGCTAATTGATGGATATGTCGCAGCTGTCGCCGCGCCGTCCTTATCTGCTGCGGGCCTTTTATGAGTGGCTGCTGGATAACCAGCTCACGCCGCATCTGGTGGTAGATATCACACTACCGGGCGTACAGGTTCCGATGGAGTATGCGCGTGACGGGCAAATTGTGCTGAACATTGCACCGCGAGCCGTAGGGAATCTGGAGCTGGCCAATGACGAAGTGCGCTTTAACGCGCGCTTCGGCGGCGTACCTCGCCAGGTTAACGTACCTATGGCTGCCGTGTTGGCTATCTATGCACGTGAAAATGGCGCGGGCACCATGTTTGAGCCGGAAGCGGGCTATGATGAAGACGCTGAAAGCCACAACGATGACCAGCCAGTCATCGGTGAGACTGAAACAGTTATGCAGGTTATTGACGGCGATCGCCCGGATCACGGCGATGATGACAATAACCCGGATGACGATCCGCCGCCGCCTCCTCGCGGTGGTCGCCCCGCACTGCGCGTGGTGAAATAACAAAAAGCCAGTCGAAAGACTGGCTTTTTTTATGGAGGATTCGGCGCAATCTGGCAGCCTGAGCCGCCAGATTTTAACGCTTATACTTCGAGGAAGTTCAGGATCCCGTCTGCGGCTTTACGCCCTTCAGCAATAGCGGTGACCACCAGATCGGAACCGCGAACCGCATCGCCACCGGCGAAGATTTTCGGGTTGCTGGTCTGGAAAGCGTTCTCGCTAGCTTCTGGTGCGAGAATGCGCCCCTGGCTGTCCAGCTCAACGCTGTGCTGCTCCAGCCAGGTCATGCTGTGAGGGCGGAAACCGAAGGCCATTACCACCGCATCGGCAGGCAATACGTGCTCGGAGCCGGCGACGATCTCCGGGCGACGACGGCCATTCGCATCCGGCGCACCCAGCTCGGTACGGGCCACTTTCACACCGCACACCCGGCCATTTGCGTTAATTTCCACGCCCAGCGGCTGCAGATTGAACTGGAACTCCACGCCTTCTTCGCGCGCGTTTTTCACTTCGCGTTTGGAGCCCGGCATATTTTCTTCGTCACGACGGTAGGCACAGGTCACGTGGGTTGCACCTTGGCGCACTGAAGTACGCACGCAGTCCATAGCGGTGTCCCCGCCGCCCAGCACGACAACGCGTTTACCTTCCATGCTGACATACGGCTCTTCAGCTGTTTCGCTGAAGCCCATGATCTGCTTGGTATTGGCGATGAGGAACGGCAGGGCGTCATACACGCCAGGCGCGTCTTCATTTTCGAGACCACCGCGCATCGACTGATAGGTGCCGACGCCCAGGAACACGGAATCGTATTCGCTCAGCAGCTCGTCCATCTGCACGTCGCGGCCCACTTCGGTATTGAGTTTGAATTCAATTCCCATCCCGCTGAAGATTTCGCGACGCTTGGTCATCACCTCTTTTTCCAGCTTAAAGGCTGGAATACCGAAGGTCAGCAGACCGCCGATTTCTGGGTGTCGGTCGTAAACCACCGCCTTCACGCCGTTACGTGCCAGAACGTCTGCACAGGCAAGCCCGGCAGGGCCTGCACCGATGATAGCCACGCGCTTACCGGTTTGCTTCACGCCGGTCAGGTCCGGCTTCCAGCCCATCTCAATCGCTTTATCGTTGATATAGCGCTCGATGTTACCGATAGTTACCGCCCCGAACTCGTCGTTCAGCGTGCAGGAGCCTTCGCAAAGGCGGTCCTGCGGGCAAACGCGGCCGCAGACTTCCGGCAGGCTGTTGGTCTGGTGAGACAGCTCGGCTGCCTCAATAATGCGTCCCTCATTGGCCAGTTTCAGCCAGTTTGGAATGTAGTTATGAACCGGGCACTTCCACTCGCAGTACGGGTTGCCGCAGGAGAGGCAGCGGTCGGCCTGAGCCTTGGCCTGCCCCTCAGAGAATGGCTCGTAGATTTCCACAAATTCAATTTTGCGGATCTTCAGCGGCTTCTTCGGCGGATCAACGCGCTGCAAGTCGATAAATTGATAAACGTTTTGACTCATCGTGACCTCTTACTGCGCCTGCACCCGCAGCTCAGCTGCGGAACGACTGCGGTGACCCAACAATGCTTTAACATCACTGGACTTCGGTTTAACCAGGGTGAATTTCGAGGCGAATGCCGGCCAGTTGGCCAGGATTTCTTCGCCGCGCTGGGAGCCGGTCAGCTGAACGTGTTCGGTGATCATGCCTCGCAGGTGCTCTTCATGAATCGCCAGCTCTTCCACATTGAGTAATTCAACCAGTTCCGGGTTCACGCGTTTGCGGAATTCACCGTCTTCGTCGAGTACGTAGGCGAAACCGCCCGTCATACCAGCCCCGAAGTTAACCCCCGTTTTGCCCAGAATACAGACGATACCGCCGGTCATGTATTCACAGCCGTTATCGCCGATGCCTTCAACCACGGTAATCGCCCCGGAGTTACGCACCGCGAAACGCTCGCCTGCACGGCCTGCGGCATACATCTTCCCGCCGGTGGCGCCATACAGGCAGGTGTTGCCGATAATGGTCGCTTCGTGGCTGCGGAAGGCTGAGCCTACCGGTGGACGCAGAGAAATCAGCCCGCCCGCCATACCTTTACCGACATAGTCGTTGGCATCGCCGGTCAGGTGCAGCTCAACGCCGCCCGCGTTCCAGACGCCGAAGCTCTGGCCTGCGGTGCCGTTAAAGTGCGCCTTGATTGGATCTGACGCCAGGCCTTGATCGCCATGTTGCTGGGCAATGTAGCCGGAGAGCGAAGCTCCAATCGAACGGTCGGTGTTGCGAATATCAAACCAGAACGTTTTACTCTGCTTGTCGTCCACATACGCCTGTGCCTGGTTCAGCAGTTGTGCGTTAAGGTCGCCCTTATCGAACGGCGGGTTATGCTCGGTGCAGTACACCGCTTTGCCCGGCATCGGTTCAGCCGTTTTCAGCAGGGCAGAGAGATCCAGCTTCTGCTGCTTCGCCGTAAACCCGTCCAGCTCTTTCAGCAGGTCGGTACGGCCAATCAAATCAACCAGACGTTTCACGCCCAGCAGTGCCATCAGTTCTCGGGTTTCGCGGGCGATGAATTCAAAGTAGTTGGTCACTTTGAACGGCAGGCCGTGGTAATGGTTTTTACGCAGTTTGTCATCCTGAGTTGCCACGCCGGTAGCGCAGTTGTTCAGGTGACAAATTCGTAGGTATTTACAGCCCAGCGCAACCATTGGCCCGGTACCGAAGCCGAAGCTTTCTGCCCCAAGAATGGCTGCCTTGATGATGTCGAGGCCGGTTTTCAGCCCACCGTCCACCTGCAGACGAATCTTATGGCGCAGGCCGTTAGCCACCAGTGCCTGCTGGGTTTCCACCAGACCAAGTTCCCACGGGCAGCCCGCGTATTTCACGGATGACAGTGGACTTGCCCCGGTGCCGCCGTCGTAGCCGGCAATAGTAATCAGGTCTGCATAGGCTTTGGCTACGCCCGTTGCGATGGTGCCGACGCCCGGTTCGGAAACCAGCTTCACGGAAATCATCGCTTTCGGGTTAACCTGCTTCAGGTCGAAAATCAGCTGCGCCAGATCCTCGATAGAGTAAATATCGTGGTGAGGCGGAGGTGAAATCAGCGTCACGCCCGGCACGGAGTAGCGCAGCTTGGCGATATAAGGCGTCACTTTATCGCCTGGCAGCTGACCGCCTTCGCCCGGCTTCGCGCCTTGCGCAACTTTAATCTGGATAACGTCGGCGTTGACCAGGTAGGCAGGCGTCACCCCGAAGCGGCCGGAAGCAACCTGCTTGATACGGGACACTTTATTGGTGCCGTAGCGCGCCGGATCTTCGCCGCCTTCGCCGGAGTTAGAGTTCCCGCCGATACTGTTCATCGCTTCAGCCAGGGATTCGTGTGCTTCCGGGCTCAGAGCGCCGATGGACATTGCCGCGGTATCGAAGCGTTTGAACAGCTCGGTCGCTGGCTCAACGTCTTCAATTTTGACGGACTCGTCCTGCGGATTCAGCGCAAGCATATCGCGCAGCGTGGCGACCGGGCGCTCGTTAACCAGTTTCGCGTATTGCTGATAGTCGCTGTACTCGCCGCTCTGCACCGCTTTTTGCAGCGTCTGTACTACGTCCGGGTTATAGGCGTGGTATTCCCCGCCGTGAACGAATTTCAGCTGGCCACCTTGATCCAACGGCTTACGTACCAGCCAGGCGCGTTTGGACAGGTTCAGCAGATCCTGCTGGAAGTCGCCGAAGCCTGCCCCGCCGATGCGGCTGACCGCGCCCTGGAAGCAAAGCTCGAACACTTCTTTATGCAGACCCACCGCTTCGAACAGCTTAGAGCAACGGTAAGAGGCGATAGTCGAGATGCCCATTTTGGACATGATCTTGTACAGCCCTTTGTTGATGCCGTTGCGGTAGTTTTGCATCACGGTGCGGTAGTTTTTATCGATGGCGCCGCTGTCGACCAGCTTCGCCAAGGTTTCATAGGCGAGATACGGGTAGATAGCGGTCGCACCGAAGCCCAGCAGAACGGCGAAGTGGTGCGGATCGCGGGCGCTGGCGGTTTCAACAATGATGTTGGCATCGCAGCGTAGGCTCTTCTCAACGAGGCGAGTCTGGATGGCGCCCACGGCCATCGGGGCCGGAACCGGCAGGCGATTTTTCGCAATATTACGGTCGGACAACACCAGCAAGACGGTGCCATTCCGAACCATGCGTTCAGCTTCGTCGCACAGCGCCATCACCGTTTCGTGCAGCGACTTCTCGGTCACGTCGTAGGTGATGTCGAGCGTATCGGCGCGATAGTGTTCCTCTTCCAGCGTGGTGAGCTGCTGGAAATCAGACCACAGCAGAATCGGCGATTTGAAGCTCAGGCGGTGCGCCTGGCCTTCTGCTTCACAGAAGACGTTCATTTCGCGACCAATGCTGGTGGCCAGGGACATGACGTGGGCTTCACGCAGCGGATCGATTGGCGGGTTGGTCACCTGCGCAAACTGCTGACGGAAATAGTCGTAAATAATGCGTGGCTGGCTGGAAAGCACGGCAAATGGGGTGTCATCGCCCATTGAACCCACGGCTTCCTGACCATTCTCGCCCAGCACGCGGATCACTGAATCCAGCTCTTCGCTGCTGTAGTTAAACTGTTTCTGATAGCTGGCAAGCGTATCGTCGTCCAGCTCCCGCGAGCCCACTTTTTCATCCGGTAGGTCTTCAAACGGCACCAGGCGGCGAACGTTGTTCTCCATCCACTCTTTATACGGATGGCGGCTTTTCAGCTCGGCATCGGTTTCAGCGGAGTGCAGAATACGCCCGACGCGAGTGTCGATAACCATCAGCTCGCCCGGGCCAACGCGGCCTTTCTCAACCACTTCATCCGGCTGGTAGTCCCAGATCCCGACTTCAGAGGCGCAGGTGATGAGCTTGTCTTTGGTGATCACGTAGCGCGCCGGACGCAGGCCGTTACGGTCCAGGTTACAGGCGGCGAAACGTCCGTCGGACATCACGATCCCGGCTGGGCCATCCCACGGCTCCATGTGCATGGAGTTAAAGTCGAAGAAGGCACGCAGCTCAGGATCCATGTTTGGGTTGTTCTGCCATGCCGGTGGAACCAGCAAACGCATGGCGCGCACGATATCCATCCCGCCCGCCAGCAGCAACTCAAGCATGTTATCCATGGAGCTGGAGTCGGAGCCGGTTTCGTTCACGAAAGGTGCGGCGTCGTGCAGATCGGGGATCAGCGGCGTCTGGAATTTATAGGTACGGGCGCGCGCCCACTGGCGGTTACCGGTGATGGTGTTGATTTCGCCGTTGTGCGCCAGATAGCGGAACGGCTGAGCCAGCGGCCAGCGTGGCACGGTGTTGGTGGAGAAGCGTTGGTGGAACAGACAAATGGCCGATTCCAGGCGCAGGTCCGCCAGGTCCAGGTAAAAGCGCGGCAGGTCAGCCGGCATACACAGACCTTTATAAATGTTCACCAGGTTGGACAGACTGCAGATATAGAAGTCTTTATCTTCCTGGATACGTTTTTCGATACGGCGACGGGCGATAAACAGGCGGCGTTCCATATCGCGAGGGCGCCAGCCCGCCGGGGCGTTAACGAATATTTGTTCAATACGTGGCAGAGAGGAGAGGGCGATTTCACCGAGCACGTCTTTGTTCACCGGCACTTCACGCCAGCCAACAATAGACAGAGTTTCGTTTTGCAGCTCTTCTTCAACAATGCGGCGGCTGGCGCGGGCAAGCGCGTCATCCTGGTTCAAGAAAATCATGCCAACGGCATAGTTCTTGGCCAAACGCCAGTGGCGCTCTTCTGCAACAATGCGGAAGAAACGATCGGGTTTTTGCAGCAGCAGGCCACAACCGTCGCCGGTTTTACCGTCGGCAAGGATGGCACCACGGTGCTGCATACGGGCTAGCGCGTGAATAGCGGTACGCACTACCTTGTGGCTAGGTTCGCCTTCTATGTGGGCGATCAGGCCGAAACCACAGTTATCCTTCTCAAGGGATTTATCGTACAACATATCAGTGAACCTCCCCAGGCTCTACGTTACTCCCAACCGTTTGCGCGTGGACGCAGCAAGGGCATGGCGACGGGGTTTGCGCATCATACGCTTGCCTCGCGTGTCGCCCTCTTAATGTCCAACGCATCCGGTGTCACAAGTGTTGAGGACTTGCTTTAGAGGGAATCTCAATTACTGCATAAATATGATGGGCACAGAACCCATCCAGAAAGCTTCCAGCGGATTTCCAACTTATCGGGAAAGAGCACACAGGTCAAATGGCATTCTTATTTATACGGAATCGTACTAAGAGTGGCTTAATTTAATGAATTTAATGGTTTTTTTTGCTTTTTTGGCTGTGGAGGGACAACCGTGAACGCCGAGTGTTATGTGATCGTCCTCACTATCCGAAAGGCCGTGAAACTCCAGACCATGCTGGCATGAATGATATTGCCAGCATGATATGCTGCTTAACCCCCGCAGAGTGCAGCATGACACTGTTTTTCACCGTTCGTCATATTCTTTAAATAAAGGGCAGCGTCATAAGGAAAAGTAATCAAGCGCTGTGTGAATAGAGTTGCACTTATTTTGAGTTTATATGCAATAGATAAGGCTGCGCCGAAGCGATTGATCCAGGTCATCGCCGGTGCGAGAAGAAAATGGCAGGCTAGGTCCCTTTTTCGGGACGGCCCATCAGATTATGCAGTTACAGAAATTAGTCAATATGTTTGGCGGCGATCTCTCTCGTCGCTATGGGCAAAAAGTCCATAAACTCACGCTGCATGGTGGTTTCAGTTGCCCCAATCGCGATGGGACTATCGGGCGCGGTGGCTGTACTTTTTGCAACGTGGCCTCTTTCGCTGACGAAGCGCAGCAGCACAATTCCATCGCTGAGCAGCTCGCACACCAGGCCAGCCGGGTGAACCGTGCTCAGCGTTATCTGGCCTATTTCCAGGCCTATACCAGCACCTGGGCTGAAGTGCAGGTGTTGCGGTCGATGTACCAGCAGGCGGTGAGCCAGACCAGCATCGTGGGGCTGTGCGTCGGTACCCGGCCTGACTGCGTGCCCGACAGCGTGCTGGATTTGCTAAGCGATTATCATGCACAGGGCTATGAGGTATGGCTGGAGCTGGGGTTACAGACGGCGAATGACAAAACGCTGCACCGTATCAACCGGGGGCACGATTTTGCCTGTTATCAGGAAACTACCCGCCGGGCCCGAGCGAGAGGTTTAAAAGTTTGCAGCCATCTGATTGTCGGTTTACCGGGTGAAGGCCAGCGGCAATGTATGGACACGCTGGAGAAAGTGGTTGGAACCGGTGTGGACGGCCTGAAGCTGCATCCTTTGCATATCGTTGACGGCAGCATAATGGCCAAAAGCTGGCGGGCTGGTCGCCTTGAGGGGATCGCGCTGGATGAGTATGTCGTCACCGCGGGAGAAATGATTCGCCATACACCGCTTGATATCGTGTTCCATCGTATTTCGGCTAATGCCCGGCGCCCAACCTTGCTTGCGCCTTTATGGTGTGAGAACCGCTGGGCCGCGATGGTGGATATCGACAGGTATTTGCGGACGCACGGGGCGCAGGGGTCAGCGCTGGGTACGCCGTGGGATCTCTCAGTTCTTTCGTAAATCCTGAGCCCGGTTCCTTTTTGCGGTATATTTAGCGCATCCAAGGCGAAGGAATCGTTCCATGAAGCAAATTCGGTTATTGGCGCAGTATTACGTTGATCTTATGGTGAAGCTGGGGCTGGTGCGCTTCTCCCTACTGCTGGCCTCGGCGCTGGTCGTGCTGGCGATGGTGGTGCAAATGGCCGTCACCATGCTGCTGAGCGGCCAGGTTGAAAGTATCGACGTTGTCCGCTCTATCTTCTTTGGTCTATTGATTACACCCTGGGCGGTTTACTTCCTGTCGGTTGTGGTTGAACAGCTTGAGGAGTCCAGGCAGCGGCTGTCGAAGCTGGTGGAAAAGCTGGAGGAGATGCGCGAGCGCGACCTCATTCTGAACGTGCAGCTTAAGGACAATATCGCCCAACTAAACCAGGAAATCGCCGACCGTGTCAAAGCGGAGGCCGAGCGCCAGACCATGCTGGAGCAGCTCAAAGTTGAGATGCAGGAGCGCGAAGAGACGCAAATCCGGCTTGAGCAACAATCCTCTTTCCTGCGCTCTTTCCTTGATGCTTCGCCCGATCTGGTCTTCTATCGCAACGAAGACCGGGAGTTTTCAGGCTGCAACCGGGCGATGGAACTGCTGACCGGCAAGAGCGAGAAACAGCTTATCCATCTCAAGCCGCAGGATGTGTACTCTGCCGAAGCCGCTGAGAAAGTGCTGGAAACAGACGAAAAAGTGTTTCGTCATAATGTATCTCTGACCTATGAGCAGTGGCTGGATTACCCGGATGGCCGCAAAGCCTGCTTTGAAATTCGTAAAGTGCCTTATTACGACCGCGTCGGTAAACGCCACGGGCTGATGGGCTTTGGCCGCGATATTACCGAGCGTAAACGCTATCAGGATGCGCTGGAACGTGCGAGCCGGGATAAAACCACCTTCATCTCCACCATTAGCCACGAGCTGCGTACGCCGCTGAATGGCATTGTCGGCCTAAGTCGTATTCTGCTGGACACCGATCTCACCGCCGAGCAGACCAATTACCTGAAAACGATCCACGTGTCGGCTATCACGCTGGGAAATATTTTCAACGATATCATCGATATGGATAAGCTCGAGCGCCGCAAAGTGCAGCTCGATAACCAGCCGGTGGATTTCACCAGTTTCCTTGCCGATCTGGAAAACCTCTCAGGCCTACAGGCTCAGCAGAAAGGGCTGTCATTTGTGATGGACCCGACGCTGCCGCTGCCGCACAAGGTGGTGACGGACGGGACGCGTCTGCGCCAGATCCTCTGGAACCTGATCAGCAATGCCGTGAAGTTCACGCCGAAAGGGGGATTAGTCACGGTACGCGTTCGTTACGAAGAAGAGAGCTGCCTGCGCTTTGAGGTTCAGGACTCCGGGATTGGCATTCCGGTGGACGAGCAGGACAAAATCTTTGCTATGTACTATCAGGTTAAAGACAGTCACGGCGGCAAGCCCGCGACAGGAACGGGGATTGGGCTGGCGGTTTCTCGCCGTCTGGCAAAAAGCATGGGCGGGGATATTACCGTGACCAGCAAACCGGGTGAAGGTTCGCTGTTCACGCTGACCGTTCAGGCGCCGAGCGTGGCCGAGGAAGTGGAAGACACGCTGGAAGATGACGATATGCCGCTGCCTGCCCTGCATGTGCTGCTGGTGGAGGATATTGAGCTTAACGTCATCGTGGCGCGTTCTGTACTCGAGAAGCTTGGCAATAGCGTTGACGTAGCAATGACTGGGAAAGACGCGCTGGAGATGTTTATACCGGGCGAATATGACCTTGTGCTGCTGGATATCCAGTTGCCGGATATGACCGGGCTTGATATTTCTCGCGAGCTGAATAAACGCTTTAGCAAAGAGGAACTGCCGCCGCTGGTGGCGCTAACGGCCAACGTGCTGAAAAACAAGACTGAGTATCTTGAGGCCGGGATGGATGACGTGCTGAGTAAGCCGCTCGCCGTGCCGGCTTTGATGTCGATGATCCAAAAATTCTGGGATAAGCAGATAACGGATAAGGAGCCTGTGGTGACAAAAGTCGATAGTGAAAAACAGCAAGCATTACTCGATATTCCGATGCTCGAACAATATATCGAGCTGGTGGGCCCAAAACTCATTACCGATGGCCTGGCGATGTTTGAAAAAATGATGCCGGGTTATTTAGAGGTGCTCGATTCCAATATGACCGCGCGGGATAACAAAGGCGTGGTGGAAGAGGGGCATAAAATTAAAGGTGCGGCAGGCTCCGTTGGTTTACGGCATTTACAGCAGGTTGCCCAGCAAATTCAGTCCCCGGACTTGCCTGCGTGGTCTGATAATGTCGGTGAATGGATCGAAGAGCTGAAACAAGAGTGGCAACATGACGTTAGCGTATTAAAAGCGTGGGTTGCGGAAGCTGGAAAAAAATGACCCCGGCCAGGCCGGGGTGCGCGAATACTGCGCCAACACCAGGGAAAACAGGGTTGCGCCTTTTTTAGCGTTGAATTATTGAACGGCACAACCAGCAATTCGCGTGCTGTCAGCCATATAAGATAGCAAACCTTAAAATATTTGTTACGTGAATCAGTAAAATATGTGAAGCATAGCGATCAAATTAACGTGGCTGATACTGATTCACCCGGAACGAAAAGGAACTGATGGATGAAAAAAATAGGCGTAGTGCTGAGCGGCTGTGGGGTTTATGACGGCAGTGAGATTCATGAGGCCGTATTAACGCTGTTGGCCATTTCTCGCGCTGGTGCGGAAGCCGTTTGCTTCGCGCCGGATAAACCTCAGTCTGACGTGATCGATCATTTAACCGGTCAACCTGCAGCAGAGACTCGCGATGTGCTGGTGGAGGCTGCGCGTATCACTCGCGGCAATATTCAGCCGTTGCGTGAGGCTTTGTCTGAAAATCTTGACGCATTGATTGTGCCCGGTGGTTTTGGCGCGGCTAAAAATCTAAGCACCTTTGCTTCAAAGGGGGCAGATTGTGACGTTGATGCCGATCTCCGTCGCGTTGCACGGGAATGCCACGAGCAGGGTAAGCCGCTCGGTTTTATGTGTATTGCCCCGGCGATGCTGCCAAAGATTCTGGATATGCCTGTGCGTCTGACCATCGGCACCGACATAGATACCGCAGAGTTACTGGAAGCCATGGGGGCAGAACACATCCCTTGCCCGGTGGATGATATCGTGGTGGACGAAGAACAGAAGGTTGTCACCACTCCTGCTTACATGCTCGCGCAAAACATCGCTGAGGCCGCTGCCGGGATCGACAAGTTGGTTGCCCGCGTGCTGGAACTTAGCGCATGAGTAAAGGGCGTTTCGCGCCGTGGCAGTGGGTTAAACGCTGGCTGCTAAAAGCTGTTCTGGCGGTTTTGGCGGTTTGGTTCATGGGCATCCTGGTCTTCCGCTTCCTCCCGGTGCCGTTTTCCGCAGTGATGGTGGAGCGGCAGTTCAGCGCGTGGTTCAGCGGTAACTTCGGTTACGTTGCCCATTCTGACTGGGTTTCCATGGATGATATTTCGCCGTGGATGGGGCTGGCGGTGATCGCCTCTGAGGATCAAAAGTTTCCCGAGCACTGGGGCTTTGATACTGATGCTATCGAAAAGGCGCTGGCCCATAATGAACGCAACGAAAATAGGGTACGAGGCGCGTCGACGCTTTCCCAGCAAACCGCAAAAAATTTGTTCCTGTGGGATGGACGGAGCTGGCTACGTAAAGGGCTGGAAGCCGGCCTCACGGTGGGGCTCGAAACCGCGTGGAGCAAGCGACGTATTCTGACGGTGTATCTCAATATTGCCGAATTTGGTGAAGGTGTTTTCGGCGTGGAAGAAGCCTCCCGTCGTTACTTCAACAAGCCAGCTAGCCGCCTGACACCTGCCGAAGCAGCGCTGCTCGCCGCCGTCCTGCCTAACCCAATTCGTTTTAAGGCTAATGCGCCTTCAGGCTATATTCGCCAGCGCCAGCAGTGGATTTTGCGACAGATGCGCCAGCTGGGCGGTGAGTCGTTCCTTGAGCAGCACAATTTAAAATAAGCCGCATCCAACGCACTCGTGCACTCTCCACGACAAGGTAAACGCTATCATGACCTCTTGCCTGAAAGAAGATACCGCCCGGCAAATTGTCCAGCGCACCATGAACATCATCGATCACTCGGTGAATGTGATGAGCGAGCAGGGGGTGATTATTGCCTCTGGCGATCCCCGCCGTCTGTATCAGCGTCATGAAGGTGCTGTCCTGGCGCTGACGGAAAACCGGACCGTGATTATTGATGAAGCTTCTGCCCGGCGGCTGAAAGGGGTTAAACCCGGTATTAATTTGCCCATCGTCTTTCGCCAGAAAATCGTTGGCGTGGTGGGGATTTCTGGTGAGCCAGAGAAAGTGCAGGCTTATGCCGAACTGGTCAAAATGGCGGCCGAGCTGATCCTTGAGCAGGCGGAAATGCTTGAGCAAAATCAGTGGGAAAAGCGCTACCGGGAGCAGCTCGCCGCGCAGATTATTTCAGGCCAGCAAAGTCTGGCGGAACTGCGCCCTATGGCCAGCGGCCTTGGCGTAGACCTTGAGTTGCCAAGGGTTGCGCTGATGATTCATTTTCCCTCTCGGGATGTTTTGCGTCAGCGGGAGCTGCTCGAGCGGCTTGGCGGCTACGACAGCCAGGCATTAGTCACGCCATTCGGCTTTGAACAAATCGCAATGCTGTTGCCCCAGGGCATTGGGCGGCCCGAGGAGCGGCAGGCATTGCTGAAAAAAACGCTGCGCAAACTTCATTCTCAGCTGCTGGCGCATTTTGAAGTCACCCTGTCAGTTGGGGGATGCTTCGACGGCGACGACGCGTTACGACGCTCCTGGCTTAGCGCCGTGGCGCTGCATGAGATGGCTTCACGGCAAAAAATTGGCCGGTCGATTTTGTACTATCAGGATCTTTTATTGCCTGTGCTGCTCAACGGACTTTCCGGCAGCTGGCAGGCCGAGGAAATGGGGCGAGCATGGAAAACGCTTTGTGAAGCCGATCCGAAAGGCGTGCTTCGCCGCACGCTGCGCTGCTATTTTGAACAGAATTGTGATCTGTCTCAAACGACAAAATTGCTGCATATTCATGTCAATACATTGCGCTATCGGCTAAGTAAAATAGAGTCTATAACAGCTTTAGATATTAATAAGTTAGATTCAGTTCTTCAGCTGTTTATTGGTATGCAGCTCAGCGACTGATTTGTAGTAATCTACAAGAAAACGTTTCTTTCACCGCCCATTTTCTGGTGTTTTCTCTCAAGCTATTCGCTGCCCGCTCAGGGTAATGTCCCGCCGTACCTTTAGATCTCCCTAAAAAAATCAAAACAGGAGTGATTCATGACCACGGTTTCGGCTCTGGGCGCCCTGGTGGCGCTGGTTGTTTCTATTGTCCTTATTTTACGCAAGGTTCCTCCGGCCTACGGCATGATTGCTGGCGCTCTGGCTGGCGGGTTAGTTGGTGGCGCTGATTTAGTGCAGACGCTTTCGCTTATGATTACCGGGGCGCAGGGGATTACCAATGCAGTACTGCGCATTCTCGGGGCAGGCATACTGGCAGGAGTTCTGATTGAGTCCGGGGCGGCCAACACGATTGCCGAAACCATTGTCCGTAAGGTGGGTGAGAAAAGGGCGCTGTTCGCTTTGGCCGTGGCGACCATGTTGCTGACCGCCGTCGGCGTATTTATTGATGTTGCCGTTATCACGGTCTCTCCTATTGCCCTGGCGATTGCCCACCGGGCCGATATTTCGAAAATGGCTATACTGCTGGCGATGATTGGCGGCGGAAAGGCTGGCAACGTTATGTCGCCCAATCCTAATACGATTGCGGCGGCTGACGCTTTCCACGTTCCACTCACCGACTTAATGATGGCGGGCGTCGTACCGGGTCTGTTTGGGCTGGTGCTCGCCTATTTCCTGGCGAAGCGGTTGCAGCATCGGGGCTCTAAAGTTGCCAGCAGTGAGTTGATTGCCGGGGAAAAAGAAAAGGCCTTTCCAGCGTTTGGCGCGGCAATAGCGGCGCCGCTGGTGGCTATCTGCCTGCTTGCACTTCGCCCGATTGCCGGCATTGCGATTGATCCGCTGGTTGCGTTGCCGATAGGCGGCCTGATTGGGGCTATATTGATGGGGCAGTGGCGGCAGACAAACCATTTTATGGTGTCGGGGCTGGCGCGTATGTCTCCGGTGGCGATTATGCTGCTGGGGACCGGAACGCTGGCCGGGATCATCGCCAACTCCGGCTTGAAGGATGTACTGATTAACGGTTTAACGGCCTCCGGTATGCCGTCCTACCTTCTGGCACCTTTTTCTGGGGCGCTGATGTCAATGGCTACCGCATCAACAACGGCAGGGACGGCGGTGGCTTCTGCGGTGTTTAGCTCAACGCTTGTCGATATGGGGATTTCTGCACTCGCCGGGGCGGCAATGATCCATGCCGGGGCGACGGTGCTTGACCATATGCCGCACGGCAGCTTTTTCCATGCCACCGGGGGCAGCGTGAATATGCAGGTTCATGAACGCTTAAAACTGCTTCCCTACGAAACAGCCGTTGGTTTGGCCATCGCATTTGTTTCAACCCTGATGTTTGGTGTGTTTAATTTAGCGGGTTAATGAGGTTGCCATGAAAATTGTTATTGCCCCCGATTCTTTCAAAGAGAGCCTTAGCGCGATGCAGGTCGCCGAGGCCATTGAGCAAGGTTTTCGCGAGATTTACCCGAACGCAGAGTATATCAAGCTGCCGATGGCCGACGGAGGAGAAGGGACCGTTGAATCGATGGTTGCCGCGACGCACGGGCAAATTATCCCTGTAACAGTGACCGACCCGCTGGGGCTGCCTGTTGAGGCTTTCTTTGGCATCACGGGCGATGGTGTAACAGCCATCATTGAAATGGCGGCCGCTTCAGGGCTGCATCTGGTGCCGCCCGAAAAACGAAATCCGCTGCTGACCGGCACTTTTGGCACCGGGGAGCTTATTCTGGCGGCGCTGGATCGCGGCGCACGTAAAATCATTATTGGTATCGGTGGCAGCGCGACCAACGACGGCGGGGCCGGCATGATGCAGGCGCTGGGCATCAGGCTTCGTGATGCACAGGGTAATGAGCTTTGCGCAGGTGGTGCTGCCCTGGCTGAGCTTGCAGAGATTGATGTTAGCCAACTGGATGCCCGCCTGGCACAGTGCGACATTCTGGTGGCCTGTGATGTTGATAATCCGCTGTGCGGTGAGCGCGGTGCGTCAGCGGTCTTTGGGCCGCAGAAAGGCGCTACGCCCGAGCAGGTTATGCGGCTTGATACTGCACTCAGGCTTTATGGCGAACGGCTGGAGCGCATCAGTGGTAAGGATGTGATTACCGTGGCAGGTGCCGGGGCGGCAGGGGGCATGGGGGCGTCTTTGTTTGGTTTGCTTCATGCCCGCCTGCAGCCCGGTGTGGAAATTGTCACCGAAGCTTTGCGGCTTGCCGAGGCTGTTCAGGGGGCGGACCTGGTTATCACCGGAGAAGGGCGTATAGACAGCCAGACCATTTATGGCAAAACGCCGATAGGCGTGGCGAGAGTGGCGAAGCGTTTTCAGGTGCCGGTTATCGCGCTGGCTGGCGGTATGACGACTGATTACGGCGTAGTCCATCAGCACGGGCTCGACGCTGTGTTTTCGGTGCTTAATCGGGTTCAGACGCTGCCGGAGGCGTTGGAAAAGGCGGGCGAGAATATTTGCGTAACAGCGCGTAACGTTGCCGCAGTATGGAAAATAGGGCGCGGTTAGATCCGCGCACAGCGGTTAGTCTTCGTCAAATCCGGCATTGAACAGAGCAATCACGGCCGCCAGGGCTTGCTCTTCTTCCGGGCCTGTGACTTCTATTTCTATGTGGCCTCCTTTGGCGGAGTCCAGCATCAGGAGGGCAATCACGCTGCTGGCTTCAGCTTCGGTGCCCGCTTCGTTTCTCAGCATCACTTCCGCGTCAAAACTTTGTACCAGCTCAAACAGTTTCATCGCCGGGCGTGCGTGCATGCCCAGCTTGTTGGTGATTTCAACGGTCTGCTTTACGCTCATGTTTTACGTTTTTCCAGCGTGCGGTGACGGGACTGGACGTTCTTCCCGCGTGAGCGGAAGTAGTCGGCCAGCTGCTCTGCAATATAAACCGAACGGTGTTTACCGCCGGTACAGCCAATCGCCACGGTTAGGTAGCTACGGTTGTTGGTTTCCAGCATCGGTAACCATAACTCAAGATAGCTGCGGGTCTGGTAGATAAAATTGTGTACTTCTGTGTGCCTGTCGAGGAAGGCGGCGACCGGGCGATCGAGGCCGGTCATTGGACGCAGTTTTGGATCCCAGTGCGGGTTAGGAAGAAAACGCACGTCGAACACATAATCGGCGTCAATCGGTATGCCGTGCTTAAAGCCAAAAGACTCGAACACCATGGTGAGTTCGCGTTCACGTTTACCCAACAGGCGAGTACGCAGCATCTCCGCCAATTCGTGTACCGACATTTCGGAGGTGTCGATGATAAGGTCCGCGCGGGATTTTAACGGTTCGAGGAGATCGCTTTCTTCATCAATCGCACTTTCCAGAGAGAGATTTTTGCTGGAAAGCGGATGAAGGCGGCGCGTGTCACTGTAACGGCGGATTAGCGTATTACGATCGGCATCAAGGAACAGTAGCTGCGGAGAAAAAGCGTCCGGCAGGCTGTCCATTGCGTGCTCGAAGATTTCCGGCGACTCCGGCATGTTGCGCACGTCTATGCTGACGGCAGCAGAGATTTGCCGATCGGCAAGCGTTTTTGCCAGCTCTGGCAACAGGACAACCGGCAGGTTATCCACGCAATAGAATCCCATATCTTCCAGTGCGCGCAAGGCTACAGACTTCCCTGAACCTGAGCGGCCGCTGACAATCATCAGCACCATGTAATCATTCTCCCGATTTATCTGTCTGAGACATCAAACGCGCCGATTATTCATTTTCGCTGTCGTGATCGACTTCTGTTTCAGTAATTAGCTGGTAAAGCTCTTCGTCACTGCTGGCTGAGCGCAGCCTGCGACAAATGGTTTTATCCGCCAGACGCTTGGCCACCAGGGAAAGCGTGTGCAGGTGGGTTTTTGTCTGGTCAGCAGGTACCAGTAACGCAAATAACAGGTCAACCGGTTGATTGTCGATGGCATCAAAAGCGATTGGCGTTTCCAGTTGAATAAAGACGCCGACTGCGCGAAGCGTATCTTCCTCCAGCTTGCCGTGGGGAATAGCGATACCGTTGCCAATGCCGGTACTGCCCATACGCTCACGGGTCAGTACGGCTTCGAAAACGACCTGCGGTGGAAGGCCAAGCTGTTTGGCTGCCAGTTCGCTGATGATTTCCAGCGCACGTTTTTTACTCTGGCAGTGGACGCCACTGCGAGTACATTCCTGGTTAAGGACATTGCTCAGTTGTAGAGCGGAATCGTTGTTCATCATAAGTTCACCTAAGCACTTTTGTGCAAACGGCCCGCTACTTAAGCAGCGGGCCGGCCATATGCACATCGGATGCCCGGATTATCAGTGTTGTTTTAGTTTATCTTTGTGTTTCGTTAACTGTCGGGCCAGTTTATCAATCAGGCCGTCAATCGCCGCATACATGTCCTGGCCTTCGGCACTGGCATGCAGTTCTCCACCGTTCACATGCAGCGTAGCATCCGCTGTATGGGTGACTTTTTCCACCTTTAATACAATATAGACTTGGTTGATTCTTTCGAAGTACTGCTCCAGTTTGGCAAACTTCGAGTTCAGAAATTCACGCAGTGCTTCAGTGATCTCGACGTTTTGTCCCGTAATGTTGAGCTGCATAGTGTCTTCCTTATCGGTGAAGTCACACCAGCTGTTTACGCTGGTTTGACGGTGGAATGGATAAAGATTCTCGGTACTTCGCAACTGTGCGGCGCGCCACCATAATACCTTGATCCGACAGTATTGAGGTTAACTTACTGTCGCTCAGCGGTTTGGCGGGGTTTTCCGCAGCAATTAACTTCTTCACCAGCGCCCGAATTGCCGTGGAGGAGGCTTCACCGCCGCCTTCGGTATTGACGTGACTGGAGAAGAAATATTTCAATTCAAAGATGCCGCGTGGGCTATGCAAATATTTCTGAGTGGTCACCCTAGAAATTGTCGACTCGTGCATGTCCACAGCCTGAGCAATATCGGCCAGCACCATCGGTTTCATGTGTTCTTCACCGTGCTCAAAGAAGGCCTGCTGCTGTTCGACAATGCATCGGCTCACGCGCAATAACGTATCATTGCGACTTTCCAGGCTTTTAATCAACCATTTCGCTTCCTGCAGGTTGCTGCGGATGAACTGCGAGTCGCTGTCATTGCGCGTGTTGCCGCTCATGGCTGCGTATTGCTGATTGATTTTGAGGCGCGGGATGCTGTCTGCGTTAAGCTCTACAACCCAGCGCGCCAGGTGTTTACGCACCAGTACATCAGGAATAACGTACTCAGGTTCACCCGTTTGGATCGACTGGCCGGGGCGAGGATCGAGGGACTGAATCAGGCACATGGCCTCTTTAAGCGCGTCCTCTTTGATACGCGTGACCCGCATCAACGTCCGGAAGTCGTGATTTGCCAGCAGATCTAAGTGATCGCTAACAATAAGCCGGGCTTCCGCCAGCCATGGGGTCTCTTTGGCGTACTGAGAAAGCTGAATTAACAGGCAATCGCGTAAGTCTCGTGCTGCGACACCGACGGGATCAAAACGTTGGATGCGTTTGAGGACGGCTTCTACTTCGTCAAGGCTCACATCGTCGTGGCCCAGACTTTCCAGAATGTCTTCCAGCGGCACGGTGAGATACCCGGTTTCATCCACTGCATCGACAATAGACGTCGCAATAGCGGCGTCCGTATCGGAAAATGGCGTCAAATCGACCTGCCACATCAGGTAGTCCTGCAGGGACTGGGTGGTCTCGCCCTGGTAGACAGGCAGCTCGTCGTCCAGATAGTCAGTTCCCGTACCTGAAGGGGTACCGGCGGTGTAAATTTCATCCCAACTGGCATCCAGCGGCAGCTCTTCGGGCATCTCTTTCTGCTCGAGGGCTTCACGGGTGTCCATTGCTTCGCTCTCAGGCACTTCCTGAGTATCGATCTCATCATGCAGGTCGGTTTGCTCAAGCAATGGATTACTGTCCAGTGCCTGCTGGAGTTCTTGCTGAAGCTCTAACGTTGAGAGCTGAAGCAGACGGATGGCCTGCTGCAGCTGGGGCGTCATAGCAAGTTGTTGGCTAAGCCGTAATTGCAAACCTTGCTTCATGTTCAGAGCAAACGTCCTCAAATAAGTCGTTTAAGACTTCCCACCCTATCAGAGTCTGAACTCTTCGCCCAGATAGACTCGCTTAACTTGCTCGTCTTCAAGGATTTCTTCCGGTGTACCGTGGGCAATCAGGTGCCCCTGACTAACGATGTAGGCGCGTTCGCAGACGGCCAGCGTTTCGCGGACGTTATGGTCTGTAATCAATACGCCGAGGCCGCTGTCACGCAGGTGCTCGATAATGCGTTTGATATCAATAACGGAAATAGGATCAACCCCGGCAAAGGGTTCATCCAGCAAAATGAACTTCGGGTTTGCCGCAAGCGCGCGAGCAATTTCTACGCGGCGGCGCTCACCGCCGGACAGTGACTGCCCGAGGTTATTACGCAGGTGCGAAATGTGGAACTCTTCCATCAGTTCATTAGCGCGGTCTTCACGCTGTTCTGAAGTCAGATCGTCACGAATCTGCAGCACCGCCATCAGATTATCAAAAACGCTCAGGCGGCGGAAAATTGACGCTTCCTGCGGCAAATAGCCGATGCCGCGACGAGCTCGAGCGTGCAGCGGCAGCAGACTGATGTCTTCTTCATCAATAATGATGTTGCCTGCATCGCGTGGCACGATCCCCACTACCATGTAAAACGTCGTGGTTTTACCGGCGCCGTTTGGCCCGAGCAGCCCAACGATTTCACCTGATTTAACGGTCAGGCTGACGTCTTCGACTACGCGGCGGCCTTTGTAGGCTTTGGCCAGGTTTTTCGCAATTAAAGTTGCCATAACGAATCAGTTACTCTTTTTCGGTGCTGGTTGCTGGCCGTTTTTGTTTTGCAGCTGAGACGGCACCAGCACGGTGGTCACGCGTTTGCCTTTCTCGCTAAACGCCTGCATTTTTTGCTCTTTCACCAGGTAGGTGATCTTGTCGCCGGTGATGTTGCTGTCCAGCTGTTCAAGGTAAGCGTTGCCGGTCAGTACAACGAAATCTTTAGCCAATTCATAATGCATGGTGGACGCGTGGCCTTTTACCGGCTTACCGTTGTCCTGCATTTGATAGAAAGTAGCAGGGTTACCGTAGCCATCAATCACCTCTTTGCCTTGTTCACCGCCAGGGCGGGTCACAACAACTTTATCGGCGTTGATTTTGATCGTGCCCTGAGTCACAACGACATTGCCAGTGAAGGTAACGACGTTGCCCTGCATATCGAGAGACTGTTGGTCGGATTCGATATGAATAGGTTGGTCGGTGTCACCGGTCAGTGCCCAGGCTGACAGCGGTACGGCAAAAAGCGAACCAAGCAGAACAAGTTTAAGGCTGAGTTTGTTTATTCTGGATTTCATATGAGGTTTTAACCTTTTCAATCAGCTGTGCAGTTTGGCTGCGTAAGTTGCCACGCATTTTCAGGCCGCTGGAATTAAATGTGGTGCCGTACAAAGTCACCAGGTCGTCAGAAGCGACATCCTGAGTAATTAAATTCACCTGCGCATTGTCCGTCGTGATTCTGCGTAACTGAGAGTCAGGTGTTAACGCTGTGACGACAACGTTGCCATACAAATAAAGCATTTTGTCATCGGTAAGTTTGGCGCGATCCGCCTGAATTTCCCAGGTGGCGATTTTATTTTCATCGTACTGGGTCATGACGGGCTTGGTGAACCATGAAATACCCGTATCCGAGAAGTATTCAACGTGTTGAGCAATAAGCTTATAGTTCAGCGCGCCCTGTGGGTTGTATACGACTGTCGTGGAAAATTCGCTTTGATAAGTTGGCGTATCGCTGTTAACGGTTACGCCGGATTCGTCCTTCTCCGTCAGATTCAGGCCGATAAGCACTAATGCCGCAATGGCAAGCAGGAAAATAATCCAACGTCTGGTCTTGCTCATATGGATTGTCCTTTCGCCTCATCAAGCTTGCCTTGCGCCATCAACAGGAGATCGCAGATTTCCCGCACTGCGCCTCGCCCGCCGCTGATTCTGGTCACGTAATCCGCTTTTGGCGTCAATAATGGGTGGGCGTCTGCAACGGCAACGCTTAAACCGACCCGTTCCATGACTGGCCAGTCGATCAGATCATCGCCAATGTAGGCAACCTGATCGGGAGAAAGCGCAACCTTTGACAACAGATCGTGAAACGCCACAAGTTTATCGGATTGCCCTTGATAAAGGTGGGTAATGCCCAACGTTTCGCAGCGATCTTCCAGCAGTTTTGCTTTCCTGCCTGTAATAATAGCGACTTCAATTCCGGAGGTTAGGGCGCAGCGAATGCCATAGCCATCGCGTACGTTAAAGGCTTTCAGCTCTTCACCGCTGTTGCCCATGTAAATAAGGCCGTCAGACATCACGCCGTCAACGTCCAGAATCAGCAGGCGAATCTCTTTCGCTTTCGCTATGACCTGCGCGCTTACCGGCCCGTAGCAGGTATTAAGCAGCGCATCATGGTTACTCATTAAGGCTAATCCTTTTTTAAACTACGCCCGCGCGTAGCATGTCATGCATATGTACCACACCCAGCAACTGGTCGCCATCCGCGACCATAACCGAAGTAATATGGCGTGACTGCATCAGGTTTAATGCGTCCACAGCTAATGTGCCAGGGCGTACGCGAATGCCTCCCGTTGTCATGACATCCGCAATACGTAAGGTATGTAAATCAACACCCATATCGAACACGCGACGTAAATCGCCATCGGTAAAGATGCCCTCAATTTTCATCAGGTCATTGCAGATGACCGTCATCCCCATATTTTTACGGGTAATCTCCAACAGCGCATCGCGCAAAGAGGCTTCTTTACTTACGTGCGGGATATCATCACCCGTGTGCATGATATCGTTCACGCGGAGTAATAGCTTACGCCCCAGCGCGCCGCCAGGATGAGACAGAGCAAAATCTTCAGCGGTAAAACCACGAGCCTTCAGTAACGCCACGGCCAGCGCATCGCCCATAACCAGCGTCGCCGTTGTGCTGGAGGTTGGCGCGAGGCCGAGAGGGCAAGCTTCCTGAGGCACTTTGATACACAGATGGATATCCGCTGCGCGACCCATTGAGCTTTCCGGGCGGGCGGTCATGCAAATCAAAGGCACCTGAAGGCGCTTTAATACCGGGATGAGCGCCAAAATTTCGTTCGACTCGCCGGAATTAGAAATCGCCAGGACGATATCCTGTGCCGTGACCATGCCTAAATCACCGTGGCTGGCTTCTCCTGGGTGCACAAAAAAGGCTGGCGTGCCGGTACTGGCAAAGGTTGCCGCGATTTTTTTCCCAATATGACCCGATTTTCCCATCCCCATGACAACAACTTTACCGGGGCAATAGAATATCTTCTCACAGGCCAGCGAGAAATCGTCGTTGATGTACTGGTCGAGTTGAGCCAGGCCTTCACGTTCAATATTGAGCACGTCTTTGCCCGCTTGTTGAAAGTCAAAACCCGGTGCTAAATCTATATGAGACATAATTCCCGTTTCCGCTTTATTCGACGACAGGTGGCGCAACGAACCACAGCACCACAATCCATATGATGAATCCACATGTTAACAGAGCGCCCGCGAGCTTGCCGATTTGGCGAGGTTTACGCCAGCAGAGCAGGGCAAAAACAGCACTTACCGCTAACATCAACCAATAATCCCGAGCAAAAGCTAACGGGTTGAGGTGGCCCGGTGCCACCAACGCAGGAATGCCAAGCACAAACACAACGTTAAAAATGTTCGAACCGATGATATTGCCAATCGCAATGTTATCTTCGCCCTTACGCGCTCCGGCTATGGCGGTCGCTAATTCCGGCAGACTGGTACCAATCGCAATGATCGTCAAACCGATAACCAGTTCGCTTACGCCAAAATAATGGGCAAGCACCGAGGCATTATCGATGACCATCCGCGTTGCCATCGGCATAATAACCAACGCCACTCCCAGCCATAAAAATGCGACGGACAGGCTGCCTTCTTGGGGGAGTTCGGCCAGTTGCTCCCGCGTCAGACTATCGATTCCCTGCCGTTCCGCAAGGCGGCCTATTCTAATGATAAAGAGTAGATATAACACTGCGATTGTCAGCAGCATGACGCCCTCGGCCTGCGTCAGTTCACCGTCATAGAGAAACAGACCTGCGGCGGCACTCACCGCCAACATTAGAGGCAATTCACGACGTAGAATATCGGAATTAACGGTAAATGGGTGCAGCAGCGCGGCGAGCCCCAGGATCAGCATAATGTTAGTGATATTTGAACCGATAGCTGTCCCTACGGCCAAATCTAACTGGCCGTGCAGCGCTGACGTACTGGCGATGATAATTTCAGGCAGTGAAGTGCCAATGCTGACCACCGTCATGCCGATAATCAGCGGCGGGATCCCGATGCTGCGACAAAGTATCGCTGCGGCGAAAACTAAACGGTCGGCGCCATAGACCACCAGGAGTAAACCAATAATTAATAGCGCCGTAGCTAACAGCATGAAAAATCCTTTATTAGGGTATAATCGCCGATCCTGAGGGGCTGAAGGGTCGGGCAAAACGAAGTGCAGCCTGAGCCTGGCGATAAGTCTTAATTCTGACTTTATGCGGCGAAAAAGTAAAACAAATGCCAGCTTTCGCTAACCTGCACAGGTAATATTCTGTAAAAATGTTGGGTTTTAGCATCCCTTTGAGGCCATGCTTGCCGGCAAACATAAAAAAGGAAGGGCGATGAGTCAGACAGAAGCCAATCTGGTTGAGATCCGTGGGATGAGTTTCTCTCGCGGCGAGCGCCAGATCTTCGAGAATATTTCGCTGACGGTACCACGCGGCAAGGTGACGGCGATCATGGGGCCATCGGGGATCGGTAAAACTACGCTATTGAAGCTTATCGGTGGGCAGATCCAGCCGGACAGCGGCGAGATCCTTTTTGATGGTGAGAACGTACCGTCGATGTCGCGCTCACGGCTTTTTACCGTGCGTAAACGCATGAGTATGCTGTTCCAATCCGGCGCCTTATTTACCGATCTTAATGTGTTTGAAAACGTGGCTTATCCACTGCGTGAACATCTTCAGTTACCAGAACCGCTATTGCACAGCACGGTGATGATGAAACTTGAAGCCGTGGGGCTTCGCGGGGCGGCTAATCTTATGCCTTCTGAATTATCTGGCGGGATGGCGCGCCGCGCGGCGTTGGCCCGTGCTATAGCGCTTGAGCCAGACTTGATTATGTTTGATGAACCTTTCGTCGGACAGGATCCCATTACCATGGGCGTGCTGGTTAAGCTTATTTCAGAACTTAACAGCGCTCTTGGCGTCACCTGCATTGTGGTATCACACGATGTACCAGAAGTATTAAGCATCGCGGATTACGCTTATATTGCTGCCGATCAGCACATTGTTGCTCAAGGTAGCCCGGCGGAACTGCGTGAAAACCACGATCCACGCGTTAGACAGTTCCTTGATGGGATCGCGGATGGCCCGGTGCCATTCCGTTATCCAGCCGGGGATTATCAACAAGATTTATTACCTGGAACGAGGAGCTAAACTGCTCATGCTGCTAAATGCACTGGCATCTCTCGGGAGACGCGGGATAAAAACTTGCGCTTCGTTTGGACGTGCCGGACTGATGTTATTCAACGCGCTGGTAGGGAAACCGGAGTTTCGCAAGCATGCGCCGTTGCTGGTTCGTCAGCTTTATAATGTCGGCGTACTGTCGATGTTGATCATTATGGTTTCCGGCCTGTTCATCGGGATGGTGCTTGGCTTACAGGGCTATCTGGTGCTGACGACTTACAGCGCTGAGTCGAGTCTCGGCATGCTGGTGGCGCTTTCACTGCTCCGTGAACTTGGCCCGGTTGTTGCCGCGCTACTGTTTGCCGGGCGTGCTGGTTCTGCTTTAACCGCTGAAATTGGCCTGATGCGTGCGACTGAACAGCTGTCCAGTATGGAGATGATGGCTGTCGATCCGCTGCGCCGCGTCGTTTCACCGCGATTTTGGGCTGGGGTCATCTCGCTGCCGCTTCTGACGCTTATCTTCGTTGCCGTGGGCGTTTGGGGTGGTGCTCTGGTGGGCGTGAACTGGAAAGGCATTGATGCCGGTTTCTTCTGGTCGGCAATGCAAAATGCGGTCTCATGGCGGCTGGATTTGGTTAACTGCGTGATTAAAAGCGTAGTCTTCGCCATTACCGTAACGTGGATTGCGTTATTCAACGGGTACGATGCTATTCCGACTTCTGCCGGGATTAGCCGGGCAACCACGCGCACCGTTGTGCACGCTTCTCTGGCCGTTTTGGGCCTCGATTTTGTGCTGACAGCACTGATGTTTGGGAATTGAGTTCATGCAAACAAAGAAATTTGAAGTTTGGGTTGGTGCTTTTCTGCTGGTCGCGCTGGTCGCTATTATTTTTCTCTGCCTGAAAGTGGCGAATGTTACCTCTCTGCGCAGCGAACCGACTTATCGGGTATATGCCACCTTCGACAACATCGGTGGTCTGAAAATGAGTTCGCCAGTTCGTCTTGGTGGTGTTGTTATTGGTCGAGTTGATGGTATCGCTCTTGACCCGAAAACCTATTTGCCTCGCGTAACGCTGGACATTGAACAGCGCTACAACCAGATTCCGGATACCAGCTCTCTGGCGATTCGCACGTCTGGCTTGTTGGGTGAGCAATATATTGCTCTTAACCTCGGCTTTGACGACCCGGAACTGGGATCATCTATGCTGAAAGATGGCAGTACCATTCAGGATACGAAATCTGCTTTGGTTCTTGAGGATCTGATAGGTCAGTTCCTTTACAAGAGCGGCAACGGCGACAATAAGAATTCCGGCGATGCCGAATCACATCCTGCAGGCCATACTGATGCCGCACCGCAGTCAGGTACTACGAATTAATTTAAGAGGAACGAGTGATGTTTAAGCGTCTTATGATGGTAGCTATGCTGGTTATCGCCCCGTTTGCGATGGCGGCAGACCAGACCAACCCTTACAAATTAATGAATGAGGCGGCGCAGAAGACCTTTGATCGCCTGAAAAACGAGCAGCCTCAAATTCGACAGAACCCAAATTATCTGCGAGATATCGTCGGCCAGGAACTGCTGCCTTATGTTCAGGTAAAATACGCGGGGGCGCTGGTGTTAGGGCGTTACTACAAAGATGCCACGCCTGCGCAGCGTGACGCTTACTTCAAGGCTTTTGAAGAGTACCTGAAACAGGCCTATGGTCAGGCGCTGGCGCTGTATCACGGGCAGACTTATCAAATCGCCCCTGAGCAACCTCTTGGCAATGCCGATATTGTGGCGATCCGTGTGACGATAATCGATCCAAATGGACGTCCACCAGTGCGTCTTGATTTCCAATGGCGTAAAAATAGCCAAACTGGGAACTGGCAGGCATACGATATGATTGCCGAAGGGATCAGCATGATCACCACCAAACAAAACGAGTGGAGCGACCTGCTCCGTACGAAAGGTATCGATGGTTTGACCGCGCAGCTGCAGTCGATTTCGAAACAGCCAATTACCCTGGACAGTAAAAAGTAATGGCGGAAGAACTAAGCTGGAAGCAGGACGGTGCAACGCTGCATTTCTTCGGAGAGCTGGATGGCGGCACTGTTAATTCGCTTTGGCAGCAGCGTGAGAAAGTGGTCGCGGGTATCAATCTCTTTGAGCTAAGTGGCTTAACTCGCGTTGATACCGCCGGGCTGGCGTTGCTTATTCATCTGACCGCCATCGTGGCTCGTCAGGGGAACAAGATTGAGCTTAGGGGCGCTACTGATAATTTGCGCACGCTGGCTCAACTCTACAATCTGCCAGAGGCGCTATTGCCACATCTGGCAGGCTAATGATTTCAGCACGTTACTTTCAAAGCCCTCGAACTGTTAAGTTCTGGGGCTTTTTGCTTATTTAAGCGGACGCCACTTTCCTCTAAGATGTGTGGCTTATTTCATCATTTATTAATCGACGAATAGATACCCCATGGAAAATCATGAAATTCAGACAGTGCTGATGAACGCACTGCCCCTCCAGGAAGTCCACGTCTCAGGCGATGGCAGCCACTTTCAGGTGATAGCGGTGGGTGAGTTATTCGCCGAGTTAAGTCGCGTCAAAAAACAGCAAACCGTGTATGCCCCGCTGATGGAATTTATCGCGGATAATCGCATGCATGCTGTGTCTATTAAGACCTATACGCCGGAAGAGTGGGCGCGCGATCGTAAACTGAATGGTTTTTGAATCATCGGCTCAGGCTGGTGATAACGTTTTGAATTTAAAAGAGAGCAGTTTCAATGGATAAATTTCGTGTGCAGGGCCCTACCCGCCTGAGTGGAGAAGTCACAATCTCAGGGGCTAAAAACGCCGCGCTGCCAATCCTCTTCGCCGCGCTTCTGGCGGAAGAGCCGGTAGAGATTCAGAACGTTCCAAAACTGAAAGACATTGATACCACGATGAAGCTGCTGAGCCAGCTGGGTACCAAAGTTGAGCGCAACGGTTCCGTCTACATTGACGCCAGCGGCGTAAATATTTTCTGTGCGCCATATGACCTGGTGAAAACCATGCGAGCATCTATTTGGGCGCTAGGGCCACTGGTTGCTCGCTTTGGCCAGGGGCAGGTTTCTCTGCCTGGTGGTTGTGCCATTGGCGCTCGTCCGGTGGATTTGCACATTACTGGTCTGGAGCAGCTGGGTGCGGAGATTAAGCTCGAAGAAGGCTACGTTAAGGCGTCGGTAAATGGCCGCCTCAAAGGTGCTCATATCGTGATGGATAAGGTCAGCGTGGGTGCAACCGTGACCATCATGAGTGCGGCCACGCTTGCGGAAGGCAAAACGATCATTGAAAACGCTGCCCGTGAACCGGAGATCGTCGATACTGCGAACTTCCTTAACACCCTGGGCGCGAAGATCAGCGGTGCGGGCACCGATCGTATTACTATCGAAGGCGTTGCTCGTTTGGGCGGGGGTGTTTATCGCGTGCTGCCTGACCGTATTGAAACCGGGACGTTCCTGGTGGCTGCGGCAATCTCTGGCGGTAAAATTCTTTGCCGTAACGCGCAGCCGGATACTCTGGATGCTGTTCTGGCGAAGCTGCGTGAAGCTGGCGCGGAAGTTGAAACGGGTAAAGACTGGATCAGCCTTGATATGCATGGCCAACGTCCAAAAGGCGTAACGGTGCGTACTGCTCCGCATCCAGGTTTCCCTACCGATATGCAGGCGCAATTCACCCTGCTGAACCTGGTGGCGGAAGGGACGGGCGTTATCACCGAAACTATCTTTGAAAACCGCTTCATGCATGTGCCTGAATTAATCCGTATGGGTGCGCATGCTGAGATCGAAAGCAATACAGTTATCTGCCACGGTGTCGAAAAGCTTTCCGGCGCTCAGGTAATGGCAACCGATCTTCGTGCGTCTGCAAGTCTGGTTCTGGCGGGCTGTATCGCAGAAGGGACAACGATAGTGGATCGTATTTACCACATTGATCGCGGCTATGAGCGCATTGAAGATAAGCTTCAGGCGCTGGGGGCTAAGATCGACCGCGTCAAGGGAAGCGAGTAAACATCCTCCCTTAATGACGGATTGCCGGGGCATGCCCCGGCTTTTTTATAGCTGCCGGATCTTCCGTGTTCGGTCGATAAACTCACGTGTCACCGGGTCGTGGTAGCGTGAAGGCCAGATAACCTGCGGTGCGACACCTAAAGCCTTAGCGATAATAAACTCCCCTTTGGGCCAGGGGCGAGACAACGCATTGGCGAGCGTTGATGAGCTTAAACCTGACTGGCGTGATAAGGCGGCAAGCGACGTTTTCTTTTTTCGCAGTCCGGCAATAATGTCCGCCGGATGCCAGTCCACAAATTGATTTTCCATAATCTCTCCCTGTGATCTTACTAATCCTGCTCTGAGCTGAGCGATGGCACAGGAAATTTATAACATAAAAATTTCCAAATGATTCCAGTAAGTGCAAGGAATAATAGATTCTGTGTTTTCATCCGCAAATATTATGAAAGCTAGTGAGAATGAAATATTCAGGAAAGAGGGAAGGGGTGAGGATCTGTTTTACTGGAAACTTTAGCGCGCCAACTGGCGCGCTAAAGTCGATGTTAGTGGTCGCGTTGAACGGACATGTGCGCCAAAGAAATTAGCGCTTCACGGTAAGGAGTATCAGGCAGCACTGAAAGGGCATCGATCGCTTTATCTGCCTCTTCTTCGGCGCGTTGACGAGTCCATTCCAGAGAACCGCAATCCGACATAGCTCTCAGTACGGGATCCAGTAAATGACGGCCATTTCCCTGTTCGATCGCTTCACGAATCATCTGAGCCTGCTCTGGTGAGCCGTTGCGCATGGCGTGTAACAGCGGCAGCGTCGGTTTGCCTTCGTTCAGATCATCGCCGACATTTTTACCCAGCGTTTGCCCATCTGAGCTGTAATCCAGCAGATCATCAATGAGCTGGAACGCAGTACCCAGGTAGCGCCCATAATCCTGCAGCGCTTTTTCCTGAATCTCCGTTGCGCCTGCCAGAATTCCCGAGCATTGAGCCGCAGCTTCAAACAGGCGGGCCGTTTTGCTGTAAATGACCCGCATATAGCTTTCTTCAGTAATGTCTGGGTCATTACAGTTCATCAGCTGTAGCACTTCGCCCTCAGCGATAACGTTTACGGCCTCTGACATCACCTCCAGCACTTTCAGCGAACCGAGGCTGGTCATCATCTGGAATGCTCGCGTATAGATGAAATCACCGACCAAAACGCTCGCTGCGTTGCCGAAAGCGGCATTGGCTGTAGCTTTACCCCGACGCATATCTGATTCGTCCACGACGTCATCATGCAGTAGCGTGGCGGTATGTATAAATTCGATCAGCGCTGCAATTTTGACATGCGCTTGCCCGTCGTAAGCAAGTGCCCGCGCGGCAAGCACGGCAATCATTGGGCGGATACGTTTACCGCCACCGCTGACGATGTAGTAGCCCAACTGGTTGATCAGTTGAACATCGGAATTCAATTGCTCAAGGATTGTCGCATTGACACCCGCCATATCTTGCGCGGTTAACTCATTAATTTTTTCTAAATTCATCGCAAAAGTCTGGCTTTCGTCCTGTTTATTCCATATCCATATGGCATAACGAGAGGGTTGAGGTTCGATACTGTAGTACAGATTGTACTGAAAAAACGAGGCAGATAAACGGTGTGTGTGCTGTTGCGTTTTTTTTCTACGGTAATTGACGATCGGGCTTGTCAAACCCTCACGATTTGCGTAATATTCGCGCCCTATTGTGAATATTTATAGCGCTACCTGAAACCTATGTAAGGTAAGCGCGGAAAGCGGAGTTTTATATGTACGCGGTTTTCCAAAGTGGTGGTAAACAACACCGAGTAAGCGAAGGTCAGACCGTTCGCCTGGAAAAGCTGGACATCGCAACTGGCGAAACTGTTGAGTTCGCTGAAGTTCTGATGATCGCAAACGGTGAAGAAGTCAAAATCGGCGTTCCTTTCGTCGATGGTGGCGTTATTAAAGCTGAAGTCGTTGCTCACGGTCGTGGCGAGAAAGTTAAAATCGTTAAGTTCCGTCGCCGTAAACACTATCGTAAGCAAGCGGGCCACCGTCAGTGGTTCACTGATGTGAAAATCACTGGCATCAGCGCCTAAGACCTGAGGAGTAGATTAAATGGCACATAAAAAGGCTGGCGGCTCAACTCGTAACGGTCGCGATTCAGAAGCAAAACGCCTGGGTGTAAAACGCTTTGGTGGTGAAACTGTACTGGCTGGTAGCATCATCGTTCGTCAACGTGGTACCAAATTCCACGCTGGCAACAATGTAGGTTGTGGTCGTGACCACACCCTGTTTGCTAAAGCAGACGGTAAAGTGAAATTCGAAGTTAAAGGCCCGAACAATCGTAAATACATCAGCATCGTTGCTGAGTAAGTTTTTCGGTCCGGTAACGGATGAAAGCCCCGCAACGTGTTGCGGGGCTTTTTACATTGTACGCCTGGTAAATTAAGACAGGGAATGGGCATGGGGCAGCAGGCGGGAATCGGTATTCTTTTAGCGTTAACCACGGCGATGTGCTGGGGGGCGTTACCCATAGCGATGAAGCAGGTGCTTCCGGTGATGGCGCCACCGACCGTGGTATTTTATCGATTTCTGATGGCCAGTATTGGCCTGGGTATTTTCCTTTCGATTCGGGGGAAATTACCGCCGCTCAGAATGTTCCGTAAGCCCCGATGGCTAGTGTTGTTAGCGATCGCCACTGGGGGATTATTTGGCAACTTTCTGCTCTTTAGTTCTTCCCTGCAGTATTTAAGCCCTACTGCGTCTCAGGTTATTGGCCAGCTTTCTCCTGTCGGGATGATGGTGGCGAGCGTAGTCGTGCTAAAAGAGAGAATGCGTGGCACGCAGATTATTGGTGCCATGATGCTCTTGTGTGGTCTGGTGATGTTCTTCAACACCAGTCTTGTAGAGATTTTTACCCGCCTGACGGATTACACCCTTGGTGTTATCTTCGGCGTGCTGGCGGCAACGGTTTGGGTCAGCTATGGTGTGGCGCAGAAAGTGTTATTACGCCGGTTAGCCTCACAGCAGATCCTCTTTTTGTTGTACACTTTATGTACTATTGCACTTTTGCCGCTGGCAAAACCTGGTGTGATTTTCCAGCTCAGTAGCTGGCAACTGGCATGTCTGGTTTTCTGCGGTCTGAATACGCTGGTAGGCTATGGCGCGCTCGCTGAGGCGATGGCGCGCTGGCAGGCCTCCCAGGTTAGCGCCATCATTACGCTAACCCCGTTATTTACGTTGCTGTTCTCAGACCTGCTGTCTCAGGCCTGGCCCGAGTATTTCGCCATACCGATGCTTAACCTTGTGGGTTATATCGGGGCTCTCGTGGTTGTGGCTGGTGCGATGTATTCCGCGATTGGCCACCGCCTTTGGGGGCGCTGGCATAAAACCGAAACGGTCACGCCGGTGCAGCGTTCGGGCGAATGATTTACGGAGAAGTAAGATGAAGTTTGTTGATGAAGCAACGATCCTGGTCGTAGCAGGTGATGGCGGTAACGGCTGCGTTAGCTTCCGTCGTGAAAAATATATCCCGAGAGGCGGCCCGGACGGTGGTGATGGTGGTGACGGTGGTGACGTATGGCTTGAAGCCGACGAGAACCTGAATACGCTTATCGATTATCGTTTTGAAAAGGCCTTCCGCGCAGAGCGTGGCCAGAACGGCCAAAGCCGCGATTGTACCGGTAAACGTGGGCATGACGTCACTGTAAAGGTACCAGTGGGTACCCGAGTGATCGATCAGGGCACCGGTGAAACCATGGGCGATATGACGCAGCATGGTCAAAAGCTGATGGTTGCCAAAGGCGGCTGGCACGGTCTGGGTAATACCCGTTTTAAATCCTCCGTAAACCGTACCCCACGTCAGAAAACGATGGGTACTCCGGGTGAAAAACGCGATCTGCAGCTAGAGCTGATGCTGCTGGCCGATGTCGGTATGCTGGGTATGCCAAATGCGGGTAAATCTACCTTTATCCGTGCGGTATCTGCAGCGAAGCCAAAAGTGGCTGATTATCCGTTTACTACGCTAGTGCCAAGCCTGGGCGTTGTTCGTATGGACAATGAAAAGAGCTTCGTTGTCGCGGATATCCCGGGGCTTATCGAGGGCGCAGCTGACGGCGCTGGTCTGGGCATTCGCTTCCTTAAGCACCTTGAGCGCTGCCGCGTATTGCTGCATCTCATTGACATTGAGCCTATCGATGGCTCTGACCCGGTTGAAAACGCCCGCATCATCGTTGGCGAACTGGAGAAATACAGCGAAAGCCTGGCGTCAAAACCTCGCTGGCTCGTGTTTAACAAAATCGACCTGATGGATAAAGCGCAGGCCGAAGAAAAAGCGAAAGCCATTGCCGAAGCGCTTGGTTGGGAAGATAAATACTACCTGATCTCCGCTGCCAGTCAGATGGGCGTGAAAGATCTCTGCTGGGATGTGATGACCTTTATCATCGAGAACCCGATTACGGCGGCTGAGGTCGCTAAGCAGCCAGAGAAAGTCGAGTTTATGTGGGATGATTACCATCGCCAGCAGCTCGATGAAATGGAAGCTGAAGCAGAAGAAGACTGGGATGACGACTGGGATGATGAAGACGACGAAGGCGTCGAAATTATCTACCAGAAGTAAGCTTCAACGAAGAAGGCCGGTGCTCCCGGCCTTTTTTATTGGATGCTGTTCGGAAGCCAGCAGTCAGCCTGCAAGCCGCCTTCCGCACGATTGCCCAACGCCAGGCGGCCATGGTGAAGTTGAACAATCCGCTGCACAATGTTCAGACCGAGTCCGCTACCGCCATAGCGTTGATCCATACGCCTGAAGGGCTCGGTGATTTGTTGAAGATATTCGTTTTTAATGCCCGGGCCGCTGTCGGCCACGCTCAAGAGCGTTCCACCCTCTTTTTCCGTCAATGCTATATGAATTTCGCCTTTTTCCGGGCTATAGCGGGAGGCATTTTCCAGCAGGTTACGCAACATTAAACGCAGCAGCACGGCATCACCTTGCACGGTCAGAGCGGATGCTGCAGGCCAGATTAGCTTTTGCGAGCGCTGTGCCGCCAACTCTTCCATTTCCATTTTAAGCGGCGCAATGATGTCGTCACTCCAGACCAGCGTATTGTAATGCCCACTGGCCAGAGCTTGCCCGGCGCGCGAAAGCATCAGGAGCTGTTCAATGGTATGCATAAGCTGATCGATACGTGTTAGCAGCATAGGGGCCTGCGCTACCCCATTTTTTACCATCAATTCCAGATGTAACCTGAGACCAGCAAGCGGTGTTCTCAGTTCATGGGCCGCATCGGCAGTGAATAAGCGCTCCTGTTGAATCGTATGATCCAGCCGGCCAAGCAGCTGGTTGAGGGAATTGGTTACGGCTACCATTTCGTCCATGTCGGAAAACATAGGCAGGGGAGTGAGGTTGTCGGCTGAGCGGTTAGCCAGGCTTGAACGCAGCTGATTCAGCGGGCGGGTTATCCAGGTAATTGCCCAGAAAGAGAAAAACAGCGTAAAGGCAACCATGACCAGAGAAGGCACCAACAGGGAAGCAATCGCTTCACGAATTTCTTTTTCGACCTGCTGGTTTCGGGCTTTTGCGGAGAGCGTTTCACTCACCAAAAAACCAATCTGCTCACGGCTTTCATGCCACAGCCAGACAACGCTAATCAACTGGAAGAAAAGGAGAATAAGCGCCAGCAGGATCATCAGGCGCCGGCGCATGCTGCTCATGAGCGGCTTTCCAGCCGGTAGCCAACGCCGCGTACGGTTTTGATTCTGTCTTTGCCTAATTTTCGGCGTAGGTTGTGAATGTGCACTTCAAGGGTGTTGGAGCCAGGATCGTCCTGCCAGCTGTAAATATCCTGCTGTAGCGTTTCACGGTGGACCGTCTGGCCGATTCGCATCATCAGGCGTGTCAGAAGAGCGAACTCTTTGGGCGTAATTTCTACGGCCTGATTGGCGAGCAGCACCTGCTGAGTCTGCAAATTGAGGGTTAAATCGTCTTCCTGAAGCAGATTGTCGCTGTGTCCCTGGTAGCGACGGATCAGCGCTCTCGCACGCGCCTGCAGTTCTGCAAGCGCAAAAGGCTTAACCAGATAATCATCCGCGCCGGAGTCCAGACCATTTACTCTGTCTTCAAGCGCGTCACGAGCCGTCAGGATAAGCACCGGATTTTTTACCCCACGCCGACGCCATTGACTCAACAGCGTGGCACCGTCTTTGTCCGGGAGCCCGAGGTCGAGAATAATCAGGCTGTATTCACCGCTTTGCAGCAAGGCATCAGCCTCCGCAGCCGTCGCGGCGCAGTCCAGCGCGTAGCCTTCCCCACCTAATGCCAGCGCAAGACCTTCCTGTAACAGTAAATCGTCTTCAACAATAAGCAGTTTCATAACTAGTTATTCTGGTAAATGTCTTTGTACAGTCGGCTTTCGAAGCGCACTAACGGGATGCGGCGATTACGCTGGTCCGCTGGTTCAACGGCATAACCAGAGAGATACTGCACAAAGGCCATGCGCTGTCCGCTTGCCGTGGTGATGAAGCCAGCCAGATTATATACACCCTGCAACGAACCTGTTTTCGCCGACACTTTCCCATCCACGCCTGCCTGATGTAGGCCGGCACGATACTGCAGAGAGCCATCGTAGCCCGCGAGCGGCAGCATAGAGATAAAGTTTAGCTGATTATCGTTCTGCGCGATGTATTGCAGCACCTGCATCATTGTGGCCGGTGAAATCAGGTTATGACGCGAAAGGCCTGAGCCATCGACGACAATACTGTTCCCCAAATCTACGCCCGCTTTTTGGCGCAATATCTGGCGTACAGCATCAGCACCTGCCCGCCAGGTGCCAGGAACACCCAGCCGGTTATGTCCGATGGTCCTGAATACGGTATCGGCAATCATGTTATCGGATTTCTTGAGCATGATTTTAAGCAGGTCATGCAACGGGGCTGACTGTTTGCTGGCTATCACCGTGCCCGGTTCGTTGGGTTGAGTCTGGCGCAGCAGTGTTCCGCTGTAGCTGATCCCTGCCTGCTTCAGTTCATCTTTAATGATGGCACCTGCATAGCTTGCACCATCCTGAATGGCAAAGGCTAAGGGCAGCGGATCGGCACGTTGTGTAAGACAACCGGTAAGCGTATAGCGGTTGAGATCGCCCGGGACAACATCCAGTTCGCAGTATTGGGCGTCAGGAGAACCTTTGGCGAGCGTTCTGACCTGACTAAACATCACGACC
Source organism: Cedecea sp. B1(4) (assembly GCF_059414925.1). Classification (NCBI taxonomy): domain Bacteria; kingdom Pseudomonadati; phylum Pseudomonadota; class Gammaproteobacteria; order Enterobacterales; family Enterobacteriaceae; genus Cedecea; species Cedecea sp. B1(4). The sequence goes on along the minus strand of NZ_JCAHMZ010000006.1, from coordinate 480,852 downwards.
GGATAGTAAGAAGCAATGCGGATATAGGCTAAATCGTCAGCTTTTGGGGCGCTGTATAAGGAAATAGAGAAGCAGTTACGGTCCACGATGGCGGCGGCGGGTGGTGCGCTGAAGCACTGTGTCATGTCGTTCCACGGCCAGCCCGGTGCTTTATCGTGGCTGGCGAAAATAGACGTGTCGACCAGCACGTTGCCCTTAATCTGTTGGACGCCCGCTTTTTTTAATTCGGCAACCATGTTGCGAATATCCTGACGCTTTAGCGTAGGATCCCCGCCGAAACGAGCGATAAGATCGCCGTTAAGTACGCCATTATCGATTTGAGCACGGCTTTCCAGCGTGGTGGTAAAACGAAAATCCGGGCCCAACTGAAGGAGCGCCGCTAGCGCCGTAATCACTTTCTGCGTACTGGCAGGCAGAGCCATTTGTTGGCTGTGATAATCAATGAACGGGCTTGTCGCACCGACTTTTTGTACCATCAGTGCCAGGTTCGCCCCGTCAGGCAACTGGGAGGTGTACTCTTCAACGTTCGCAGCCTGAACATTGATGGCTACGGCAGCGGTCAACCCAATGACAAATCTCAAAAATCGCATAATCTCGCGGTAACGGCCTGGAAACGTGACCGCCATACTACGGTGCATTATGGTGCAAAGTAAACGATGACCCTCAGGGAACTCCAGGGTAAAATACCGGTCAATTTGAAAACTGTTACTGACCTGGAGTCATCACCCCGGGTCGGTTTTCTTTTATTTGTTGCCGGAGAGACTTGCGTTACCGGCCATGCTCTTAAGCCAGCACGGTGTTTACCCTGCTGCAGAGGACTGATTTTAAGAGGTATAACAAATGCAACCTATTCCGATGACCTTACGTGGCGCTGAACAACTCCGTGAAGAACTGGATTTCCTGAAGTCCGTTCGTCGCCCTGAAATCATTGCTGCGATTGCTGAAGCTCGCGAGCATGGCGATCTGAAAGAAAACGCTGAATATCATGCCGCGCGTGAGCAGCAGGGTTTTTGCGAAGGCCGCATCCAGGATATCGAAGCGAAGCTTTCTAATGCTCAGGTGATCGACGTCACAAGAATGCCAAATAACGGCCGTGTGATCTTTGGTACTACCGTAACAGTATTGAACCTGGACAGTGATGAAGAGCTTACTTATCGCATCGTTGGCGACGATGAGGCTGATTTTAAAAAGAATCTTATTTCTGTAAACTCGCCTATTGCTCGCGGTCTTGTGGGCAAGGAATGCGACGATGTTGTCGTAATTCGCACGCCGGGCGGTGATGTCGAATTCGAAATCTTAAAAGTAGAATATTTGTAATTTTTACTACGCTGGCTAAAGGGTTGGCGTATTGTAAAGAAAAGAAAAAGGCCGCATAGCGGCCTTTTATCAACGAACATAGCGTGGCATTTTGCACACCTCTGCTTATTTCGGCAGAGAAATCTTACGCTCTTTAGAAGGGCGGTAGAGCACCAGCGTTTTACCGATGACCTGTACATTACAGGCGCCGGTTTCCCGCACGATGGCATCCACAATTAAGGTTTTGGTTTCGCGATCTTCCGTTGCGATCTTCACCTTGATTAATTCATGGTGCTCAAGCGCTTGTTCAATCTCGGCCAGTACCCCTTCGGTCAAACCATTATTGCCAAGCATAACCACCGGCTTGAGCGGATGGGCCAGACCTTTTAGGTGCTGTTTTTGTTTAGTACTCAGATTCATCGTATTTTTTGCTTACGTTGGGATTGAAAACGGTTCATTCTACCGCCATCTCCAGTGTATCGCCAAATCGGCTGTGCTGATTGTTAGTTAGCCTGCTATTCACGATGAACAAAGTTGGATATTGAGATGACAGGTAAGAAGCGTTCTGCCAGCTCCAGTCGCTGGCTGCAGGAACACTTTAGCGATAAATATGTTCAACAGGCACAGAAAAAGGGGTTGCGGTCCCGTGCCTGGTTTAAACTTGATGAAATACAGCAAAGTGACAAACTTTTTAAGCCAGGAATGACTATTGTTGATCTTGGTGCTGCACCTGGCGGGTGGTCACAATATGTCGTGACGCAAATCGGGAATCAGGGGCGAATCATCGCTTGCGATCTTTTACCAATGGATCCTATCGTTGGTGTGGACTTCCTTCAGGGCGATTTTCGTGATGAATTAGTCGTCAAGGCCCTGCTGGAACGTGTTGGTGACAGTAAAGTGCAGGTTGTCATGTCAGATATGGCGCCAAACATGAGCGGGACACCGGCAGTCGATATTCCCCGCGCTATGTACTTGGTTGAACTGGCACTGGAAATGTGTCGGGACGTGCTGGCGCCGGGCGGTAGTTTTGTAGTGAAAGTGTTTCAGGGCGAAGGTTTCGATGAATACCTGCGAGAAATTCGCTCCCTGTTTACGACGGTTAAAGTTCGTAAACCGGACTCTTCTCGTGCCCGCTCACGTGAAGTGTACATTGTAGCGACCGGGCGCAAACTATAGTACCCTGACGCTGTTTGTTAACACAGTTGTAATATGAGGTTAATCCCTTGAGTGACATGGCGAAAAACCTAATACTCTGGCTGGTCATTGCCGTTGTGCTAATGTCTGTATTCCAGAGCTTTGGGCCCAGCGAGTCAAATGGCCGTAGGGTGGATTACTCCACTTTCCTGTCTGAAGTTAATCAGGACCAGGTTCGCGAAGCGCGCATCAACGGACGTGAAATCAACGTTACCAAGAAAGATAGTAACCGATACACGACTTACATCCCCGTTAATGATCCCAAGCTGCTTGATAATCTGATTACCAAGAACGTGAAAGTTGTGGGCGAACCGCCTGAAGAGCAGAGTCTGCTGGCAACTATCTTCATTTCCTGGTTCCCAATGCTGCTGCTGATTGGGGTCTGGATCTTCTTTATGCGTCAAATGCAGGGCGGCGGTGGTAAAGGTGCCATGTCGTTCGGTAAGAGCAAGGCGCGCATGCTAACGGAAGACCAAATCAAAACCACCTTTGCTGACGTCGCTGGCTGTGATGAAGCGAAAGAAGAGGTGGGTGAGCTGGTTGAATACCTCCGTGAGCCGAGCCGCTTCCAGAAACTGGGCGGTAAAATCCCGAAAGGCGTCCTGATGGTCGGCCCTCCGGGTACGGGTAAAACGCTGTTGGCAAAAGCGATTGCTGGCGAAGCGAAAGTGCCGTTCTTCACAATTTCCGGTTCTGACTTTGTTGAAATGTTCGTCGGTGTTGGTGCATCCCGTGTGCGTGACATGTTCGAACAGGCCAAAAAAGCGGCACCTTGTATTATCTTCATCGATGAAATCGATGCCGTAGGTCGTCAGCGTGGCGCTGGCTTGGGTGGCGGTCACGACGAACGTGAGCAAACCCTGAACCAGATGCTGGTTGAAATGGATGGCTTTGAAGGTAATGAAGGGATCATCGTGATTGCGGCAACTAACCGTCCTGACGTGCTTGACCCTGCGTTGCTGCGTCCTGGTCGTTTCGACCGTCAGGTTGTCGTCGGTCTGCCAGATGTTCGTGGGCGTGAGCAAATCTTGAAAGTTCATATGCGTCGCGTACCGCTTGCACCGGACATCGATGCCGCAATTATCGCTCGTGGTACACCTGGCTTCTCCGGTGCCGATTTGGCTAACCTGGTAAACGAAGCTGCGCTGTTTGCTGCTCGCGGTAACAAGCGTGTGGTGTCGATGGTTGAATTCGAGAAAGCGAAAGACAAAATCATGATGGGGGCAGAACGCCGCTCCATGGTGATGACGGAAGCGCAGAAAGAATCGACCGCTTATCACGAAGCAGGCCATGCGATTATCGGTCGCCTGGTACCGGAGCACGATCCGGTCCATAAGGTGACGATTATCCCTCGTGGCCGCGCGCTGGGTGTGACCTTCTTCCTACCTGAAGGCGACGCAATTAGCGCCAGCCGTCAGAAACTGGAAAGTCAGATTTCCACGCTGTATGGCGGCCGTCTGGCTGAAGAGATTATCTACGGGGCAGAACATGTTTCTACCGGTGCGTCGAACGACATTAAAGTGGCGACTAACCTGGCTCGTAACATGGTGACCCAGTGGGGCTTCTCCGACAAACTTGGCCCGCTGCTGTATGCTGAAGAAGATGGTGAAGTATTCCTGGGCCGTTCAGTGGCAAAAGCGAAGCATATGTCTGATGAGACTGCGCGTATCATCGATCAGGAAGTTAAATCCCTGATTGAACGCAACTATGCTCGTGCTCGCCAGTTGCTGAATGAGAACATGGATATTCTGCACACCATGAAAGACGCATTGATGAAGTATGAAACCATCGATGCCCCGCAGATTGACGACCTGATGGCGCGCCGTGAAGTTCGCCCGCCAGCAGGTTGGGAAGATGCGAGCAAAAACAACAATAACTCTGACAACAACGGTACCCCGAATGCGCCACGTCCGGTTGATGAACCACGTACGCCAAATCCGGGCAACACGATGTCTGAGCAACTGGGCGACAAATAAGACGCTCACGCAGATGTTTTTGCAGTAATCTATAAACCCCGGGCCTGCCCCGGGGTTTTTGTTTTTGTACAGCCTAAGACGAACGCAAAGGAAGAAGAATGAAACTCACCGCGCAAGGCTCCACGCTGGATCTCTCGCATCCTCACGTCATGGGGATTTTAAACGTCACGCCGGACTCCTTTTCCGACGGTGGCCAGCACAATTCCCTGGTTGAGGCCCTCAAGCATGCAAATGCGATGATCAATGCCGGGGCAACAATCATCGACGTTGGCGGAGAGTCAACCCGGCCTGGCGCGGCAGAGGTGAGCACAGAAGAAGAACTTGAGCGCGTTATTCCGGTGGTCGAAGCGATCGCTCAACGGTTTGAAGTCTGGGTCTCAGTGGATACATCAAAAGCCGAAGTTATTCGCGAATCTGCACGAGTAGGGGCGCATCTTATCAACGATATTCGTTCCTTAACGGAACCTGGTGCGCTAGCTGCCGCTGCGGAAACGGGGCTCCCTGTTTGCCTGATGCATATGCAGGGCGAACCGAAAACGATGCAACAGGCACCACAGTACGATGACGTATTTGCCGATGTGAATCGCTTTTTTGTGGAGCACATTGCCCGCTGCGAAGCCGCAGGGATTTCAAAAGATAAATTGCTGCTCGACCCGGGCTTTGGTTTCGGTAAGAATCTCTCCCACAATTATCAGTTATTGGCTCGCCTTTCGGAATTTCATCACTACGGTATGCCGCTGCTGGTAGGAATGTCCCGTAAATCGATGGTCGGGCAACTGCTTAATGTTGGCCCGGATCAGCGCCTGAGCGGTAGCCTTGCCTGCGCGGTGATTGCTGCGATGCAGGGGGCTCAAATTCTTCGCGTTCATGACGTAAAAGAGACTGTTGAAGCTATGCGCGTGGTCGAAGCTACGCTTTCAGTGAAGGAAAACAAATACTATGAGTAACCGTAAATATTTTGGCACCGATGGTATCCGTGGTCGCGTGGGCGATGCACCTATTACCCCTGATTTTGTTCTGAAGCTTGGCTGGGCTGCGGGTAAAGTCCTGGCTCGTCATGGTTCGCGTAAAATTATTATCGGTAAGGACACGCGTATTTCCGGCTACATGCTGGAATCTGCACTGGAAGCAGGCCTGGCTGCAGCCGGGTTGTCTGCTTCATTTACTGGTCCAATGCCTACGCCTGCGGTTGCTTATTTAACTCGTACATTCCGCGCTGAAGCTGGGATTGTTATCTCCGCCTCACACAACCCGTTCTATGACAACGGTATAAAATTCTTCTCGATCGACGGGACTAAACTGCCGGATGAGGTTGAAGAAGCTATTGAAGCGGAGATGGAAAAAGAGATCACCTGCGTGGATTCGGCGGAGTTGGGTAAAGCCAGCCGTATTGTCGATGCAGCAGGGCGGTATATTGAATTCTGCAAAGGCACGTTCCCGAACGAACTGAGCCTTAATGGCCTTAAAATCGTCGTAGACTGCGCCAACGGCGCGACTTACCACATTGCCCCGAATGTATTGCGTGAACTGGGTGCAAAAGTCATTGCCATTGGCTGTGAGCCGGATGGGGTGAATATTAATGAAAAATGCGGTGCGACCGATGTGCGTATGCTGCAAGAGCGCGTGCTGGCGGAAAAAGCCGATCTCGGCATCGCATTTGACGGCGACGGCGACCGGGTAATTATGGTGGATAACCAGGGACTTAAAGTCGATGGCGATCAGATCCTTTATATCGTTGCCCGGGAAGGATTACGTCAGGGGCAGCTTCGCGGCGGTGCCGTGGGTACGCTAATGAGTAATATGGGACTTGAAGTCGCGCTGAAGCAGTTGGGTATTCCTTTTGCCCGCGCGAAAGTTGGCGACCGCTATGTTCTGGAAAAACTGCAGGAGAAAGGCTGGCGAATTGGGGCTGAAAACTCCGGTCACGTCATTCTGCTGGACCAAACCACCACCGGTGACGGCATAGTCGCAGGTTTGCAAGTGCTTACCGCAATGGTTCGTAACCATATGAGCCTGCACGATCTCTGCAGCGGAATGAAATTGTTCCCGCAGATTCTGGTTAACGTTCGCTTTACCGCAGGCAGCGGCGATCCGCTTGAAAATGAAGAGGTCAAGCGCGTTACGGCTGAAGTGGAAGCTGCATTGGGCAGCCGTGGCCGGGTGTTGCTGCGTAAATCAGGAACGGAGCCACTTATTCGCGTGATGGTCGAGGGTGAAGATGAAGCTCAGGTTACCGCGTTTGCTCATCAGATCGCAGACGCAGTGAAGGCCGTTTAATATTTTTTCGTCGCAAACTGATTGAAAAGGCGGCAGTTGCCGCCTGTTTATTTGGTGGATATTACTTGTTTGCTGTTTTTTTCCGCAGTCAGTGCATTGTTAATAAATTGCCCTTGCGCACCAGTCTGGCTTTGGTTAGTATTCTCACCCGCTTCAGTGGGTAATGACAAACGTATCCGCTTAACTGGTTTGAAGCAATTGGCGTGCGGTAACCCCGCAAGGAACAGGTTGATTATGTACGAAGCTCTTTTGGTTGTTTTCCTTATTGTAGCGTTGGGCCTTGTAGGTCTTATCATGCTGCAGCAAGGTAAAGGCGCTGATATGGGAGCCTCCTTCGGAGCAGGCGCTTCCGCTACGTTATTCGGTTCAAGTGGTTCTGGTAACTTCATGACCCGCATGACCGGTGTGCTCGCAACGTTGTTCTTTATTCTGAGCCTGGTTCTGGGTAACCTCAGCACCAACAAAACCAGTAAAGGAAGCGAGTGGGAAAATTTAAGTCAGCCAGCACAAACTGAGCAGACTGCGCCAGCGGCACCTACCAAGCCGAGCAGCGATATCCCGCAGTAAGTTTGTCAGCTTCAATGCGGTAACATGAAGGTTACCGTGTTCAAAGAGTGCCGAGGTGGTGGAATTGGTAGACACGCTACCTTGAGGTGGTAGTGCCCGATTGGGCTTACGGGTTCAAGTCCCGTCCTCGGTACCAAATCCTAGCAATTCTTGCATTTAATGCAATTCTGGCGTAGTATTTGCCACGTTTTCGGACGCGGGGTGGAGCAGCCTGGTAGCTCGTCGGGCTCATAACCCGAAGGTCGTCGGTTCAAATCCGGCCCCCGCAACCACTTTCCCTGAGAGTTCTTTTTCAAATATACTGTGAACACCAGTTTCGGTGCCTTCGCGAAGAATTTAGAAAAAAATTCTCCTGGACGGTGTCCGGGCCGCAGTTGCGGCATACAGGGTTCAGTTATATAAAGCCCCGATTTATCGGGGTTTTTTGTTATCTGACTTTAGAATAACTGGGCTATATGCCCTTTTTTTATGTCTTGGGGGTGGGCTTGTCCACATTAGAGCAAAAATTAACAGAGATGATTTCAGCACCGGTCGAAGCACTGGGCTATGAACTTGTAGGCATCGAATTCGTTCGGGGCCGCACGTCTACGCTGCGCATCTATATTGATAGTGAAGATGGCATCAATGTTGATGATTGTGCTGATGTCAGTCACCAGGTCAGTGCCGTACTGGATGTCGAAGATCCCATCACCGTGGCCTATAACCTGGAAGTGTCCTCACCTGGCCTCGATCGCCCAATGTTCACCGCAGAACACTACGTTCGTTTTACCGGCGAAGAAGTGAGCATTGTATTGCGTATGGCTGTGCAAAACCGCCGCAAATGGCAGGGTATTATTAAAGCCGTAGACGGTGAGATGATCACGGTAACGGTCGAAGGAAAAGACGAAGTGTTCGCGCTGAGCAACATCCAGAAAGCGAACCTGGTACCCCACTTTTAATAGTTTGGATTGAGGTGAAAACCCAGGATGAACAAAGAAATTTTGGCTGTTGTTGAAGCAGTTTCCAACGAAAAAGCGCTGCCGCGTGAGAAGATTTTCGAAGCGCTGGAAAGTGCGCTGGCAACGGCGACCAAGAAAAAATACGAGCAAGAAATTGACGTGCGCGTTGAGATCGACCGCAAAAGCGGTGATTTCGATACCTTCCGCCGTTGGGTTATCGTTGAAGAAGTCACTCAACCTACGCGTGAAATCACTCTCGAAGCGGCTCAGTTTGAAGATCCGGCTCTCGGCCTCGGCGATTATGTTGAAGACGAAATTGAGTCCGTCACCTTTGACCGTATCACCACTCAAACTGCGAAGCAGGTTATCGTGCAGAAGGTTCGCGAAGCCGAACGTGCGATGGTAGTAGATCAGTTCCGCGATCAGGAAGGTGAGATTGTTACCGGTGTAGTGAAAAAAGTTAACCGCGACAATATCTCCCTTGAACTGAAATCGGAAGGCATGTCCGGCAACGCTGAAGCTGTGATTCTGCGTGAAGATATGCTGCCACGTGAAAACTTCCGCCCGGGCGACCGCATTCGCGGCGTGCTTTACGCAGTACGTCCTGAAGCTCGCGGTGCGCAGTTGTTCGTTAGCCGTTCCAAACCTGAAATGCTGATCGAACTGTTCCGCATTGAAGTGCCGGAAATCGGTGAAGAAGTTATCGAAATTAAAGCCGCCGCACGCGATCCGGGCTCTCGCGCCAAAATCGCCGTGAAAACAAACGACAAACGTATCGACCCGGTCGGTGCTTGCGTTGGTATGCGCGGTGCGCGCGTTCAGGCGGTTTCTACTGAGTTAGGCGGTGAGCGTATTGATATCGTGCTGTGGGACGACAACCCGGCGCAGTTTGTTATCAACGCAATGGCACCGGCCGACGTAGCATCCATTGTTGTCGACGAAGACAAACATACGATGGATATCGCGGTAGAGGCAGGCAACCTGGCACAGGCCATTGGCCGTAACGGTCAGAACGTTCGTCTGGCATCACAGCTGAGCGGCTGGGAACTCAACGTTATGACCGTTGATGACCTGCAGGCTAAACATCAGGCTGAAGCGCATGCGGCTATTGATACCTTTACCAAATACCTCGATATTGACGAGGATTTCGCCACCGTGTTGGTCGAAGAAGGTTTCTCCACGCTTGAAGAACTGGCCTATGTGCCAATGAAAGAGCTGCTGGAAATTGACGGCCTTGATGAAGACACCGTGGAAGCATTACGCGATCGCGCTAAAAACGCGCTCACCACACTGGCTCTGGCACAAGAAGAGAGCCTTGGCGATAAAAAACCTACTGAGGATCTGCTGAACCTCGAAGGGATGGATCGCCCGCTGGCCTTTAAACTGGCTGCTCGTGGTGTTAGCTCGCTGGAAGACCTTGCCGAGCAAGGTGTTGACGACCTGTCTGATATCGAAGGCTTAACGGATGAAAAAGCCGGCGAGTTGATCATGGCAGCGCGTAACATTTGCTGGTTTGGCGGCGAAGCGTAATAAACTGTAGCAGGAAGGAACAGCATGACAGATGTAACCGTAAAAGCGCTGGCCGCAGAGATTCAGACCTCCGTGGACCGCCTGGTACAGCAATTTGCTGATGCAGGGATCCCGAAGTCTGCTGATGACTCCGTTTCGGCGCAAGAGAAACAAACGCTGCTGGCCCACCTGAACCACGAACATGGTTCAGGCCCAGACAAGTTGACTTTACAGCGCAAAACGCGCAGTACTTTAAACATTCCAGGTACCGGTGGGAAAAGTAAATCGGTACAAATCGAAGTCCGCAAGAAGCGCACCTTTGTGAAACGTGATCCGCAAGAGGCAGAACGCCTTGCTGCGGAAGAACAGGCGCAGCGTGAAGCGGAAGAGCAAGCCCAGCGTGAGGCAGAGGAAGCTGCCAAACGTGCGGCACAAGAAAAAGCTAAGCGTGAAGCTGAAGAACAAGCTAAGCGCGAAGCCGCTGATAAAGCGAAACGTGAAGCTGCGGAAAAAGACAAAGTGAGCAATCAACAAACTGATGAAATGACGAAAGCCGCCCACGCCGAGAAGTCTCGCCGTGAAGCGGAAGCTGCTGAACTGAAGCGTAAAGCTGAAGAAGAAGCCCGTCGCAAACTTGAAGAAGACGCCCGCCGTGTGGCAGAAGAAGCCCGTAAAATGGCTGAAGCTAATGCTGGCGTTTGGGAAGAGCAGGAGAAGGTGGAAGACGATAAGTCTGACTATCACGTCACCACTTCCCAGCACGCTCGTCAGGCAGAAGACGAGAATGATCGTGAAGTTGAAGGCGGTCGTGGTCGTGGTCGTACTGCAGCTAAAGCGCCGCGTCAGAAAAAAGCTGGCGGTAAGCACGGCGAGTCTAAAGCTGACCGTGAAGAAGCTCGTGCAGCCGTTCGCGGTGGCAAAGGTAAGCGCAAGCCAAGCAGCCTGCAGCAGGGCTTCACCAAGCCAGCACAGGCCGTTAACCGTGACGTTGTAATTGGCGAAACCATCAGCGTTGCTGAACTTGCTAACAAAATGGCCGTTAAAGGCTCTCAGGTCATCAAAGCGATGATGAAGCTGGGCGCAATGGCGACCATCAACCAGGTTATCGATCAAGAAACCGCTCAGCTGGTTGCTGAGGAGATGGGCCACAAAGTTATCCTGCGTCGTGAGAACGAGCTGGAAGAAGCGGTAATGAGCGACCGTGACACCGGCGCTGCGGCAGAAACCCGTGCACCGGTTGTGACCATTATGGGTCACGTTGACCACGGTAAAACCTCTCTGCTCGACTACATTCGTTCAACTAAAGTGGCCTCCGGAGAAGCGGGTGGTATTACCCAGCACATCGGTGCTTACCACGTAGAAACCGACAACGGAATGGTTACCTTCCTGGATACCCCAGGTCACGCAGCATTTACTTCTATGCGTGCTCGTGGTGCTCAGGCAACGGATATCGTTGTTCTGGTTGTTGCCGCTGACGATGGCGTGATGCCACAGACTATCGAAGCAATCCAGCACGCAAAAGCGGCGCAGGTACCGGTAGTTGTCGCGGTGAACAAAATCGATAAGCCAGAAGCGGATCCGGATCGCGTTAAAAACGAACTGTCCCAGTATGGCATCATGCCGGAAGAGTGGGGCGGCGAAAGCCAGTTCATCCACGTTTCTGCAAAAGCCGGTACCGGTATCGACGACCTGCTGGATGCAATCCTGCTGCAGGCCGAGGTTCTGGAGCTGAAAGCTGTCCGTAAAGGTATGGCAAGCGGCGTGGTCATAGAATCCTTCCTGGATAAAGGTCGTGGTCCGGTTGCTACCGTTCTGGTGCGTGAAGGTACCCTGAACAAAGGCGATATCGTTCTGTGTGGCTTCGAATACGGCCGTGTACGTGCGATGCGTGACGAGATGGGACGTGAAGTGACCGAAGCGGGTCCTTCTATTCCAGTTGAGATCCTCGGCCTGTCCGGCGTGCCTGCCGCGGGTGACGAAGTGACCGTTGTTCGTGACGAGAAGAAAGCTCGTGAAGTTGCTCTGTACCGTCAGGGTAAATTCCGTGAAGTTAAACTGGCTCGTCAGCAGAAATCCAAACTGGAAAACATGTTCGCCAACATGACCGAAGGCGAAGTGTCCGAAGTGAACATCGTGCTGAAGGCAGACGTTCAGGGTTCTGTGGAAGCAATCAGCGACTCCCTGCTGAAACTGTCTACCGATGAAGTTAAAGTTAAAATCATCGGTTCCGGCGTGGGTGGGATCACCGAAACTGACGCAACGCTGGCTGCAGCATCCAACGCCATTCTGGTTGGCTTCAACGTCCGTGCTGATGCGTCTGCGCGCCGCGTGATTGAAGCAGAAAGCCTGGATCTGCGTTACTACTCCGTCATCTATAACCTGATCGACGAAGTGAAAGCGGCGATGAGCGGTATGCTGTCTCCAGAACTGAAACAGCAGATCATCGGCCTGGCTGAAGTTCGTGATGTCTTCAAATCACCGAAGTTTGGCGCGATTGCTGGCTGTATGGTTACCGAAGGTGTGGTGAAACGTCACAACCCAATCCGCGTACTGCGCGACAACGTGGTTATCTATGAAGGCGAGCTGGAATCCCTGCGCCGCTTCAAAGATGACGCAAGCGAAGTCCGTAACGGTATGGAATGTGGTATCGGCGTTAAGAACTACAACGACGTGCGCGTGGGCGATATGATCGAAGTCTTCGAAATTATCGAGATCAAGCGTACCATCTCCTGATAGCCGTACCGCATCAACTATCTTAGGGGGGCCGTGTGCCCCCCGTTTTGTCTGGAGAAATTATTATGGCGAAAGAATTTGGTCGCCCGCAGCGCGTTTCTCAGGAATTGCAGAAAGAAATTGCCATTATCCTGCAGCGTGAAATTAAAGACCCGCGTCTGGGCATGATGACCACCGTTTCTGGTGTTGAAGTCTCCCGTGACCTGGCGTATGCCAAAGTATTTGTGACCTTCCTGAACGACAAAGACGAAGATGCCATCAAAGAAGGCATCAAAGTTCTGCAGGACGCGTCGGGTTATATCCGAACTTTAGTTGGCAAGGCAATGCGTCTGCGCATCGTACCTGAGCTGACCTTCTTCTACGATAACTCGCTGGTTGAAGGGATGCGCATGTCTAACCTGGTTTCCAATGTCATCCGTCATGATGACGAGCGTCGCGTGAATACGGACGACAGCAAGGAGGATTGATGAGTCGTCCTCGTCGTCGCGGTCGTGATATTCATGGTGTACTGTTGCTCGATAAGCCTCAGGGCCTTTCGTCCAACGACGCACTGCAAAAAGTAAAACGTCTTTATAACGCGAACCGCGCGGGTCATACCGGGGCGCTGGATCCTCTGGCGACCGGTATGCTGCCGATTTGCCTTGGTGAAGCGACGAAGTTCTCCCAATACCTGCTGGACTCCGACAAACGTTATCGCGTGATTGCCAAACTTGGGCAGCGCACGGACACGTCAGATGCCGACGGCATTGTGGTCCAGGAACGCCCAATTAGCTTTAGCTCCGAGCAGCTCGCTGCCGCGCTGGAGAGCTTCCGCGGGGATACCGAGCAGGTTCCATCGATGTACTCTGCGCTTAAGCATCAGGGTAAGCCCCTGTACGAATATGCGCGCGCGGGTATTGAGGTTGAACGTGAAGCTCGCCCAATCACGGTGTACGAACTGTTGTTTATTCGCCATGAAGGGGATGAACTGGAGCTGGAAGTCCATTGCTCTAAGGGAACGTACATTCGTACGATCGTTGACGATCTCGGTGAAAAACTTGGCTGTGGGGCGCATGTTATCTTCCTGCGTCGTCTGGCTGTAAGTAAATATCCGATTGAGCGGATGGTCACTCTGGAACAGCTTAACGAGTTGGTAGAACAGGCACATCGGCAGGAGCGCGAGCCAGCGGAAATGCTGGATCCGTTGCTGATGCCGATGGACAGCCCAGCCTCAGATTTCCCGCTGGTGAATTTGCTGCCTGAAGTTGCCGTCTACTTTAAAAACGGTAATCCAGTTCGGGTGGCAGGCGTTCAGGCCGAAGGGTTGGTACGCGTCACCGAAGGCGAAGAGAAGAAATTCATCGGTATGGGTGAAATCGATGGCGAGGGCCGGGTTGCTCCGCGTCGTCTGGTCGTCGAATATCCCGTCTGACTTTTGCCGCTACCTTGCGGTAAAAGGGCGCTACAGGTAAAATAGCGCGGCTTAACGGCTGGCCGATTGTTTAACAAACGGTTCAGGCGTGCACTGGGGTTGCTGAATTAGAGATCGGCACCCTGTTTATTTATCTATAATGTTGGAGTTGAAAATGTCTCTAAGCGTTGAAGCTAAAGCTAAAATCGTTTCCGAGTTTGGTCGTGGTACTAACGACAGCGGTTCTACCGAAGTTCAGGTTGCACTGCTGACTGCACAGATTAACCACCTGCAGGGTCACTTTGCAGAGCACAAAAAAGATCACCACAGCCGTCGTGGTCTGCTGCGTATGGTTTCTCAGCGTCGTAAACTGCTCGACTACCTGAAACGTAAAGATGTAGCACGTTACACTGGCCTGATCGAGCGCCTGGGTCTGCGTCGCTAGTTCTTGCGAGTTTCAGAAAAAGGGGCCTGTAAGGGCCCCTTTTTTCAACCAGACGGCAGCAATTCTATGGAAACTAATGTATTGTTGCTGAGTGTGATCTTTATTGCAGAGGTTCGCGCGGCTAATGAGAGGCTTTACCCGTCAGAGCGGGTTAGGATTGTCATTAGTCGCGAGGATGCGATGAAGGTCGGGTACCAACGGCGGCGCGTGAAGCCACGTGCTGCCCGTCATTTTAAAGGATCTTATTTTGCTGAATCCGATCGTTCGTAAATTCCAGTATGGCCAGCATACGGTCACGCTTGAAACCGGCATGATGGCTCGCCAGGCTACCGCTGCTGTAATGGTAAGCATGGATGACACCGCGGTATTCGTTACCGTTGTTGGCCAGAAAAAAGCCAAGCCAGGCCAGGACTTCTTCCCGCTGACCGTTAACTATCAGGAGCGTACCTACGCTGCTGGTCGTATCCCAGGTAGCTTCTTCCGTCGTGAAGGCCGTCCAAGCGAAGGCGAAACCCTGATTGCGCGTCTGATTGACCGCCCGGTTCGCCCGCTCTTCCCTGAAGGTTTCGTCAACGAAGTGCAGGTTATCGCCACCGTTGTCTCCGTTAACCCACAGGTTCACCCTGATATCGTAGCCATGATCGGTGCTTCTGCAGCACTGAGCCTGTCCGGTATTCCGTTTAACGGCCCGATCGGCGCCGCTCGTGTTGGTTACATCAATGACCAGTACGTGCTGAACCCGACCGCTGAAGAGCTGAAAACCAGCAAGCTGGATCTGGTTGTTGCCGGTACCGAAAGCGCAGTACTGATGGTTGAATCTGAAGCTGAACTGCTGAGCGAAGACCAGATGCTGGGTGCCGTTGTCTTCGGTCACGATCAGCAGCAGGTTGTCATCAAAGAAATCAACGCGCTGGTTGCCGAAGCCGGCAAACCACGTTGGGACTGGCAGCCTGAGGCCGTGAACGAAGCGCTGAATGCGCGCGTTGCCGCACTGGCTGAATCCCGTCTGAGCGATGCTTACCGCATCACTGAGAAGCAAGAGCGTTATGCACAGGTTGACGTCATCAAAGCTGACGTTATCGCGACGCTGACCGCAGAAGACGAATCTCTGGATGCCGGTGAACTGTCTGACATTCTGCACGCTATCGAGAAAAACGTTGTTCGTAGCCGCATCCTGGCTGGTGAACTGCGCATCGATGGCCGCGAAAAAGACATGATTCGTGGTCTGGACGTGCGTACTGGTGTTCTGCCGCGCACTCACGGTTCTGCACTATTCACTCGTGGTGAAACTCAGGCGCTGGTTACCGCAACGCTGGGTACTGCACGTGACGCACAGACGCTGGACGAGCTGATGGGCGAGCGCACTGACAGCTTCCTGTTCCACTACAACTTCCCTCCGTACTCCGTAGGCGAGACCGGGATGGTAGGTTCGCCTAAGCGTCGTGAAATTGGTCACGGCCGTCTGGCGAAGCGTGGCGTTCTGGCCGTTATGCCAGAAGCTGACAAATTCCCGTACACCGTTCGTGTGGTTTCTGAAATCACAGAATCTAACGGTTCTTCTTCCATGGCCTCTGTGTGCGGTGCATCTCTGGCACTGATGGACGCTGGTGTGCCAATCAAAGCCGCCGTTGCGGGCATCGCGATGGGCCTGGTGAAAGAAGGCGACAACTTTGTTGTTCTGTCCGACATTCTGGGTGACGAAGATCACCTGGGTGACATGGACTTCAAAGTAGCCGGTAGCCGTGAAGGTATCTCTGCGCTGCAGATGGATATCAAAATCGAAGGTATCACTCGCGAAATCATGCAGGTGGCTCTGAACCAGGCTAAGGGTGCGCGTCTGCACATTCTGGGCGTGATGGAGCAGGCTATCGACGCACCGCGTGGCGATATTTCTGAGTTCGCACCACGTATTCACACCATTAAAATCAACCCAGACAAGATCAAAGACGTGATCGGTAAGGGTGGTGCTGTGATTCGTGCGCTGACTGAAGAAACCGGCACCACTATCGAAATCGAAGATGACGGTACCGTTAAAATCGCAGCGACCGACGGCGACAAAGCGAAACACGCTATTCGTCGTATCGAAGAGATCACCGCGGAAATCGAAGTGGGCCGTATCTATAACGGTAAAGTCACTCGTATCGTTGATTTCGGTGCGTTTGTTGCTATCGGCGGCGGTAAAGAAGGTCTGGTTCACATCTCTCAAATCGCCGACAAGCGCGTAGAGAAAGTGACTGACTATCTGCAGATGGGTCAGGAAGTTCCGGTGAAAGTACTGGAAGTTGACCGTCAGGGCCGCGTCCGTTTAAGCATTAAAGAAGCAACCGAGCAGTCTCCGGCAGAAGGTGCAGCACCAGCCGCGCCAGAAGCTGAGTAAGGTTTGCCAATTAAGCTCTCCATGGTGACATGGAGAGCTGTTTGTTACGAGACAGGATGTCTCGTTTGCAGCCGGGGGACAGGACGTTCATCCATTTGTTGTCTTCGGGAGTAGGAAATGAAGCCTTTTTTGCGCTGGTGTTTCGTTGCGACAGCTATCACGCTGGCCGGATGCAGCAACTCTGCCTGGCGTAAGAACGAAGTATTAGCGGTGCCATTGCAGCCTACGCTGCAGCAGGAAGTGATTCTGGCACGCATGGAACAAATACTTGCCAGTCGGGCTTTAACCGATGACGAACGCGCACAGCTTTTATATGAGCGCGGAGTGTTGTATGATAGCCTCGGTCTGAGGGCTCTGGCGCGGAATGATTTTTCACAAGCGCTGGCCATCCGTCCCGATATGCCTGAAGTATTCAATTACTTAGGCATTTATTTAACGCAGGCAGGCAATTTTGATGCTGCCTATGAAGCGTTTGATTCTGTACTTGAGCTTGATCCAACTTACAACTACGCGCACTTAAATCGCGGTATCGCCCTCTATTACGGTGGTCGTTATCGTTTAGCGCAAGATGATCTGCTGGCGTTTTATCAAGACGATCCCAACGATCCTTTCCGTAGCCTGTGGCTCTATATTGCTGAACGCAATTTGGACGAAAAACAGGCCAAAGTGGCGCTACAACAGCGTCTCGAGAAATCGGATAGAGAGCAATGGGGATGGAATATTGTCGAGTTCTACCTGGGCAACATTAGCGAAAAAGAGCTAATGGAACGCCTCAAGGCGGACGCAACGGATAACACCTCGCTCGCTGAGCATCTCAGTGAAACCAACTTCTATTTAGGTAAGTACTACCTAAGTCTGGGGGATAAGGACAGCGCCAAGGCACTGTTCAAGTTAGCGGTTGCTAACAACGTACACAACTACGTTGAGCATCGTTATGCATTGTTGGAATTAGCGCTCTTGGGCCAGGAGCAAGACGACCTGGCAGAATCGGACCAGCAATAGCTGACGAACAACGATCGTCCCATAAACTTTTTAACTAAAGTCATCACCTTCACGGGTGAGGGCGTTTTTGTTCGTTAATCAATCAAATTTGAGCCGGTTCACACTTTTCAATGAAAATTGCAGATCAATTTCACGATGAGTTACGTAGACTGGCCGCCATCAACGAGGCACATGTACTACATGACTGATATCATCGAAACCACTTTTTCTGATCTGGGGCTGCACGCCTCCATCATTCAGGCCCTGAACGATCTGGGCTACGAAAAGCCATCACCAATTCAGGCTGAGTGTATCCCACACCTGCTGAATGGCCGCGACGTTCTGGGTATGGCCCAGACCGGTAGTGGTAAAACCGCAGCGTTCTCTCTGCCGCTGCTGAACAACCTCGATCCTGAGCTGAAAGCACCGCAAATTCTGGTGCTGGCCCCGACCCGCGAACTGGCGGTTCAGGTTGCTGAAGCCATGACGGATTTCTCTAAACACATGCACGGCGTGAACGTTGTTGCCCTTTACGGCGGCCAGCGTTATGACGTGCAGCTGCGCGCTCTGCGTCAGGGACCACAGATTGTTGTGGGTACCCCAGGGCGTCTGCTTGACCACCTGAAACGCGGCACTCTGAACCTGTCCGGTCTGAAAGGTCTGGTCCTGGACGAAGCGGACGAAATGCTGCGTATGGGCTTCATCGAAGACGTTGAAACCATCATGGCGCAGATCCCGGCTGAACATCAGACCGCGCTGTTCTCTGCCACCATGCCGGAAGCGATTCGTCGCATTACCCGTCGCTTCATGAAAGATCCTCAGGAAGTGCGCATTCAGTCCAGCGTGACGACTCGCCCGGACATCAGCCAGAGCTTCTGGTCTGTTTATGGCATGCGTAAAAACGAAGCGCTGGTTCGTTTCCTGGAAGCAGAAGACTTTGATGCGGCGATTATCTTCGTTCGTACCAAAAACGCGACTATGGAAGTGGCTGAAGCGCTGGAGCGTAGCGGTTACAACAGCGCCGCGCTGAACGGTGACATGAACCAGGCGCTGCGTGAGCAGACCCTGGAGCGCCTGAAAGATGGTCGTCTGGATATCCTGATCGCCACCGACGTTGCGGCCCGTGGCCTGGACGTGGAGCGTATCAGCCTGGTTGTTAACTACGACATCCCGATGGACTCCGAGTCTTACGTTCACCGTATCGGCCGTACCGGTCGTGCTGGCCGTGCTGGCCGTGCGCTGCTGTTCGTTGAGAACCGCGAGCGTCGCCTGCTGCGCAACATCGAACGCACCATGAAGCTGACGATTCCTGAAGTAGAACTGCCAAACGCAGATCTGCTGGGTGAGCGTCGTCTGGCTAAATTCACCGCTAAAGTTCAGCAGCAGCTGGAAAGCAGCGATCTGGATCTGTACCGTGGCCTGCTGGCAAAAATTCAGCCTTCCGCTGAAGAAGAGCTGGACATCGAAACGCTGGCTGCAGCACTGCTGAAAATGGCTCAGGGTGAACGTCCTCTGATCCTGCCACCAGATGCACCGATGCGCCCACGTCGCGAATTCAAAGAGCGTGACGATCGCTTCGAACGTCGTGGCGACCGTAATGACCGTGGCCCACGTGGTGACCGTCCAGAGCGTGGTGGTGAAGATCGTCCACGTCGCGAACGTCGTGATGCTGGCGATATGGAACTGTACCGCATTGAAGTGGGCCGTGATGATGGTGTTGAAGTTCGTCACATCGTTGGCGCTATCGCTAACGAAGGCGACATCAGCAGCCGTTACATCGGTAACATCAAGCTGTTCGGGACTCACTCCACCATCGAGCTGCCGAAAGGCATGCCGGGTGAAGTTCTGCAGCACTTTACCCGCACTCGTATTCTGAACAAGCCGATGAATATGCAGCTGTTGGGTGACGCACAGCCTCGTCCAGAGCGCAGCGGTGAACGCCGTGGCGGTCGTGACGGTGGCCGTGGCTTCGGCGGCGAGCGTCGTGAAGGCGGTCGTGGCCCACGTCGCGAAGGCGCTGGTGCAGGTGCAGGCCGTAGCTTCAGCGGTGAACGCCGTGAAGGTGGCCGTGGCCCGCGTCGCGAAGACGGAGCTGCAACCGCTCGTCGTCGCTTCGGTGATGCATAATTGACCTATAATCTGCCGTATTATTTTTAAACGGCAGTGATAAAAGCCCCGGTTATTGCAATCGGGGTTTTTTTTATCCCTTTTGTACTCATATACTGGTACAATGAACCGCATAAGACAATTTCGTCGTGCTCAGTTTTTCAGGGATTCGATATGACAACGTTAACCGCCCCCGGCACAAAGCCTTCATTAATTGGCGGGGTGATGATCATCGGTGGGACAATCATTGGTGCAGGGATGTTTTCGCTCCCAGTGGTGATGTCGGGGGCCTGGTTCTTTTGGTCGTTGGCTGCGCTGGTCTTCACCTGGTTCTGCATGCTGCATTCCGGGCTGATGATCCTGGAGGCGAACCTGAACTACCGCATCGGCTCCAGCTTCGACACTATCACTAAAGATCTGCTGGGGCGCGGCTGGAACGCGATCAACGGCCTGTCGATTGCGTTTGTGCTTTATATTCTGACTTACGCCTATATTTCTGCCAGCGGCTCCATCCTGCATCATACGTTTTCAGAGATGTCGCTGGACGTGCCGGCTCGTCTGGCGGGGCTGGCCTTTGCGCTGGCTGTGGCGTTTATCGTCTGGCTGAGTACCAAAGCGGTTAGCCACATGACGGCCATTGTGCTTGGTGCCAAAGTCATTACTTTCTTCCTGACCTTCGGCAGCCTGCTTGGGCACGTCACGCCAGTAACGCTATTTAACGTGGCGGAGAGCAATGCCTCCTACACGCCCTATTTATTAATGACGCTGCCGTTCTGCCTGGCCTCTTTTGGCTATCACGGCAATGTACCTAGCCTGATGAAGTATTACGGCAAAGATCCTCGCACCATTATTCGCTGTCTGGTTTACGGCACGCTGATGGCGCTGGGGCTGTATACCATCTGGCTGCTGGGAACGATGGGGAATATTCCACGCCCTGAGTTTATTGGCATCGCGGAGAAGGGCGGCAACATTGACGTGCTGGTGCAGGCGCTGAGCGGCGTGCTCAACAGCCGAAGCCTGGATTTGTTACTGGTGGTGTTCTCGAACTTTGCGGTGGCGAGTTCATTCCTCGGCGTCACGTTGGGGTTGTTCGATTACCTGGCGGATCTGTTTGGGTTTGACGATTCCGCAATCGGGCGTTTGAAAACGGCGCTGCTGACTTTCGTCCCGCCGATTGTCGGTGGCCTGCTGTGGCCGAATGGCTTCCTGTATGCGATTGGCTATGCGGGACTGGCGGCGACTATCTGGGCGGCCATTGTCCCTGCGCTGCTGGCGAGAAAATCACGTAAACGCTTCGGCAGCCCGAAATTCCGCGTCTGGGGTGGCAAGCCGATGATCGTCCTGATTCTGATCTTTGGTGTGGGCAATGCGCTGGTACACATTCTGTCTACCTTCGACGTCCTGCCGGTCTATAAGTAAATTCTAACGGGCCCTCCGAGCTGAGAGGGCCTCACACCACGTTAGCCTAAAAGCTCTTCTTTCACCTGCATTGCCAAATCGAACGAATGTAAGCGCGCCTGGTGATCGAATATCTGGCCGTTAACCATAATTTCATCCGCTTCAGTTTCGCGCAGAACGGACTCCAGGCCGTGGCGCACCTTCGCTTTATCCCCCACCAGAGACATGCTCAGTGCCTGCTGAACCCCATATTGCTCAGAGGCAGACCAAAGCTGATGCATATTCTCCACCGGTGGCGGAAGCTGCCCGGTTTCACCGCGACGGAGGCGAACAAAAGCCTGCTGCATGGAAGTAAACAGGAACTCGGCATCGCGGGTGCTGTCTGCCGCCACGATATTGATGCAGACCATAGCGTAAGGTTTTGCCAGCCGTTCGGACGGTTTGAAGTTCTCACGGTAGAGCTGCAGCGCCCGGAACAGCATATCTGGCGCAAAGTGCGAGGCAAAAGCAAACGGCAGGCCCAGCTGTGCCGCTAGTTGAGCGCCGTACAGGCTGGAGCCTAATAGCCAGACCGGCACCTTTTCGCCATAACCCGGCACGGGGCGTACATGCGGGTTCGGATCGCGGGCGTCAAACCAGTCCACCAGCTCAGCAACATCCCGGGGGAAGTTATCCACGTCGCCGCTCATATGGCGTCGCAGCGCCCTCATGGTCGGCTGATCGCTGCCCGGCGCACGACCAAGCCCGAGATCTATACGCCCCGGATAAAGCGCATTGAGGGTACCGAACTGCTCGGCAATCACCAGCGGGGAATGGTTCGGCAGCATCACGCCGCCGGAACCTAAATGCAGCGTGGTGGTATTCGCGGCCAGGTAACCAATCAGCACCGAGGTTGCCGCGCTGGCAATACCGACCATATTGTGGTGTTCCGCCAGCCAGTAGCGGTGGTAGCCGCGCTTTTCAGCCAGTCGGGCGAGATCCAGAGAGTGGGAAAAAGCCTCCTGCGCCGAGGAGCCTTGAGGGATCGGCGCTAAATCCAGCACCGAGAAAGCAACATTTTTGTCAGTCATAACCGCTCACTTTTGTTACAGCGTAGTCATCAGATTGAAGGTCTTCTTCCAGCCTGGCGCAGGAATACCGCGCCGGCCAGAAAAGCTGCACTTTTAATAGTGCATTAAACGATGACCAAATTTGTTAACAAAGTGAGCTATTATCAGTCCCGAAGCTCCAGCCCGGCAACGCGTCGCCAGTAGCCGTTACAGTCGCTGCGCTTGGCCAGCGGCAGCGGTGCGCTACCGTTCTCATTGGCCCGGAAGGCGTTCAAGATATCCAGCGTCCCTAAACCCATGGGCGACAGGCGAACAATATCTACCAGCCCTTTCATCGACGTCAGCTCATTGCCAAGGTTATAGACATAGCCGCTCATGGTCTGAATGCCGTTCAGCACAAAGACTTGTTGCTGCTCCTGAGAGCGCATATCCCGGCCATTTGGGTACTTAATGCAGCAGGTTTCGCACTCGTCTTTGGCGCGGTCTTCGGAGCGGGCGGTAAAGCAGCGGGCGGAATAAGCCAGCGGCAGATGGCCGTAGCTCAGCACTTCCACTTCGAATTTGTCACGAATGCCGAGCTCATCGCATTGGTTGAGCATATTGGCTAACCAGTCGCGGGAAAGCTCGACCGGCATACACCAGCGCGTCATGCCCTGTTTTAATAACAGGCGCAGCGTCACGGCGTTATAGCAGTTGAGCGCATGCCCGGTGACAAACGGCAGTTTGCGTTCGGCGGCCATATTTACGCTGCCGATATCATTGGCCTCAATCAGAAAGTCGCCGTTTTCTACATAGCGCTTCAGTTCACCCAATTCTGATGGAGCCTGCACCAGCGCCAGCGTGGAAAGCACCACCTGTTTGCCCTGGCCTGCGAGCATTTTCGCCATATCCAGCCAGTCGCCAACTTTGGTTGCCCTGCGCTTGCTGCATACCGCTTCGCCCAGGTAAATCACATCGGCCCGGCTTTTCGCCGCGGCCTGATAAAACTTTTCCAGCGTCTCTTTTGGCCAATAGTAAAGCACCGGCCCTAATGAATATTTCATGCTTTTCCCCTACTGCCATTTGCGGTGATAGGCACCAAGCGTTGTTTGCGTGCCTTCGGCCATAGATCCCAGGGTCTCCATCCAGGTAGGTTGGGCCTGGTAGCCTTTAGGATCGGCCATGCAGCGATCGATAGCCTGGCGCCAGACTTTTGCCACCTGAGTCACATAAGCCGGACTGCGCTGGCGGCCCTCGATTTTCACCGACGCAATATTGGCGGCGAGCAGCTCCGGCAGCAGTTCGAGCGTGTTAAGGCTGGTGGGTTCTTCCAGCGCGTGGTAAGGCCTGTCGTCAACCAGATAACGCCCTTTGCAGAGGGTGGGATAGCCCGCATTTTCGCCATCTTGATAGCGGTCAATCAGCACGTCGTTGAGACGGGACTCCAGCCCCTGGGACGTCTGCTGCCAGCGCACAAAGCGAGCGGGGGAGCAGGCACCCACGGTATTGGGCGACTCGCCGGTAAGGTAAGACGAAAGATAGCAACGCCCTTCCGCCATAATGCACAGGCTGCCAAAAGCGAAGACTTCCAGCGGTACTGGCGTGACGCGCGCGAGCTGTTTGACCTGATGAATAGAAAGCACGCGAGGCAGCACCACACGGGCAACATCGAAGTGGCGATGATAGAACCGAATCGCTTCTTCATTGGTGGCCGAAGCCTGCACCGATACATGGCGCTCGATGTGTGGATAGCGCTCAGCGGCATATTCCAGCATGGCTAAATCTGCCAGGATCAGCGCATCGGCACCCAGTTGGGTGGCCATATCAACCGCCCGCTGCCAGCGGGAGTAGCCGTCCGGGTGGGCAAAAGTATTGATGGCAATATGCAGCTTACGGCCGCGAAGATGCACGTAGCTGACGGCTTCCTGCAGCTTTTTCTCGGTGAAATTAAGACCGGCAAAATGACGCGCATTGGTATCATCTTTCAGGCCGATGTACACCGCATCTGCACCGTTATCGATGGCCGCTTTCAACGCCGGAAGGTTTCCGGCCGGGCAAAGCAACTCCATATTTTATCCTGAATCATAGGGGGCATGAATACGTGCCCGCGCTGCACAGGGACGGGCAGCATAATTGTTAACGAACCGGGATTTTAGTTAACCTGTCGGCGACAATTTTTGATTTGGGGCAGAGAAAGGCGTATTGCTTAGTGTAGCCGCCGCCAATTCGGCCCCACAGCAACCTGCGGAATTGTTGATTTGGCACGCCATCGGGAATTGTCGTTATGGCAAAATAGCGACAAATCTTTTAAAGGAGTTAAACCCGTGTTCGATAAACTGCGTTCTCGCCTGGTTCAGGCTGGTCCTTCTTTGCTGCGGGTTCCGGTCAAGCTAACCCCTTTTGCCGTTAAGCGTCAGGTCCTGGAGCAGGTGCTGGGCTGGCAGTTCCGTCAGGCGCTGCAGGATGGCGAGCTAGACTTTCTGGCAGGCCGCTGGCTAAGTATTGAAGTGCGCGATCTGGGCCTGAAGTGGTTTACTTCCGTTGAGGACAATAAGCTGCTGGTGTGCGACGATGCACCTGCAGATGTGAGCTTTAGCGCTGAGGCCAACGATCTGTTGCTGATCGCCGCTCGCAAGCAGGATCCTGATACCCTGTTTTTCCAGCGTCGTCTGGTCATTGAAGGCGATACGGAACTCGGGTTATATGTGAAGAATCTAATGGATGCCATTGAGCTGGATGCCATGCCTAAACCGCTACGCATCCTGCTATTACAGCTGGCTGATTTTGTTGAGGCGGGTTTGAAACACAACGCCGCCCCTGAAGGTAATTCGATAGGTGAGCCATGTTAATTCGTGTAGAAATTCCCATTGATGCACCCGGCATCGACGCGCTTCTGCGCCGTTCCTTTGACGGTGAGGGTGAAGCTGAGCTGGTGAAAGCACTGCGGGAAGACGGGCTGTTAACGCTGGGTCTCGTCGCCACCGACGATGAAGGGCAGGTGATTGGCTACGTGGCCTTCAGCCCGGTCGCTGTAGAAGGCGAAGAGCTGCAGTGGGTGGGGCTTGCGCCGCTGGCGGTAGATGAGTCGGTTCGCGGGCAGGGCATTGCCAAACAGCTGGTATACGAAGGGCTGGATTCTCTGAATGAATTTGGCTATGCCGCCGTTGTCACGCTGGGTTCGCCGGAGATGTATGGTCATCTTGGCTTCCAGCCTGCGGCCCGTTACGATCTGCGCTGCCGCTGGCCTGGCACCGAAGCGGCATTCCAGGTTCATCCCCTGGCGGATGATGCCCTGAACGGCGTCAGTGGCCTGGTAGAATATTCTGACCACTTCAACACCGTTTAGCGAGTTTCCCCTTGAAGGCTTGTCAGCAGGTCTTCAAGGGCTACCTTGCCCGCTACCAGCCGCTCTTTCTCGGCCTTGCTCAGCTGTTTAATTCGGTATTCGGCCCGCAGCGCCAGCGAGCGGTTGCCCACCACCTGGCTAAACACCAAATCCAGCCCCCCCTTGCCGCGCAGCGCCTTGGCTCCTTTCCCTGACTGATGCTGGGCAAAGCGGCGAGCGACGTCGGTGGTGATGCCGGTATAAAGGCGGTTATCGGGGCAGCGAATTAAATAGAGATACCAGGGAGTCATAGGGCGGGCGCATAATTAACATTTGCCGCAGAGTATCACTGTTCAGGATGACGATGGAATCACTCAATGCCATCAGCCGCTGGCTGACAAAACAACATGTTCTCAGCTACTGCGTGGGCAGTGGGCACTCGCTTTGGTGCGCGAACGCGTTTTACATTTTCGACCCTGAACGCGTGGCCTTTTATCTATTGAGCGATACTTCATCCCGCCACGGTGAATTGATTGGGGAGCAAGCCCCGGTAGCCGGGACGATAAACGGCCAGCCCAAAACCGTGGCGCTTATCCGGGGCGTACAGTTCCGGGGGGAAATTCGTCTGCTGGCGGCAGAAGAAGCGGCTGACTTCCGTATTCGCTACCTAAAACGTTTCCCGATAGCCAAAGTCATGTCGGCTCCGATGTGGGAAATTCGGCTCGATGAGATAAAAATGACGGACAACACGCTCGGCTTCGGGAAAAAGCTACACTGGCTACGTGACGAATAAATTCATTCTCAGGAGGCAGTATGAGTCGTGTTCTGATTGTCGGTGCCACAGGGCTTGTGGGTGGCCATTTGCTCCGCCTGCTTAGTCAGGACTCGCGCGTTACCTCGATTGTGGCACCCACCCGCCGCCCGCTGCCGGTAGCGCTGAACAAGGTTGTTAATCCACACGATCCACAGCTGTCAGACGCGCTCGCGCAGGTCACGGAACCGGTTGATATGGTCTTTTGCTGCCTGGGTACAACGCTTCGCGAGGCCGGCAGCAAAGAGGCGTTTATTCTTGTCGATTACACACTTGTCGTGGACACCGCTCTTACGGGCCAGCGGCTTGGGGCAAAACAGATGCTGGTGGTTAGCGCGCTGGGCGCGAACAGCCGCTCGCCGTTCTTCTACAACCGCGTTAAGGGTGAAATGGAAGATACGCTGATAGCGCAAACCTGGTCGCGTCTGACCATTGCCCGCCCCTCAATGCTGTTGGGGCATCGCCAAACCCGTCGCTTAAACGAAGTCGTCATGCTGCCGATTTTTAAAATGCTGCCCGGCAACCTCAAAGCTATTGAATCGCTGGACGTGGCAAAAGCCCTACTTTTTGACGCGTTCAACCCTGCTCGTGAAGGAGTAACGATTGTTAATTCTGCCGAACTTCGAGAACGAGCTCAGCACTTTGCTGCGGAGTAATTTTTCCAGATAGCTTGTGTGGCATTATTTACGTTGCTGTTATAAATAAAAGCCACGTAGTAACGTGGCTTTTTAATAGCTAAAGCATACCGCTCAATACAATATTGAGAAGATAACTGTCAGGGATTAAAGGCTAAATATTAAAAGGACTGCAGGTAATCAATATATCCTTTAGCACTGCTTTCCAGCTGCTGTGCGGAAACTTCATATTCAGCCCCATAAAATGCGTAGAAGGGCTGATAATCCGCTTCGACATATTTCGCGGTCATTTCAAACGGCAGAAGTATTTCCTGTAACGAATGCTGATAGCGCCCGTCAGGTGAAAAGTCCTCCTCTTTGATGCCGGCGCTTACCGCCAGCGCGAACTTACGGCCTCTGAGCTTATGCCCGCTGGCAGAGCCGTAGGCCCAGCCATAGGTAAAGACCTCATCCAGCCACTGCTTTAACAACGGTGGGCTGTTAAACCAGTACAGCGGAAATTGCAGAATAATTTTATCGTGTTGTTCAATCAGTTTTTGCTCGCTTTCCACATCAATAACGCCATCTGGATAAGCCTGATAAAGATTGTGGACGGTATATAACGCCAGATGATTTTCTAATTCACTTACCCAGCGATTATTAATTTTAGACTCATTAATATTCGGATGAATAACAACAATTAACGTCTTCATGGTTAATTCCTCTTGAGATGGCTGCTCATCATTGTTTATTTGATGTTTGCATCATAGGGAGCTTTAAATTAAAGTACAATACTGTCATTGTTGATATGTACTATACCAAAGGATAGTGTCATGAGCGAAAAAGCTGTGCCGGATTCCTGCGCATTTATGGGCGACACGGGCTTTGCCTATACGCTGTCGCTGGTGAATGGGAAATATAAAATGATCATTCTCTATGCGCTGGCGGAACATAAGCCGGTAATTCGCTTCAATGAGCTAAAACGTTGCATTGAAACTATCTCGTTTAGAACACTCAGCCTGACGCTGAAAGAGCTGGAGAGTGACGGGCTGATTATTCGGGACGAATATCCGCAAATTCCACCCAAGGTGGAGTACAGCCTTTCAGAGCGCGGTAAGTCGCTGATCCCGGTGCTGGATATGATGTGCGAATGGGGAAACGTGCACCGCTATGATGTGCTGAAGTGAAGCTTTCCGCAGGCTGGCGGGAAGCCTGATTTAACGCAGGTGATGAACAACCTGGTTACTGCTGCCGCGCCAGATAAGCGCCGGGTCTTTTAAATCCTGAACAAACTTGCCGTCCACCAGCACGTTGATTAACGCCGCCACTTCCTGCTGTGCAGCGTTCAGTTCATCAATCTTATATCCCGTCCACACCCAGATGTCCTTGCCTGGGCATTCGGCACGCACGCGCTGCACCAGCTTTAGAATCTCGGGCACGTTCTGCGGATGCAGGGGATCGCCGCCCGAAAGCGAGATCCCCTGACGCTTAACGCGGGTGTCGTTCAGGTCGGCAATAATGCGATCGGCCATTTCTGCGGTAAACGGCATGCCCGAATTCACGCGCCAGGTGCTTTTGTTGTAGCAGCCGGGGCATTCGTGCACGCAGCCTGAGACAAACAGCGTGCAGCGAGTGCCGGGGCCATTGACGATGTCGACGGGGTAGTACTGGTGATAATTCATTTTCGCATCTCAATTGACGCCATAACTGTGTTGGCTGCTCTCACTCACCCCGGTCACTTACTTTATGTAAGCTCCCGGGGATTCCTTCCTTTGCCGCCTTGTTCTAACGTCAATTGCTTTGCGAAAAAATTGCTGAAAGTCAGCTTTATCCCAAAGATTTGGCAGCATTAAAGTCTAAAAACGGAAATTGTTAACCGATCTGCCCATTACCCAGGTGCTTCACGCGGCGTTTCACCTCTTCTTGCTTACCGGCGTTGAACGGGCGAGCATCCGGGCTGCCGAGATAACCGCATACGCGGCGGGTAACCGACACGCGCGCCGCATCGTGGTTACCGCATTTCGGGCAGGTAAAGCCCTTGTTGGTACATTCGAACTCACCGGTGTAGCCGCACTCGTAACATTCATCGATTGGCGTATTGGTGCCGTAGTAAGGCACATGTTTGTAGCTATAATCCCATACGTCCTCCAGCGCTCGAAGGTTGTGCTGGATGTTCGGGTACTCGCCGTAGCAAATGAAGCCGCCGTTAGCTAGAGGTGGGTAAGGTGCTTCGAAGTCGATTTTGTCGTAAGGATCCACCTTTTTCTCCACGTCGAGGTGGAAACTGTTGGTGTAGTAGCCTTTATCCGTCACGCCAGGCACGACGCCAAACTCCGCGGTATCCAGACGGCAGAAGCGGTCGCACAGGTTCTCACTTGGCGTGCTGTAAAGACTAAAGCCGTAGCCGGTTTCTTCTTTCCAGCTGTCGGTGGCTTCGCGCAGGCGGGCAACAATGGCAACGGCCTTCTCGCGCAGGGTTTCGCTGTCGTACACATGTTGGTTACCGAACAGGGCATTCACCGTTTCATGGATGCCGATATAGCCCAGGGAAATAGACGCCCGGCCATTTTTAAAGATCTCAGATACGTCGTCGTCGGCGTTCAGGCGCACGCCGCAGGCACCTTCCATATAGAGGATCGGGGCCACTCGGGCTTTGACGCCTTCCAGGCGGGCAATGCGGGTCATCAGCGCTTTACGCGCCAGCAGTAAGCGATCGTCCAGCAGTTTCCAGAAGGTGGCTTCATCCCCTTTGGCTTCCAGCGCAATGCGCGGCAGGTTCAGGCTGATCACGCCGAGGTTGTTACGCCCGTCGTGGATCTGCTCGCCGTTTTCTTCGTATACGCCGAGGAAGCTGCGGCAGCCCATTGGCGTTTTAAACGAACCGGTGACTTTCACCACCTGATCGTAGTTAAGGATGTCCGGGTACATGCGTTTGGAGGCGCATTCCAGTGCCAGTTGCTTAATGTCGTAGTTGGCGTCGCCGAACCTATGGTTCAGGCCGTCCTTGATCGCAAAGACCAGTTTTGGGAACACCGCGGTCTTGCGATTTTTACCCAGGCCGGCGATACGATTGCGCAAAATAGACTTCTGGATCAGGCGGGACTCCCAACTGGTGCCGAGGCCAAAACCAAAGGTGACAAACGGCGTCTGCCCGTTGGCGGTATGCAGGGTATTCACTTCGTATTCAAGGGACTGGAAGGCATCGTAGCACTCCTTCTCGGTGCGGGAGTGAGCATATCCCTCCGCGTCGGGGATCTGCCACTCTTCAGCAATTTTACGGTGCTTGTTAAAGCTTTCGGTCACAAACGGGGCCAGCACTTCGTCGATGCGGTTGATGGTGGTTCCGCCGTAAATATGGCTGGCAACCTGGGCGATGATCTGCGCGGTAACCGCCGTTGCGGTAGAAATGGATTTTGGCGGTTCGATCTCGGCGTTACCCATTTTAAAGCCGTGGGTCAGCATACCTTTGAGATCGATAAGCATGCAGTTGAACATCGGGAAAAACGGAGAGTAGTCGAGATCGTGATAGTGAATATCGCCGCGCTCGTGCGCTAGCACCACATCGCGCGGCAGCAGGTGCTGCTTGGCGTAGTGCTTGGCGACGATCCCGGCCAGCAGGTCGCGCTGGGTGGGGATCACTTTACTGTCTTTGTTGGCATTCTCGTTGAGCAGGGCGGAATTAGTCTGCTCAACGAGGCCACGAATTTCCTGGTTCAGGCGGCCACGCTTTTCGCGCTCAATATCGCGGTCATGGCGATACTCAATATAGGCGCGCGCCAGCTGCTTGTAGTTTCCGGCCATGAGCTGGTTTTCCACGGCGACCTGGATCTCGCCGATGTCGACCTGGCTGCGACCGGCCATCTGCTGACTGACGATATCTGCGACGGTGGCGCAATAGTCCGCGTCATCGACTCCCGCTGCTTTAGCTGCACGCAGAATGGCTTCTCTGATGCGCTCTGAAGTGAAAGGTACCTTGCACCCGTCTCTTTTCATCACATGCGGTGTCATGATTTCTCCGTTTATTTTTAGGTTATCCACAAATGTAGGGGGATCTCCGGGAGCTCGTAGCCAGTTGTCCTGTCGAAACTTCCCGAAAGTTGGCCCTTTTTATCCACAGATAATCCCCAAACTTATCCTTAGGGCGTTGTCGTTATAATAGTCGATGAATACAACATGTAGGGCCGAGATGCATTCTAAGTTCTATATATAGTGATTTGCATCAAACATGTTTGCGATTTTATTGATTCAGAACAAAGTAAATCGGGGGCGGTAGAAACGGCGGGCGTTGTCTATTGGAGGGAAATTATCCGATTAATTTTTCGTATAAATATTCTACAAACACCCGAGTCTTTGGCGGGATTTTTCCTCCGGCATACTTCACCCAGAGCTGCTGTGGCTCGGGGGCTGAACCCTGCAAAATCGGCGCTAATTTACCTTCGGCGATGGGACGGGTGAGATACCAGTCGGCGAGATAAACGATCCCCATGCCGGACAGCGCGGCATCCATCAGAGAATCCGGCGAGGTGGAGATAAACCAGGCTGAAGGCTCATCAAACAGCGTTTCGTTATTCATCCACTGCTGAAGGCGCCCGGTGCCGGAGTTACGGTGGATGAGGCAGCGATGCTTCGCGAGATCTTCCGGCGTTTGTGGTGTTCCGTGTTGAGCTAAATAGGCCGGTGACGCCGCCGTAATCATTTTCGAGGTATACAGCTCGCGCGCCACCACGCGGTTATCTCTTACCGTGCGGTGGCCGATGGCTACGTCAATGCGCTCGCCAATGAGGTTGACGCTGCGGGCTTCCATCGACATCTCAAAGCGAATCAGCGGATAGCGCCGCTGGAATTCGGCCAGGATTGGCATCAGGCAGTGGCGGCCAAAGCCAGGGATCACGCTGACGCGCAGCAGCCCCGAAGGTTCCGCCCCCGGATTAACCAGCGCCTGGTTCAGCGCCTGCCACAGCGGAGCGACCTCTTCACGCAGCGCTGTCCCTTCTTCGGTCAGCATCACAAAGTGCGTATTGCGCACAAAGAGCACGATGCCCAGCCGCTGCTCAAGCTGGCGAATGCTTTTGCTCACCGCCGCGGGCGTAATGCCCAACTGACGAGCTGCCTCGGAAAAACTCTGGCAGTCTGCCGCTGCCAGAAAAGCGGGAATGAGCCGATGAACGTCTGCGGAAAGTATCATGCTTGTAACCTTTGGTTGAAACAGATGTGCCATGTTATGGACTACAGGTAAGCCCTGTCATCTGAAAAGATAGCCTCATCCCAAAAATGAGGTCTGAAAGATGAATAAAATATTAGTGCTGGCGGCACATCGTGCCCCTGAAGAATCCCGTATTAACCGCGCTGGCATTACGGCCCTGAAAAGCATCGCAGGCGTCACCGTGCACGAACTTAAGCGTGAGTACCCGGATCACCAGATTGACGTTGAGCGTGAACAGGCGCTGCTGATGGAACATGACGCGATTGTGCTGATGTTCCCGTTCTGGTGGTACAGCTCCCCGGCGATCCTCAAAGACTGGCAGGATCAGGTGCTAACCTTTGGCTTTGCCTACGGGACTAACGGCACCGCGCTGCACGGCAAAAAGCTGATGGTCATGACGTCGACGGGCGGCCAGGCGGAGGCTTATCGTGCAGAAGGTGCTAATCGCTATACGGTGGAAGAGCTGCTGCTGCCGTTCCACGCGATGGCGAATAAGACCGGTATGATCTGGCAGACGCCTGCGCTTATTCAGGGGGCGAATACAATTACGGAAGCGCTGATCGACGAAGGCGTTAACGGCTGGCTGAGCCGGGTTCAGGCGTTGAAAGGGTAATTTTCACCCCTCACCTAACCTTCTCCCCGTGGGGAGAAGGTTAGGTGAGGGGCATTTTTCCAGACTAACGCTTAATCCAGTACACCGCCTCAAACGGTCTCAGGCTCATCTCCGCAGGTTTAGGGGCGGCATCAGCGTAGTTACTCATCAGTACTTCCCATTCGCCTTCGTGCCCTTCCAACTGCAGCCATTGCGCCTCTGCGCTAAGGTTCGCGGCAACTACCAGCGTCTGGCCTTCATGTTGGCGGCTGTAGCTCCACACCAGCGGGTGCTCCGGCAGCAGATCCTGATAATTCCCCCAGGTCAGCACCGGCTCTGTCTTACGCAGCTTGATCAACTGCTGGTAGGTATAGAAGACTGACTCTTTGTCCTCCAGCGCCGCTGCGGCATTGACCGTCTGGTAGTTATCGCACAGGCCAATCCACGGCGTGCCTTCGCTAAAGCCGGCATTACTGCCCGCATCCCACTGCATCGGCGTGCGGCTGTTGTCGCGTGACTTACTGGCAAGAATAGACATCAGCGTGTCGCTGTCGCGTCCAAGGGTTCGCAGCTCGGCAAACATATTCAGGCTTTCCACGTCGCGGTACTGATCGATGCTGGAGAAATGCGGATTGGTCATCCCAATCTCTTCCCCCTGATAGATGTACGGCGTGCCTTGCATGCCGTGCAGCACCATCGCCAGCATCTTCGCGGAGGTGGTTCGCAGCTCGCTTTCGTGACCAAAACGGGACACGATGCGCGGCTGGTCGTGGTTACACCAGAACAACGCATTCCATGCCACGTTGTGCATACCCTGCTGCCAGTGGTTGAAGATTGACTTCAGCTCCACGTAGTCAGGTTTTGCCAGCGTCCATTTCTCACCGCCGGGATAATCCACCTTGAGGTGATGGAAGTTAAAGGTCATCGACAGCTCGCTGCCGTCGAGAGCGCCATATTTCTGGCAGTTATCCAGCGAGGTGGAGGACATCTCGCCGACGGTCATCAGGCCGAGCGGCTTAAAGGCATCGCGGCTGAATTCCCGCAGGTACTCGTGAACCCGTGGGCCATCGGTGTAAAAACGACGCCCATCACCGCCGTTCACGTCATTCGGGAACGTCTGGTCTTTTGAAACCAGGTTAATTACGTCGAGGCGCAGGCCGTCTACGCCGCGGTTGGCCCAGAACTCGCAAACCTTCTTCAGCTCGGCGCGAACCGTCGGGTTTTCCCAGTTAAGGTCCGCCTGCTCAGGCGCGAAAAGGTGCAGGTAGTATTGCCCGGTTTCCGCCTGCCACTGCCAGGCGTTGCCGCCAAACTTCGAACGCCAGTTATTCGGCAGAATATCCGGCGTGCCGTCGCGCCAGATATAGAATTCGCGGTACGGGCTGTGTTTATCCTGCGCCTGCTTGAACCAGTCGTGCTCCGTGGAGGTGTGGTTAAACACCATATCGAGCACCAGACGAATACCGCGCTGGTGGGCTTCGGCCACCAGCAAATCAAAATCTTCCAGCGTGCCGTAGGTCGGATCTATCGCGCAGTAGTCAGCGACGTCGTAGCCGTTATCTATCTGAGGCGACACATAAAACGGCGTCAGCCAAATGGCATCTACACCCAGCGTTTTGAGGTAATCCAGACGCTGAATCACGCCCTTCAGATCGCCGGTCCCGCTGCCGGTCGTGTCCTGGAAACTCTTCGGGTAAATCTGGTAGATGACGCCGTTCTGCCACCACGGAGGAGTGATATTCATAGCGAGTTCCTGCTAGCTGAAGGGGCGGAATTGCCCCATAAACTGATGACAAACTTCTGGCGTAGAAAGAACCGTAAGTGCCATCAAAAATAAACAAGGAAAATCAATGGGCTGATTTTCAGCTGATAACCCACAAAGCGAGAAAAAGTCACTTTGCTCTGACGAAAAGGGGGGGGCATTTCTGCCCCCGGTCTATCTCACTACACCACCAGCAGCGTGCCCTGGCGGAATTTACGCTTGTAGACGATGGAGGTCAGGATAATCGGCACAATCACCGCGATAACAATTGCAATGGCGTAGACACCCCAGAACTTAGGCTGAATGGACAGGATGCCCGGCAGACCGCCGACGCCAATCCCGTTCGCCATCACGCCGTTCAGGCCGCACAGCAGGCCAGCCAGGCCTGAACCGACCATCGCGCACAGCATCGGGAAGTGGTACTTCAGGTTGATCCCGTACATGGCCGGTTCGGTTACGCCGAGGTAGGCAGAAATGGCCGCCGGGACGGAGATTTCACGTTCATTCTGCTTGCGGCTACAGATAATGATGCCGACAACCGCAGAAGCCTGCGCGATGTTAGACAGCGCAATCAGCGGCCAAACCGGTGTCCCGCCCAGGCTCTGGATCATCTGCATGTCGATGGCCAGCGTGGTCTGGTGAACGCCGGTAATCACCAATGGTGCATACAGGAAACCAAACAGCGCGGCGCCGATAGGGGCGAAGCTGCCGGTCATCAGGTGGCGAACCGCGAACGCCACGCCGTCGCCGATCATACGGCCAAACGGTCCGATGACGGTGTGCGCCAGGAAAACAGCCAGGATCAGCGAGCAAACCGGCACGATAACCAGATAAAGATAATCCGGCACGATGCGTTTCATACGAGTTTCGATGAAGCCGAGCGCCAGACCGGCCAGCAGTGCCGGGATAACCTGCGCCTGGTAACCGACTTTCTCAATAGTGAACCAGCCGAAGTTCCACACTTCCGGGATCTTGGTGCCCAGTTCGTAGGCGTTCATCAGCTGTGGGGAGACCAGCGTAACGCCCAGCACGATGCCGAGGATCGGCGTGCCGCCCATTTTCTTCACCGCAGACCAGCAAATGCCCACCGGCAGATAGAAGAAGATCGCTTCACCAATCAGCCACAGGAAGTCATAGACGGTTTTCAGCGCCGGGTACATCTGGGCAAGGGTTTCCCCGTTGCTCATCGGCAGGTCGCCAATGACGTTACGGAAACCGAGGATCAAACCCCCGCTGATCAGCGCTGGCAGCAGGGGGAAGAAGATCTCTGCGAAGTGGGAGATCAGCTGCTCGTGCCATTTCATGTTTTGACGAGCCGCCGTCTTGGCCTGCTCTTTGTCGGCGGAGTCCAGCCCGGTCGTGGCGATCAGCGCTTTGTAGTAATCATCCACATCGGTACCGATAACCACCTGGAACTGGCCGGCATTGGTAAAGCAGCCTTTCACCATGGGCAGATTTTCGATCTCTTTAGGATGGGCATTTTCGGGATGGTTCAGCACAAAACGCAGTCGGGTAATGCAGTGGCTGACGGTGGCGATATTCTCGCGCCCGCCAACCAGTTCGATCAGTTTGTCGATGTCTTGTTGTTTTACTTTGCTCATAAGTAACACCCTGGGTAGGAGGTAATGACCTGTTGTAAGGGTAGCCAGGTTTCTATATTGCGAAAATGGGAACGTTCCCGAAACCGGGCGAAGATCACAAAATCCCGTTCAGGGACGGTTTTATTGCAGGTGACTAGGAATGACGATTTGCCGCAGCTGTTGGTCCTGAGAAATCTGCCCGATCAGCTGTAAAGCCGCGGCGCGACCGGCTTCGGCGTAGCCTGGGTCAACGGTAATGATTTCAGGATGCAAGAATTTCATCAGCGGCGTGTTCCCCACGCTCGCCAGTTGAATATCGCTGCGATTTTGCTGCTGGAGATATTTGCTAGCGCCCAGCGCCAGGGTGTCGGTGGCGCACAGCAGGGCGGTGGTTTTCGGGGTCAGAACTTCAACCACATGCTCGTAGCCCTGCTTCATGGCAAGGCCGGGCAGGGCGGCATTTGGAACGATATCGTGGTCACGGCAAAAAGCGAGATACGCCTGGTGGCGGCGGTAACCGGTGGTGACGTCGCCGTGCGGCACGCCAAGGAAGCTGATATCCCGGTGACCCTGCTGATAAAGCGTAGACATCAGGATGTGAATGGAGCCTTCATCGTCATAACACACCGAAGCGAAGCCGCTGGCATCGCGCGCCATCAGCACCAGCGTGGAGCGCCACGGCTGCAGCACCTTCTCGTTGATGCCGGTGAAGCCAAACAGAATCACGCCGTCGATGTTACGGCGGCGCAGCATGCCAAGATGCTCCTCAACCATCTCTGGTGAGAACTGGCTTTCCATCATGATCGGGTCATAGCCCTGCTCGTAAAGGCAAGGCAGCATGGTTTGCACCGCCAGATTTTCCGACAGGGAGTCCAGGCGGGTCACAATAATGGCGACGACTTTGTCGCTTTGCCCGCGCATCGCGCGCGCCGAGCGGGAAGGGGAAAACTCATGCTGCTGCATTACCGCTTCAACCCGTTCCCGCGTGCGGGCGCTGACGCCGCTTTCATTGTTCAATACGCGAGAAACGGTAGATTTCCCCACGCCGCTCAGGCGGGCAATATCTTTGATGGTAAGGCGACTTTGCATGGTTGTTCTTTTCCCTGGCGGTCACGGTGCAAATTGGTTGGTTAGACAATGGCGGCTAGCCCTGTTCCCTTAGGGACACGAATGCAGTGATTGTCACTCGTTTGCCACCAACCTGTAATCCGGATTATTTAGAATATACTTACCAGGATTAAAATTTTAACGCTCTATCCCGTTCCCGATATGGGCAAAATCTGGTTTACAGACGGTTTAGTTTTACGGGCGTAGTATACCGGGCATTCTCATTATGCCAGAAGGCGTAATGCTATTTTTCTTTCAACGCTACCGGAGATGACATGGAACCCGATCCCAGTCCTCACCCTGAAGTAACAGGAATTTTCCGGTAAGCCACAGGTTAACGCCCGCTGCCTTACCGGTTTTGTAAGGCAGTGACGACCGCTCTCTTTTACGTCCCTGCTTGTTGATGCTCTCCTGCCTGGTGCAGCTTTGTTGCGCCTGCAGGAAACTTAGGTACCGCTCAAGACGGTGCTAAGGACGTTTATGCAATTCAAAAACCTCACACGCCAGCTGATGTCCCAGCTGAGCCGCCATCTGCCGCGCCGCCTGGTGCAGCGCGATCCTATGCCTGACGGGAAAGTGGTGGCAAAGGCCGCCGATATTCCGGCGACGCTGACCCAGGCCTGCCTGAAATATGCCGCCGCCAGCGAAGAGCAGCTCTACGTTGAGTTTGGCAGCCACCCGGAAGGGCTGGACGCTCGCGAAGTCGAAAAGGCGCGCGAAACCCACGGTCTGAACCAGATCCCGGCGCAGCAGCCCGCGCCGTGGTTTGTGCATCTCTGGGTTTGTTACCGCAACCCGTTCAACCTGCTGCTGACGGCGCTGGGGATTTTCTCCTACGCAACGGAAGATGATCTGTTTGGCGCCAGCGTCATCGCGCTGATGGTGGTCATTTCCACGCTGCTGAACTTCATCCAGGAAACCCGCTCCACCCGCGCGGCGGATGCGCTGAAGGCGATGGTGAGCAACACCGCAACCGTGCTGCGTGTTATCAACGATCAGGGCGAATATGCCTACGTTGAAGTTCCGCTGGACCAGCTGGTGCCTGGAGACATTGTTAAGCTTGCTGCGGGTGACATGATCCCAGCCGACCTGCGCGTGATACAGGCGCGTGACCTGTTTGTAGGTCAGGCGTCGCTGACCGGGGAATCTCTGCCGGTCGAGAAAGTTGCCGTCAGCCGCCAGCACGACCAGCACAACCCGCTGGAGTGCGACAACCTCTGCTTTATGGGTACCAACGTGGTGAGCGGCACCGCGCTGGCCATGATTATCGCCACCGGCGGCAACACCTGGTTCGGCCAGCTTGCCGGGCGTGTCACCCAGCAGGAAAGCGAACCTAACGCCTTCCAGCGGGGTATCAGCCGCGTAAGCTGGCTGCTGATCCGCTTTATGCTGGTCATGGTGCCGGTAGTGCTGCTGATTAACGGCTTCACCAAGGGCGACTGGTGGGAAGCGGCGCTGTTCTCGCTCTCCGTTGCCGTCGGCCTGACGCCGGAAATGCTGCCTATGATTGTGACCTCCACGCTGGCGCGCGGGGCGGTCAAGCTGTCGAAGCAAAAAGTCATTGTGAAGCACCTGGATGCTATCCAGAACTTTGGCGCGATGGACATCCTGTGTACCGATAAAACCGGCACCCTGACGCAGGACCGCATTGTGCTGGAAACCCATACTGATATCTTCGGTGAGCAAAGCGATCGCGTACTGCATACCGCCTGGCTGAACAGCCACTACCAAACCGGCCTGAAAAACCTGCTCGACGTGGCGGTACTGGAAGGCGTCGATGCCGATCACGCCCGCACGGCGGTTGCCCGCTGGCACAAAATAGATGAAATTCCTTTCGACTTTGACCGTCGCCGCATGTCGGTTGTGGTATCTGAACAGCCAGATGTGCATCAGCTAATCTGCAAAGGCGCGCTGCAGGAGATCCTCAACGTCTGTACCCACGTGCGCCACGGCGATGAAATCGTACCGCTCAGTGAAGGGATGCTGACGCGCATTCGCAGCGTAACCGACTCGCTAAACAGCCAGGGTCTGCGCGTCGTTGCCGTTGCCACCAAATTCCTGCCAGCCCGCAGCGCAGACTACAGCCGCGTGGATGAGTCCGATCTGATCCTCGAAGGCTACATTGCCTTCCTCGATCCGCCGAAAGAGACCACCGCTCCGGCGTTAAAAGCCCTGAAAGCCAGCGGCATCGCGGTGAAAATCCTGACCGGCGACAGCGAACTGGTCGCGGCGAAAGTATGCCGTGAAGTCGGTCTGGAAGTAGGCGACCTGATTATCGGCAGCGACATCGAAGAGATGAGCGATGACGAGCTGGCTCGTGTGGCGCTGCAAACCACGCTATTTGCCCGCCTGACGCCGATGCACAAAGAGCGCATCGTTCGCCTGCTGCGCGGTGAAGGCCATGTGGTTGGCTTTATGGGCGACGGCATCAACGATGCTCCAGCGTTACGTGCGGCGGATATCGGTATTTCCGTTGATGGCGCGGTGGATATCGCCCGTGAAGCTGCCGACATCATCCTGCTGGAAAAAAGCCTGATGGTGCTGGAAGAGGGCGTGATTGAAGGCCGTCGTACCTTCGCCAACATGCTCAAGTACATCAAAATGACCGCCAGCTCCAACTTCGGCAACGTCTTCAGCGTGCTGGTGGCCAGCGCCTTCCTGCCGTTCCTGCCGATGCTGCCGATTCACTTACTGATTCAGAACCTGATGTACGATGTCTCCCAGGTCGCAATCCCGTTTGATAACGTCGATGATGAGCAAATCAAGCAGCCGCAGCGCTGGAATCCGGCCGATCTGGGCCGCTTTATGGTGTTCTTCGGGCCGCTCAGCTCCATCTTCGATATTGTGACCTTCGGCGTGATGTGGTGGATTTTCAAAGCCAATTCCCCGGAAGCGCAAACGCTGTTCCAGTCCGGCTGGTTCGTGGAAGGCCTGCTGTCTCAGACGCTGATTGTGCACATGATCCGTACCCGTCGTATTCCGTTCCTGCAAAGCCGTCCGGCCTGGCCGCTGATGGTGATGACGCTGCTGGTGATGGCGCTCGGGATTGCGCTGCCGTTCTCCCCGCTGGCGGAATATCTCCACCTGCAGGCGCTGCCGCTGAGCTACTTCCCGCTGCTGGTGATCATCCTGGCAGGCTACATGATGCTGACTCAGGCGGTAAAAGGTTTCTATAGCCGCCGTTACGGCTGGCAGTAATCCAAAAAATGGCGAGATGTGATCCACATCTCGCCGCCGCCTTGCTGAAAAATCCTCCACGTGATAACAGATTGTTTTTGCTATTTTCTGGCCCGTCACGTGAAAGGATTATCCATGTTCAAATCGCTTCGTCTTAGCCTGCTGGCCGCAGGTATCGCCGTTGCCTGTCAGGCGCAGGCTGCCCCGGCAGGGGATCTCCCGTTAATGCCCTGGCCGCAGCAGGTCGAACTCCCGGCCACGCAGGGCAGTTTACCTCTGACTAACGCCGTGTCTATCGCCATTAGCGGCGATAAGCTCGACGGGGCTATTGACCGCTGGCGGCAGCGTATCAGCCTGCAAACTGGCTGGCAGCTTCAGCCCGCGGCGGCACAGCCGGGCAAACCCACGATTGCTATTCAAATCAAGCAAGCCGTTGATCCACTGCCTAAAGCAGACAGCGACGAAAGCTATGCCTTAAGCGTGACGGCGGACGGCGTGAAGCTCACCGCTAACACGCGTTTTGGCGCGATGCGCGGCATGGAGACCGTCCTGCAGCTTATTCAAAATGGCCCGCAAAACACGTCGATTCCTTATGTCGAAATCAAAGATGTCCCGCGTTTCCCGTGGCGCGGGCTGCTGCTTGATTCGGCTCGCCATTTTATGCCGGTGAACGACATTCTCCGCCAGTTGGACGGGATGGCCGCCGCCAAGCTGAACGTCTTCCACTGGCACCTGACGGACGATCAGGGCTGGCGCTTTGCGTCGACTCATTATCCAAAGCTGCAGCAGCTGGCGAGCGACGGGCAGTTCTATACACAGGCGCAAATGAAACAGGTGGTACGTTATGCCACCTCGCTGGGCATTCGCGTGGTGCCGGAAATCGATTTGCCTGGGCACGGCTCAGCGCTGGCGGTGGCTTATCCGGAACTGATGAGCGCGCCGGGGCCTTACCAGATGGAGCGCAACTGGGGCGTTCTGAAGCCGTTGCTGAACCCGGCTAACGAAGACGCCTATAAGTTTGTGGATACGCTAATTGGCGAAGTTACCGCTATTTTCCCGGACAGTTATCTGCATATCGGCGGTGATGAGGTAGACGATAGCCAGTGGAAAGAAAACGCCGCCATCCAGCAGTTTATGAAGCAGCATAATCTGGCGGACTCCCACGCGCTGCAAACGTATTTCAACCAGCGGCTGGAGAAGATCCTCGAGAAACATAAGCGCCAGATGATGGGCTGGGATGAGATTTATCACCCAGATCTGCCGAAGAACATTTTGATCCAGTCCTGGCAGGGGCAGGATTCGCTGGGGGCGATTGCGGCCAACGGCTACAAAGGCATTCTGTCCACGGGCTTTTACCTCGATCAGCCGCAGTCCACCGCCTACCACTACCGCAATGAAGTGCTGCCGGTTGGGCTGAACGGCGTGGATCATATTAGTGAAGCCGACAGCACACAGAGCTGGTTCTTCAGCATGCCTCGTCTGAA
Source organism: Cedecea sp. B1(4) (assembly GCF_059414925.1). Classification (NCBI taxonomy): domain Bacteria; kingdom Pseudomonadati; phylum Pseudomonadota; class Gammaproteobacteria; order Enterobacterales; family Enterobacteriaceae; genus Cedecea; species Cedecea sp. B1(4). Next base: position 438,982 of record NZ_JCAHMZ010000006.1, on the reverse strand, counting down.
AGGCAGCGCGGTAGAAGGCAGCTTCACGCTGGTGAAAAGTGACGGCGGCTGGCGCGGATTTATCGACTTCAAGGGCAAATCCCGCCGTGCAGTTCATGACGTAAAATGGCTGAATCCAACTCAGGTAACCTTTGCGGTAGACACCTGGATGGGGGAAACGCGCCCGGTAGTCACGCTGGAAAACGACAAGCTTAACGGCTACTTCCTGGTGGGCAACGTGCGCTATCCGGCGACCGGGCAGAAGCTCGAAGGGATCCCGGATGGCAAACAGCCTGTGGTCCCAACTGAAGCGCAGATGAGCAATATCCTTGGCGGCGAAGCGGCGCTGTGGGCGGAAAACGTGATCTCCCCGCTGCTGGATATCAAACTCTGGCCGCGGACTTTTGCCGTAGCCGAGCGGCTGTGGTCGGCTAAAGACGTCACAGACGTGGACAATATGTACCAGCGTATGCAGGCCATTGATGCCTGGTCCACGGTCTCCGTTGGCCTGCGTCAGCACACCGAGTCCGTTACGCAGCTCACTCGCCTCGCCGGTACACCGGAGATCATGCCTCTGCAAATCCTCGCCCAGGCCATTGAGCCGGCGCAGTACTACACGCGCCAGCATCTGAAGTTCCAGGCCGGGAATTACAACCACTTTGAGCCGCTGAACCGCTTTGCCGATGCGCTTGGGGCAGAAAGTGGGCAGGTCAGGGCGATTAACGGTTGGGTGGACAAACTGATTGCCGACAGGGAAGACGGGAACAGTGCGGAAGCGTTGCGCCATATCTTCACTCGCTGGCAGAACAACACCCCGGATGTATTGGCGCTGATCGACGGCAACTACGTGCTAAAACCGCTCAAGCCGGTTGCTGAAGACGTGGACAAGCTCGCCGGGCTGGGCTTAAGGCTGACGGATTTGGTGGCGAAGCAAGGTTCGCTCAGCGATGACGAGCTGAAAGCCATTCAGGCTCAGTTGGATACTGCGGCGCAGACTCGTGATGAAGTGGTGATTGCGGCGGTGTATCCGCTGGAGAAACTGCTGCGGGCTGCCGTGAAGTAAGAAAGAAATGGCCCCGTGAAAGCGGGGCCAGAAGCAAAGCGCGGCGGCGAACTAGCGGCGAACGGCGATAGCTTCGATTTCGATTTTTACGTCTTTCGGCAGACGAGCCACTTCAACGCAAGAGCGAGCCGGGAAGGTCGCGTTATGTTCGTTGAAGAAGGCTTCGTAGGTGGCGTTCACGGTCGTGAAATCATTCAGATCTTTCACAAACACGGTGGTTTTCACGATGTCGCCCACTTTCAGGCCCGCGGACTCAACGATAGCCTTCACGTTTTCCAGGGACTGACGAGCCTGAGCAGCTACATCTTCCGGCACTTCACCGGTTTTTGGGTTCACCGGGATCTGCCCGGAAGTGATGATCATGCTCCCGAGATCGACACCCTGAACATAAGGACCGATAGCGGCCGGTGCATTTTCCGTGCTAAGCGTACGTGACATACTTTCTCCTTAGTATTGGATATAAACTCCCGCCCATTATAGGGACGGGAAATTGCTTGTCATTAGTGGTTGTTAATCTACCAGAACCACGTGGCGAGCGAACTCTTTCTCGCAATACTTGCACTTCAGGCTGATATCGTCGGCGCGCTGCTTCACGGCGAACGAAGAAGCCACCGGCTCGTTGTGGCTGATGCAGTTGGTGTTCGGGCACAGCAGCACTTTCTCGATCCGATCCGGCAGGCTTGGGGTGCTTTTGCCCACCACTTCGTATTCGTCGATGCGGTTCACCGTGGCGTGCGGGGCGTACAGCGCCAGCTGATTCACCTGCTCGTCAGTCAGGAAAGTATTTTCAATTTTGATCAGATCTTTGCGGCCCAGCTCGCGGGACGGCAAATTCAGGCCGATGGTAATGCGCTGATCGGTTTCGGTTAGCTGGAACAGGGTCAGCAGCTTAAAGCCAACCTGAGCCGGAATGTGGTCGATAACGGTGCCGCGCTTGATGGCTTCAACCTGTAATTTATTATCGTGCGTCATCTTCTTATCCTCTCACTTAAACCAGTTCGCGATTCAATACCAGCGCCAGCAGCGCCTGGCGAGCAAAAATACCGTTCCCGGCCTGCTGGAAGTACCAGGCATGCGGCGTGCTGTCTACGTCGGTGGTGATCTCATCCACGCGCGGCAGCGGGTGCAGTACCTTCATGTTGCCGCGTGCGCCGGTCAGGTCGGCGGCGCGCAGGATAAACTGCGCCTTAACGTTGGCGTACTCAGACGGATCCAGACGCTCTTTCTGCACGCGGGTCATATACAGAATATCCAGCTCGCCCACCACTTCGTCGATAGACTCGTGGCGGCTCCAGGCAATGCCTTTTTCATCCAGCATGTCGAGAATGTACTGCGGCATCGCCAGCGCAGTTGGGGCGATGAAATAGAAGCGGTTGCCGTTGAACTTCGCCAGCGCCTGGGCCAGCGAATGCACGGTGCGGCCATATTTCAGGTCGCCGACCATGGCGATATTCAGGTTCTCCAGGCGGCCCTGAGTTTCCTGAATGGTGAATAAATCCAGCAGGGTTTGGGTCGGGTGCTGGTTCGCGCCGTCACCGGCGTTCAGTACCGGGATCTCACCGGAAAACTCGGTGGCCAGGCGGGCCGCGCCTTCCTGCGGGTGGCGCATTACGATGGCGTCCACGTAGGTACTGATGACGGAGATGGTATCTGCCAGCGTCTCACCTTTCTTGCCCAGCGAAGTGTTGCTGCTGTCGGAGAAACCCACCACGGACGCGCCCAGACGGTGAATGGAGGTTTCAAAAGAGAGACGGGTTCGGGTCGACGCTTCAAAGAAGCAACTGGCGATAACTTTGTGCTTCAGCAACTCCGGCTGTGGATTAGCTTTTAGCTTTGCCGCGGTTGCCAGCACCAGTTCAAGTTCTTCACGACTGAGATCATTGATGGAAATGATGTGTTTTTTATAGAGCGGGTTAGTCATGCTTCTCTCCTGTTCTCGGGCCGACGGGCAAAAAAAAGGCCCCTCAACGAGGGGCCTTAGCAATTTGGGAATTTAGACATTCGACGGTGCAACGGGAAGAAAAACGCCCTGCCGCGTCTGCTTTCAGACGTCGAGCTGCGACATTTTTTTGAACACAGTAAACCATGCTTCCTCCCGGCAAATTGTGGCGCATTATACGCGCGTGGGTGTTCTCTGCAAGCGCTAAAATCACACTTTTTCAGGGGCGCTGCAATCGGTTGCGGTGCATTCAGGCCTGGCCCAGCATACGCATGATGCGGCGATGCACCAGCGGCGTTTTTTGCACTTCACGCGGCGCAATCCAGACCACGCTGCTGCCGGCGACCACGCCCAAAATCTCTGCGATGGCGTGATGATCGAGAATTTTTGCTATCGCTTTGCCGTAGCCTGACACCGTATGCACCATGACAAATTCACTGTTGTGCTCAACGCTTAACACCATCTCGGCCACCGAACGTGCCGCGTTGGGCTGGGGCAAAGTCTGCGGGCTAAGAGCATAGATTTTTTGCCCTTTGGCATTGCGCAATTTTATAACGCCCAGCAGCTTGAGCAGGCGGGAGACGGTGGACTGACTGATGGCTTCGAAGCCATGCTGTTTCAGGTCATGGCGCAGTTGCTCCTGGGAGTGATAACTCTTGTGGCTGATGAGCTGTTGGCACAGTTCAAGCTGGCGCTGCTCTTTCTCGAACGAGAGGCGGGATGTCCTCATGATCTCTATACACTCCTGTGATGGCCGGTGCGTTTTCATTGCACGGTTGATGAACGTAATTTATTGATAGAAATGATTTTTATTAATATTACCTTTTTAAAATGTCGCCAATGGATGGAGATGAAGCGTTTAACGCCACAATCGTGGCGTTAATGGCGTCAGGCTATCTGTAAATTTCCACTTATGACCAGTTTTAATGTCCATGCGGCCAGAGCCAGAATGGCCACGGCGATCGCCAGTTCATAGCTTTTCAGCAGCGGCTGACCCTGGGTTTTTTTCTGCCACAGGAAGACCAGAATGCCCGGCGTGAATAACAGCGAGCTCAGCAACATCGAATCGCCTGCGGCGTAGCAAAGCCAGAAGCCGTAAGCCGTGGCAATCAGGCCAAGCGCGATGCCGCCGGTTCGTGATTCCCCCAGTCCATAGCGCTCCCCGGTCCAGGCCAGCTTCAGCCCGTAGGCCGCGCTGAACAGGTACGGAGGTAAAATGGCCGCCGTGGCAATGGAGAACAGCGCCTGGTAGCCGGCGGCGTAGAACAAGGTGAGGATCAGGAAGAGCTGAATTAAGCCATTGGTGATCCACAGTGAAAACGAAGGTGAATGACGGGCGTTCTCTTTGGCGAAAATTTTAGGGAAAATGCCGTCAATTGCCGCGACGCGCGGTAATTCTGCGGCAAACAGCGTCCAGGCCAGCAGCGCGCCGGCTACGGACAGAATCACGCCTCCGGCAACGAACTTCGCTCCCCATGCCCCGACCACGCTTTCCAGCACGCCGGCCATCGACGGATTCTTCAGCCCGGCCAGAGCGGCCTGATCGAGGATCCCCATCGACAGCACGCTGACCAGCACGTAAATCGCCAGCGCGCCCAGTAGACCAATGACCGTCGCCTTACCGATATCCTCACGTTTTGCCGCCCGGGCGGAAACAACGGTTGCCCCTTCAATGCCGATAAACACCCAAGTAGTTACAAGCATGGTGTTTTTAACCTGGTCGAAAATTTCCGGGCGAGATCCTTCGACCAGCATCATGCGGCCCCAGAAATCCGCCGTGAACACACCAATCCGAAAGGCAATCAGCACCGCGATAATAAAGACCAACAGAATGATGACCTTGACCACGGTGAGGATGGTGTTGATGTAGGCGGCTTCTCGCACCCCGCGAAGGACCAGGGCATGTACCAGCCACAGCACAACGGAGGCGCCGATAATGGAAGGCAGGTTATTCCCGTCGCCAAAAACCGGAATGAAAAAGCTCATGGCGCTGAACAGCAATACCGCGTAAGAGACGTTCCCGAGCCAGGCGGAGAACCAGTAGCCCCAGGCGGACTGGAAGCCAATAAAGTCGCCAAACCCGGCCCGGGCATAGCTGTAAACGCCGCCGTCAAGATCCGGGCAGCGAGCGCTGAGGTTCTGATAAATAAACGCCAGGCAAAGCATGCCGACGCCGGTAATGGCCCAGCCGATCAGCAATGCGCCGGGGGACGCTACCGAAGCAAAGTTTTGCGGCAGGCTGAAAACGCCCCCGCCAATCATGGAGCCTATAACCAGCGCCACCAGCGCGCTGAGTCCGAGTTTTCTTTCACTGCTTGTGGAGGTGTCTGCGGCACCTTCATGGGTAACATCGGCCATTTCCTTTTCTCCCGCTGCGCGAAGCAGCACAAGGGCAATACGGGCAGCGAGGGGTTCCCACTGCCCGACAGCGTTACGCGCCGAGCGTGGCGACCATCACGGCTTTTATGGTGTGCATGCGGTTTTCGGCTTCGTCGAAGACAATGGAGTGTGTTGACTCAAAGACTTCCTCGGTCACTTCCAGCCCTTTCAGGCCGTAGGTTTCTTCGATCTCTTTGCCGACTTTGGTGTGTTCGTTATGGAAGGCAGGCAGGCAATGCATGAACTTGACGTTCGGGTTGCCGGTCGCATTAAGAACGCTCTGGTTAATCTGGTAGGGCGTCATGATGCTTACGCGTTCAGCCCAGGCTTCTTTAGGCTCGCCCATCGAAACCCAAACGTCCGTGTAGAGGAAATCCACCCCCGCAACGCCTTCTTCCACGCTATCCGTCAGCATGATGCGGCCGCCGGTTTCTTTGGCGATGGCGCGGCATTGCTCGACCAGCGCCGCTTCAGGCCAGAAGGCTTTCGGTGCGACAAGACGAATATCCATGCCCATTTTGGCTGCGCCCACCATCAGGGAATTGCCCATGTTGTTACGGGCATCGCCGAGATAAGCGAAGGAGAGATCCTGCAGTTTTTTACCCGGAGCGTGCTCCAGCATGGTCATCAGGTCGGCGAGGATCTGGGTCGGGTGAAATTCATTGGTTAGCCCGTTCCACACCGGCACGCCAGCGTATTCCCCCAGCTCTTCGACAATGTCCTGGCCATAGCCGCGGTATTCAATCCCGTCGTACATCCGCCCCAGCACGCGAGCGGTATCTTTCATGGATTCTTTATGGCCGATTTGCGAGCCGCTTGGCCCCAGATAGGTCACCAGCGCGCCCTGGTCAAACGCGCCAACCTCAAAGGCGCAGCGGGTACGGGTGGAGGTTTTCTCGAAGATCAGCGCGATGTTTTTACCGCATAGCGTTTTTTTCTCCGTTCCGGCCTGTTTGGCGGCCTTCAGTTCACGGGCCAGGTCGATGAGGTACTGAATTTCTGCCGGTTTGAAGTCGAGGAGTTTCAGGAAATTACGGTTTTTTAGGTTGATAGTCATTTTCGTTATCCTTTGAATGAGAAGTTTTTTTACCCTCACCCCGGCCTTCTCCCTGGAAGGGAGAGGGGGGAAATGCTGGTGATTCTGTTCCGTGTCCTGTCCCCTCTCCCCTTGGAGAGAGGGTTAGGGTGAGGAGGCTTTCATGGCTCCCGAATTAACGTGCCTTTCTCCCCGGCCAGAATTGCCGGGCCATCCTCCAGCGCACCTATCCCGGCGATACCGTGGCAACTGGCGACAAAGTGACTGCAGGCGGACACTTTTGGCCCCATCGAGCCTGCATCGAAGCTCATGCTTTCAAGCTCGGCTGGCGTCACGCTGGTGAGCGGGCGCTGCGCTGGCGTGCCCCAGTTGAGATAAACGGCGTCTGCGTCGGTGAGGATCAGCAGGGCGTCGGCCTCTATCTGGCGAGCCAGCAATGCGGCGGAAAGATCCTTATCAATGACGGCTTCAATCCCGTGGTAGCCGTCGGCTTTCTCCACCACCGGCACGCCGCCGCCGCCGTTACAAATAACCAGGTGGTCACGCTGGATAAGCGCCGTAATGGCATCGCTTTCGACGATGCGTTTAGGCAGCGGGGACGGCACCACGCGGCGGAAATACTGGCCATCGGCTTTTACCGACCAGCCTTTGTCACGCTCCAGGGCATCCGCCTGCTCCTTGCTGTACACCGGGCCGATGTACTTGGTCGGATTGCTAAAGGCCGGATCCTGCGGATCCACTTCAACCTGAGTCAGCAGCACGCTGACTTCGCGGTCAGGCAGATGATTTTTCAGCGCCTGCTGAAGCATGTAGCCGATCATTCCCTGGCTCTCAGCGCCGAGAACGTCCAGCGGATAAGGACTTACGTTTTGGTAGGCGCTGTTTTGCAGGGCCAGCAGGCCGACCTGCGGACCGTTGCCGTGTACCAGCACCACGCGCCAGGCGTGGGTGAGCTGGGCGATAGTTTTTGCCGCCAGCTCAATATTTTTACGCTGCAGATCGGCTTCCAGCGGTTCACCACGCTTCAGCAGGGCATTCCCGCCGAGCGCGACTACGAGAGTGGGTTTCTGTTGCATATGCTTTCCTCCCTTAAATCCCGTCGCGTTCCAGCGGGCAGCTCATGCAGCGCGCGCCGCCACGTCCGCGGCCCAGTTCATCCCCTGGAATAGGCAGGACGGTGATCCCGGCTTTGTCGTATTTCTCGTTGGTCCAGATATTGCGTTCGTAGCCGATGACCACGCCGGGGCGAACGGTCAGCACGTTGTTGGCATCGTTCCACTGTTCGCGCTCGGCTTCAAAAGCATCGCCGCCGGTGGTGATGAGCTTGACCTGATCGATACCCAGCGCTTTTTCGATGGCGTTCACCAGGCTGGTTTCCTGGTGGCGTTTGATGCCGCCGTGGCCGTCAGGGGTTAACGTCCAGCACTGCACGTCTTTGCGGACGACTTCTGGGTAAACGGAGAAGGTGTCGAGATCGAGATGGGTCATAACGGTATCGAGGTGCATACAGGAGCGGTGCTTCGGTAGCTCGACGGCAATCACGCGTGTTGCCTGTTGATGCCTGAATAATGATTCAGCGAGGAACTCAATGCCCTGAGGGGTGGTTCGTTCGGACATGCCAATTAATACCGCGCCTCGGCCAATCACTAATACATCACCACCTTCCAGCGTGGCATGATCGTAATTAATATTTTCGTCGCCGTAATACTTAATGAATTTTCCGTCGGTGAATGCCGGATGCCAGCGATAAATGGCCCTTAAGTTATTTGTTTCGCGCTGGCGAGCTGCTTTTGCCATTGGGTTAATAGAGACGCCGTTATAAATCCAGCAGGAAGTATCTCGGGTGAATAAATGGTTGGGGAGCGGCTTCATAATAAAGTCTGTTGTAGCATGAATATCCACGACCATATTTTTAATGTGTGTCGGAATTTCCCCGTAGGTCAGCCCGCCGGAAAGGCGACGGGCGAGTTCGCGATGTGGCATATCGGCCAGCCAGCCGCGAACGTCCGAGGCGAATGCCGGCCCGAGCCGGTAGTCTGAAATCTGGGTGTTCAGCAGCCAGGCCTTAGCATCGCTGACGTCCAGCGTTTGTGTCAGCAGGTCGGTTAGCAGCAGAACTTCCACACCCTGGCCGCGCAGCGTATTGGCAAAAACGTCGTGCTCTTCACCGGCGCGCTCAACGGAAAGCACATCGTCAAATAACAATTCCTGACAGTTTGAAGGGGTAAGTCTTTTCAGGCTGAGGTTTGGGCGATGCAGCATCACGCTGCGTAATTGACCTATTTCGGAGCCGACATAGTGTTTGTCCATGACTATTCCTTTGCATTAATTCGGAGATAGACGTGCCATTGGCGCAATGAATATTGCGTCGCGATTTTATTAACCTGTAGATTTGTCTTCGAGGCGTATATTAATTTCTTCACAACCATTTAATGTGATATTTATCACGCGCTCAAGGTGGTTTTTATTTGTTTTGTTATTAATTGATGGCTGTCAGAGAACGGTAATTTAACTGAGATTGATGAGTGCATAATTATACGATAAATCGTTTTTAATTATTTTGGAGTGTTAAAAATATGTAAGTTTATCCCTAAGGGTGAATATTGTAATGTATTGATTATCATTGCTTTTTATTTTCTGTTTGCATGGTTATTCATTATGGAATCTGTTTAATGCCGTGAAGAGAAGTTCACGAAAAAATAGTTATTTTTATTTTGCTATTAATGCAGTGCATGCAAACTGTGAGCGCAGCGGATTTATTCTTTTTATTTTAATGAAAACAACCGGTTGTGTGAGCTTTAAAAAGAGAGTGGGATGAGGTTATGTCCTTTTAGTGCATAAAAAATGCTGGGCGTGCATCAGACGCGCAACATTTTTAGTAATAACCAGGCGGGAGAAAAGAAAACCCCTCAGGCGGAAAGCCGCCGAGGGGCCAGGAGAAGCCCTGGGAGCGAAGAAACTAGTTTGCCAGCGTGGCGACCATCACGGCCTTGATGGTGTGCATCCGGTTCTCAGCCTGGTCGAACACCACGCTGTGGGAGGATTCAAAAACTTCGTCGGTGACTTCCATGCCGCCGTGCAGATCGAACTCCAGCGCCATTTGTTTACCCAGCGTGGTTTGATCGTCGTGAAACGCCGGCAGGCAGTGCAGGAATTTGACCTGCGGATTGCCGGTTAACGCCAGCATGGCGCTGTTGACCTGATAAGGGCGCAGCAGGGCGATACGCTCGGCCCACTTCTCTTTGGCTTCGCCCATCGACACCCAGACGTCGGTATAGATGAAATCCGCGCCTTTAACGCCCGAAGCAACGTCTTCGGTTAACGTGATTTTTCCGCCAGTCTTTTCGGCCATGGCTTTACATTCGGCGACCAGCTTTTCATCCGGCCAGCAGGCTTTAGGCGCCACCAGGCGCAAATCTAGCCCGGTCAGCGCGGCAGCTTCCAGCATGGAATTACCCATGTTGTTGCGCGCGTCCCCGGCGTACACCAGCGTCATCTCATTCAGGTTTTTGCCCGGCAGGTGTTCCTGCATGGTGAGTAAATCCGCCAGCAGCTGGGTCGGGTGATATTCGTTGGTCAGGCCGTTCCACACCGGTACGCCCGCATAGCTGGCAAGGGTTTCGACGATATCCTGGCCGTAGCCGCGGTACTGGATGCCGTCATAAATGCGCCCCAGCACGCGAGCGGTATCTTTAATTGATTCTTTATGCCCGATCTGACTGCCGCTTGGGCCGAGATAAGTAACGCGGGCGCCCTGGTCGTAAGCGGCAACTTCGAAAGAGCAACGAGTACGAGTCGAATCTTTTTCGAAGATGAGCGCAATGTTTTTACCAGTAAGATACTGAATTTCTGTTCCTTTTTTCTTATCGCTTTTCAGCTTGGCGGACAGGGTCAGCAATTCGTTCAGTTGAGCAGGGGTAAAATCGAGCAGCTTAAGAAAGTTTTTCTGATAGAAGTGACTCATTTTTTCCTCGCAGGGCGAAAGCCTTAATTGAATTAAAATTCAATTTATATGTATGAATATTCAATTGCAACCCCGTGTGTTAAAACTTTGCGGTGAAAGGTGGAGGCAAACCCCGGCGTGTGTGAAAATGAGAGTATCTGCCGACACATTTGAGGAAAGGGCCATGGCAAATCCAGAACAGCTGGAAGAACAGCGCGAAGAAACACGTTTAATCATTGAAGAACTGCTGGACGACGGGAGCGACCCGGACGCGCTGTACACCATCGAACACCACCTTTCTGCGGATGATTTCGAAACGCTGGAGAAAGCGGCCGTTGAAGCGTTCAAGCTGGGTTATGAAGTGACTGACCCGGAAGAGCTGGAAGTGGAAGAGGGTGATACCGTCATCTGCTGCGATATCCTGAGCGAATGCGCGCTGAACGCTGAGCTGATCGGTGCCCAGGTTGAGCAACTGCTGAACCTGGCCGAGAAATTCGGTGTGGAATACGACGGCTGGGGCACCTACTTCGAAGACCCGAATGGCGAAGAGGGTGAAGAAGACGGCGACGAATATCAGGACGAAGACGACGACGGCGTTCGTCACTAAAAGTAAGAGGCGCAGCGGCGTTCAGCCGCTGCGCCTGGAATGTGTCATTCTTACCCGATCGGGCAAAATTCTCTTTTTTCCTTTCTTCTTAAATAAATGATTTTCAGGCCGCCTATTCTGCCTTAGCATCGTCATCTTGTATTAAAAATGCGCAAATGAGGCTAAAGTCTCGCCATTTCAATTATCAGTCAGCACAGGATGTGTAATATGACAGCTTCCAGTCTTACTCCCTCCTCGACCCCAGCACAAAAAACGCCCAGAACAGGTTTTGAAAAGTGGCAGGACGGTATTAATAAGGCCCCCGGCGATACGCGGTGGAATGCCTGGGATTGTGACATCCAGCGGGTAGTCGATGGATACAATCGCCATCTCTCATCTACGCCAGGCTACAGGACTTTGGACTGGCATCTGATTAAAGCGATGGTCTGGGTCGAAACGGGAGCCCTGAGCTCTGAATGGCATTTCCGACCGATGCAAATCGGTGTTAAGGGCGATCCTGGGATGACATCTTTCCTGTCCGGTAAGGAAGGCGGTGAGCTCATCCTGCCTGACGCGTGGAAAAAACAGTTAACCGTCGCCACGATCAGAACCACGCCGTTAAATAACCTGCGTGCGGGCATCGGCTATCTGCTGATGCGTATGGCGCAATTCGAGCACCGAACGATACTCACTGTTGACAGCAAAATTTATGACGTCACCGTGAAACCCGGTGACAGCCTGGCAAAAATAGCGAAAGCGCAGGGAAGCACTCTGGAACTGCTGCAAAAGCTTAATCCACAGGTCAAGATTCTCCGTGTAGGTCAGACGCTCAAGTGCCAGAAGGCAAACGCTCGCAGAGTGATTGCCGGATGGCGGAGCATTTCTACCACGACGATCGCTCTTCGCTATAACGGCGGCGGCGATCCTAACTATTCCAGAAAACTCGATTACGCATTATCACTGATTAAAAAAGGGAAGAGCGCTTTATGCAAATGACACTGAAAGCTTGCCTGGTTATCGCCGCTTGTCTGCCGATGCTGGCGCTGGCTGACGATCCTCAGCCAGTTAAGGATGCCACGGCCCTGCGAGAAGCGTGTAGTGAATATGCGGAGGCGGGGATGCGTGATTGTCTGATTAAGCAGTCGAAAGAGAGTGAGCAAGTTTTGGAAAAAGCTAGCAAATCCGCCGCCACCAGAATCGCCGAATGGGATGAAGACCAGCGCTATATCGAGAAAGCTAGCGCAGCGCTCGAGACATCAAATCAACGGTTCATTCATTACCGCAACGGTCAATGCCAGCTTGCGGCTTCGCTCAGCGGAGGTGCGGCAGGCAATGCGCGTGAAATCAGGCGGCTGTCTTGCATGGCTGAACTCAACTATGGTCGCGCTGAGCAGCTAACCCACGCGGTTTCAGGGCTAGCCGTGAAATAGTGCAGCACGCTCTTTGTTGCCGGGCTTACTGACAAAAGTGTGGGCAGTGATTATGCTGTCCTTTACGAAAAGTAAGCGGTGCAGCGGCGTTCAGCCGCTGCACATCAGGATATCCTCATGGACTACCAGCAACTCCTCTCCCCGATTACCCAATTCCTGCAGTGCCCGACGCCCGAGGCGTGGATTCAAAAGGCACGTCGCCCGGAAAACCTGCCGCTGCTGCTAACCGACCACATGGTGTGCGAGCTGAAAGCCGCGCAAACCGCGATGCTGCTGATCCGCAAATACGTTGCCGATAAAGAGAGTTCTCAGGCGCTGCTCGCCTGGCTGCAGCCTTATGAAGCCTTTACCTTCCGCGACGGCGAGGAACCAGATTTTCTCTCGCTCCACAAAGGGCTGAGCAAAAGCATCATGCCGAAGACGGCGAACGGTTGGGGGCAGCAGCTTATCGACAGCATGGTGCTGCTGATCAAAGAAGAGCTGCACCATTTTTGGCAGGTGCGGGAAATTATGATTGCCCGTAACATCCCGTACGCCAAAATCACCGCCAGCCGCTACGCTAAAGGTTTACTGAGTGAAACTCGCACTCATGAACCGCTGATGCTGGTCGATAAGCTTATCTGCGGCGCTTACATTGAAGCGCGATCCTGTGAACGATTTGCCGCGCTGGCACCGCATCTTGATGATGAATTACAGCGTTTTTACCTGTCGCTGCTCCGCTCCGAGGCGCGCCATTATCAGGATTATTTAACCCTGGCGGAGCAGATTGCCGGGGGCGATATCAGTGAACGCGTTCGTTTCTTTGGCAAGGTTGAGGCCGGGCTTATCCAAAGTCCTGACGACGAGTTTCGTTTCCATAGCGGCGTGCCCGCCGCAGAGTAGAAGGATGCACTATGAACTGGACCCACGTCATTATTGCAGGCTATGTCGGGGCTGCGATCGCCGCGGTGGTAGCGGTATTTCGCAAGAAGGGCTGGGTCGGTAAAGCGGGCGCGGTGGCCATTGCGCTGGTTGCTATCATGGCGTGGAACATCTTTGACGTAAAATACCTTATCCCTCGCGATCGGGCCGGGCAGGAACTGGCGGGACTGGATGATGCGATGGCCCAGATGCCGGTTTACCAGGTGCTGAAAGAGCAGGAGCCCGTGCTGTGGATGTCCATTCGCCAGCAGGCGGTAGAGATGCACCAGCAGGGGAAAACCGAGCAGGAAGTGATCGACACCATCCAGCCGCAGATCCTCGCGGTGGAGACGAAGCGCCTGCAAAGCGCGACGGACGACAATGTCGTGGCATTTATGCAGGTGAACATGCAGCAAACAGCGATGGTGCAAAAATCCAGCGACGACGCCTGTTTCCGCTTCCTGTTCCCGGACGTGAAAGGCGGCATCAACTCCACGAAAATTCTGCCTAAAGATGTGACGATGCGCCGCATGCAGGTGGATGCGGCGATGATGCGTTCCGCCTACGGCGCAGACAAACACAGCGTAACTGACGCCGAGCGCGATCAGGCCCGCAAAGACATTCAGCCCATCGTGCAGCAGTTGACTAAGCGCTACGGGAGCGACCTCCAGCTTATGTCGGACCCGCATAAAGCGGTGGGCAAAGAGGGGCTGGTCTGTAACCAGGTTCAGGAGCTGTGGCGCAACGTTCTGCAGCTGCCTCCAGCCCGCGCGGCCGGGATCATTCGCCTGTCGGTTGCGCAGGAATAAACCATAGCGATAGCGATCGAAATCGCTTAAGGCTTGAACAGCTACGCGCTTATCGCTAAGGTAAGCGCGTTTTTTTTACCTTCCTGGAAAGCATCATGACCGCTATCGCCCTTATCGACGACCACCTTATCGTCCGCTCCGGCTTTGCCCAACTTCTTGGGCTGGAGGCGGATTTCCAGGTTGTGGCCGAGTTTGGCTCCGGGCGCGAAGCGCTGGCCGGGCTGCCGGGGCAGGGCGTGCAGGTGTGTATCTGCGATATTTCGATGCCGGACATTTCCGGGCTGGAGCTGTTAAGTCAGCTACCGAAGGGGATGGCGATCATCATGCTGTCGGTACACGACAGTCCGGCGCTGGTGGAGCAGGCGCTGAACGCTGGTGCGCGCGGCTTTTTATCCAAACGCTGCAGCCCCGACGAACTGATTGCCGCCGTGCGCACGGTGGCGACGGGCGGGTGCTACCTGACGCCGGACATTGCCATGAAGCTGGCCGCCGGGCGGCAGGATCCGTTGACGAAGCGCGAGCGGCAGGTGGCTGAAAAGCTGGCGCAGGGCATGGCGGTGAAAGAGATTGCCACCGAGCTGGGACTTTCGCCAAAAACGGTGCATGTGCACCGCGCCAACCTGATGGAAAAGCTCGACGTCAGCAACGATGTGGCGCTGGCGCGACGCCTGTTTGACGGTTGGTAATGCGGCCTTTCTTCTCGCGGCTGATTGCCGTTATCGCCAGTTTCTTTATCTTTTCCGCCGGCTGGTTTTGCCTGTGGAGCATCAGCCTGCATCTGGTGGAGCGGCCTGAGCTGGCGGTGCTGTTATTTCCCTTTGGATTGCGTTTAGGGCTGATGCTGCAGTGCCCGCGCGGCTACTGGCCGGTTCTGCTGGGCGCGGAGTGGCTGATGCTTTTCTGGCTCGCGCAGGAAGTGGCGCTGGCGCATCTGCCGCTGTTAATGCTGGGCGGAGTGCTCACCGTCCTGCCGGTGGCGCTCATTTCCCGCTATCGTCATCAGCGTGACTGGCGGACTCTGCTGCGCCAGGGGGCGGCGCTTATCGCGGCCGCTTTGCTGCAGTCGCTGCCGTGGCTGAACCAAGGCAGTGATGCCCTGAATGCGCTGCTGCTGACCCTGACCGGCGGGTTAACGCTGGCGCCGACCTGCCTGGTACTCTGGCACTATCTGACCAGCACCGTCTGGCAACCTCTTGGCCCGGCGCTGGTTTCCCAGCCGGTCAACTGGCGCGGGCGGCATCTGATTTGGTATTTACTGCTGTTTGCCGTCAGCCTCTGGCTGCAGTTGGGATTACCCGCCGAACTCTCCCGTTTTACGCCGTTCTGCCTGGCGCTACCGATTATCGCCCTGGCCTGGCACTACGGCTGGCAGGGGGCGCTGATTGCCACCCTGATGAACGCCATCGCGCTGATTGCCAGCCAGACCTGGCACGATCATCCGGTGGATCTTCTGCTGTCGCTGCTGGCGCAAAGCCTGACCGGTTTGTTGCTGGGGGCGGGGATCCAGCGCCTGCGTGAACTGAACCAGTCTTTGCAAACCGAGCTGGCGCGAAATCGCCGCCTGGCTGAACGCCTGCTGGAAACCGAAGAAAGCGTGCGGCGGGAAGTCGCGCGCGAACTGCATGACGACATTGGGCAGACCATCACGGCGATCCGAACCCAGGCCGGAATCGTGCAGCGGCTGGCGCCAGAAAGTGAGGGCGTTAAGCGCAGCGGGGCGCATATAGAACAGCTTTCGCTGGGGGTTTATGACTCGGTTCGCCGCCTGCTCGGGCGTTTACGTCCGCGCCAGCTGGATGATTTATCGCTCGAGCAGGCGATACGTTCCCTGATGCGTGAAATGGAGCTGGAAAGTCGCGGCATCGTCGGCCACATCAACTGGCAAATCGATGAGCCTCTGCTTAGCGAAGGGCAGCGCGTGACCCTGTTCCGCGTTTGCCAGGAAGGGCTGAATAACATCGTGAAACACGCCAGCGCCAGCGCGGTAACGCTGCAGGGCTGGCAGCAGGATGAGCGGTTGATGCTGGTGATTGAAGACGACGGCAGCGGTTTGCCGCTTGGGTCCGGGCAGCAGGGCTTTGGGCTTACCGGCATGCGTGAGCGCGTGACGGCGCTGGGCGGGACGTTCGCTATTTCCTGCACTCACGGCACGCGCGTCAGCGTTAGCCTGCCATTACGTTATGCCTGAGGGGCGAGCATGTTCAGTTTTTTAAAAGTCCCGGCAAGCGCCGCGCCGCTTAGCGACAAAAGTGAGATTGATGCCCGCTACCGCTACTGGCGTCGTCATATCCTGATAACTATCTGGCTCGGCTACGCACTGTTTTACTTTACCCGCAAAAGCTTTAACGCCGCCGCGCCAGAAATCCTCGCCACCGGCGTGATGGCGCGCACCGATATCGGCCTGCTGGCGACGCTGTTTTACATCACCTACGGCCTGTCGAAGTTCTTCTCCGGGATTGTCAGTGACTTTTCCAATGCCCGTTACTTTATGGGCATCGGGCTGATAGCTACCGGCATTGTGAATATTCTGTTTGGCTTCTCGACCTCGCTTTGGGCGTTTGCGCTGCTGTGGGCGCTGAACGCCTTTTTCCAGGGCTGGGGATCGCCGGTTTGCGCCCGTCTGCTGACGGCGTGGTATTCCCGCAGCGAACGCGGCGGCTGGTGGGCCGTCTGGAACACGGCGCACAACGTGGGCGGGGCGTTAATCCCGATCATCATGGGTGCTGCGGCGTTGCAGTACGGCTGGCGTGTCGGGATGATGATCGCCGGTGGCCTGGCGATTATCGCCGGGTTATTCCTCTGCTGGCGGCTACGCGACAGGCCGCAAACCGTGGGCTTGCCTGCGGTGGGTGACTGGCAGCATGACGCCCTGGAAATCGCCCAGCAGCAGGAAGGTGCGGGGCTGACGCGCAAAGAAATCCTCTACAAGTATGTGCTGGTTAACCCTTACATCTGGCTGCTCTCGCTGTGCTACGTGCTGGTGTATGTAGTGCGGGCGGCGATCAACGACTGGGGTAATCTTTACATGTCCGAAACGCTCGGGGTCGGGCTGGTTACCGCCAACTCAGCGGTGACCATGTTTGAGCTGGGCGGATTTATCGGCGCACTGGTGGCGGGCTGGGGCTCGGACAAGCTGTTCAACGGCAACCGTGGCCCGATGAACCTGATCTTCGCGGCAGGCATTTTGCTTTCCGTGGGCTCGCTATGGCTGATGCCCTTTGCCAGCTACGTGATGCAGGCGGCCTGTTTCTTTACCACCGGTTTCTTCGTGTTTGGGCCACAGATGCTGATCGGCATGGCGGCGGCAGAATGCTCGCACAAAGAGGCGGCGGGCGCGGCGACGGGATTTGTCGGGCTGTTTGGCTATCTTGGCGCCTCGCTTTCCGGCTGGCCGTTGGCGCGGGTGATCGACATCTGGCACTGGAGCGGCTTCTTTGCCGTGATCGCGATTGCCGCCGGGATATCGGCTTTGCTACTGCTGCCGTTCTTGAACGCCCAGGCCCCGCGCGAGGCTAATGAAGCGTGATACTCCTCACCCTTTTGCGCCATAAAGGGCAAAACTAAGAAATTTTCCCGGTTCGGCCTGGACGCTGTCTCAGGCCAGTTTGCTCGCTGATTTTTACAATGCCTGCCATTAAGCAGGTATTCAAATCAGGAGTCATCCATGCTGGCCTTTCTAAACCAGGTGCGTAAGCCCACCCTGGATCTGCCGCTCGAAGTGCGGCGAAAAATGTGGTTCAAACCGTTCATGCAGTCATATCTGGTGGTGTTTATTGGCTACCTGACGATGTACCTGATCCGCAAAAACTTTAACATCGCCCAGAACGACATGATCTCCACCTACGGGCTGAGCATGACACAGCTGGGGATGATCGGCCTCGGTTTCTCCATTACCTACGGCGTGGGCAAGACCCTGGTTTCTTATTACGCGGACGGCAAAAACACCAAGCAGTTCCTGCCGTTTATGCTGATCCTTTCCGCCATCTGTATGCTCGGCTTCAGCGCCAGCATGGGCGCAGGCTCGGTTAGCCTGTTCCTGATGATTGCCTTCTACGCTCTGAGCGGTTTCTTCCAGAGCACCGGCGGGTCGTGCAGCTACTCGACCATCACCAAGTGGACACCACGCCGCAAGCGCGGCAGCTACCTGGGCATGTGGAATATCTCCCACAACCTCGGCGGCGCTGGCGCGGCCGGTGTGGCCCTGTTTGGCGCCAACTACCTGTTTAACGGCCACGTTATCGGGATGTTTATCTTCCCGTCCGTTATCGCCCTGATTGTCGGTTTTATTGCCCTGCGCTACGGCAGCGATTCCCCTGAGTCCTACGGTCTCGGCACCGCCGAAGAGCTGTTTGGCGAAGAGGTCAGTGAAGAAGACAAAGAAGCCGAAGACAATTCGATGACCAAATGGCAGATCTTTGTTGAGTACGTGCTGAAAAACAAAGTGATCTGGCTGCTGTGCTTCTCCAACATCTTCCTGTACGTGGTGCGCATCGGTATCGACCAGTGGTCCACCGTGTATGCTTTCCAGGAGCTGAAACTCTCCAAAGAAGTGGCGATTCAGGGCTTCACCCTGTTTGAAGTGGGCGCGCTGGTTGGCACGCTGCTGTGGGGCTGGTTGTCTGACCTTGCCAACGGCCGTCGTGCGCTGGTGGCCTGCGTAGCGCTGGCATTGATCATCGCCACGCTGGGCGTGTACCAACATGCCAGCAATCAGTATGTTTACCTGGCTTCGCTGTTTGCCCTTGGCTTCCTGGTCTTTGGCCCGCAGTTGCTGATCGGTGTGGCGGCAGTCGGCTTTGTGCCTAAGAAAGCGATCGGCGCGGCCGACGGCATCAAAGGCACCTTCGCTTACCTGATCGGCGACAGCTTTGCCAAACTGGGCCTGGGGATGATTGCCGACGGGACGCCAATCTTCGGCCTCACCGGCTGGGCAGGCACGTTCGCTGCCCTGGATGCCGCCGCAATCGGCTGTATCGTGCTGATGGCCATTGTCGCCGTGTTTGAAGAGCGCAAAATTCGCCGCGAGAAAAAAATTCAGCAATTGAACATCGCTTAAGCGCATTTTGAACTGAACTGTTCCAGCCCGGCATAACGCCGGGCTTTTTTATGCCCGCGAATAACGCCAGCGCGAGGCATTACTGGGTAAAGTGATTGCGCTATACTGCCCGGCATTCATTGATAGCAAATTGTCGTTAAGCTGCCGGGTATTTAACTTCATGATTTGGATTATGTTAGCCACGCTTTGCGTGGTGTTTATTGTCGGCTTTCGGGTGCTCACGTCGGATTCACGGCGGGCTATTCGCCGACTGAGTGAGCGGCTGGGGATCGACGTGGTGCCGGTTGAATCGATGATCGATCAGATGGGGAAAGCACAGGGCGACGCGTTTTTACAGTATTTGCACCGCCCGGATGAGTCCCATTTGCAAAATGCGGCGCAGGTTTTGCTGATTTGGCAGATGGTGATTGTCGACGGCAGCGATCAAAATCTCCAGCAGTGGTATCGAAGGCTGCAAAGAGCCCGGCTTGCCACGCCGATTACCGATGCTCAGGTTCGCCTGGCGCAGGGATTTTTACGAGAAATGGAGCCGGAGAAGCCGGAGATCACGGCTTTTCAGATGCGCTATAACGGCTACTTCCAGCCTGAGGATGGCGTGCACTGGCTGCACTAGTGCACGCCGTTTCACAGAGAATTACAGCGTTTTGAGCATGGTGACTTCGCAATCCACATGGCCGGTGCAGCCTAATGGAGCAGGAATATGCTCAAAGCCTAAATGTTCGTATAACCCAACGGCTTCTTTCAGAAACGCGGTGGTTTCCAGGTAACAGCGCTTGAAGCCCTGAGCCCGGGCGTGATCCAGCGCCTGCAGCGCCAGTTTCTTGGCTAATCCCTGGCCGCGAACCACCGGCAGGAAATACATTTTCTGCAGTTCACAAATGTCCGGCTCGCTACACGATAACGGCGCCACGCCGCCGCCCCCCACCACTTCGCCGTTGATTTCTACCACCCAGTACGCATGGCCTGGCTGGCTGTAGAGCTGATAAAGCTCGTCAAGATTAGGGTCGGCAACGGTGTAGCCTTTATCGGCGGTCAGGCCGTATTCGGCGGACACCTGGCGAATAACCCGGGCGATAGCCGAATTGTCTTCGGCAGCAATCCGGCGCAGCTGGAGCTTCACATCAACCGGGGCTGTGGTGTTCATCATGTGACTCATAGGCTTAGGGAAGGATAAAAGCAGTTAATAGCACTTCATTACGGAGGGCGCAAGCTGCATAAAAAACGCCCCACACCGAGGTGCGGGGCGAATTATGCCTGGGGCCGATTACAGCGCGGCGATAACGGCCTGCTGCTCAATCAGCTTCGCTTTGGCGTCGACAAAGCCTTCGAGACGCTCACGCTCTTTGGCGACAACGTCAGCTGGCGCGCGGGCGACAAAGCCTTCGTTGGACAGTTTGCCTTCGATCTTGCCGATTTCGATTTCGATCTTCGCTACTTCTTTCGCCAGACGCTCGATCTCAGCGGCTTTATCTACCAGACCGGCCATCGGGATCAGCAGCTCTGCGCCGTCGATAATCTTGGTCACGGAAACCGGACCTTTGTCATCGACTGGCAGGATGGTGATGCTTTCCAGGCGAGCCAGATTTTGCAGGAAGGTGCGGTTTTCGCTCACGCGACGAATCGCTTCTTCGCTGCAGCCGCGCAGCAGTACGTCCAGACGTTTGCTTGGAGCGATGTTCATCTCGGCGCGAATGTTACGCACCGCGGTGATCACGTCCTTCAGCCATTCGGTGTCTGCGAACGCCGCTTCATCAACCTGAGACGCATCGTAGGCCGGGAATGACTGCAGCATGATAGTGTCTGCGGTGATGCCCTTCAGCACTTTCACGCGCTGCCAGATGGTTTCGGTGATGAATGGAATGATCGGGTGCGCCAGGCGCAGCAGACCTTCGAGCACGTTCACCAGCGTATTGCGGGTGCCGCGCAGTTCGGCTTCAGAACCGCCGTTCATGACCGGCTTGGTCAGCTCCAGATACCAGTCACAGAACTGGTTCCAGGTGAACTCGTACAGGATGTTGGCGGCGATGTCGAAGCGGTAGCTGTCCAGCGCTTCACGGTATGCTTTCACGGTGCGGTTGAACTCGGCCAGGATCCAGCGATCGGCCAGAGACAGCACCATTTCGCCGCCGTTGAAGCCGCAATCCTGCTCTTCGGTGTTCATCAGCACGAAGCGGCTGGCGTTCCAAAGTTTGTTACAGAAGTTGCGGTAGCCTTCCAGGCGCTTCATGTCCCAGTTGATGTCGCGGCCAGTAGAGGCCAGCGCCGCCAGGGTGAAGCGCAGGGCGTCGGTGCCGTGCGGCTCGATGCCGTTCGGGAACTGTTTCTCGGTGCGCTTGCGGATTTTCTCCGCGAGCTGCGGCTGCATCATGTTGCCGGTACGTTTCTCCAGAAGATCTTCCAGAGAGATGCCGTCCACCATGTCCAGCGGGTCGATAACGTTGCCTTTGGATTTGGACATCTTCTGGCCTTCGTCATCGCGAATAAGGCCGGTCATGTAGACGGTCTTAAACGGCACCTGCGGTTTGCCGTCTTCATCTTTGATGAAGTGCATGGTCAGCATGATCATGCGGGCAATCCAGAAGAAGATAATGTCGAAGCCGCTGACCATAACGCTGGTCGGGTGGAAGGTGCGCAGCGCTTCGGTGTTTTCCGGCCAGCCCAGGGTGGAGAAGGTCCACAGGCCAGAGGAGAACCAGGTGTCCAGCACGTCTTCGTCCTGGTTCAACGCCACGTCGGCACCCAGGTTGTTTTCGGCGCGAACTTCCGCTTCGTTGCGGCCAACGTACACGTTGCCTTCCGCGTCGTACCAGGCCGGGATACGGTGACCCCACCACAGCTGACGGGATATACACCAGTCCTGAATATCGCGCATCCAGGAGAAGTACATGTTTTCATACTGCTTAGGCACGAACTGGATGTCGCCCTGCTCAACGGCTTCTACCGCCACTTTTGCCAGCGGCGCGGTACGCACATACCACTGGTCGGTCAGCATTGGCTCAATAACCACGCCGCCACGGTCGCCGTAAGGCACGGTCAGGTCGTGGGGTTTGATTTCATCCAGCAGGCCCATTTCGTCGAACTTCGCGACCACGGCTTTACGTGCTGCAAAGCGCTCCAGTTTCTGGAATTCAGCCGGGATGTCGGAGGCGTAAACGGTGGACTCTTCGCCGTTGGTATCGAACACTTCTGCGGCTTCACGGATATCCCCGTCGAAGGTCAGAATGTTGATCATTGGCAACTGATGGCGGCGGCCAACTTCGTAGTCGTTAAAGTCGTGCGCCGGGGTGATTTTCACGCAGCCGGTGCCTTTTTCCATGTCCGCGTGCTCGTCGCCCACGATAGGAATGCGGCGGTTAACCAGCGGCAGTACCACGAATTTACCAATCAGGTCTTTATAACGTGGATCTTCCGGGTTAACGGCCACGCCGGTATCACCGAGAACGGTTTCCGGGCGGGTGGTGGCGACGATCAGGTAATCTTTACCGTCTGCGGTTTTGGCACCGTCGGCCAGCGGGTAACGCAGGTGCCACATGGAGCCTTTGGACTCGCGGTTTTCAACTTCGAGATCGGAAATCGCGGTACGCAGTTTCGGGTCCCAGTTGACCAGGCGCTTGCCGCGGTAAATCAGATCTTCTTTATAGAGACGGACGAACACTTCTTTCACCGCGTTGGACAGGCCTTCGTCCATGGTGAAGCGCTCGCGCTCCCAGTCTACGGAGTTACCGAGACGACGCATCTGACGGGTAATGGTGCCGCCGGATTCTGCCTTCCACTGCCAGATTTTGTCGATGAACGCATCGCGGCCGTAATCGTGGCGGGTTTTGCCTTCTTCGGCGGCGATTTTACGTTCTACAACCATCTGCGTTGCGATACCGGCGTGGTCGGTGCCCGCCTGCCACAGGGTGTTTTTGCCCTGCATGCGCTGGTAACGGATCATGGTATCCATGATGGTTTGCTGGAAGGCGTGACCCATATGCAAACTGCCGGTGACGTTCGGCGGTGGGATCATGATGCAGAAGCTTTCCTGGCTGGTGTCGCCATTCGGTTTGAAGTAGCCCTGCTGTTCCCAGTGCTCGTAAAGCGGCTGTTCGATATCTTGCGGGTTATATGTCTTTTCCATTGTCTGCTATGTCGTTCCCGGCGGGGTATAGGTCGCCGTAGTCAAGTGGAAACCGGCAACGCGGTACGCTTTGTAGCGCTCGCGGGCCAGTTGTTTCTGGGATTCTTCGTAAGGTACGAAGTCTATCACTTCCAGGAAAGCGGTGGCAAAATCTGCGAACTGTGGCAGCAGGCTAATCAGCAAATCCCGGGGCGCGCTGCCGCGGCGCTGAGGCCATGCCAGCTCAACCGGCGCGCCGTAGCGTGGGCCTTCACCAGCCAGATTGTGCGGGACGAATGCCTGAGCATCTCGCTGCCAGAGCGCTTCGTCGAGGCGAATCGCCTGCTGTTCGTTTTCGCAGGCGACCAGCACCCGCTTGCCTGCACGGAATCCATCCGCAGCCAGCTCGCACACCAGCTGTTCCACGGCACTTAGCCCTTCGGCATGAGTGTCGTTATCCAGCAGGTAAAACGTTGCGTTTTTCATGAGACCAGCTTGTTAAGTTGAATGTTGTTGCCCCTCACCCTAACCCTCTCCCCAGAGGGGCGAGGGAACCAAACGGCGTTTTTTATGCCCGTCCAGGGTGAGGGTAAAGCTTTACGCTTACTCTTCGCCGTTAAACCCGGAACGGTTCAACAGGAACTGGGACAGCAGGGCGACAGGGCGGCCAGTTGCGCCTTTTGCCTTGCCGGAGCGCCATGCGGTGCCGGCGATGTCCAGGTGAGCCCAGTTGTACTTGCGGGTAAAGCGAGACAGGAAGCATGCCGCCGTAATCGCGCCACCAGGACGGCCGCCAATGTTTGCCATATCGGCAAAGTTGGACTCCAGCTGTTCCTGATACTCGTCACCCAGCGGCAGACGCCATGCGCGGTCACCGGCTTGCTCAGATGCGCTGATCAGCTCGTGCGCCAGCGGATTGTGATTCGACATCAGGCCGGTGATGTGATGGCCAAGGGCGATTACGCAGGCGCCGGTCAGCGTTGCGACGTCGATAACCACTTCTGGCTCGAAGCGCTCGACGTAGGTCAGCACGTCACACAGCACCAGACGGCCTTCGGCATCGGTATTTAGCACTTCAACGGTCTGGCCGGACATCGTCGTCAGCACATCACCCGGGCGATAAGCGCGCCCGCCTGGCATATTTTCACAGCCGGCAAGGACGCCAATCACGTTCACCGGCAGGTTCAGCTCCGCTACCATGCGCATCACGCCGTAAACGGAAGCCGCGCCGCACATGTCGTACTTCATCTCATCCATGCCTTCGGCAGGTTTGATGGAGATACCGCCGGAGTCAAAGGTTAAGCCTTTGCCAACCAGCACAATCGGACGAGCATCCGGGGAGGCATTGCCTTTATATTCAATCACCGACATCAGTGATTCGTTCTGCGAGCCTTCGCCTACCGCGAGATAGGAGTGCATGCCCAGCTCTTTCATCTGCTGTTCGCCAATCACGCGGGTGACCACGTTTTTGCTGAACGAGTCAGCCAGTTGACGAGCCTGAGAAGCCAGGTAAGCGGCGTTACAGATGTTTGGCGGCATGTTGCCGAGATCTTTCGCGGCTTTGATGCCGGACGCGATAGCCAGGCCGTGCTGAATGGCGCGCTCACCGCTGGTCAACTCACGACGAGTTGGCACGTTGAACACCATTTTACGCAACGGACGGCGTGGTTCGGTTTTGTTGGTTTTCAGCTGATCAAAGCTGTACAGCGTCTCTTTAGCTGTCTCAACCGCCTGGCGTACTTTCCAGTAGGTGTTACGGCCTTTGACGTGCAGCTCGGTCAGGAAGCAAACGGCTTCCATTGAGCCGGTGTCGTTGAGCGTGTTGATGGTTTTCTGAATCACCTGCTTGTACTGGCGCTCATCAAGCTCGCGCTCTTTGCCGCAGCCAATCAACAGAATGCGTTCAGACAGCACGTTCGGTACGTGGTGAAGCAATAAGGTTTGCCCTGGTTTTCCTTCCAGCTCACCACGGCGCAGAAGCGCGCTGATGTAGCCATCGCTGATTTTATCGAGTTGTTCTGCGATCGGGGACAGGCGACGCGGTTCAAAGACTCCCACAACGATGCAGGCACTACGCTGTTTCTCGGGGCTACCGCTTTTTACACTGAACTCCATGCACTACGCTCCTGAATCTTAAAGACAACGGCGGGGGCTACAGGCTAGAATTGCAAGCTTTCGTAACTCATCTCCGCTGTTGCGATGACTTCGTGTTAATCTTAACGAATGGATTTACGTTTTCTATTGTGTCTGAACATCGTCCCGTGATGCGAGTTCGCCGGGCTATCTAATCTTAGCGATGTTTTCGACGATTAAAGAGAATAAATGACGTATAAGCGATGAAACAAGCGATTTTCCTGCAAAAAGACTCGTTTCTACAGGCGTATTTAATGTGATTATCATAAAGTATCTGGTTCGGGAGACGCTTAAGAGCCAGCTGGCGATCCTTTTCATCCTGCTGCTGATTTTCTTTGCTCAGAAGCTGGTTAGGATCCTCGGTGCTGCGGCCGACGGCGAAATCCCGACAAATCTGGTTTTATCTTTGCTGGGTTTAGGTGTGCCTGAAATGGCGCAGCTAATCCTTCCCTTGAGCCTTTTCCTCGGCTTACTGATGACGCTCGGCCGCTTGTACACCGAGAGTGAAATCACGGTAATGCATGCCTGCGGTCTGAGTAAAGCAGTACTGGTCAAAGCCGCGATGGTTCTCGCACTCTTCACCGGAATTGTTGCCACCGTAAACGTGATGTGGCTGAACCCGTGGTCCGCTCGTCACCAGGACGAAGTGCTGGCTGAAGCCAGAGCGAACCCTGGTATGGCTGCCCTTGCGCAAGGGCAGTTCCAGGTGGCGAGCAACGGCAGCGCGGTGCTGTTTATCGAAAGCGTGCAGGGCAAAACATTCAACGATGTTTTCCTTGTTCAGGTGCGTCCGAAGGGCAATACACGTCCTTCCGTGGTGGTCGCGGACTCTGGCCAAATCTTCCAGCGCCCGGACGGCACGCAGATTGTTAAGCTGAATACCGGCACGCGCTTTGAAGGAACCTCAACGCTGCGCGATTTCCGTATTACAGATTTTAAAGATTACCAGGCCGTGGTGGGCCATCAGGCGGTGATGCTTGATCCCTCCGATATCAGTCAAATGAGCATGACCGAATTGTGGAAGAATCCGGAGCCTTCTGCGCGAGCCGAGCTGCACTGGCGCCTGACGCTCATCATGTCGGTGGTGATTATGGCCCTGATGGTAGTCCCGCTGAGCGTGGTGAACCCGCGTCAGGGGCGTGTACTGTCGATGCTTCCAGCCATGCTGCTCTATCTGGTCTTCTTCCTGCTGCAAAGCTCTTTGCGTTCCAGCGGGTCAAAGGAAAAGCTGGATCCGATGATTTGGATGTGGGCGGTCAACCTGGCGTACCTGGCGCTGGCCGTTGCCCTGAACCTGTGGGATACGGTACCGATGCGCAAAGTGCGTGCCCGCTTTAGCTATAAAGGAGCGGCTTAAATGTTTGGCGTACTTGACCGTTACATCGGTAAAACCATCTTAAACACCATCATGATGACGCTGTTTATGCTGGTGTCGCTGTCGGGAATCATTAAGTTCGTTGACCAGTTGAAAAAAACGGGCCAGGGTTCTTATTCCGCAGCGGGTGCGGGGATGTACACCCTGCTTAGCGTGCCAAAAGATGTTCAGATCTTCTTCCCGATGGCCGCGTTATTAGGCGCGCTGCTTGGGCTGGGGATGCTTGCTCAGCGCAGTGAGCTGGTGGTGATGCAGGCGTCCGGCTACACCCGGATGCAAATCGCCTCCTCGGTAATGAAAACCGCGATTCCGCTGGTGCTGCTGACCATGGCAATCGGTGAGTGGGTCGCCCCTCAGGGCGAGCAAATGGCGCGTAACTACCGTGCGCAAATGCTGCTTGGCGGCTCATTGCTGTCCACCACCAACACCATCTGGGCGAAAGACGGCCATGACTTCGTCTACATCGACCACGTCAACAGCGAAACAGAAATTTCCGGCATCATGATTTACCACTTCAACGGTGAGCGCCGCCTGCTTTCGGTTCGCAATGCCGCGGCGGCGAAGTATGACGCTGAGCATAAAGTCTGGCGCCTGTCGCAGGTTGACGAGTCAAATCTCTCCGATCCAAAGCAGATTACCGGGTCGCAAACCGTGAGCGGGGAATGGAAAACCAACCTGACGCCCGACAAGCTTGGCGTGGTTGCGCTTGATCCTGACTCGCTGTCGATCAGTGGGCTTTATGATTATATCAAGTACCTGAAAACCAGCGGCCAGGACTCCCGACGCTACCAGTTGAATATGTGGAGCAAGATTTTCGCCCCGGTCTCGGTGGCGGTAATGATGCTAATGGCGCTGTCGTTCATCTTTGGCCCGCTGCGTAGCGTGCCGATGGGCGTACGAGTGGTGACGGGGATAAGCTTCGGTTTTATTTTCTACGTGTTGGATCAGGTGTTTGGCCCGCTAACGCTGGTGTACAATATTCCGCCGATTCTGGGGGCGCTGCTGCCTAGCGTGACCTTCCTGCTGATCAGCCTCTGGATGCTGACGAAAAGAGCGGGATAAGTTTACCCTCTCCCTAAAAGGGAGAGGGGATCTGACTGATACTCTTCTGCTTTTCTTGCCTTTTAGTGTTTCTTTCCTCCTCTCCCTTTGGGAGAGGGCCGGGGTGAGGGAAATCAGTGAATAAACATCACCGACACACACAAAATCCCGATAATCAGCGTCAACAGATTCGCCAGCGAACGCCACGGCTTAAGCGCGGGCACGAGATATGTCGACAGCGTTGGCATGATGAATAAAATCAGTGCGATAAGCGGCCCGCTGATGGCGTAAATCATCGCCAGCGCATTCGGGTTGATGTAGCACACCACGAAGGTCAGCAGCGAAATCAGGGTAATAGACAGCGCCCGGCAGAAGGCCCTGCTTCGGTTCATACCTGCCGCGCCCAGCGTGGACTTAACAATCGCCGTCGCCCCTTCAATCACCCCGAAATAGGTGCCCAGAAACGATTTGGACATTGCCACTATCGCAACGATAAAGCCTGAAATACCCAGCCAGGCCGGCGTGCCCGGCACCATCGACAGCGCCGACAGGATGGTCAGGCCTTGCGCCTTCGCCGCTGTAATATCCTGAGCCGGAATAGACAAGAAGCAGCTAAACACGAAGAACAGCACGCTGCAGCAAATCACAAAATAGGCGACACGCATGATTTTCTTGCTGTTATTCATCGCACCTTCGCCATGGCTTTCGCGCTGCGCTACGGCAAAAGTAGAAATAATGGGCGTGTGGCTGAAGGCGAATACCATCACCGGAATCGACATCCAGATCTCACCCAGCGCGTGGCGGTCGAGGATTAAGCCCTCGGTCAGTAAGGACGTCTGCCAGTTGCTGGTCAAATAGAGGGATAAAAACAGGAAGTAGGCAATCAGCGGGAAAACCAGGAACCCCATCACTTTGATGGTGACTTGCCGTCCCATCAGGAAGATCAGGTTCAGCGCCGCGACAACGCCGAGGCTAACCAGCACTCTGATTGTGGTCGTAATGGGTCCATGCTTGGCCAGCTGTTCGATGAGCGAGTTGGTAATGGCGACGGCATAAATCAGGATCACCACGAAGAACGCGACGAAGTAGAGCCCGGTGATCAGGTTGCCGATTGTTTTGCCGTAGTAGTGGGTCACGGCGCTGGTGATGCCGCCGCTGCCTGGGGTTTTTGCCGACAGGATAAACTGGCAGAGCGCCCGGTGCGGCCAGTAGGTCAGCGGGTAGGCGATCAATGCCGTAAGAAGCAGAACGATGGCGCCGGCTGAGCCGAGCTGAATAGGGAGAAAAAGGGTTCCTGCGCCAACGGCAGTACCATATAAGGCGAAACTCCACAAAGTTTCTTCTTTTGTCCAGAATTTGCGCATTATTTAATCTTTTCTTCTGACTGATTTCCAAAAACCGGCGTAATCTAGCACAAAACTGACCTGGTGAGTCATGTGGCTGTTATTGCAGAGGTTATTACCCTCACCCCGGCCCTCTCCCTGGAAGGGAGAGGGGGAAAGAAAGAACCACTGGCTCAATTGAACGGGCAGAAAGAGAAAGATCCCCTCTCCCTTGAGGGAGAGGGTGAGGGTGAGGGGGAAATCACAAAATCTACCGCTTACGCCCTCCCATAATACTGCCCAGCACGCCGCGAATAATCTGGTTCGTCACCTGCCGAGCCGCGCTCTTCGCCATCGTCTGCACCACGCCGTCACGCTTACCGCCTCGTGGCCCGGTGCTGCCGAACAGAATATCCTTCAGCCCACCGAGAATACCGTCGTCCACCGCCACGTTCTGGCCTTTGGCCGGCGGCGCATCCTGCTGCTCGCCCGCGGCCTGCACGCCTTTTTGAAGGATCTCGTAGGCCGATTCCCGGTCAATCACTTCGTCATATTTGCCGTACAGCGGGGATTGATTCAGCAGGCCGTTACGCTCGTCGTCCGTCACCGGACCCATGCGCGAACAAGGGGCGATCACCATCGCGCGCTCGACCACAGTCGGGCTGCCTTTGGCGTCGAGGAAGGAGATTAGCGCCTCGCCGGTGCCCAGTTCCTGAATAGCCTTTTCGGTATCGAAAGCCGGATTCGCCCGCATGGTTTGCGCCGCCGCTTTTACCGCCTTCTGATCTTTGGGCGTAAAGGCACGCAGGGCGTGCTGGACGCGGTTACCCAACTGGCCAAGCACAATGTCGGGCACATCGGCAGGGTTTTGCGTCACGAAGTACACGCCCACGCCTTTGGAACGGATCAGGCGGATCACCTGCTCGATTTTATCCAACAGAACCTGCGGGGCATCGTTAAACAGCAGGTGCGCTTCGTCAAAGAAGAACACCAGTTTCGGTTTATCGAGATCACCCGCTTCCGGTAACTGCTCATAAAGCTCGGACAGCATCCACAGCAGGCTGGCGGCGTACAGCTTCGGCATCTGGTAGAGCTTTTCCGCCGACAGAATATTGATGATCCCTTTGCCGTTTGCGTCGGTACGCATCCAGTCTCTTATATCCAGCATCGGCTCGCCGAAGAAATACTCCGCGCCCTGCTGCTCAAGAGAAAGCAGCCCGCGCTGAATGGCCCCGACGGAAGCGCTGCTGATATTGCCGTACTGCGTCTGGAAGGCTTTGGCGTTATCACCGATGTACTGAGTCAGGGCGCGCAGGTCTTTAAAGTCCAGCAGCGGCAGGCCCTGGTCGTCCGAAATGCGGAAAATGATCTGCAGCACGCCGCTTTGCACATCATTCAGGTTCAGCAGCCGTGCCAGCAGCAAAGGCCCGAGATCGCAGACGGTGGCGCGAACAGGATGCCCTTTCTCGCCGAAGATATCCCACAGCACCACCGGATTGCCGTGCGGCGACCAGTCCGTCACGCCGATATTGGCAAGCCTGGCGAGGAGCTTCTCAGACTCGGCACCTTCTTCGGCCACGCCGGTTAAATCTCCCTTCACGTCGGCCATAAACACCGGCACGCCAATCTCTGAGAAGGACTCAGCCAGCTTCTGCAGCGTCACGGTTTTGCCCGTCCCGGTTGCGCCGGTGATCAACCCGTGGCGGTTCGCCATGTTGGGCAGAATATGCAGTTCAGTCTCTTTGGTTCTGGCAATCAGCAGTGGTTCAGTCATGAGCGTTTCCCTGTGGCAACATTTGTCTAAAGCATAGCCTTCCGCACGAATTGAGCATCAGGATCTTCCCATGTTTACCCCCTCGGCCCGGCAAAGGTCTATGCTTGGCAGATCTCTTACACAACCAGGGAAAGCTATGTCCAGATTCTTTTATAACGATCGCAAGCAGTTGGTTAACGATGCCATCGAAGGCGTCATTGTCAGTTCCCGCTACCGCAACCTTGTGCGGCTGGATATCGACCCGGCCATCCGCGTTGTGGCCCGCAGCGACTGGGACAAAAGCAAAGTGGCGATCATTTCCGGCGGCGGCTCCGGCCACGAACCGGCGCACGTGGGCTTCGTCGGTAAAGGAATGCTGACTGCGGCGGTGTGCGGCGACCTGTTTGCCTCCCCGAGCGTGGATGCGGTGCTGAACGCCATTGTCGGCGTGACCGGGGATCGCGGTTGCCTGCTGATCGTCAAAAACTACACCGGCGACAGGCTGAACTTCGGCTTGGCCGCTGAAAAAGCCAAAAAGCATGGCCTGAAGGTCGAGATGGTGATCGTCGGCGACGACATCTCACTGCCGGACAACAAACAGCCGCGCGGCATTGCCGGCACGGCGCTGGTGCACAAAATTGCGGGCTATGCCGCAGAGCAGGGCAAATCTCTCGGCGATGTGCGGGACATCGCGCAAAAAGCCTGCGACAGCATTGCCAGCATGGGCGTGGCGATGCAAACCTGCAACCTGCCGGGCAGCGAGGAAGAAGAAGGGCGCATTAAAGGCGGCCACGTCGAGCTTGGGTTGGGCATTCACGGCGAGCCGGGTGCAAGCACCGTGGATACCCAAAACAGCAAAGAGGTGATTGCCACGCTGGTGAAGCACCTGCGCAAAGCGACGGGTAAAGAGAGCGACCTGGCGGTGCTGATCAACAACCTCGGCGGCGTTTCCTCGCTGGAAATGGCGCTGCTGACCAAAGAGCTGATGCATTCGGATCTCGGTCCGCAGATCAAATATCTTATCGGCCCCGCGCCGCTGGTCAGCGCCCTGGACATGAAAGGCTTCTCGCTCTCCACCATTAAGCTGACCCCGGACTTTATTCAGGCGCTGGAATCCGAGGTGGAAACCGCAGGCTGGCAGCCAATGGTGAAATACCGCAAGATGCCGGAGCAGAAGCAGGCGGCTATCCGTGAAGACCATGCGGTAAAACCTTCTGCTAACGATGAGGTGAAAGCCCTGGTAGCAAGCGTGACCCAAACGCTGATCGCCCAGGAGAACCACCTCAACGCGCTGGACGCCAAAGTGGGCGACGGCGATACCGGCTCAACCTTTGCCGAAGGTGCGCGCGATATCGCCAACCTGAACGACAAAGGCAAGCTGCCGTTGAACGACGCCGCCGCGCTGCTGGGGCTGGTAGGCGAGCGGCTGGCAACGGTAATGGGCGGCTCCAGCGGCGTGCTGATGTCGATCTTCTTCACCGCCGCCGGGCAAAAAGTCAGTGAGAAGCAGCCGCTGGCGGAGTCTCTGCTGTTTGGCCTGGCGCAGATGAAGCGCTACGGCGGGGCGGATCTGGGCGACAGAACGTTAATCGACGCCCTGCAGCCTGCGCTGGAAGCGCTGAGGGATAAAGACCTGAACGCCGCCGCGAAGGCAGCAGAGAAGGGCGCAGCCGATACGGCGAAGATGCAAAAAGCCAACGCCGGGCGCTCGTCCTATGTGAACAGCGACAACCTCGATGGGGTGAAAGATCCTGGGGCGGTCGCCGTGGCTGAGGTGTTTGCCGGGCTGGTGAAGTAATTAAAAAGGCTCCCGGTTGGGAGCCTTTCTTACATCAGAAATCCGCTTTCAACACCACGCGGTAACGGGCTTTGCCGTCGCGCACATGCTGGATGGCTTCGTTGATTTTCGACATCGGGTACAGCTCGATCTGCGGCTGAACCTTCGCCCGGCTAACCAGCTTCATCAACGAACGAAGCTCGTGCGGAGAGCCGGTTGCCGACCCGGAAAGGCTGCGGTCGCCGCCGATCAGCGTACCGGAGCGGATCTGGAACGGTTTCATCACCGCGCCCACGGTGTGGAACGTGCCGCTGTAGGCCAGCGCTTCGAAGTAGGGCTGCCACTCGAGGTCAACGCTGACGGTATTGATGATCAGATCAAACTGACCTGCCAGCTCGGTTAACGCGGCCGGATCGCGGCTGTTCACCACTTTATCCGCACCCATCGCCAGCACTTCTTCTTTTTTGGACGGATTAGAACTGAACGCCGTCACCTCGCAGCCCATGGCGTGCAGCAGCTTGATGGCGATATGTCCGAGGCCACCGATGCCGATCACGCCCACGCGGCTGGTGGCGGTGATGTGGTGCATCAGCAGCGGTTTAAACACTGTAATGCCGCCGCACAGCAGCGGCCCGGCGGACTCTATATCAATCGAGTCCGGCAGCGGGATTACCCATTGCCAGTCTGCTCGAATTTTATCGGCGAAGCCGCCACGGTTCACGATGGTCGGCACGCTGCCTGCCTGGCAGTTTATCTGGCTGCCGCTGATACACGCATCGCAGTGACCGCAGCTTCTCGCCGTCCAACCGATGCCCACGCGTTGGCCGACTTTGAGCCCTTTGTTTTGTGCCGCCGATCCCAGCGCGTGCACGCGGCCAATCACCTCATGTCCGGCGACCAGCGGATACTGCGAGAAGCCCCATTCGTTGTCGATCATCGACAAATCCGAATGGCAGATGCCGCAGTACTCGACTTTAACCTCGACATCTTCCGGCAGCAGATCGCCCGCGTCGAAATCCTGAAGTGCCAGCTCCGCACCGGCCTTTGGCGCGGCATAACTTTTAATAACAGACATCGCTCTTCCTCCATATTGGCTCTGCAACCAGTGTAGAACATTGGACGGAGGAGCGACCTGGTGGAATGTGCCTGCCAGGGTTAAAGCGTTACCCAGCCGCCGCCCTGTTCCGCCGAAGCGTAGAGCGCGGCGACGATCTGTTGCACGACATAACCCTGTTCGGCATCGGCTACCATGGCTGCCTCGCCCTGAACGTGGCGGACAAAGCTTTCCATGGCACGGAAATGGCGGCGATCGTCGGCGGCCTCCCGGCGCTGGAGCGTTTCCAGCTTGCCGTCGCGGTCGTGATAAATATGGGCCGGGAACAGCGTGGCACCGGCGCGTTCGCCGCAGAACTCAACGTTCATTTGCGAGGTTTCTTCCACGTTGAGAATAAAAGAGGTATCCACCCGCAGAATACCGCCGCCCTCGAACTCAACCACGCCGAACAGCGCGTCTTCCACCGTATAAAGCGCCGGATCCCACTCGCCATACTGCCCGCTGTTTTTGGTGTTGCCCAGCCTGCGGAAGCTGTGGGCCATCACCCGCGTCACCTTCGGGAAGCCGAGCACGTAAAGCGCGGCGTCCAGCATATGAATGCCGAGATCGATCAGCGGGCCGCCGCCCTGCGACTCCTTGCTGATGAAATTCCCCCACGACGGTACGCCGCTGCGGCGCAGCGCTTTGGCCGTGGTGACATAGACATCCCCCAACGCCCCGGCCTGAACCTGTTCGCGAAGCAGAGCGCTGTCCAGCGCAAAACGATGATGGAAATTATAGGCCAGCACCCGGTTCGCCTTTTTCGTCGCCCGCCGCATCTCGTCGGCCTGCGCCACCGTCATCGCCGGCGGCTTCTCGCAAAGCACATGGCAACCCGCCTCCAGCGCCCGCATCACGTGCTCATAGTGCAGAATATTGGGCGAGCAAACGCTGACGATCTCCGGCTTCGCCTCACGCAGCATCTGCCTGACATCGTCATACGCCGCCGGGATGTTTAACTTATCCGCAAATGCCTGAGTACGCGCCAAATCGCGCCCACAGGCCGCCACTAAAACCAGAGAAGGATTAGTCGCATAGTAAGCCGCGTGCACGTTCTCAGCGATCTGCCCTGGCCCTATGATGGCGACTCGCATGGGGGGCGTGGTGGTTGGGTTGGGCATGGGGGCTCCGTTGGGTGGCCAGGCTGAAAGCAAATCACATCGCAAACGAGCGGGAATGTAAACCGCAGAGTTGTTCATAGAGGGCCTGGAGGAAAACGGCAGGCCGCTGAAAAATTCAGCACTTAACGCCACTTACGCACAGCGCCGCTTGCATGGCGGCCAGCGACAGGTATAATCCACAACGTTTCCGCATACCCCTTCAGTGCCGAAGTGGCGAAATCGGTAGACGCAGTTGATTCAAAATCAACCGTAGAAATACGTGCCGGTTCGAGTCCGGCCTTCGGCACCAAAAGCATGTAAATGGACCTCAACTGAGGTCTTTTTTTATGTCTAAAATCCAGTATTTATCTACCTTTCCCGCTATATTAACTCTCTCAAGGTCAACCGACATCAATGTACATCTACCAACACATGTTGGTACAGATGATGGTATTTCCGGTTCGATAATGTTTGTACCAACAGGGAGGGGATAAGCATGGCGTTAACAGATATCAAGGTCAGAACAGCCAAGCCAACGGATAAGCAATACAAACTGACCGATGGCAGCGGTATGCACCTTCTTGTCCATCCAAATGGTTCTAAGTACTGGCGTTTGCAGTACCGATTTGGCGGAAAGCAAAAGATGCTGGCTTTAGGGGTATATCCTGAAGTTTCTCTTGCCGATGCCAGAGCCCGCCGTGATGAAGCTCGTAAGCTTTTGGCAAACAGCATCGATCCGGGAGATAAAAAGAAAAATGATAAGGTTGAGCAGGAAGAAGCACGTACTTTCGAACAACTTGCTATTGAGTGGCACGCCACGAATAAAAAGTGGTCGGAAGAACATAGCCGACGAGTGCTGAAAAGCCTGGAGGACAATCTCTTTCCAGCCATTGGCAAACGTAATATAGCCGAACTTAAAACACGGGATTTGTTAGCCCCGATAAAAGCCGTAGAGATGTCTGGACGTCTTGAGATCGCGTCACGGCTGCAACAGCGAACTACGGCAATTATGCGTTATGCCGTACAGAGTGGTTTGCTTGATTATAATCCGGCACAGGAGATGGCCGGTGCTGTTGCTTCAAGTAACCGGCAGCATAGGCCTGCGTTAGAGTTGAGACGTACTCCCGAACTGCTTTAGCGCATTGATAGCTATACCGGCAGGCCTTTGACTCGTCTTGCCGTTGAGTTAACCCTCCTTGTCTTCATCCGCTCCAGCGAATTGCGTTTTGCTCGTTGGTCTGAGATCGATTTTGAAACATCAATGTGGACGATACCCGCAGAGCGCGAGGCTATTGAAGGCATAAAGCACTCCCAGCGCGGCTCAAAAATGCGTACACCTCATTTGGTGCCGTTATCTCGTCAGGCGTTAGCAATCCTTAAACAGGTGCACAAACTTAGTGGCGATCGCGATTTTGTTTTCATTGGCGATCACGACCATCGTAAACCGATGAGTGAAAATACGGTAAACAAGGCTCTGCGCGTTATGGGTTATGACACTAAGATAGAGGTTTGTGGGCATGGTTTCAGGACGATGGCATGTAGCTCGTTGATAGAATCGGGATTGTGGTCGAGGGATGCGGTTGAACGGCAGATGAGCCATATGGAGCGTAACTCTGTGCGTGCGGCTTATATTCATAAGGCCGAGCATCTGGATGAGCGCAGACTGATGCTGCAGTGGTGGGCTGATTTTCTTGATGCGAATCGTGAGAAGGCGGTGAGTCCGTTTGATTTTGCCAAATTAAGCATGGAATGATTAGATGTATTTAAGGTATGTGTCTGACATACCTTATTTTTTCTTTAACATGGCTTCTGATGCGGTGTTCGTTTTTGTAATGAAATCTGTTGTTCAATACCAAAAACTCATATTGTAAGCTTGGTTCAAGTGATAGGTAGTTTTACACTGTTTCATCAGAAAAGCAGCATTTGAGATTTAGCCATTCATTCAGATAGAAACGTTCTTACTGTTACATTAAAGGCAGGAGCCATGACTAGTCGCCCACAGATGATTATTAATGTTCTTCAGGCTAATCCTGATGAGCAATTTACAGCCCGTCAGCTTGCCCAAAAAATCATTGATCACTATGGCGCAGAGCTTGCTGTAAAGCGTCAAAATCCTCGATTCGCCAGTGATGAAGATTTCTTGAGTCAAATAGCTGCTGAAGTCGGTGGGAGCAGAACCGTTCAGGCAAAAGCGATGTGTCCTCAGGTTATGACGCGTGACAAACCTCGGCCCAGACTTTATTACTGGGGTAAGGAAATCGATAATGGCGTGCAACAAGAGTCATCTTTTGATATTGCTCCGACTCCGTCTGCTGAGACGGTAGCTTTTTCTGAGCATGCTCTTTACCCGCTTTTGATTGAGTACCTTTCTGAAGAAGAAGAATTGCTTTGCCGTCGTATCGATGAAAAGCGTTCAAGCAACAACAAAGGTCTTGGGGCAAACCATTGGCTTTATCCGGATATTGTTGCTTTGCAGCCTCTCGATAAAGGTTGGGATAGCGTTGTGCAAAACTGCGTACGGTATAGCGAAGGGCGTTTAACCCGTCTGTGGTCTTTTGAGGTAAAACGTCAGCTTAACCGTAGCAATGTTCGAGAATGTTTCTTCCAGGCAGTGAGCAATTCAAGCTGGGCCCATTATGGTTATCTTGTCGCGACCGAAATAAATGAAGATAAGCAGCGTGGTGTAGAAAGAGAGCTGCAGATGTTGTGTGCATTGCATGGTATTGGCGTGATCCTTCTTAATCCGCAAGATCCCGGTAATAGCCAAACTCTGATTCCTGCACGAGAGCGAACAAGTATTGATTGGCAATCCGTCAACCGCCTGGTAGTTGAGAACAAGGATTTTAAAGAGTTTATCGATCTGGTTTCCGATTATCACCAGACAGGAAAAATACACAAAGCGCTCTGGAATAGATAACCCACTTTAATGTTTCTTAATAAGATATTAGAGTGGATTAAAATCAATATAGACTGATGAACAGCGAGTTATATAGAGTGAGTGATATTTAAAAACTCTGTCTACGAATCGATGGGATAGTAAATTTAATAAAGGTGGGCTAGTAGTTGTTTACAAAATATTAAAATAAATAAATCCATGCAGATAGATTGATTTATTTTAATTGTATTTGCTCAGATTTTATCTGACACAGCTATGGCACAGATCTAAACCTAATCTGACAGGTAGCTCTGTGCCAAGAACGGCCGCTTATCTCAATAAATCAATATAATTCAATAGGGTATAAATCACTGTGGCTAGATAGAATTTAGTAAGAGATTTCAACGCACCAAAAATGATGGAAGTTGAGCGAACCGTCGCATATGGTATTCGGAGCAAGATAACTATGGCATGTCTTTTCTTATATCATCAACATGCCGATATCTCATCATTAATTCCGTTCAGGCCGCCTTATTCGATTATTCAGGTGGTGGCAGAAGCCAGCCGTCGGTTTGTAGAATTGTGAGTACATCACTATACTTATTAATACTGTGATGGCGATCTAGGTGATGATAAAAACGAGCACGCGCATCTATAGTTGGTAAGTTGGCGGGTAAAGCATTGCGGAGCATTCCTAGGAGAAGCTTAGGCGTCTCAGCGGCATCCCAATTCTGCCCATTGGAAATGATAGCATCTAGAAGTTGGTCGAACTGTTGCTGACTAAGGCGACCAGAAAATGGTATGACGAGAGAAATAAAGTTCCCCTCAGATCCACGCCAGCTACCTGATTCCGCATAGTATTCTATTGCCTTATCCCAAAGCTCAGCAAGTGGGTTAAAGATGATCGCTGAGGCCAACTGCTGTTGAGTTAGTCCAGCTATTAGCCTTTGCAGCGAGGCTTGAAACGGTACGAAAGTTACACCAGTCAAAATACGGTAATCAGTGATATTTTCTGGATTGGCATTTTCAATAGTCTCTAGCAAGACTGTTCGCGTTGGCTCCTGAAGCTGCATCCAAAGCTCATTAAATGCGGCAATAAATGCGATCGCTCTAGGCCGATGTCGTGGTTCTAGATTATCAATAAGCCTAACAATTGACAGTGAAACGTTTGGCCAAGCAATGCTGGCGCGGTCTCGTACGGTGACTAATGATGTAATAATCTGGTGATAAAGCGTTTCCCATTGTTCTGGCACGCCTTTGAGAAGTGATTTTGCGAGAACCATGCCGAAGTTACTGATATTCTGAGCGCGTACGCGAGTAAGATAACGTTGTTCTACATAATCAAGAATGCGTTTACTGTCCGTAGGAAAGCCGGGCGACTGAACATCAACGTCATACAACTCGAATATTGCTTTTCCCTGTAGAGGTTCTTGCGATAGGACGAATTCCACTGCATTTACTAAATGAAGTCGCACTAACTCATGAGAAGGTTCGAATAGATCTGCTTCTGCTGAGAATGCCGGATGCGCGCAAAGATGCCTATCCTCGCGAAGACGGTCTAGGTGTGTTCGGGCTAACCGGTTGACTACCTGAGTATTGGCCGTTGCGTCTTCAAGAATGCCTCCCTCAAGTTGGAGAAGTTTAGGGATGTCACCTGATTTAGTCGCGTTGTCCCAGGTGTTAAGAAATGCAGTCGCGGCTGCATCGCCCATGGCACTAAGTTCACGATATTTGGCTATCAGATCGTAGACGAGAGCAACCCAAGCGGAGGTTAGTGCCCCCCTCAACGCGCCCGCTTTGTAGGCCTTAACGGCATCAAGAAAGTATGTCTTCGACTGGGCATGCCTAATTCGTGTAAGAAGTATATCGAGATCTACGAATCCACTGTCCATAATTCAAATTCAATGAGTTAAAGTGTCGAGGATCATATCACAACATTTCGTAACCAACCTCTAAGGTTATTGTGCAATAATGCTCAAAATTCAGTTTTTTCATCAGCTAGCTAGGAGGGACAATCAAACTTCCGCTCCTCGCTCAAAGCAGACTGTCATATTTGATTGTGTGCTGCCAGTGAAAACCGTCAGATCAAGTCTGAGCTAATATATCTAAATATACCAATTTAAAAATAGACCGCGTCTATTAACGATGGTTTTATCGATCGTTATCTAACAACCCGGAATATGCACTTCAGTCAATAAGAATATATTTATCACTGACAGTTGTATCGAACGCTGGCATAGGTAAGGGGGACCACTTTGTCCCCCTATGCGCCCACGGCTAAATTTGTCCACCCACCCCTTTAAACTTCTCAATAAATTCACCAATTTTCTGGAAAACGGTCTGTTTTTTCGTTTTGTACTGCGGGTTTAACGGACTAAGCTTCGGTAGAGTCTCGTTTAACTCAGTACCATTTTCGGTGGCATATTCGCGTTTTAGCGATGTACGGATATAGCGCTTTGCAGCCTCTTCATTCAGGTTTTCTTCTTTTATCAATGCGTCAGCTTCACGCTGCTGCTCACGCTGAGCAAAAATGAAGAACGCATCAATGATGCTGGCTTTGTCCGGCATGTCATCAAGGTTAGTCTGCTGAATAAAGTCAACAATCAGACCTTCTTTTGCCCTGTTACCTAGACTTGAGCGAATTAACCGTCTAACCTCTTCAGTCAGTGCCTCTTTACCTTTCTTCTGCCTGTTGTGTTCAAAAATTAGACCAAGAATGTAGTCCAGGTTAATTTCCTGAGATTTCAGTAGGTCAATTTCAAACACGACATCATCCCAGTCAGTGGTTGACTTATCCTTGTCACTAGCCACTTTCTCGCGACGCTGCCAGTCACGGATATCATTGTAGGCTGAACGATAGTCCTGAATCTTACGTTCTGTGGGGAGACGAATGGTCTGTAATTCGGCAAACTTTTCATCGTCAAGATAATGCGCTGTCTTGAAGGTTTCCACGGCATCGGAATCGCTGATATCGACTTTTTGCAGATCTTTCAGCATGGCAAATTCGTCGTAGTTTTGCAGGATATTTTCAGCCCGCAGGTATTCACCAAACAGTTTAACGAAGGCTTTTTTCCCCTTCTCGCTATCAATGCTAGCCGGATCAGGGAACTGGTGTTCCAAGGTCGTCACAATATCCATAAAGCCGCGCTTGGCCTCACCTGTCACGATATCAGTAAAGCCCTCCATGTACTCTTTGTAGCTTTTCTCCAGCACCACATTTTTGGTGTTCTTATCACCAAACAGCGTAATAGCATCAATGGTTGCGCGTTCAAGATCCCTGAACGTCACTATATTGCCGAAGGTCTTGGTGGCATCAAAGATACGGTTGGTACGGGAGAATGCCTGCATCAAGCCGTGATAACGCAGGTTTTTATCGACGAACAGGGTGTTCAGCGTCGGAGCGTCAAAACCGGTTAAAAACATTCCCACCACAATGAGCAGGTCGATGTCCTGATTTTTAACTCGCAGGGCCAAATCACGGTAATAGTTTTGAAAGCCGTTGCTGTCAGTGCTGAAATTCGTCTTAAAGTGAGCGTTATAATCATCAATGGCTGCATCCAGAAACTCTTTGGCGCTGCTGTTCATTGCACTGGTATCAAAGCTTTCATCAGTAATGTCACCGATAGCGCTTTGTTCTTCATTGGCCGCAAAAGAGAAGATGGTTGCCACCCGCAACGGTTTATAGCTGGCTGATTTATTAGCCGCCTCTTCCTGTAGCTCTTTAAACGTCGCGTAATACGCTTTTGCCGCATCCACACTACTTACCGCCAGCATGGCATTAAAACCTCTGGCACCAGGGAAAGAGCGATGCGTTTTCTGGCGGAAGTTATTCAGAATGTACTGTGTGATTTCCTGAATGCGCAGTGGGTGAAGAAAAGCCTGCTGATTTTCTGCAGCGCTGAGTTTTTTCTCGTCGGTTTCGGTTTCCAGCGCCTTAAACTGCGGTCGGACATCGTTATAGTCCACCTTAAACTTCAGCACCTTTTCATCACGAATGGCATCGGTAATCACGTAAGAATGTAACTCACGGCCAAAAACGCTGGCGGTCGTTTCCGACCCTAATGCGTTTTGTGGGAAAATGGGCGTGCCGGTAAAACCGAACTGGTAATACCGTTTGAATTTCTTTTTTAAGTTCTTCTGTGCTTCACCAAACTGACTACGGTGACATTCATCAAAAATAAACACCACCTGCTGCTGATAGACGGACAAGTCCGCTTCCGCCTTCATCAGGTTATTCAGTTTCTGAATAGTAGTGACGATAATTTTATTATCGTCTTTATCCAGATTCCTTTTAAGGCCTGCAGTATTGTCAGAACCATTAACGCTGTCCGGCGAGAAGCGCTGATACTCTTTTATGGTCTGGTAATCGAGATCTTTCCTGTCGACCACAAAGAAGACTTTATCAATAAAGTCCAGTTCGGTTGCCAGCCGTGCGGCCTTAAAGCTGGTCAGGGTTTTGCCTGATCCGGTAGTGTGCCAGATAAATCCCCCGCTTTCTGGCTTTGACCAGTTCTTCGCGGTAAAGGAACTGTTAATTTTCCATAGGATTCGCTCGGTGGCAGCAATCTGATAGGGGCGCATCACCAGCAGCGTCTGGCTACTGTCAAACACGCTGTAGTTAAACAGCACATTGAGCAGGGTATGCTTCTGGAAAAACGTGGCGGTGAAGTCCTTCAGGTCTTTAATCAACGTGTTGTCGGACTTCGCCCAGTTCATGGAGAAATCAAAACTGTTTTTATCCCGCTTGGTGGTATTGGCAAAGTAACGGGTATCGGTGCCGTTGGATATCACAAACAGTTGCAGGTACTTAAACAGAGAATTGTCACTGTTAAAGCTTTCCTTGCTGTAACGGTGTATCTGATTGAAGGCTTCACGTATAGCGACACCGCGTTTTTTCAATTCAATTTGTACCAGCGGCAGGCCATTGACCAGAATGGTGACATCGTAGCGATTGGCATGCGTGCCTGCTTGTTCAAACTGCTTGATGACCTGCACTTTATTGCGAAGGACGTTTTTTCTATCCAGCAGATAGATATTCTGAATACGGCCATCGTCGAAGACGAAATCATGAACATAATCATCATGAATTTTGCGGGCCTTTTCGACAACGCCATCGCTGGGCTTGTCCATCCAGGTTTCTACAAAGCGACGCCATTCAGCCTCCAGGAACTCCACATTGTTAAGGCTTTGCAACTGTTCCCTGACATTGGCGAGCATAGCCTTGGTGTTGTTCAGGGTTGGCAGGTATTCATAGCCCTGGTTAACTAAATCCTGAATCAGCTCACGCTCCAGATCACCTTCGCTCTGGTAGCTCTCGGTAATCTTCCAGTCCGGGTTGTATTTGTCCAAAATGATAAAATTATTGGACTCAGCAATTGGCTTGGTACAATCAACCATTTTTTTGTTCCTGCTGCCAGAAGTTATAGTTATCTTTCAAGTGTTCGAGCAACAGTTTGACCGTTGCTTTCTCCGCTGGCGTTGGTTCTGCAACGGCTTCATTCGATAGCGTACAGTGACTTGTGAACTGCATAATTCTATTCAAATAGAGTTCTTTGTCGTCAGGTAAAAGTAGGGACCATCTAGGGTAGCCCAAAAAACTGGCCGTTTTCTCATACAGATTGCGCAGTAACGTGAAGTGATATCTTTCCACGTTGTTATTAACAATAGCCTGTTCGATGGTTTGCTTTAGGTGGAGATGATAGGAAAAACTCTTGTTAGAGTCGCCATGTTTTTCTGTGAGGGCAAATGTACCATCCTCAAAACTCTCCAACATGTAACAAGCTTTTCCGTTCAGCTCATTGAAAAGCACATTATAAAATAGTGGATTATGCGTCGTGATAATGAACTTCAAATCGGATTCACTGGATTTGATCAGCCCTGCAAGATTGACTGCTAATTCAATCAAATGGTTATCATCAAGGGAGCTAACGGGATCATCAATGAATACATATTCCAGTTGATCAAACTCTCGGTTCTCACGTACATCCGGATCGGCGACATTGAGAATTGTGACGACTTGATCCAGCAAGGTGTAAAAAACACTCCAGATGAAGTTGCTCTCTTCGCCTTTAGATAACTTGATATGGGCGGAACGTTCATCGTTGCCGCGCTCCATGGAAAAAGTAACTTCGGTAAAATCTGGATTGAAGTGTGGCGTTAGCTTGTCGTTCGCATAGCGCTGGAAATAACGGACGATATTGCCATCCTGCCCCAAATCTTTTAGCAATGTCAGCAACCAGTTTGTATAGGAATTCGGCTGCACCTTCAGCTTCGGCTCGGCGTCTTCTTGCAGATCGTTATCCCAATAGAACAAGTCCTCAGTGAAAGCATTGTAATAAAGGATTTTTTTGCGCGGCAACTCGTACTGTTCAGCTTCGTCTTCACCTTCTCCTTCTACGTCAATGACTTTGGACGCAATCCATTGTTTGAAATTTCGGGAAAGACGTGTCTTGCCTGTGCCATTGAAAGCGTAGATTAACTGCACCTTTGGTACAGGCTTAGTCTCTTCAACTTCCTTTGTTTTTTCAGAGACATTTTTTTTGA
The DNA here is from genome assembly GCF_059414925.1 of Cedecea sp. B1(4). Classification (NCBI taxonomy): domain Bacteria; kingdom Pseudomonadati; phylum Pseudomonadota; class Gammaproteobacteria; order Enterobacterales; family Enterobacteriaceae; genus Cedecea; species Cedecea sp. B1(4). The sequence goes on along the minus strand of NZ_JCAHMZ010000006.1, from coordinate 394,751 downwards.
CTTTCTTAGGCGTACTCAGCTGTTGGGCTATTTCCAGGAGTGTCTTGCTCATGTTATGCCTCTGCCACTTCCGGCTTCGGGAAGCTAAATAGCATGTCCCGATAATATTCGTACTGTTTTTGGCGCAACTCGATTTCGCGGGGAAGGCCTTCAGTGATGGAGTTGGTCAGCGTGTCGAATTTATCCAAAATTTCAACAATGCGAGCTTGTTCTTCAAGTGATTTATCAGGGGCGGTTGCATAAGGTATAGGAAGTTTGAAATTTTTTATAATGGTTGAGTTGAGGTCACCTCTGGCACCTTGTCCCAGCGACTTTATGTTTTCATAATTGAAGCTTACCCAATGGAAGACATAACGATATAACGCCTTTGTGTCGTCAATTTCTAAACAACCACAGTGCTGGTTGGTTGTTAAAGGGATTTTATTTATGGCAGACCGTCCCGCCGTTGCTCCTGAAATAGCAATAATTACACAATTTTCTGGAATCCATTTTGCTGCAGAATTCTTTAACGCAGCTTGAGTTATTTTTATTTCAGTACTGTTGATATCGGAGAACTTAACCTCTTGAGTCCTTAACCAAGGAATATCACCATTTTCATAATACTCAGCTTTGCCTGCTGTAGGTGTTCCGCCTGAGTACCATTTTTTTGTTACATCCCCTAGCATCTTCCACTCAACCTCATCATCGTCAAAACTCAGCAACTGGTCGCGATAGTAGTTGTACTGCTTTTTACGCATGCTAAGCTCAGCGGTAAGCTCAGCGGTAAGCTCAGCGGTAAGTGCAGTAAATGTATCCAGAATCCGGACGATTTCAGACTGGATGGCGAGGGATTCTTCTGGATTGTTCAGGCAAGGGATTGGCACAGGTATTTTTTCAACCTGGTGGCTCATTAACTTTGGGTTTCCCATTCCTGAATATACATGCTTCTTGGCTTCAATAGTTAGCCAATAAAAAAGGTATTTGTAGTTTATTACTACTTCTTCTTCGTTAATTTTAATGAGTCCGCAGACATTAGTTATCGAAAATTTTCCGGTGCGATAGAATACAGTCCCTGCATTTGCTCCATCGGTTGTCCAGCTAATATATTCACCATCAAAATCAAAGGTGTCTATAGAACCAATTTTCCCATTATTGGCTGTTTGAGAACTGTATACTGGGTATTTCCCCATATTATCAATCAAATACCCTTTTGACATAACTCTGCCTCGTCTCAAAGAGGCCACTTCCCCAAGCGATTTCCATTCAACATGAACTCCATCCAATAGTTTTTCCAGATAACTCATCTCGTTCATGATTGCGCCTCACTGCCTTCAATTTCAGCCACAATCGCATCAATATCTTTACGTAACTGATCGATTTTGCTGACGGTAGTTTTCAACTCAGCATTCAGTTCCGCAATATCGACGATTTCACGGGTGTCTTTGGCTTCCACGTAGCTGCTGACAGACAGGTTGTAATCATTCCCGGCCACTTTTTCAAAAGGCACTGATTTCGCCAGATGGTCAGTATCTGCCTTGCTGGCAAATATCTGCATAATCTGTTCTATATGCGCATCGGTGAGAATATTGTTATTGGTTTCTTTTTTAAACAGACCGCTGGCATCGATGAACTGCACGCTGGTATCAGTTTTATGCTTTGACAGCACAAGAATATTGACGGCAATGGTGGTGCCGAAGAACAAGTTCGGTGCGAGAGAAATCACCGTCTCAACATAGTTGTTATCAACCAGATACTGGCGGATTTTCTGCTCTGCGCCGCCACGGTAGAAGATCCCCGGGAAGCAGACAATCGCCGCCCGGCCTTTGGCGGAAAGATAGTTCAGCGCATGAAGCACAAACGCAAAGTCAGCTTTTGATTTAGGTGCCAGTACGCCTGCTGGTGCGAAACGCTCATCGTTAATCAGTGTCGGGTCATCACTGCCAATCCATTTCACCGAATATGGCGGGTTCGACACAATCGCATCAAACGGCTTTTCGTCACCAAAGTGTGGTTCAGTCAGGGTATTGCCCAGTCTGATATCAAATTTGTCGTAGTTAATGTTGTGCAGAAACATGTTCATACGCGCCAGGTTGAACGTCGTATGGTTTATTTCCTGACCAAAGAAGCCTTCTTCGATGATGTGGTTATCAAACTGCTTTTTGGCCTGCAGTAGCAGTGAGCCTGAGCCTGCTGCCGGGTCGTAGATTTTATTGACGTGGGTCTGACCGTGCATTGCCAGTTGTGCAATCAGTTTTGAAACGTGCTGTGGAGTGAAGAACTCCCCGCCAGACTTACCGGCATTCGCCGCATAGTTAGAAATCAGGAACTCATACGCATCACCGAACAAGTCAATCTGGTGGTCGTTAAAGTTACCCAGTTTTAAACCTTCAACACCTTTCAGGACAGCGGCCAGACGGCTATTTTTGTCTTTAACGGTGTTACCAAGACGGTTACTGGTGGTGTCAAAATCAGCAAACAGGCCTTTAATGTCAGCTTCGGACGGGTAACCATAAGCCGAGCTTTCAATGGCGACAAAAATGCTGTTTAAATCAGCATTCAGCTTGTCGTTGGTATTGGCTTTAGCTGCAACATTGCAGAACAGCTGGCTCGGGTAAATGAAATAGCCTTTGGTTTTGATGGCATCATCTTTGATGTCATCGGTAATGATACTGTCATCCAGCGCAGCATAGTGGATGCTGTCATCACCGGCTTCGATGTAACTGGAAAAATTTTCACTGATAAAGCGGTAGAAAAGCGCACCAAGGACATACTGCTTAAAATCCCATCCATCTACCGAGCCTCTAACGTCGTTAGCGATGGCCCAGATTTGACGATGTAGTTCCGCACGCTGTTGAAAGCTTGTCATTTTTTATCCTATGTTCGATTCTTAGCAACTACTGTTGACGGGATTTTACCGCAATTTGTTCACAACGACTGTATCTATATCAGATCCAGTTATGACTCTTCCGATAAGTGGTTTCACGAGGGCAGAAAGGCTATGCCAGTTACCTGTATCTGTGTGCATTATCAAAATTTGATTATTTGCTGTGCTGCAGCAACCGTTTTCTGGTCTGCCGCATTGGGCATCAGAGCGTATCCTGCAGCAGATAAAATTGCATACCTGTTCAGTTGAGTCGCAGGGGAAGTCGTGGACGACCTGTCAGTGGACGCTCAGGTACTTCATTGCAGCCGTGGAGTAGCAACCCCTCCTTCTGTTGGATTTTTGTCATATAGGCGAGTACCTGCCGTATGTTGGTAATACTTCCAGGATCGTTGTAGTGAACAGGGATATTGATATTTGCTCGATAGTGTTCCTTGTACTCGCAACGGTGATGCCAGCCTTCCCTGTCTGTAATGTTGCTCCATAGCTCGCCCGCTTTCGCAGCCCATGGATAAGTTATCTGGGTCCGATTACCATCTAACCAGAAGACTGCATGGGCGTGGTAGCGGTGATCCTCAGTCCACTCTATGACCCAGAAATAACCTACTACGGCCCGCAGACTCATCATGTTTTTCATTAATAATTGGATATCCAGTTCCAGTTGGTGGTGTCGAGGTTGTGCATATCTAGGCGTTCCATTTTTGTAGAACAGGTCTATTCGAATAGCCCGCAGGCAAGCATACCGGTTGATCATACTATCCGTATGCCAGTTCAAGACAGACTCCAGAAACCAGTCTGGTGTCCAGGATCGTTCAATCTTCATGTGGTTATTTCCTGACGGCAGCTTGGATCAGCCATGTAGAGGAGGGGAATTCCTCGGCAAGAAGCTGAGGGATGGATTATTAATGGGCAGATCTGAAGACAGGTTTAAGAGGAATATAAAAAGGGAGTACCTATTAATTATATTAATTAACCGATATTAATTTTAACTCCCTGAACATTTCTTAGCCCTTACAGAACAAGGCTTGAGGCTCAATTCAGCGGATCGAGTACAGTGCGGTAGGCAAAACAGACGTACTCATCCATCATACTGGTAAGCATATGGTTCTCAGCCTGTCGGTCATTAACCCAGTTATTTACCTCCTCGCTTGTTTTGAACTTGAGACTTTCAATCCAATCAGCAAGACAATTCCCCAACATCAAATCGTACCAGCATAGCCATACAAGCTTCAGACGCAGCTCAGTTCCGCTAAACTGCTGAAACAGGCTGGTGAGCTTATTTGCCAGTGAACGGTGTTTTAAACGGACGCATTCGGAAAGCAGAACACCTTCAAGCATGGGGTGGTGGGCCAATAAGTGCTCCTGCGTAAATAAGCTTACGTTCAGGTCATCATCTATCGATAATGATGCTGCCGCTGCCTTTCCGTAAATAAGCCGGTGTAGCCAGCGGGGCACAATAGCAATAACAGCTTCTTTACCATGAAAACTTAGACAGCCAACCGTCAGGCTATGATAGTGATATATGTTTTGATGGCACATTCCCTGCCGGACAGTCAGCTTCGTAAAATCCGTCAACCAGGTCTGGTAGCATTTTTGAAGTTCTTCGTAACGCGGTTTATAGTCTTTCATCGTTTATATTCCTTCTGGCTTAAATTACAGGCAGCAGAAAATCTCCGGGGATCCGGATAACTATCTTCGTACTGCAACGTTAGTTCGGATTGAGGTTATTTACGGGATTGGTTAATACGTTCCTGGAGCCAAGCTTCAACTTCGCTTTTTAGCCAGCGGGAGCTACGACCCATTTTTATTGGTTTTGGGAAAACATCATCTTTAATTAGCTTGTAGAACCACTTGTCCGTTAAGCCAGTCAGACTGGTGATATAAGCCATATTGACAAACTGGTCTTCTAAAAGAGAAAGATGGGTGTTCATTATTTGATTCTCCGGTTAAGAAAGGTAAGCCGGACTCGTGATGTTTGATAACGACCACGTGCTTCGGCATACCAACCCGGTAATCTGTAAAAAAGTTGAAGGCCATTGACCTCTATGTCACTACCGGCCTAGAGGGAAATTGAGCCCCTAAGTGCTGCATCATAACGAACCGCCAGCTATCAGCTACTGAGTTTTCTGAACGCCACTCCATACCAATTTCTTGGCTGCCATTGAACACTGCACTAAGGGAAATTTTTTCATTGCAGGTCAAAAGGCCGCTTACAGCGGGAGTGAATAAAGCATCCACTTCTTTCCTTGGTAGTTACTGAGCACTCAATCGAGTTAATGGTAGAAGGACGTGACTGCTGACTTTGGCTACGATTTTTGTGCAGAACATCATGGGGTAGGTTTCTTCGTGGGTTGTAAGTAGAATAATGTATTTTTGATGCGGAAAAAGCTAAGTGTTATATCTAACTTATTGATATTTTTTATTGTATCTGAAATTTAACGCTACATTTTTACTACGTTATTACGCTGTTTTTATATCATTTTCACCTTCAAAAAAGCATGATTTACATCTGGGTTTGCTTCTTTTACTCTTGAGTGAAATGATGGAAAACAACCATTCTGGAGCAGGAGGGGCACCATGGAGGAGTATGAATTCGATGAACAGGAAATGCGAAAAAAGAGATTGCGACAGGCAAGTCGCCTAAAGTGGTTGAGGAAAAACCCAAGGGCAATGCATTTCTTTCTCTTTCGTTTACTAGCGAACAAAACCGTAGCACTCGCCAGTACGAACATCCGAACAAAGCTCGATATGCCACAGTTTCATATCCATGCCCCCGATGTGGTCATGTCTCCTCAAAATACGGGAAAAATAACTAATAAAGGCGAGATAAACTTCCAGGATTTAGACATAAATCTGCAGGACTTGGATCTGAATTTTTCCCCACCAAAATGTGAGCAAGCTAATGGATTAGACTTCTCCAAGGTAACTAATACGGATGTCATCCCAGATGTAATGGAAAAAATAATCGATACCATTTTGAAAATGTACCCATCGACGAGGTTAGCAGACCTGGCTATCACGGAAGTGATGGGTGATTGGGCTAATGCCAGCAATCAGTTCCCTAGAGCATTTTCATGGCTGGATAAGAATAATGAAGAGCAATGTTTATGGGTTTGGGAGCAAATGAGGAAGAAATATATTTCTATTGATACCAAACCTATTTCCTGTGAGCAACGCTACCATTTTATTATTGCTATCTTTGATAACTGGAAAGGGTGGAGTGACGAACAACTAGGTTATCTGAAAGAAAATAAAAGAAGGACGGATAGGAAGTTCATTTCGCATGGGTTGGGTGGTACTAGTACTTTAAGCTGCAAAGAAATATTGCTAGAAGAACTGAGTAAAGCTTGGGAGCAAAAAGCCCGTAGGAAAAAGATTAAAGATACAACTCCTCCCTTGAAATTGAATAAACTATACCAAAAAAGGCTGGGCCAGATTGCTGAAAATAAAAACATGACGCTAGATGAGACACTCAAATGCCTTATCGATAACGAGTACTCACGTGTCAGTATATTGAAGACTAGATAGTATTAAACCAGATGGGGAATAGGGTACCCATCTGAACATCATTCCAAATAATTTCAGACAGATATTATCGCAATGAATCACCTCCGACGCCTTCTTGGCTCGGAGGTTTTGTTTTTCTGTCTGAGGTCGTTTCATGAAAAAATCAGAAGGTCTAAAGGCCATTGAAAAGCCACTAGCGTCACTCCCCCATGCCATTGGCAGACATATTCTTGACCATGTTCAAAAACTCACTCACTACGAACCAGTCATCGGGATCATGGGCAAAACAGGCGCGGGTAAATCATCTCTCTGTAATGCGCTTTTCCAGGGTGAGGTTACGCCCATTAGTGATGTCCACGCCTGCACCCGTGACGTAATGCGATTGCGTCTGAGCAGTGGTGACCATAGCCTGATACTAATAGACCTACCCGGAGTAGGCGAGAGCGAGCAACGGGATAAAGAATATGAATCTCTATATCGCAATATTCTCCCTGAGCTGGATCTCATCCTGTGGGTTATCAAAGCCGATGATCGAGCCTTCTCTGTGGATGAACGCTTCTACCGGCGAGTGATGACTGGCTACCAACAACGGTTTCTGTTTGTCGTTAATCAGGTTGACAAAATCGAGCCAAGCCATGAGTGGTATGTCACCGGCAATGCACCATCACCGCACCAGTGGGTGAATATTGAGGCCAGGCTGGCGTCTATTCGCCAGTTATTCTCACCACATCATCCGGTATGCGCTGTCTCAGCGAGAACAGAATGGAATCTCCCATCAATGATAGAAACGATGATGTGCTGCCTGCCAGACCGAGCCACCAGCCCATTGGCGACACAACTGCATGGGAGGTTATGTAGTGAACCGGTAAAAAAGCAGGCTCGTGAGTGCTTTGGTAATGCGGTCGGGGAGGTATTTGATTCTGCGGAAGCGGCATCATTTATTCCCGCGCCACTGAAAGCAGTTATTCGCACTGTCCGCGATGCCGTAGTATCAGCTGCTCGCGCCGTTTGGGACTGGATTTTCTTCTGAGCTGGCTTACCTGCCATTATCTTCGGGACATACCCTGTCCGTTCTGATGTTTTATAATCTGCTAAATTCCGACAGTTTTCCCTTTATGCCCCGTCACGGTTGATTTTGGCAACTGTAAAAAATACGTCTTCTGGTGTCCATTCCCTGTCCCTCCCCCTCGTTAGAATTACCGTTTTATTTTCAGTTAATTATATTACTGGAGAACCTGCCTCATGGTTCAGGTTGAATGTCGTCATGATCGGCTTGCCGTCCGACTGTCGTTAATTATCAGCCGTCTGGTGGCTGGAGAAACACTGGATTTACGAGCGCTGGCAACTGAATTTGGTGTGTCGGTTCGAACTCTACGCCGGGACTTTCGGGAACGTCTGATGTACCTGGATCTGGAGTATCGCAAAGGCCGATGCCGCTTGCTATCCGGTAGCCGCCAGAGAGAGTTAGCGGTGATGAAATTTGCCCGTCAGTCAGGCGTTGAAGCTCTGTTTCCTGATATGGATAACCATCTGGTCAGTTCACTGTTGAGCGGATCAGGAGAGTCTCCTTGCCTTATCTGGCAGGGAACAGACCAGGTTTCATCCCCAGAATCAGGCGTATTCACTCGGTTGGTGAGCGCGATATCAGAACATCGAAAGGTGACGCTGCTCGGTAACGGTTGCCGCTGTACAGGCCTCGCTCCCTATCGGCTGGTTCTGCGTGACGGCGAGTGGTATCTGACAGGCGAGCATCAGACCCGGATCGCAGTATTTCCCTTGACGGATATTCGTGCAGTCACGCTCCACAACGGCAGCTTCGCTCCTGATATAGCGATGCGCGATATCCTCTCTCACCCGGATTTTCTTCAGGCTTTACCCCACTTTCGCTTTTTCCATTCATTGCTTGTCGCAACTGCCGGCGGGCTTATACCTCAGAAGGAATAACCACGATGAAATTACTTACCACTACATTGCTGGCTACCAGCATTTGTCTGAGTGCAGTTTTTCCGGCTGACGCTGGCAATATCGTCGGCTCTGTCAAAGCCTGGGAGTACATGCAGGCTGACGGCTGGAAATCAGCTGATGGCATGGATGACAATATGCTGCACAATATGCTCTACCAGGCCAATGTTATTGATAACTACCCGTGGACGAAGCAGTTTTTGCTACGTACCCGTGGTGGTGGTGCAATTTTCCTGGCCGATAAGAAAACCCACACTATTCGTCAATTAAAACTGAATCCTGTCGGTGAAACCTACAACGATATTGAAACGGTTTATCAGGGAGATGATAAAGGGGAAGGCTGCTACTTTGCCGTTATTGATAACCAAGCTTCGGTACGTGATAAGGCTATCGATGCTCTTATATACCCCGACTGGTCTGCACCCCAAGATACGGATGCTGTTCTTAAGGCTAAGATTGCAAAAGTCAGACAACAGATAGCCCCAAAAGTCATTATGGTGATGCCAGATAATTGTGTGAATAAACAGCAGCAAGCCACATTGGCGGCTAAGCGCTCGGAAGAGGATCGGAAACTACAGCAATGGGTCGCACAGCAAAGCTTAGCGGAATTGTGTCGTCGAACAGGCAACTGCTGAGCACTTCTCAAAACCCACCTCCCAAATGCCACTGAAGGAAAAGAACGATGGAAAAGGATTGTCAGAAAGATATAGATATACCTTCTTTCACAATAGTAAGGGTATGGGCAAAACCTAGTTACAGCAAAATCATGCCACTCGTCAGACGATTGGCTAAAACCTTATCTGCCATTGTCGTTTTAATGCTGTGCCATCCATCATCTGCTTACGCAGATGAACAACGCTATATCAGTATCCGCAACACCGATACCGTGTGGACTCCCGGTAATATCTGTGTGTATCAGTTCCGTCTGGATAATGGTGGTAGCGGTGTGGGTTTTGGCCCTCTGTCTGTTTTGCTGGGGCTGAAAGACAAGGCGGGCAACACGCTGGCGACGGGAACAATGGACGTAGCCCCCTTTGGCGACAGCGATGCTACTCGTTCTCAGGAAGCTTTTCTTGAGCATGAATGTGTCGAAAACGTCAGCACTATTGAAATCATGAAGGCGACCGAAGAGCACAACGGCCATCAGGCCAGGCTGCCACTGTCCGTTTTCGACCCTCAGTCTTATCAGCCACTGTCAGTATCAGTTGCTGTGAATAAGGCATCATAACTGGCTTAGACCTTAAATCTGCCAGACCTCAGACTCACAACAACATCAGGTCATGCCTCCTTCGGGAAGCATGGCCTTTTTGTTTTTAATTTTCCAATAAGGAAACAACTATGACCCGTTTAGCCAGCCGCTTTGGTGCGGCCAATGTTGTACGCCGCGACCGCCCATTAACTCACGACGAACTGGCACATTACGTGCCCAGCGTCTTCAGTGAAGAAAAGCATGAGTCCCGCAGCGACCGATACACTTATATCCCGACAATAACCCTGCTCGATAATCTGCAACGTGAAGGTTTCCAGCCTTTCTTTGCCTGCCAGACCCGAGTACGCGACCAGAGCAAGCGCGAACACACCAAACACATGCTGCGTCTTCGTCGTGAGGGCCAAATCACTGGCAAGCAAGTTCCGGAAATTATTCTGCTCAACAGCCACGATGGTTCGAGCAGTTATCAGATGTTGCCGGGATTATTTCGTTCAGTCTGCCAGAATGGATTAATTTGCGGTGAGAGTTTTGGTGAGGTTCGTGTACCTCATAAAGGCAACGTGGTGGAGAAAGTCATTGAAGGGGCTTACGAAGTGCTGGGAATATTTGACCGTGTAGAAGAGAAACGCGATGCCATGCAGTCGCTAATGTTAACTCCGCCAGCACAGCAGGCGATGGCGAAAGCGGCATTAACCTATCGCTTTGGTGAAGAGCATCAGCCGGTGACGGATTCGCAAATCCTATCCCCGCGCCGCTGGCAGGATGAAAGTAACGACCTGTGGACCACTTATCAGCGCATTCAGCAAAACCTGATTAAAGGCGGGCTGTCTGGACGAACCACCAAAGGCAAACGTGCCCATACTCGTGCTGTAAAAGGTATCGACGGTGATGTGAAGCTTAACCGTGCTCTGTGGGTGATGGCTGAGAATATGCTGCAGCTTGCCTCATGAACCTTTTTATTATCCCTTCCCTCAGGCCTTGCCAATAAACCGGCGAGGCTTTTTGTTTTAAGGAACAAAAATGTCTGTATTTAATTTATCCCCGGTATTTCCTGCAAACGAGCAACGCGTCATTCGTCGGGCATTACGCCTGCTGGAGAAATATCAGCGTCAACCGAGTGAGCCATTTACCTCCACCAGCTTCACTAAGACCTGGCTGCAATTACAGATGGCTCATCAGGAGCGTGAAGTTTTTATCGTGATGTATCTCGATAATCAGCACTGCCTACTGGGATGCGAAACTCTATTTACCGGCACACTCAGCCATACCGAAGTTCATCCCCGCGAAGTGGTTAAATTAGCTCTGAAACACAATGCCGCTGCGGTAATTCTGGCGCATAACCATCCGTCAGGTACGACAGAAATCAGTCAGCATGACAAACACCTCACTCAGCGGATAGTGAAAGCGCTAGCACTGGTAGAAGTGCGAGTGCTGGATCATTTGGTTGTTGGGAACGAAGTGGTGTCTTTTGCTGAGCAGAGTTTGCTTTAAACAGAGGTTTTCATGTCAATCACACCACCATCATGAATGGGGTCTACAAAGCGATATCACCCCTCGATTTGGCGCTAGATTAGTTCAGGAAGGCAACCGGCTGTATTACCTGGCTGACAGGGCTGGATTGACGGGGAGTTTTAGCCCAATGCACCTGCAGAGAATAGATCTGGCTTTCCCGCTGTTTGTCGAACAACTGGAAGATATACTGCGTGCTGGCGAACTAAATCCACATCAGCAACGTCAGGTGAAAATTCAACTTGCGAGTTTAACCTGTATAGCTGATACCCGTGGTAGCTGCGGTTACGTTTACATCTCTATTTATCCCACACCGTAACACCTTCTCTCTTCTTCTTTTCTCAGGATTCTACCCATGCACATTTCAACTGTACCGGCCAAGGTGCCGGTTTCGTCAAGTCCGTCGCCCGTGCAGGTCTGGCAGCAACTTTTAACGTATCTGCTGGATCACCATTACGGCCTGACGCTTAACGACACACCATTCCATGACGACGCGGCCATCGAGGAGCATATCGATGCAGGAATCACGCTCGCCGATGCTGTTAATTTTCTGGTGGAACGTTATGAACTGGTACGCATCGACCGCAAAGGGTTTAGCTGGCAGGAACAGACTCCATTCCTGACCGCGACTGATATTCTCCGAGCCAGGCGAGCTACCGGATTAATAAATACTTAAATTCTTCGAGCCTCATCCCTGATTTTGGCTTCTGAACTTCCCACCTTTTTTATTCATCGCATAATGCGCCTGCCATTCCCGGTAGGCGTGTTTGCTTTTATGGACGATTAACGATGCAAACAGAACCCGACGTGTTGACGGAACACAATGAACTCATTCTTTCGACCTGTATCGAGCGTATTGTTACGGGCCGCGATACCGCACTAAAACGGATCGAACAACTCATTCAGCAGCTTGATGCCATTTCACGGCTGACCTCAGAAATTGGCGGTGGTACAGCGCAAGACTGGGCTATGAAGTCCGGGCACCGCTACGATAGCTGGCTGACTGAAAAGGTTGATAAAGCAATGCCTGCCGTCACCTGCAATATAGATCGCAGTATCTGGCGCGATTTGATGCTGAAGTCCGGCATGATGGCCTTAATGGATGCTCAGGCTCGCGACCAGTGGCATAAGAACCTGGAGGAGGGCGATCTTCCTGCTATCAGCGAGGCGAATATCCTTAGTACTTTTGAACAGTTACATCTGAACAAAATGGAAGTCTTTGAGCGCGGGATCATTAACGTCTTCAAAGGCCTGTCGTGGGATTACAAAACCAACAGTCCCTGCAGCTTCGGTAAGAAGATCATCATCAACAATCTGGTGACGCATAACCGCTGGGGCTTTAGCCTTAACTGGGGTTGGCGACGGGATCAACTGGCGGATCTGGAGAGAATGCTGTTTCTGCTGGATGGCAAACCCATCCCTGACAACCGGGGTGATATCTCTACCCGATTGATGGAGCATATTCGGGACAATTCGACTAAGGACGTTTACGAAGATGAGTTCTTCAGCATTCGTTACTATCAAAAAGGCACTGCGCACTTGGTCTTCAAGCGTCTGGAGTTGATTGAGCGAATGAATGACATCATTGCTAAACATTATCCGGGAATGCTGGCTTCGAGATGATGGGGGGATTGATGTTGTCTTCGCCACAGGTAGCTATAGTTGATGCATAGCGCCAGAGATATGCTCAGTTGTGAGCATCTTCGAGGTAACTCGTGCCCCGATTCGAGTCCCAAAATCAACGACTTAATGTGTTGGTATCGATGTTGGTACATTAACTAAATATTATTTTAAATTGTTTTAAAATCAAAGGATTAATTATCATGTGCGAGTCCGGCCTTCGCATCAGAGAAACAAGCCACATACATATAAGCGGCTTGTCCTAAAAATTTTACTACCAAGCAATCACTGAGACGAAAGCATTAATTCACGATTACCGCGAATAGATCTCTCCCGATCAACAATCTCCCCATCCTCCCCAACATACCGCTCAGGCCATATCTCACTTGGATGAACCTCAAGCGCCTTAGCTATCAAAAACTCACCTTTTGGCCACGGGCGCGTTAATGCATTTGCCAGCGTTGAAGAAGCCAATCCACATTCTCGTGAAAGTGCTGCCAATGATGTTCCTTTCTTGCGTAAACCGGCGATGATATCTGCCGGATGCCAACCTTTAGTCATGATTCCCTCCTGACTGTTACCTGTAAGTGGATGTGCTACAAACCAATGCTACGTTATTCGTAGTATCGTGTCTAAACAAAAACTACGAATATCGTAGTTATGCGAAACACTCCAAATTACCGTGAAATATTCTGCAAAAGGCTCAGGGCATCACGCCTTGCTAGTGGCCTATCGCAGAAAAAGCTCGGTATGTTGGCGGGTATAGATGAGTTTGCAGCAAGTGCACGTATCAATCGGTATGAGCGTGGAATCCATGAGGTTGATGTTCAGACTGCCCAACATCTGGCTATGGTATTAAATGTGCCACTGGCCTATTTTTATGCCGATAACGATCAACTTGCAGAGCTGATCCTTGCTTTTGGTCGATCCACATCTCAAAAATAAAAAGAGTTTATTTTGGCCTTGGGCAATAGACCCGCGCATAGCCTCAGATTTGTAATGAACTACGTTACTCGTAGTAGTAGTTAAGTACGAAAGCTACGACTATCGTAGCTATGAATACTTCAATTAATTATCTCGACGTTTTCTGCCAGCGACTGAAAGCTGCGCGCCTGGCTAAAGGCCTATCACAAAAAAGTCTCGGCATTCTTGCCGGGATCGATGAGTTTGTCGCGAGCACTCGTATCAACCGTTATGAGAAGGGCGTTCATCAGGCCAGCATTGATGTTGCTCAACAGCTTGCTAATGCTCTGGAAGTGCCGTTGGCATACTTCTATATGGTTGATGATGATCTGGCGGAATTGACGCTTAGCTGGATGAAACTTTCTAGTACAGAAAAAGAGCAAATATTTTCCATCATAAAAACTAAATCTTCCTGATAGCTATCTTTTATAGACTGGTTTTTTATTAGCTTGTTACTGTAAAGAGTAGTGACAGAAAATAATGATTGTTTAAATATTTGAAGCGTAATTTTTTATTAAAACTAAGGTTAATCTATGGTTTTTGATGGTGTTGAATATTCGTTTGTTCGTGGCAGTGATATTGTGCGGGATGGCATGTTTCTTGAAGTTAACAAAAGTAAGGTAGGGATGAACCAGCAAGTAGCGGAGGTATTTTACTCTGATGCTACTTCAACTTTTTATCTGAGCTGTTTTGAAGAAGAAGTACCACTAACTCTTATTGAAGAACTTATAAGTCAGGCCGAAGTATTACTCCCACCTGTTAGTTGAGTATTAACACAATTTGTTATCTATTTTCTTTACCCTGTTGTCAATTTCGTTAGTGGTAGCAAAATTCTCACAAAAGAGAACCGTGGTATCGCAACCACAATGGGGAGCATGGTATGGTTCATTCCCGTATGGAGACGACCCACACGATCAATTCTGGATTAAACAGGGAATAGATTATGCCAAACAACACGGTTATTAAGAGCCTGCACTGTACGTTAACGGCTGTGCTGTTATTGCTTGTGGGGGGTTATGCGGCATATCAGTATTATTTCAATGCCCCACCGGATGATGTGTTTTTCTCCCGTCAAAAAGTCACCGATACTACGTTTTTATATATCACCCGCTACAAAGGCGGTGGGGCTACGGTTTCGGAGGTCTACCGCTATTATCTGGACGGCAATCTATCGGGCGATCCAATGGAGCATCTGAAGAGTCGTGCCCCGTTTCTGGTCTCAGAAGTGAGCAATGCGAAGGTTACGGGTTATGGCAGCCATGTTAATGTCACGCTCACCGGCCGTGTGTATTCGTTTACCAACTCAGACTTGTTCTATTCCGATGGCATCGCGATTATGCCGGTTATCAGCTTTACGGCTAACGGCAGCCGTTAAAATTCCCGCACTAATCGCGCCGGGCTCCCAACATAAACCCCGGCCACCAGAATATCTTTCGTCACCACGCTGCCTGCGCCAATCACCGCGCCGCTGCAAATATGCTCCGTCAGAATGGTGCTGCCGCTGCCTATGGTGACGTTATCGCCGAGGGTGATGGCTATCCAGTTCTCCGGGTTGGGGTCTGGCCTGCCGCTGCGGAACAGGTCGTTGGCGAAGGTAACGCCGTGGCCGATAAAGCAGTTTTTGCCGGTGGTGACGTTTTCGCACAGGAACGAGTGGGACTGGATACGAGTGCCGGAACCGATCACGCAGTGGCGCTGGATCTCAACAAATGGCCCTACGAATACGCCGCTCTGTAGCGTGCATTCGTAGAGGTTAACCGGCTCCACAACGGTGACGTCGTCGTCGGCAATCACGTCGCGGATGCCGCTTTTGAGGATTTTCATCTTGGTTTGTCCTGGCGAATAAAGTGGTCTCCATTAGACAGAGGTCACTGCCCAACGGCCACAACTTTTTGGAACCACCGGCTACATAACATTTTTTTATCCCATAAATTTCTAAGCGCCAAATTCTGACTATCGAAAAATAAGAAATCGGGACATAGATTATATTGAGCGTTGGTTTTATGCTGTGGAAAAGCAAACCTTAAGGAAAAGGAATGAGCGCACAGGCGGAAGAGGGCAGCCTCAGAAGAATGACATTGGGCGAAATTGCAATGGCTCGCCGGGTTTTCGGCGATTCAATTTCTTACAGCCGAGTATGGATTCATTGCGACAGCTATCTCCCGTTCGGCCTGCAGAAACAAAACTACGCGATGACGCCAAACGGAGAATTGTGGTACCGCAAGACGATGTATAAAGATGATTTCTCATCTGGCAGCGTCTTTCTTGAAGATAAATATGTTTTTATCCATGAGCTGGGCCATGTGTGGCAACATCAACACGGGCAATGGGTAAGGCTAAGGGGGGCTTTTAGCTGGGCGGCTGAATATACCTATAAATTAGATAAAGAGGCGCTAACAGATTATTCCCTGGAGCAGCAGGCCTCCATTTTAGCGGATTACTGGCTGTTATTGGTTTATGGTATAGACGTGTGGTCCTACTACCAAAGGCCTGGGCGAATGGGGAAATACAGAGGTACAGACAGTAGCCGTGAAGTTCCGGTGCTGTATCGCAAAATAGTCACAGGGAAGGTGAGAACAACTCTATGAGAAAATGTTTGTTAGCCGCTGCCGTGCTCTTGCTGGCCGGGTGTCCTGGTCCGGGCGACAGAATGGTGCCGCGTCAGCCTGCAGAAGTCGTGGCCAAAGGTAATATTGTTTGCGTGGTGTCTCCGCTTGGCAGCGACGAGCGCATAACGGCCGTGCAAATTAACGAAGGGCATGGGAACGTGCAGTACAAGACTTTCGATGATGCTCCAGTTTATGTCGCGAAGGGAGACTGTCTGCCAGCCTTTGGTTTTACCTTCTCTCCCGGCAAAAAATACTCAGTCGCTTACGATGTAAAATCTGATAATTCTTCCTCTCATCTGGTCACCGCAGAGTTTTCTGTCACGGAGAACGCTTCCGACGGAATAAGTATTCAGCACCCGAATTAGTGCTTACTCTCTGAATTGATCCCAGCAGCATAAAGCCCTGGCAGTAAGGCCAGGGCTTTATGCTGCTACTTCGTATAGAACTTATAAGTCGCCGTATAAGGCACTTTCAGCGTTGCGCCAAAGGTCGCCGGGTCGCAAACCGTGGGGCCGGTTACGCCGCCGCGAGTGTCCACGCGCTGGATGCTGCTCACGTTGGCGAACAGGCCAGGCTGGTTCTCTGAGGTGCCGGTCAGCAGCAGCCACGGAATCGAGCCTTTATCTTTCGACGGGCGAGTGGCGCTTAGCGCTCCGGCCACCACGCTGCCGTCCGTCGCCTGCCAGTGCGGGCCGTCAAAGTGTTTGCCGACGAGGTGCTTCAGGCCTTTGTCGCTGAACAGGTCAGCTTCCGGGGCCTGGAATACCCAGTTCCCGGTTTTGGCCTCGGCGTCCGCCGCCGCGCAGCGGTAGATTTGCACCCCGCGGGCATAAAGCTCGGTTTGCAGGTGCTCACCTTTTGGCGCGTCGATGGAGATATCCGCCGCGTTCACCAGGGCCGGAAGCCCGCCCATCATCAGCGTGAAATACACCGCCGTTAAGACACGCTTGCTCATGACGTGACTCCGCAAACCATACGCGCGCCGCCGCCGCCGAGCATTGCCGGGTGGTCAGAGTGGTTGTCGCCGCCGGCGTGGATCATCAGCGAGTGGCCTTTTAAGTCAGACATGCGCAGGCGAGGGGCCAGCACCGGGTAAGTCGCGGTGCCGTCGCTGTCGACGTAAAGCGCAGGCAGGTCGCCGAGGTGGCCGTTGCCCCACGGGCCTTCATGCTTGCCGGTGTGGGCCGGATCTAAGTGGCCGCCAGCCGCCAGGCCAGCCACCATTTTGCCGTCCTGCATGCCCGGGCCGCAGTTCGGATTAGTGTGCACGTGGAAGCCGTGAATCCCCGGCGGCAGGCCTTTCAGGTTTGGCGTAAAGACCACGCCGTACTGGGTGGCGTGGTATTCAATGGTGCCCGCCGGGGTGGACGTGCCGTTGGCGTCGACGGTGTTCATGGCGACAGTGGCGGCCTGCGCCAGCCCGGTGCAGGCGAGGGCGGTAATACACAGCGTCAGTTTTAGTGTTTTTAACTTATTCATCGTTTAACCCCGTACTTTTATTAGAAGGTGCAAAGCAACAGATGTCGCAAAATTTTGTGCTGCGGCTTATGCGCGGCAGTAAGCTGGTTATAACAAACTGTTTTGCGAGTTGTTTGATTGCTCTGATAGGTAAAGTTGTGGGTTGAAATTCAGCGTGAAGATTTTTAAAAATAATATTTTCATGAGGTTATCCTGTGGTCTTGAGCGATTAAAGGGAGAGGCCTGAATGAAAATAGAAACGGAAAAGACGGTAAAATTAGAGAGTGAAAACGACCTGCTAACGATCGTTAAAAATTATGTCGCTGCTGCGCCCTAAATAAAGTGTAGATGAATACGCTGAGCGGGTTGGTGGCGGTCGCTGAAAATCTCGAGATTGTTAAAAATCCCTTAATTTTCATGTGGCTTGATAAATGAGATATATCCGAATAGCAAAAGGGCCGCTAAGCGGCCCTTGAAGTCAATAAAACGATTTAAGCGAGTGGCCGGGAGCCAGTCATTCGGGCGCTCTTGATCCACGCCATAGATCCCATCACCGCAATCGCCGTCAGCAGGATGTACTCCAGCGACATGGCATACACGCCCTGAATGGCGTAAATCACCACGCTAATCACGTCGATAACCACCCAAAGCAGCCAGTTCTCGACGTATTTACGCGTCATCAGCACCATTGCGGCAATTGACAGGATCAGCATCGCGGAATCCCACAGCGGGAAGGCGTCCGTCTGCAGCTGCGGCATCTCAACCGCCACGCCAAGGCTCTGCATAATGCCTACCGCAATGTGAGTTAGCACAGCGAACACCGGGTCGATAAAGAAGGTCATCAGGGCGATGGCGACCAGGCAAACCGCCGCCAGCGTGAACGCCTTGCTGCGCGGCAGCCAGCGGATCTTCAGCGCGGCCTCGTTGGCCTCGTTCTGGCGGCTCCACGCGTACCAGCCGTACAGGTTGGCGGCGAAGAAGAACACCTGCAGCAGCAGGCTGGCGTAAAGCTGGATCTGGAAGAAGATCGCCGCAAACAGCGTGACGTTAATCAGGCCGAACAGGTAGTTGATGATTTTCTCTTTGCTGGCGAACCAGATACAGAGCAGGCCGAAGACGGTGCCGATGGCCTCGATCCACGAGAGCGCGTAGCCGCCTTCGCCGAGCGGAATGGTGACCATCACATTCTTAATGCTGAAGAAATCCATGATTACTGCTCCTGGCTGTCAAGGTAGAGCGCTTCGAGGGCGAGTAAGATCTCGCGGGATTCACCCTGCTGGCAGGAGTGTTCCTGCTGCTGGTAGTTGTTAATGCCTTCTTCCAGATTGCCGCTGTGCTCCACCACGACGTTAAGCACGGAGGCAATGCGCAGGCCGCGCAGCGCGCCCACCACCATCAGCGGTGCGGTTTCCATATCCGCAGCGAGGATGCCCTTCCCGGACCAGTACTGGTTAATCTCGTCTTCGCGTTCGGTGTAGAAGCTGTCGTGGCTGCGCACATAGCCGCAGTGGCTGGCGTAGCCCAGGCGTTTGGTCTGCTGAGTCAGGTGGTGCACCAGGCCGATGTCCGCGCAGGCCGGGTAGCCTTTGTCGATGTACATCTGGCTGGTGCCTTCGTCCCGCACGGCGGCGGTGGCGATCACCAGGTCGCCGAGGCGAATATGATTTTGCATCGCCCCGCAGCTGCCGATGCGGATCAGGTTGGTGACACCAATCTGGCGTAACTCTTCCACGGCGATGGCGGTAGAAGGCCCGCCCATGCCGGTGGACATCACCAGCACTTCCACACCGCGGAACCAGCCGCGCAGGGCGCGATATTCCCGGTTGCTGCCGAAGTCTTCCACGTTGTCCAGAAACTGCGCGACATGTTCCACGCGTTTCGGATCGCCCGGCAGGAGCGCATAACGGGCGTGCGTCATCTCCCGGCTGAGCCGGATATGGGGCTGGAGTTGGGTCATGATAATTACCTGGTGTTAAACGAGCCATTTTGCATGACTCAGGATTGGCTGCTGTTATTTAATGCTCGGCGTGCTGGCGCAGGCGCTGAGGATCGAGAACCTGAATCTGCTCGCCGTGAATCGCAATAATATTGTCTTCCCGCAGTTCAGATAAAATGCGGTTAATGCTGCGCGGGGCCACCGCAAACTGCTCGCTTAATTGCTGCTTATTAAGCGGGATGCTGCCCTGTATCTGCTGGTATTTTTGCCACAGCACCAGGCAAGTACGCTGATGTAACGAATAAAGAATGTCTTCCCCGGCCTTTTTGGAGAGCTGATAATATTGATCGCTCACGGCCTGTAATATTTTTTGATTAAAGTAATTGTCTAACCCCAGCCAGCGAATAAACTCTTCCCGCGTCAGCACTAAAAGTGCCGCGTCGCTAACCGCTTCTACAGAGCAGATGTATTGCCGCCGCTCGAAGATTTCCAGTTCGCCCAGAATGTCGCCTTTTTTATAGCGCGCCTGGGAATATTTTCGCCCGTCGTCGGCGGTGGTGAAAACGTCGATTTCCCCTTTAACAATCAGGTGGAATTCATCGCAAATTTCCCCCTGGCGAAAAATCAGCGAGCCGCGTGGATAATGTTTTAGCTGCCAGCTGCGCAGAATATCCAGCGGACAATACTTCAGCAGTTCATACAGCACCGGGTCGCCGGTCACGCGTTCAATGACGTTCAGCCAGTCGCCGGGTCTGCTCTCGTTTTTCATGCTGTTCACTATAAAATTTCCCGTCAAATAAGGACAGGACGCCCGTCCCGCGTTGCCCACAGATTAGCGTGAAAACTGCCAGCGGGATCTGAAATCCGTATCGCAGCCGGGACATTTGTCCCGCCGATGCGCTGGCGGAGTGGGCGATCTGTTTGTTTTTCGTACATACTGTTTTTGATGTTCATCCAATCTATTAACTGTTTATGATTTTAATCAAGGAGTTAACATGTCTGGTTGGTTCGAATTAAGCAAAAGCAGCGACGGGCAATTTAAATTTGTACTCAAGGCGGGCAATGGCGAAGTGGTGCTCACCAGCGAGCTGTATAAAACCCGCGCCTCGGCGGACAACGGCATCGCCTCCGTGCGCACCAACAGCCCGCTGGAGGAGCGCTACGACAAGAAGGTCGCCAGCAACGGGAAGTTCTACTTTAACCTCAAGGCCGGCAATCATCAGGTGATTGGCACCAGCCAGATGTACGCCACGGAGCAATCCCGGGATAAAGGCATTGCCTCGGTGAAAAATAACGGTGGAACCGAAACGGTGAAAGACAAGACTTAACCGGAACCAGGCGGCGGGGCAATCCGCGAGCATTCACCTGGGTGATGTTTTCGCGTGATGCTGCTCCAGCCGTCTTTTCCAGGTTGCAGCCTCAATGGCTTGTTGTTTATCGCCGGGAGCCTGGCCGTAAAAATGAAAGTTGAATCTACCCCTGCGGCGTATCGCCCTCTCGAACTTCACCTGCCTGTAGCGAGTAAAACGCCAGGTACGGATCTCCCGCAGCTTGTCTCGCAAATCAAAGACAAAACCGGCATCGTGCCTGCGCACCTTATCCCGCTTCAAAAAGTCGCCTCGGAACACAATTGCATCATTGGCGTTCGCCCGGTGGACAAGCTGGCGACGGCGCTGATTGAGGCCGGGCATCCGACCAAAGGTTTTCACATTAAGGGGAAAAGCGCCTCGTGGGGGCCGCAGGCGGGGTTTATCTGCGTGGAGCAGCGGTTTAGCAAGCTCGAGAACGCCTCGTCAGAACGAATCGCGAAGTTTAACCTGCAAACGCAGGCCTGTATTGCCGAAGGGCATGCTGCCGCCGTGCCACTGGAAGTTTCCCAAAGCCGCCTGCATGACCTGTTTGAGCAGGGGCTCATCGACAAGCTATCGCCGGAGAACGCCGGGGGCGTGAGCCATCTCCGGGCCAGCGGTCCAGGCGGCGAGCATTATGCGTTTGAGGCCCGGCGTCTGCCGGGCAGCGGAGAAGCGCGGTATCAAATTTCCCATCACGGTGCACCCCTGCAGGTGCTGGCCCCACACGCTGAAGCCCGGCCCTTCACCGCGGATTATGATCTGATGCTCATAGCCCCGCACGTCAGCGAGTTAGGGCCTGAGGATAATTTGCAGGTGCCGGATGTGTCCCATCAGGTATTTCGCCAGCGGCTGGAAAATTACCGCACGCTGCCTGAGCGCCAGGCGCTGCGCGGGGACTATGACAACCCGGTGAGTTTCTACCGCAAGAGCGACGAGGAAACAGGCAACACGAGCGAGCGCGCCCGCCGGATGATTGGCGTGCTAAACCAGGCGCTGGTGGGGGACGGGGAAAAAGTGGTACATCACGCAACAGACAGCGCCAACCCGGTTACCGATCCTGAGAGCAACTACCCGGCCACGTTTGCGCTGCCCCATAAAATCGGGCGCTTCGCGCCTTTGTGCATTATTGAAAACAAAGACGATCTTGCAGAGCTGGTGCTGCAGGCCAAGAACGCGGGCTACCACGTGCCGCTGAATCCGCTGTGGGAAAAGGAGGTCCTTGGCGTGCGCAGCGACAGGTTTACTGCCGCAAAGTTAACGCTGGAGGCGCTTCAGCTCATAAGGCCGATTCGGCAGCGCTAAAGTCGCGTTTTGCGAGGCGTGCCGATATATCGCCGGGAGAAATCCCAAAAGCGCATTCATTGTTCAAAAAATAATCGTCAGCGGGTCGATACTCAAAACAGAAGCATATGACTTACCCAAAAGTTAACGCACAGAGGGATATGCTGATGAACAGAGACCTACAGGCGGTAAAGAATTTTGATTTTCTGGCGCGCAGTTTCGCGCATATGCAGGCTTCGGGGCAGCAGGTGAATCTCCAGGCCGTGACCGGCAACATGAGCCGCGAGCAAAAAACGTGGTTCTGCGAACGTTTTAACCAGTATTGCGAAGAAGAATCCCGGGCTGCCGAGCTCGAGCACTGAAATAACGGGCCAGGTGGCCCGTTAACGTTGCTGACAAAGAAGGAAAAAGCGTGGTTTTGCCTTCTTCGTGGCGAGCAGCCGAAAATCAATGAATTGATTTTCCAGTTTATTTTTCTGGTGACAGATTGCAGACTTTTATCCGCATGAGGTTTGTCATCAGTCTCGACGGGCCGTGTGGCCCGTTATCTGTTTTAGCCCTTCAAAACGTCAGTTTCATCCAGGCTCACGCCAATTACCTGTTATCCAACTGGGCACGAACGTTGTTCAGGCCGCTTGTATTGATTCGGTACGGCTGCCCGTTGCTGGATTTAATCAGCTTCTTGGTTCTGAGTTTTTTGAACACGGCCAGCGTGCAGTCGCTAAGCAGCAACCCTTCCCGGGTATAGCATTCAACAGCGGTAACGCGGCCAGAGTTGTCGCGAGTGTGAACGATGCGCCCTCCTTTCGCTAAAACGTGAAGGGTTCGTTGTTCCTGACGGGATAAATTCATGCTGAAAAGCCTTTTCATCATCATGTGCAAAATGTGCCAACACAACGCGTGTGTTCGCATACGGATTAAGCGCAGTGATAATCAGTCCGTCCTTTGGTGGGCGGGAAACTGATTATCGGATGATGACATTCTCCAGCATCAGGCCTCTGAGTGACTTTGGTTGAGGAAACGGGCGAATAATAACACATAAAAACTAAAGGGGAATAGTTAAGGGATCCAACTATCCCACGCGGGCTGCGGCGCAAGTTGCTCAACCAGGAAATCAATAAACGACCGAACCTTCGGGTTGCTGTATTTGCTCGGGAAGTAGAGGGCGTACAGCGCATGGGTTTCGTAAGTGATGATGCCGTCCAGCAGCAGCGGAGTTAGCTCGTCCTTTTGAATATGGTCGCCAATCAGGTAGGTAGGCAGGTAGGCAACGCCCTGATTTTCCAGTACGGATTTAAGCAGCACCAGGCTGCTGTTGGCCTGGATTGGTGTTCGCATTTTTAGCAGATGCTGCCGTTCCTGCTCATCGGTAGTTTTTATCAGCGGCGTTAGCCCAGGGTAAACCAGGCAGTCGTGCGTGACCAGATCCGTGCGTTTGCCCGGCATCCCTTTCTTGCTGAGATAGTCGGCGGTGGCGCAGTAAGCCCAGCGTACGGGAGCCAGTTTGCGCATGGCGTAATTTTGCGGCGGAGAGGTGGATATTCGCAGGGCGATATCGAAGTCGGATTCATTAAGATTAATAAAGTTATCGTTGAGGTCGATATAAAGATTCACGTCGGGGAAACTTGCCCGATATTTATCAACAAGGTTGACCAGCTTGGCGTAGCCAAACGCAATAGAACAGGTGATGCGCAATTCACCCTGCGGATTGTTGTAATAGCTTGATGTGGTATTTAACGTATCGTCGAACTCTTTAATTAATTTATTAGCGCGGTTAAACAAATATTGCCCGGCATCGGTCAGCGTAATGCTGCGTGTCGTTCTTTTGATAAGCGTTGTGCCCAGCAAATCCTCCAGCGCCGCCAGGCTCTTGCTCACCGCCGAAGGCGACACGCTGAGCTGCGCCGCCGCTTCAGACAGCCCGCCGCAATCGATAATTTTGACGAATACCTCGAGATGCTTGAGTGAAATTGGCGCGCTCATTTTTTCCTTTTATTCACAAGTGATTTGCGGAAACGGTATTAATTCCCCATACCAATCCAATTTTAAAAGTGTAACTATTGCTCTGTAGTAAATAAAGAAGTCAGAAAATGAATTTTATACACTATTAGTGATTTGCATCACAAAAGCCCGGGGATTTAATTACAGCAGTTGGTAATTGTGATTTTCGTCCCAGTTATTATTACTTTTATTGAGAAGGTATCCTTTATGTGGACACGCCTCGAACCCTACAAATCATCATTTGTTCTTTTATTTGCTCTTATTGTCGGCGGCTTGCTGGGTATTTATGCCCCGACTTACGCCATTAAATTACAGCCCGTCGGGCAAATATTCCTCAACCTGTTGTTTATGATTATTGTGCCGCTGGTTGGCGTCAGCGTGATGTCTTCTATTGCCGGTATGACCGACCTTAAACGGCTAGGCCGCATCATGGTGGTTATTTTTATTGTTTCCATCGCCATGGCGCTGATTCCCGCCGCAGGCATTGTGCTGCTGGCGCTTTGGTACAACCCGGCTCAGGGCGTGACCATCGATCTTTCCCATTCGGTGAAGGGCGGCTCGGGGGAGATGGATTTTGTCAGCATGGTCACCACCAGCGACTTCGTCGGCCTGTTCTCCAAGTCGAATATTCTGGCGCTGATCGTCATCGCGATTATCGCTGGTGTGGCGATTGGCCAGTCGGCGGATGCAGGCAAACGCATCGCCGCTCTGTTGCAGGACGCCAACACCGTTATCATGAAAATTGTCTCTATTATCATGAAGGTGGCACCTGTCGGCCTGGGTTGTTATTTCGCCGCAACCATGGCGAGCCAGGATGCCGCGTTGCTGATGACCTTCGCCCGGGCCATCGGGCTATTTATGGCGGCAACGCTTATCTATTACGTGCTGGGCTCCATTTTCTACTCGTGGATTGGCGGCGGGCTTCCGGCGGTGAAAGCGTTCTGGCGGCACGCCATTGAACCTTCAGCCACCGCGCTGGGCACCTGCTCTTCGCTCGGTACACTGCCGGTCACGCTGCGCGCTGGCAAAGCGATGGGCATCAATCCTGAAATTGTCGATGTCTCAATTCCGCTGCTGGTGAACCTCAATAAAGGCGGCGTGGCGATGATTGCCGCGCTGAAAATTGTCTTTATCTATTCGGTTCTCGGCCTGCCATTTACCAGCGAAACCTTTTTCCTCGCGATGCTGATTGCTGTGCTTTCGGCCATTATCGTTGGCGGCGTGCCGGGCGGCGCGTTCCTCGGGGAGATCTTTATTGTCACGACGCTGGGGCTGCCAATGGAAGCCATCCCGCTGCTGGTGGTGCTTGGCACTATTACCGATGCACCGGCCACGCTTATCAACGTGATCCACGATCTTAATGCGGCACAAATCGTTGAACGCTTCGCCGGAAAGAAGCGTGGTGAACCGGAAACCAGCGCTCCGCTGGCCGCAAACAGCCTCGCTGGCTAATCCCTTTGAATGGAATGAATCAGGCAATAACAGGAGAATTTTATGAAACAGAAAAGTCATCTTGAAACTCAACTGATCGTCGCCGGGCGTGATAAACGCTACACCCAGGGGGCGGTAAATGCGGTCATCCAGCGTGCGTCCTCGCTGGTATTTGACAGCGTGAAAGACAAAAAATTTGCCACTGCCAACCGGGCAAACGGTGAACTGTTCTATGGTCGCAGAGGCACGCTGACGCATTTTTCCTTCCAGAAGGCGATGACGGAGTTAGAAGGCGGTGCCGGGTGTTCGCTTTATCCGTGCGGTGCGGCGGCAGTCACCAATGCGATTTTGGCTTTTGTCAGCGGCGGAGATCATATCCTGATGACCGGTGCGGCCTATGAGCCAACTCAGGATTTCTGCAATAAGATTCTGAGCAAATTCAATGTTTCAACAACGTATTACGATCCGCTGATTGGCGCCGGGATCGCTGAGCTTATCCAGCCGAATACCCGCGTTGTTTTCCTTGAGTCTCCGAGCTCGATTACTATGGAAGTTCAGGACGTTCCCGGCATGATTAAGTCTATTCGCGCCGTTAACCCGGAAATTGTTATCATGCTGGACAACACCTGGGCCGCCGGGGTGTTATTCCGTGCGTTGGATTATGGTGTAGATATCTCGATTCAGGCCGGGACCAAATACACCATCGGCCATTCGGACGGCATGTTGGGGACGGCGGTTGCCAACGAACGCTGCTGGGATCGCCTGCGTGAAAACTCGTACCTGATGGGCCAGACGCTGGATGCCGATACGGCATATATGGCAGCCCGTGGCCTGCGCACGCTGGGAGTGAGGTTGAAGCAACATGAGGAAAGCAGCCTCGCGATTGCCCGCTGGCTGTCGGCTCATCCGCTGGTGGAACGGGTTAACCATCCCGCGCTGGCCGAATGTCCGGGACATGCGTTCTTTGAACGCGACTTTTCCGGCAGCTCCGGCCTGTTCTCCTTTGTGCTAAAACAGCGCCTGACAGACGAGCAGCTTGCGGATTACCTGGATAATTTTACGCTGTTCCATATGGCGTATTCCTGGGGCGGGTTTGAGTCACTGATCCTGGCCAACCAGCCGGAAGAGCTGAACGACATTCGTCCGGCAGGCAAAGTTGACTTCAGCGGCACGCTGGTGCGAGTCCATATTGGCCTGGAAAACGTTGAAGAACTGATTGCCGACCTCGAAGCCGGTTTCGCTCGTATCGCCTGATTCCCTCTTTTGCCGCCCACAAGGGCGGCTTTCTCGCCTAAGTTATTCTGCTATTCTCTTTTCTTTGGAATAAAATATTCGTGATTGTGCTCACGCACATGGAATAAAATATTCCATACTATGCACAACAGAACACACATAACGGATGCCCCGATGAAAATTAACTTAACCAAACTGGTCACCGAAGGCCGCAATCCGGCCAGCGCGGAAATCGACACGCTGCCCACCTTAGAGATGCTTAAAGTTATCAATAACGAAGACAAGCAGGTGCCGCTGGCGGTGGAAGCCACGCTGCCGCAGGTCGCTCAGGTTGTCGATAAAGTGGTGGCGGCTTTCACCCAGGGCGGCAGGCTGATTTACAGCGGAGCGGGAACGTCCGGGCGCCTGGGCATCCTGGATGCAAGTGAGTGCCCGCCAACTTTCGGCACGCCGCGTGAGCAGGTCGTCGGGCTGATTGCCGGTGGGCATCCGGCCATTCTGCAGGCGGTAGAAAACGCCGAAGACAACCGTGAAATGGGCGAGCAGGATCTGCGTAACCTGAACTTCAGCGCGCGCGACGTGCTGGTCGGGATTGCCGCCAGCGGGCGCACGCCTTACGTACTGGGCGCGATGGCCTATGCAAAAAGCGTGGGGGCCACCGTGGCCGCGATCTCCTGTAATCCGGGCAGCGAAATGAGCCTGGCGGCGGATATCGCCATTGAACCAGTCGTCGGCCCGGAAATCGTCACCGGCTCTTCACGCATGAAGGCCGGGACGGCGCAAAAGCTGATCCTGAATATGATCACCACCGGGTCGATGATTCGCAGCGGCAAAGTCTACGGCAACCTGATGGTGGATGTGGAAGCCACCAACGCCAAGCTGATCCAGCGTCAGGTCAATATCGTGGTGGCGGCGACCGAATGCAGCCCGGAGCAGGCCGAAGCCGCGCTTAGCGCCTGCCGTCGCCACTGTAAGACGGCGATCTTCATGCTGCTGAGCGGCCTGTCAGCCGAAGAGGCAAGCGATCTGCTGGCGAAAAAACAAGGCTTTATACGTGAAGCATTGCGGGGGGTAAACGGGTAGCTATGGCGAAAATCACCGGTTCGATGATAGAAGACATCCTGCGCCTGACGGGCGGTAGAGGCAATATTCTTGTCTGCGGCAACTGCATGACGCGCCTCAGGCTGACGCTCAAAAACAGAGATCTCGTTCAGCATGACGACCTGAAGAAAATCCCCGGCGTGATGGGCGTGGTCAACGGCGACGACCAACTGCAAATTATTCTCGGCCCCGGCAAAGCGCAAACCGCCAGCGAGCTGATGAATGGCCTGTTAAAGCAGGAGGGCTTAAGCGAGCCGGTGCGTGGCGAAAGCGCGGATTTGGCCGCGCTCGCCAGCCAGAACAAACAGCAGATGAAGGCGAAGCAGAACAGCGCGGTGCATAACTTTCTCACCAAGTTTGCCACCATCTTCACGCCGCTGATCCCGGGCTTTATCGCCGCCGGGCTGCTGCTGGGTATTGCCACGCTGCTGCAGCAAACGCTGGTCGTTGAAGGCACAGCGCCTGCGGCCTGGCTGACCCAGCTTATTGCCTATATGAAGGTGTTCAGCATTGGGCTGTTTACCTTCCTGAGCATTCTGATTGGCTTCAACACCCAGAAAGCTTTCGGCGGCACCGGCGTGAACGGGGCTATCATCGCCTCGCTGTTTATTCTGCGCTACGTGCCGGAAGGCAAAGTGGGCTACTACGCCGGGATGGATACTTTCTTCGGGCTGGCTATCGACCCGCGCGGCAACATTATTGGCGTGCTGCTGGCCTGTATGCTCGGGGCGTGGATCGAACGCCAGGTTCGACGGATGATCCCGGACAACCTGGATATGATCCTCACCTCGACGATCACCTTATTGATCACCGGGGCGATTACCTTCGTGGCGATCATGCCCATCGGCGGTGAGCTGTTCAAAGGTATGTCGTGGCTGTTTATGCACCTGAACGGCAACCCGTTCGGCACGGGGATTCTGGCCGGGCTGTTCCTGATTGCCGTGGTGTTTGGTATTCACCAGGGGTTTGTGCCGGTCTACTTCGCGCTGATGGACGCCCAGGGCTTTAACTCGCTGTTCCCGATTCTGGCGATGGCCGGCGCGGGGCAGGTGGGTGCGGCGCTGGCGCTGTTTGCCCGTTCGCCGAAAGGTTCGGTCCTGCGTACGCAAATCAAAGGCGCGATTATTCCTGGCCTGCTGGGCATTGGCGAGCCGCTGATTTACGGCGTGACGCTGCCGCGCCTTAAGCCGTTTATCACTGCCTGTATCGGCGGTGGCATCGGCGGGTTCTTTATCGGGCTGGTGGCCTGGCTGGGACTGCCCGTCGGGCTGAATACGGTGTTTGGGCCGTCAGGTTTGGTGTCGATTCCGCTGATGACTTCCCATCAGGGGATCTTCGCCGGGATGGCGGTTTACGTTGCCGGGATTGTTATCGCCTATGTGGCCGGGTTTATCATGACCTGGTGCTTCGGCAGTAAGAACGTTGATTTAACTTAAGTTAATATGACTCTGCCCGCCCGCGTTCTGCGGGCGGCGTTATTCCTGCCTGACAGCTAACCTTGCCCACTTTTTTTCTAAGGACGGAAAGGCATTAGCGATAATTTTTTATTCTTTTATGGAATCGTTGCCGTTGGAAATACTGCTCTCTCCCCCGAGACAGGAGCAGAATCATGGCAGCAAAACGACACTCATTCTGGCTGGTTGCACTGGCCCTAATTGCGGCTCAGGCCCACGCGGTGGACGTCACCGTGGCGTACCAAACCTCCGCCGAACCCGCCAAAGTTGCGCAAGCCGACGACGCTTTTGCCAAAGACAGCGGGGCGAAAGTGGAATGGCGTAAGTTCGACAGCGGCGCGAGCGTGGTGCGTGCGCTCGCCTCGGGCGATGTGCAAATCGGCAATATCGGCTCCAGTCCGCTGGCCGTTGCCGCCAGCCAAAACGTACCGATTGAAGTCTTCCTCCTGGCCTCCCAGCTCGGTAACTCTGAAGCGCTGGTGGTCAAAAAAGGCATCAAAACGCCGCAGGACCTGATTGGCAAACGCATCGCCGTGCCGTTTATTTCTACTACCCATTACAGCCTCCTGGCTTCCCTCAAGCATTGGGGCATCAAGCCGGATCAGGTTCAAATTCTTAATCTTCAGCCTCCGGCAATTATTGCCGCGTGGCAGCGCGGGGATATCGACGCCGCTTACGTCTGGGCTCCGGCAGTGAATGAGCTGGAAAAAGACGGCAACGTGCTGACGGACTCGGCGCAGGTGGGCAAATGGGGCTCCCCGACGCTCGACGTCTGGGTCGTACGTAAAGACTTTGCTGAAAAACACCCTGATGTGGTCACCGCTTTTGCCCGCAGCGCTGTTGAGGCTCAGAAAGGCTACCTCGACAACCCGGAAGGCTGGCTTAAACAACCAGACAACCTGAGCAAGCTTTCGCGCCTGAGCGGCGTACCGGAAGGCGACGTCCCGGGGCTGGTGAAGGGCAATACCTACCTGACGGCGAAGCAGCAGGTTGAAGAGCTTAGCGGCCCGGTGAATAAAGCCATCGTGGACACCGCGCACTTCCTGAAAGAGCAGGGCAAGGTGCCGGCGGTAGCCACTGACTATAGCCAGTTTGTGACCGACCGCTTCGTGAAGCCGCTGGCGCAGTAAACAGGAGACACGGCGATGCTACAGGTTTCGCATCTCAGCGCGGAGTACGGCGGCAAGCCGGTACTCGACGACATTAATCTGACGGTGGACGAGGGCGAGCTGCTGGTGGTGCTCGGCCCCTCCGGCTGCGGTAAGACCACGCTGCTTAACCTGATCGCCGGTTTCGTTCCCTATCATTCCGGCAGCATTACGCTTCAGGGCAAAACGGTTGCAGGCCCCGGCGCCGAGCGCGGGGTTGTTTTTCAGAATGAAGGGCTGCTGCCCTGGCGATCGGTACTGCATAACGTGGCCTTCGGGCTGCAGCTTGCCGGGCAGGCTAATCCCGAGTGGGAAGAGATTGCGCTCGACATGCTGCGCAAGGTTGGGCTGGAAGATAAGGCGAAAAACGCCATCTGGCAGCTTTCCGGCGGGCAGCGGCAGCGGGTAGGCATTGCCCGGGCGCTGGCGACGAAGCCCCAGCTTTTGTTGCTGGACGAGCCGTTTGGCGCGCTGGATGCCTTTACCCGCGAGCAGATGCAAACCCTGCTGCTGAAGCTGTGGCACGAAAGCCGTCGGCAGGTGCTGCTGATCACCCACGACATTGAAGAGGCGGTCTTTCTGGCGACGGAGCTGGTCTTGCTCTCGCCAGGCCCTGGCCGCGTCCTGGAGCGGCTCCCGCTTGATTTTGGCCGACGCTTTGCCGCCGGGGAGCCGTGCCGCAGCATCAAATCCGATCCAGAGTTTATCGCCAAACGTGAATACGTGCTGAGCCGCGTGTTCGATCAGCGGGAGGGCTTCTTATGAGCGTAGTTATTCAGGACAAACCCGTGCGCCGCAGGTTAGCCTGGCGCTGGCCGTTTTCGCGACAGCTCACCCTGAGCGCAACCACGCTGGTGGCGTTGGTGCTGCTGTGGTGGTGGGTGGCGGCGCAGCACTGGATAAGCCCGCTGTTTCTGCCGCCGCCGGGGCAGGTGCTGGCGAAGCTTATCACCATCGCAGGGCCGCAGGGCTTCATGGACGCCACGCTTTGGCAGCATCTGGCCGCGAGCCTGGGGCGCATTCTTACTGCGCTTGCCGCTGCGGTACTGATTGGTATTCCGGTGGGCATTGCGATGGGGTTGAGTCCCACAGTGCGCGGCATTCTTGATCCGCTGATCGAGCTTTATCGCCCGGTGCCGCCGCTGGCCTATTTGCCGCTGATGGTGATTTGGTTTGGCATCGGCGAGACATCTAAAATCCTGCTGATTTATCTCGCGATTTTTGCACCTGTAGCCATGTCCACCATGGCGGGCGTGCGCAGTGCGAAGCAGGTGCGCATTCGTGCCGCTCAGGCGCTCGGGGCATCTCGCTGGCAGGTTATCTGGCATGTGATTTTGCCGGGCGCGCTGCCGGAAATTTTGACCGGGTTCCGTATTGGGCTTGGCGTGGGCTGGTCCACGCTGGTGGCCGCAGAGCTTATCGCCGCCACGCGCGGGCTGGGCTTTATGGTGCAGTCCGCCGGTGAGTTTCTGGCGACCGACGTGGTGCTGGCCGGGATCGGCGTCATTGCCGTCATCGCATTTTGTTTAGAACTGGGGCTACGGGCGCTACAGCGCCGCCTGACCCCGTGGCATGGAGAAGGGCAATGAGTGAAAAAGTGAACATTAAGCCGTTGGGGCCGTATATCGGGGCGCAGGTTGACGGTGTGGATTTAACGCGCGGCCTGAGCGACAACCAGTTCGAGCAGATTTACCACGCGCTGATCCGCCATCAGGTGCTGTTCTTCCGTCAGCAGGAAATTACGCCCGAGCAGCAGCGCGCGCTGGCTCTGCGCTTTGGTGACCTGCATATTCACCCGGTTTACCCGCATGCCGAAGGCGTGGAAGAAATTATCGTGCTGGATACCCACAACGATAATCCGCCGGATAACGACAACTGGCACACCGACGTGACCTTTATTGACACGCCGCCTGCCGGAGCGATTCTGGCGGCGAAGCAGCTGCCGGAAACCGGCGGCGATACGCTGTGGACCAGCGGGATTGCCGCTTATGAGGCGCTGTCCGAACCGTTTAAAAATCTGTTGTCCGGGCTCGAGGCCGAGCACGATTTCCGTAAATCGTTCCAGGAGTATAAGTACGCCCACAGCGAAGTCGAACACCAGCGCTGGCGCGAAGCCGTGGCGAAGAACCCGCCGCTGCGCCACCCGGTGATTCGCACCCATCCGGTTAGCGGGAGGCAGGCACTTTTCGTCAACGAAGGCTTTACCACGCGCATTGTTAACCTGACAGAAAAAGAGAGCGAGGCGCTGCTGGGCTTCCTGTTTGCCCACATTACCAAACCGGAGTTCCAGGTACGCTGGCGCTGGCAGCAAAACGATATTGCCATCTGGGACAACCGCGTGACGCAGCATTACGCCAACGCAGACTATCTCCCGGCTCGCCGCATTATGCACCGTGCGACAATCCTCGGCGATAAGCCTTTCTGGCGCCGCTGACAGAAAAAAGCGCCCAATGATGGGCGCTTTTTATACCTGTTTTTAGGCCCGAACCTTCACCGTTACCAGCACTGCCGTCAGCAGCATCAGGCTGCCGGACAAAATGAGCGGTGCCAGCAGGCCGAGGTTATCCAGCGCGAGGCCGCCTATTGCCGCCCCGCAGGTGTTGGCCAGTTGAATCACCGCGACCTGAATTGACCCGGCTTTTTCCGCCTGATCCGCCAGCGAGCGGGTGATCCACGTTGACCAGCCGACCGGTACGAGGGCAAAGGCCAGCCCCCAGACAATGGCAATCACTGACGCCACGGCTTTGTTCGCCCCCCACAGCACCAGCACCGCGGCACTGATAGCGAGAATCAACGGCGCACAGGCCAGGGCCAGCTTGAGTGACCGTTTCAGGATCGGAGCGGAAAGAGAGGTGCCGACGAAGCTGGCGATACCGAAGCTCAGCAGCACCAGCGTCAGGCCGTCCACGTCAAAGCCCGACAGGGTCATATAAACCGGGCGAATATAGGTAAAGAACGAGAACTGCCCGGCGAACGCCATGAAAATTGCCAGCATACCCGCCAGCACGCCCGGGCGTTTGAGCAGGCCAAACATGTTTTGCTTCTGGTGCGCCGCTTCACCCGGCAGAGAAGGCAGCGCTTTCCAGACCCAAATAATACAGGCGACACCCATCAGGGCGGCGGCGTTAAAGACGTTGCGCCAGCCGATGATCCCCCCGAGGAAGCTACCCAGCGGGGCGGCAATCACTAGCGCAATCGAGACGGCTCCGAAGATAACGGACAGCGCCTTAGGCACCGTGCGCGCGGGAACAAGGCGCATGGTCAGCGAGGCCGACATGGCCCAGAACCCGCCCAATGCCAGCCCAAGACAGGCGCGACCCAGCAGCAGCAGAGCGAAGTTGCCCGCGAACGAAACCAACAGGCAGGAGGCGGTGAGCAGGACGGCAAAAAGCAGCACCACGCGGCGGCGATCGGTCGATCCAATCAGGTTGGTGACAAACAGGCTGGCAAACATCGCCACAAAGGCGGTGACCGTGACCGACTGCCCGGCAAGGCCTTCGGAGATATTCAGTTCCTGTGCCATCGGCGTCAGCAGGCTAACCGGCAAAAACTCAACGGTAATCAGGCAGGCCACGCAAAACGCGATGGCAAAGACTGCCGACCAGTTGGGACGGGTTATCGAGGTTGCCGGAATGGCATGGGGGGCTGTTTCATTCATCCTGAAGTCCTGGGTCAAAGTGCGGGGCAAGCCTTCCAGTGTATCACCGCTTGCGCAACGTCTTTAACCTTTTGGCAACTTCACTCAGTATTGCGCATTAGGTGTTCAAAATCCCCTTTCTTGTATTAAACAAAAAACAAACAAATTTAACAAAAAGTGAACAATATTCTGGTGCTCAGAGAGCAATATAACCCCCTAAATTAACGAGCCTTTTATCCCTTTTTGCCCGTTTCCCCGAAATGTTTCCCTGGTAATTTCTTAGGCCTCATTAAGACCGCGCTTATATAACATAAAGAATTGGCATCTGTTACTTAATTCAAATTTGGCTTAATTTAGCCACACTTCGTAACCCATCACGAATATATAAAAATTTCATCTTGAATTATTAAAGATAACATCGTTCGGCACATTAAATAATGCGCTGGGAAAGCGTTTGTCTTTAATTCTAATGAAACCACTAAGCATTCTAAGGAATTCCCACAGGATGTGGGGAATGCGTTATGCGGTCATTTAAGACCGATGATGATTCAAACGGAGTCACGAAGGATGCCTGACTCCGATGTGCGTTTTATATATGAAGGAATACCCATGAAATTAAGCAAAATCGCCTCTTCTCTGATCGCCACCGTTGCTCTGGTCAGCAGCGCCGCTAACGCAGCAGATCCTGTTACCGTTAATGGCGGGACCGTGCACTTCCAGGGCGAGCTGGTTAACGCCGCTTGCGCAGTGAGCACGCAGTCCGACGGCCAGATCGTTAAACTGGGCCAGTACCGTACCGCCGCTTTCACCAAAGTGGGCGATACCTCTTCCCAGATCCCATTCAACATCGTTCTGACCGACTGCGATAGCACCGTTGCGGCCACCGCTTCTGTGGCATTCACCGGCCAGACTGATGCGACCGACCCAACGCTGCTGGCGGTAAACTCCGGCGGTAACGCAACCACCGCGAAAGGCGTAGGTATCGAGATCCTGGATCGTACCTCTAAGACCCTGTCTCCGAACGGTTCTACCTTCTCTACCGCTCAGACTCTGAACGACGGTGAGAACACCATTCCGTTCACCGCTCGCTATAAAGCAACCGCTGCCACCGCTACTGCCGGTGCTGCGAACGCGGACGCAACTTTCGTGATGAAATACGAATAATCAGCCACGGCTGAGAGCACAGGGATGATTCAGCCTCACGGATGAGGCTTGTCCGACGCGAGTCCAGAGAGGACGATAATGATAAGGAAAATCCTGCTCCTGGCGATGCTGGCTGCGGTGAATCCCGTTCAGGCAAAGCGCATTGTGGTTATCCACGGTGGGGAAGTGCATATGCAGGGTGAGCTGGTTAACGGCGCCTGCGCCGTCGCGCCTGAAAGTCAGGAAATGACTGTGCAAATGGGCCAGTACCCGAGCAACGTATTTAAAGATGTTGGCAGCTACGCGCCGCCCAGCATTCCTTTTACCCTTCGGCTGACGGACTGTCGCCCGGAGGTTTATGACCATGTGGGCATTGCGTTTCAGGGATCTACACCGGCGGAAGATCCTATGGTCTTTCTGGCTACGTCCAGCGTAAGTGGCAATGACGCCAGCAGTGGCATTGGCCTCGCGTTATTCGACCAACAGCAGCAGTTGATTATTCCCAATAGCGAACCGGCGTCTTATTCGGAAATAACCACGCAGGAAATGAGTTTTCATTTTACTGCCCGTTATCGTGCGGTTTCTAAACATATGTCGCCCGGAAATATTCGCTCTGACGTCTGGTTCACGCTGGTTTATCCCTGAACCTCTGCTTCTCCATTCTGGCTATTTTGATGGTACCTGTCGTGATGAACAAATTATATAAAGCCGCTTCGGCACTGATGCTCTCTTTAATGATGATGACTTTTAATGCGCAGGCTGCGGGCGGTATTGCCCTGGGCGCCACGCGCGTTATTTATCCGGCCGACGCGAAACAAACTTCGCTGGCTATCACCAACAGCGATTCGAAAGAACGCTTCCTGGTGAACTCCTGGATCGAGAACGATCTCGGGCAGAAAGAGAAAAGCTTTGTGGTTACGCCGCCGTTGTTTGTCAGCGAGCCAAAAAGCGAAAACACGCTGCGTATTATCTACGCCGGACCTGCGCTGCCGACGGATCGCGAGTCTATTTTCTGGATGAACGTGAAGGCCATTCCTTCCGTGGATAAAAACAGCATTGAGGGAAAAAACGTCCTTCAACTGGCTGTGCTTTCCCGCATCAAACTGTTTGTACGCCCTAAAAATCTGCAGATGCAGCCGGAAGATGCGCTGAAAGAGATTCGCTTCGCACGCAACGGTCAGTACCTGAAGGTCAGCAACCCTTCGCCTTACTACGTTTCACTGGTCAACCTGAAAATGGGGAGTGAAAAACTGCCTAACACCATGGTGGCACCGAAAAATAGCGTGCAGGTTGCCGTGCCGTCCGGCGTTCAGGGGGCGGTGAGCTTCCAGACCGTGAACGACTACGGCGCGGTGACCAAAGCACAAGCGGGTGTCATGCAGTAACGCCAGGCTGGCAAAGGGAAGCAGGTAAATCATGAAGAGATCAGTCTCGCGTAAGGTGTTTACGCTAGCGCCGCTGGCGGCGACCATTGTGGCCTCACTCTGGCCCGCGTTCGCTGCCGCTGAGAGCTATTTCAACCCGGCATTTTTGTCGGACGATACCGCGACGGTGGCGGATCTGTCTCGTTTCGAAAAAGGCAGCAGCCAGCCGCCGGGCGTTTATCGCGTGGACATCTGGCGCAACGATGAATTTGTTGCCACCGAAGACGTGCATTTTGCTGCGACGGAATCGAAAGTGCCTGCTTCTGAAGCCGTGAAGTCAGGCGGGCTGACGGCCTGCCTCGACGTTGACTGGCTCAAGCGTCTCGGGCTGAATATGCTGGCGTATCCTGAGCTGGCGAAATATAAGTCCGGCGAGTGCGTCCCTGTGACAACGGCGGTGCCAGGTGCGGAAGTGAGCTATGACTTTTCGCGCCTGCGGCTTGATATCAGCCTGCCCCAGGCCTCTTTAATCAACAGCGCCCGCGGCTACATTCCACCGGATCAGTGGGATGAAGGGATCCCGGCGGCGCTGCTGAACTATACCTTCACCGGCAACCGCGGCACGTACAACGACAGCTATTATCTGAACCTGCAAAGCGGGCTGAACCTTGGGCCGTGGCGTCTGCGCAACAACGGCGCATGGAACTACACCAGCGGCGATGGCCGTCACCAGAATCAATGGCAGAACATCAGTACCACGCTGCAGCGCACGATTATCCCGCTCAAGGGCGAGCTGGTGATGGGCGACAGCAACACCGGCAGCGATGTGTTCGACAGCCTTGGGTTCCGTGGGGCGCGCCTCTATTCTTCCGACAGCATGTACCCGGACAGCCTGCAGGGATACGCGCCAACCGTTCGCGGGATCGCCCGTACCAACGCTAAAATTGTCGTCCGCCAGAACGGCTACGTGATTTATCAGAGCTATGTTTCCCCCGGCGCGTTTGCCATCAGCGACCTTAACCCGACATCTTCAAGCGGTGACTTAGAGGTTACGGTAGAAGAGAAAGACGGTTCTGTGCAGAAGTACACCGTGCCTTATTCCACCGTGCCGATGCTGCAGCGTGAAGGCCGGTTTAAATATGACGTGGTGATGGGGGATTTCCGCAGCGGGAATAACCAGCAGGATAAGCCGTTCTTTACTCAGGGAACGCTGATTGCTGGTCTGCCGAACGGCTATACCGCCTATGGCGGAACACAGCTTGCGGAGCGCTATACCGCCGTCGCGTTAGGTGCCGGTAAAAACCTCGGTGACTGGGGGGCGATTTCACTCGATCTTACCCATGCACGCAGCAAGCTGGCGGATGACAGCGATCATCAGGGGCAGTCGCTGCGCTTCCTGTACGCCAAATCCCTGAGCGGCTACGGAACTAACTTCCAGCTGCTGGGCTATCGCTACTCCACGCGCGGTTTTTACACTCTGGATGATGTGGCTTACAGGAACATGGAAGGCTACCAGTACGAGTGGCAAAACAACGACAGCAACCGTCAGGAGCTGGTGGCGACCAGCTATCACAACCTGCGCTACAACAAAAAGGGCAGATTTCAGGTCAATATCTCCCAGTCTCTGGGGGATTACGGCTCGGTCTATGTTTCCGGCAGCCAGCAAACTTACTGGGGAACCGATCAGGACAACACCTGGTACCAGCTGGGGTACTCCAGCGGCTGGCGCGGGATCAGCTACTCACTTTCCTGGTCGTGGAGTAAGTCGCTCGGCCTGGCAGACACCAATCGGATTGTCGCCTTCAACCTTTCGATTCCGTTTAGCACGCTGCTTGGGCACGGTTATTCGCGCGATACGGCGCTGGATCGTGCCTATGCCACGCTGGCCACAAGCCGCAGCTCTGACGGCAAAAACAGCTGGCAATCCGGGGTCGGCGGCACGCTGCTGGAAGGTCGCAACCTGAACTACAGCGTCAGTCAGGGGCA
Organism: Cedecea sp. B1(4); assembly: GCF_059414925.1. NCBI lineage: Bacteria > Pseudomonadati > Pseudomonadota > Gammaproteobacteria > Enterobacterales > Enterobacteriaceae > Cedecea > Cedecea sp. B1(4). Next base: position 355,986 of record NZ_JCAHMZ010000006.1, on the reverse strand, counting down.
TACCAGCAATAACGGCTATTCCGGCAGCGCCACTGCCAACTGGCAGGCCACGTACGGCACGCTTGGCCTGGGCTACAACTATGACCGCAACCAGCATGACTTCAACTGGCAGGCTTCCGGCGGCGTGGTCGGCCATGCGGACGGGGTGACCTTCAGCCAGCCGCTGGGGGACACCAACGTGTTGATTAAAGCGCCGGGCGCTTCCGGCGTCAGCATTGAAAATCAGACCGGGGTGAAAACCGACTGGCGTGGCTATGCCGTTATGCCGTATGCCACGGTTTACCGCTATAACCGCGTAGCGCTCGACACCAACACAATGGACAACCACACCGACATTGAAAACAACGTCAGCAGCGTAGTGCCGACAGAGGGTGCCCTGGTCCGCGCCACCTTCGATGCCCGAATTGGCGTACGCGCCATCCTCACCGTTAAACGCGGCGACCGCCCGGTGCCGTTTGGTTCCGTGGTGCGGGAAGAGCAAAGCGGTGTGACCAGCATGGCCGGTGACGACGGGCAGATTTACCTCAGCGGCCTGCCGCTGAAAGGCAAATTGCTGATCCAGTGGGGCGACGGGAAGGGTTCCCAGTGTCGCGCCAGCTACTCCCTGCCGGAAGAGAGCCTGAAGCAGGCTGTCGTCATGGCAACCGCCACCTGTTCATAGCGTGCGGAGAGATTCAGGAAGATGAAAATGAAACTGAAAAATTTGATGGCCGGGTCGCTGCTACTGGCGTTTGCTGCCCCAGCTCTGGCGACGGTTTGTGAAAACGAGCTTAAGGTCCCAACCGATATTTCGTACGACCTGTCTGACAAATTTAATAGTAGTAACAACAACGTCGGGCAGATCGTGACTCTGAGTGAAAAAACAGGGCTGATTGGGGTGAATGCCATCTGTCCTAAAGGAACGTCGGGGAATACCACCAAGCGTAGCTATGTTACCGATTTACCCATTCAGGAAGTGGTGGGGAGTTATAAATATCTGAAGATAAATGACTACCTTAATGGCGCCATGAAAATAAACGACAGCTATGCAGGCGATTTTTATCCGCCGGTGAGCTACATGCAAATGGGGTCGCACCCTAACGTATCGAAGAACAAACCTTTTGGGGTCACGGATTCGAAGCTGGTGTTTCGCCTTAAAGTCACCCGCCGTTTTATTAACATGGTGCCGATTCCACGCCAGACGATGTTCCGGGTCTACGTAACGACGACCTCTGCGGACCCTTTAGATACAGTCGTTTACACCATCAGCTACAGCGGCAAAGTTGAAGTCCCGCAGACCTGCGAAATCAACGCCGGGCAGGTGGTGGAGTTTGATTTTGGCAGCATCGGGGCATCGTTATTCAGCCAGGCTGGGGCCGGTAACCGCCCGCAAAGCGTGACGCCGCAAAGTAAAACGGTCGGCATCAAATGCACTAATATCGATGCCCAGGCTTACCTCACGCTGCGCCTTGAGGCTGAGAAAAGCAGCGGCAATATGATGATATCCGATAACAGCGATCTGGGCTTTATCGTGGCGAACGCCAGCGGTACGCCGCTGACGCCAAACAACCTTGGCAGCAAGATTAATTTCCAGCTTGATGATGCCGCTGCGGCCCGGGTGGGAATTCGCGCCTGGCCGGTCAGCGTGACGGGCGTTAAGCCGAAGGAAGGGCCGTTCACGGCTCGTGGCTATCTGCGCGTTGATTTCGACTAAGGGGACCTGATGAACAAGTTTATCCTGAGCGCGCTGGCGCTGGTCCCGATACTCTGCGTGCCCTCAGTGAAAGCGGCCTCGCCGCTGGGGGAAATCAACGTTGAGCTGCATGGAACAATCGTGGATTACACCTGTGTCGTGGAGACGGGCGGGGACAATAAGACGGTGAAGCTTGGCTCGTGGCCGACCAAACAGCTGCGCACCGCCGGGAGCACAACTCAGGCAATGCCGTTTAACCTGAAGCTTACCGGTTGTCCTCCGAGCGGCACCGCATCAATCACCTTTAATGGCAAGAGTACCGGCACGGGACTGCTGGCGCTAAACGCTGCCAGTACGGCGAAAAATGTGGCCATTGAGCTACTGAATGAGGATAAGTCCCGATTGTTGTTGAATGATGCCAGTAAAACGATGCCGGTTGATGCCAACGGCGATGTGACGCTCAAGTTTTGGGCAAACTATATTGCCACGGCGGACAATGCGGATGCCGGGCTGGCCAATGCGGATGCGACATTTCTGATTAACTACAATTAAAACATCGTTAATGGTTCCAGAAAATAACCGGGAGGAGTCTTCCCGGTATTTCCGCTTCCGGTGCGTAATGGTCCTTTATAGCAGTTCATGCACCTTGGCATAGTCAATCAGCTCGACAATGGAAGTGAGTCCGAGTTTAGAGAATATATTAGCTTTATGTGCGCTAATGGTCTTGTTACTCAGTAATAGCTGTTCGGCAATCTCTTTATTCGACAGGCCGTTTGCCAAATAACGCAAGACTGTGATTTCGCGGTTGGATAACGGCATATCGTCCATCGTTCCCCGGCGTGATTTATGGCTGCTGATAAAATGCAGCGTTTCCGAAGGGAAAAAGGAGTAGCCAGAAAGCAACATTTCAACCGCGTTAAATATATCTTCCTGTTCCTTACGTTTGCTCACAAATCCGTTGGCGCCGGCCTGAATAGCGCGCCCTGCGTAAAACGACTCTGATTTTGACGACAGGAAAAGGATTTTGGTTTTTTCCTGTAATCCTTTGATTCTTTTAAGTAATGTAAAGCCATCTGTGTTGGGGAGTTCAACGTCAAGAATCACCAGATCGACTGGATTCGCGCGCATATAGTCGATAACTTCCCGACCATCATCTGTTTTTAAAACAACATTAATATCTTTATTTTTCTGGAGGAGAACTTCTATCGACATTCTGACAATAGGATGCTCGTCCATAATGATTACGGATGCCGGTTTCATTTTTTTTTGCCTCGATTGTTTGATAAAAACATCGCTTTGACACAGCGTCAATGGCAGCGAAAGTGATAAACAGTGAGTTGGCGGTTGCCGGTCTTTATGCGGGAACCTCCTTGTTTTTTTTAACTCTCTTCCTTTTTAAATTCGTTATTGTCGGCGGGAGAATGACTGCCTAAATAACTTCACATGTAATCCTTATAGATGCCATGGCAAATATAAATATGTGATGAGGTGATTATACAGCGCAGTTTTTGTGGGAAAAGTCTGATGTTCCTGGAATAAGTCTAAGTCAACACGAAATGCTGTGTAGTTAATTGACCTTTTTCTAAATTGAATTAACGAACCTAATTTTTTAGTTAAGGTGGGTTAAAAGACTTTTTATTGGAGAAAAAATGACATTTAGTTCTGAATGTTGTTATTTTGTTTTGGATCAAAAAGTGCTGAGTGGCGTCATAGCGGAATAATTGCTTCCAGGAATAGTTGTAATTGTTAATTTTTTGTTTGTTTTTAACTCAATTTGAACATTGAAATTAAGTAAATTCTTAAAATATCTTATGCCTCAGTAGGTTAGTTCGATAGCCAATGTGCGCTATTTGCAACAGAAATTTCATGTAGAAGGTGCAGCAATTTACTGCGGTTATCGAGCGCTAGTCGGGTCAGCAAAACGTTGAAGCGGTAAACGACGTAATGATAGGGTTTCTCAAGTAAAAGGGCGATTGATTTCAATGACTCTCCGCGGCTCAGCGCCAGTAAAATCGCCCACTCTCTGAGGGAAAAAACCTGCGTGTCGTAACTCGACGCCAAATCTGGGTCGCCGGGGCTTAAAGCCTGTTTCAGTTTGTCCGGGGGCAGACGACGCTCGACAATCTTGCAGCCAACGGCCTGCTGAATAAATCGTGTGATTTCTGGCTTTCGCTGCGCGCTAAGCAGCATGATTTGGTGTTGCGGCGTGGTGATAATTTGCTGGCGAATGGCCTTCAAAACGTCAAGTGTGGGGATCTCCAGGCTGTCGAGGTCGACGATCAGTCGCGGTACGGGAGAGTGCACCTGATGCGCGATAACGTCATCCAGCGAAGAGAGCACGGGAATGTTAAGGCGATGGAAAAGAGTGCCGGTGATTGCGCTGCTGAGGAAATTGTCGGCAGAAACGAGGATGGCATCGGGCTTCTTTGGTTTTTGCCCCCCAATCAATTGCTGTTGAATATATTCGAGTCGATCAAAAAAAAGTGGCGCGGTGGAGTTGGCGGGGTTTAGAAGATAATCAGTCCTGGTACGACGGTGTTTATTTCGCCTCATAGCTGCGCACATAAGCCTGCTCACAATGACAAGGTATCAGAGAGCAGCCAGCGTTTATGCGGCCATAAATAGCCTTGCCCGAAGCTGGCACCTGACTGGCGAGCGAGCTCGAGATGATGTGTGTCTTCGATACCTTCAATGATAATGTGAGGTGAAATGTCCGCGCACCGTGCGACCAGGCGTTGAAGTGCCCTGGGATTTTTACCGAGCGTCCAGAATGCTTGCTTATCAATTTTTACTCCGCCGACATCAATGGCGTAGCGGTGGAAGCTTTCAATACAGCCCTCGGTAAGGTCATCCAGCCATACCGATATCCTTTGTTGCTGTAACAGCTTAATTCGCTCACACAGGCAAAGCTGATGCTGCCTGGAGCACAGACCAAAAAGTGGAGCATCCTGTATCTCAATTGTTATCCATGATTCGCAAACATCAAGCAGCCGCGTGAATAGCCGCTCGTCAATCAGCGCCATAAGAGGAAGGTTAAGGCAGTATCTTCCGGGTTTTGGTCGGGACTTCAGCAGTTCGGTTTGGTGGCAAAAAAGTGCCACGCTGTCGGAAGCCGGCAGATTTGCAAAAAAAACGTCAGGATCGCGCGACGGCGTTAGCTGACTGAGTACTTCGTAATGAATAACGTGTCCGCTGAATAAATTAACAATCGGCTCCAGGCGGAGGCCGGATATATGCTGGTCAACAGATAATAAAATGTTATCGCTAGAAATATTTATCATTATTTTGTCGCTAATTGTGACAATTATTACTGAATTGCTGAACGATCAATGACCTGAGAGGTAGGGTTGGTATGCTGTCAGCAAATTTGGAGATTATTCTGAGCGTATTCTCTCAGCGACACGAATGAGTGAATAGCAGGGATGGCTTATTCCAGGTTGCGAAAATTCGCAACCCAAAAGAGTGAAGGCGGCGTTTTTTTAATAATTAAGAGTAATTCCCTGGCATAATAAGAAAATACTTAATTAGAAAATTCAATCCAACAAGAATGGCAAATTGAGCTTGATATAATTCATGAGTTTATATTGGTTCTTGATATTAAGTTTTTTCATAATCGACAGTCGTTTATCCCGCGCTGCATTTTCATCAATATGCATAATAAAAGCCGCGTCAATCAGTGAGTAACCACAGGCCATTAGCTTCAGCAATTCACGCTCCTGCATGTTGAAATGCCGTGTAGTGCAGTAGTGGCAAATGGACGTAGGCACCGGCAGGGTGTTTTTTTTGCGCCGTTCGGGATCGACCCAGGGGGCCAGTTTGAGCCTGACATCTTCGACCTCATCCTCACGGTAAATAGACGGCAGCATATACAGGCAGGGACGAAACATCAGGTTCTCCTGATCCTGCTTTTTGCAGATCAGGATCACCCGCTGATGGCGCGTGGTCTGCGGTATTTTGTAGCAGTTGGCGGTTGACCAGTTGTCATCTAATGCGAAAAAAACCAGATCGGCGACGTCCTGGTGCGCCAACGGTAGGAAATGATAAGTCTCGCTAAACTGACGGCAGAGCTGCTGGATAATAATTTTAATGCCATTGGCAAAATGGCTATTTCTTTCACAGATAGCAACGGTAAGCATGCCTTCCTCCAGGCTGGTTGACTATTAAAAAAATGATAGTGAAAAAAACTCGGTTTATGAATGTGTTACGACTTAACCCCGCAGGTGTGGCGGATGAATTATTGCCAGGCCATTTCCTGGGAGTAGCAGAAAAAACGGCAAAAAAACGCTTTGGGTAAAGTTTTCTGCTGTTACGCCGATGATTAAGACTTGTCTTACAGGGAATGAGAAGCAATGTTAAACCGTATCAAAATCGTTACAAGCTTACTGGTCGTCCTGGGGCTGTTTGGCATTTTGCAGATAGCTTCCGGCGGATTGTTCTTCAATGCGCTGAAGCAGGACAAAGAAAATTTCACCGTTCTACAAACCATTCGTCAGCAGCAGTCAACGCTGAACGGCAGCTGGGTCGCGCTGTTGCAGACCCGTAACACCCTGAACCGCGCCGGTATTCGCTACATGATGGATGCCAATAAAATTGGCAGCGGTGCAACCGTTGAAGAACTGATGGCGATTGCCAGCACTTCGCTGAAACAGGCTGAGGTTGAGTGGGCGGCTTATGAAGCTTTACCGCGTGATCCACGCCAAAGCGACGCGGCCGCACAAGAAATTAAGCGTAACTACGATATTTATCACGGTGCGCTGGCGGAGCTGATTCAACTGCTTGGCGCGGGGAAAATTAATGAATTCTTCGATCAGCCAACCCAGGGGTATCAGGATGGCTTTGAGAAGCAATACGTTAACTATCTGCAGCAAAACGACCACCTTTATCAGGAAGCGGTCGACAGCAGCAACAGCTCCTACAGCATGGCGATTTGGATCCTGATTGGCGTCCTGATTGTGGTGCTGGTGGTGATCCTTGTGGTCTGGCAGGGGATCCGCACCACGCTTATCTCTCCGCTGAATCGCCTGATCGAAAGCATTCGCCATATCGCCAGCGGCGATCTGGTGCGCAAAATCGACGTGGAAGGCACCAACGAAATGGGGCAGCTGGCCGAGAACCTGCGCCATATGCAAAACGAGCTGGTGATTACCGTGGGCGAGGTCCGCAACGGCGCGAATGCCATTTATAGCGGCGCCAGCGAGATCTCCATCGGCAATAACGATCTCTCTTCTCGTACCGAACAACAGGCGGCTTCGCTTGAGGAAACGGCCGCGAGCATGGAGCAACTGACTGCCACGGTTAAACAGAATGCTGAAAACGCCCGTCAGGCTAGCCAGCTGGCGCTAAGCGCCTCTGAAACCGCGCAGCGCGGCGGTAAAGTCGTGGACAATGTGGTGCATACCATGAGCGAAATTGCCGGCAGTTCGCAGAAAATTGCTGACATTATTAGCGTCATTGACGGCATCGCTTTCCAGACCAACATCCTGGCTCTTAACGCCGCCGTTGAAGCTGCCCGTGCGGGTGAGCAGGGACGTGGTTTTGCCGTGGTAGCCGGGGAAGTGCGTAATCTGGCGCAGCGTAGCGCGCAGGCCGCGAAAGAGATCAAAACCCTGATTGAGGATTCGGTTAGCAAGGTGGATACCGGCTCAACGCTGGTTGAAAGCGCCGGGGAAACCATGGGGGAAATCGTTAATGCGGTGACCCGCGTGACCGATATCATGGGCGAGATTGCCTCTGCTTCTGACGAGCAAAGCCGCGGGATCGATCAGGTTGGGTTAGCGGTTGCAGAAATGGACCGTGTGACCCAGCAGAACGCCGCGCTGGTGGAGGAGTCTGCCGCCGCCGCCGCCGCGCTGGAAGAACAGGCCAGCAGGCTCACGCAGTCCGTTTCCGTATTCCGTATCGCTCAGGAACGCCAGGACAAAGCCCAGGCCGCTACGCCAAAGGCTGTCGCGACGGCGGCTGCACCGCGTAAAGCCGTGGCTGCTACGTCTGACGATAACTGGGAAACCTTCTGATTTAACAACATTGAGTCAACCACGGCGGCCTTTGCTGCCGTGGTTTTCTTGTTGGGATAAATATGGCGCTCGCCATGAAATTCTTAGAAAAAATAACGCTAAGCAAATGACTTCTTTTGCTTTTGGCGTCTATGTATAAGATACAGCCAGCCCGTCTGTTTTAAAGAAGGTTTATTATTGCCGGCTGTTTTTTGAAATCTTGAGTCAATCAAGATGAAACCCCCGCCAGGCAGACGGGGGAAACGGGGATTACTCGGCGTCTTTCGGGGCTTCGCGGTTTTCCAGTTCGGTCAGTCGCTGCTCCAGCAGAGCCAGTTTCTCGCGGGTGCGCAGCAGGACCTGAGTTTGCACGTCAAACTCTTCGCGGCTCACAAGGTCAAGACGGGTCAACTGAGACTGCAGGATCTGGCGTACTTTCTTCTCCACATCATCCCCGAACTCACGAATCCCTTTCGGCATTGACTCATGGACCTGGCGGGCGATTTGTTCAATTTTTTTCGGGTCAATCATAGCGGCTTCCATTATCTGGCGAGTAATAGGGCTAATTGTAATGCCTGATTGCCAGGGGATAAACTGGAAATGTTGCCTGTGTAATCGTTGCCCACAAAAATGATTAGCGCTATAGTGAACCTGCTTATTCTCAGGGCGGGGCGAAACTCCCCACCGGCGGTAAATCAGCGAATGCTGAAAGCCCGCGAGCGCTTCAGGCTTTGCCTGAAGGTCAGCAGATCCGGTGTAATTCCGGGGCCGACGGTTAAAGTCCGGATGGGAGAGAGTAACGATCACGTCAGGCCCTGGCCTGCCCGCGTTATTTTTTTAGCTCCTAAGACTGCCCTGATTCTGGTAACCATAATATTAATGAGGTTTTTATTACCATGAATCAGACGCTACTTTCTGCATTTGGCACCCCGACTGAGCGCGTTGAGCGTGCTCTTGATGCGCTTCGCGAAGGCCGTGGCGCCATGGTTCTCGACGATGAAAATCGTGAGAACGAAGGCGATATGATCTTCCCGGCTGAAACGATGACTGTGGAGCAAATGGCGCTGACCATTCGCCACGGGAGCGGCATTGTTTGCCTGTGCCTTACCGACGAACGCCGTAAACAGCTCGATCTGCCGATGATGGTCGAAAACAACACCAGCGCTTTCGGCACCGGGTTTACCGTGACCATCGAAGCCGCTCACGGTGTGACAACCGGCGTTTCCGCAGCTGACCGTCTGACCACCGTTCGTGCAGCTATTGCCGACGGCGCTAAGCCGAGCGACCTGCACCGCCCTGGTCACGTTTTCCCGCTGCGTGCGCAGCCGGGCGGCGTGTTAACTCGCGGCGGCCATACCGAAGCCACTATCGATCTCGTTTCCCTTGCCGGTTTCAAACCTGCGGGTGTGCTGTGTGAACTGACCAACGACGACGGCACCATGGCGCGTGCGCCGGAGTGCATCGAGTTTGCCCGCAAACATAATATGGCGGTTGTGACCATCGAAGATTTGGTGGAATATCGCCAGGCGCAAGCCCGTAAAGCTAGCTAAAAAAGTAAAGCCCGGTCAGCGCGATCGGGCTTTTGTTTTTCACTCCCGCCTCGCTGTTTTCGTCTTTTTCGTCCTGTTCAAAATTTCTGATGATCATCATCATGCTTATCTGAGTTCTTCCCACAAAAATTGGGCGTAATCTGTGTGTATTGAATCTTAGCCCTTTAAGGACACCATCATGACAAGCCCACGTATGCCCGCGCTGTTCCTTGGCCACGGCAGCCCGATGAACGTGCTGGAAGATAACCGCTATACCCGCGCCTGGGCTCAGCTCGGCGAAACGCTGCCGCGGCCAAAAGCGATTGTGGTGGTGTCGGCCCACTGGTTCACCCGTGGAACGGGCGTGACCGCGATGGAGGCGCCGAAGACGATCCACGACTTTGGTGGTTTTCCGCAGGCGCTGTATGACACGCATTACCCGGCACCCGGCTCGCCTGAGCTGGCGCGGCAGCTAGTTGATCTGCTGGCACCGACGCCGGTGGCGTTGGATAAAGAGGCATGGGGCTTTGACCACGGCTCGTGGGGGGTGCTGATCAAGATGTACCCTAACGCGGATATCCCGATGGTGCAGCTGAGCATTGACAGCACGAAGCCGGCAGCCTGGCATTTGGAGATTGGCCGCAAACTGGCCACGCTACGTGACCAGGGCATTATGCTGGTGGCGAGCGGTAACGTGGTGCATAACCTGCGAACCGCGCGCTGGCACGGCGAAAATACGCCTTATCCCTGGGCCGAGTCGTTTAACGATTATGTTAAAGCCAACCTGACCTGGCAGGGGCCTGCGGAGGAGCATCCACTGGTGAACTATCTCAGTCATGAAGGTGGTTCACTTTCTAACCCGACGGCGGAGCATTTCCTGCCGCTGCTTTATGTACTGGGCGCGTGGGACGGAAAAGAGCCGGTGACGATTCCGGTCGATGGCATAGAGATGGGATCGCTGAGTATGCTGTCGGTTGTGGTAGGATAAACAGAAAAGCGCCCAATGGGCGCTTTTCTAGCGATCTATTCCATAAAGATATGCGGATAGAAACGGGAAAGATCCTGGGTGATAAGTTCGCGATCTTCACGAATCCCGATCCCTGCTGGCTGATCGTTAATAAGCCAGCTGCCAATCAGCGTATAGCTGTCGCCGAATTTTGGTAGCTGATAGAACTGCTGGACGATCATGCCTTCTTCGCCGTACGGCCCGTCAACGCGCGCGATCTCCTGGCCATTCTCGATGATCTTCACGTTGGCGCCTTCGCGGGAAAAAATTGGCTTCACGACGTATTTTTCCATCGGCGGGAAGTTGTCTTCGGCGAAATAAGCCGGCAGCAGGTTAGGGTGACCCGGGAACATCTCCCACAGCATCGGCAGCAGGGCTTTGTTGGAGATAATGCTTTTCCAGGCTGGCTCCAGCCAGCGCACGCCGGCATCTTCCAGCTTGGTGGAGAACATCTCGCGGAGCATGAATTCCCACGGGTAGAGCTTGAACAGGTTGCTGATAACCTGATCCTGCAGATCGGTAAACTGACCTTTCTCGCCGAGGCCAATTTCCTCGATAAACAGGAACTCACTGGCGACGTCAGATTCGGCGGCGCAGTCCTGCAAATATTGCACGGTGCCGCGATCTTCTACCGTGTCCTGACAGCAGGCAAAGTGCAGCAGATTGAAACCATGCTGCTGCTTGAGTTCGGCGAAACGTTCGATCAGCTTTTCCTGCAGGCTGTTGAACTGATCTGCGCCTTCGGGCAGATTGCCCGCAGCCACCTGATCTTCAAGCCAGATCCACTGGAAGAAAGCCGCTTCATACAGCGACGTTGGCGTATCGGCATTGTTTTCCAGCAGCTTGGGTTCACCCACGCCATCCCACGCCAGATCCAGGCGGGAATAAAGGGAGGGCTGCTGGCTGCGCCATGATTGGCGAACAAATTCCCAGGTGTGTTTCGGAATGCGGAAACGGGCCATTAGCTCGTCGCTGGCCACCACTTTTTCCACAACCTGCAGACACATTTGATGCAGCTCGGCGGTGACCTCTTCCAGGCGTTCAACCTGAGCCAGCGTGAGCTTGTAATAGGCGTCTTCACACCAGTACGGCTCCCCGTACATGGTGTGAAAATTGAAGCCGTATTCTGTGGCTTTTTCGCGCCAGTCCGGGCGTTCAACGATAGAAACTCTTTCCATGATTTATCAGCCGCCCATCGAACGGCTGCTGCCGGAGGTGGCGCTGCTGCGCTGCATGGTGGATTGCTTGGCCACTGACTCACCAAAGCCGCCGCGAGTCACCGTTGAGGTGGTCGCAGGTTTTGGTGCCATCGCGCTTTTCGGGACGGTTGTCGTCCGGCCTGGGGTGGCCGCGCCGTAGCTTTTACCGCTGGCATCGGCGTACTTGCCGTAAGCCGGGCTGGCCGGGTTTTTTGAGGTAAACAGCGGCTGCTGCGCAAAGCCCGCGCCGCCGCCCATCAGACGGCCCATCATGTAGCCCGCCATCAGCGGCATCCAGAAGCTGCCGCTTTGCTGCGGTTGAGCCTGAGCCTGGCTTTCACCGGCAAGGCTTGCCTGTGCAGGGGCTGGCTGGCACTGGCCTTCGCCAAACTCGGCAACGCAGGCTTCACGGGAAGCATACTTCGGTGCCGTGCGCTCGGCTTCTTTCAGAGCGTTATTATAGGCGGTGGTACATTCCGCGCTTTTGCTCGGGTTTGCCTGCGAGCAGTCGTCCGCGTTTTGGTACATTGAGACGGTTTCGTCGCTTTGTTCACAGCCAGCCAGCATAAAGACGGCGGTGACAGCCAACGCCACCGGCGTTAAATGGCGTGCGTTCCAGCTTTTGCGGAACGATGAATGATTTATATTTTTTGTCCGTTTCATTTAATCAGTCCTGAGCCCAGTAGGTTTGGTGCTAAGGATAGGGGATGAGCGGTTGAAATTGAAGCGATGTTGGCCTGTTGGCAGGAGATCTTTACGTTGCCTTACGTTCAAACGCGAGGCAGAAAAAAAGGGGCGTAAAAATACGCCCCTTTCGTTGGCATTCCCGAGATTAATTAGCGAATGGGTTCGCTTTTTTCCCGCTGGTGGCCGCAGCCGGAGTGGCATGAGTTGCCTTAGTGGAAACCGTCGCTGGCGCGGTGTTGTAACCGTCAGCCCGGGCATCCTGCTCTGGGGTTTCCGGCGCAACGCTGTCCGCAGAGGTTGAAACCGGTTTGCCCAGCGTATTGTTCAGCGCAATCAGATCTTGCTCGTTCAACGTACCCAATGCTGATTTAATATTCAGCTGATTAATCAGGTAGTTATAACGTGCGCTGGAGAGTTGCTGTTTGGCGTTATACAGCGTGGTGGTCGCATCCAGCACGTCAACGATAGTACGGGTACCCACCGAGTAGCCGGCTTCCATCGCATCCAGGGAGCTTTGTGCAGACACAACGGCCTGTTTGTAAGCGTTGATGGTGCTGATAGAGGCGTTCACGTTATTAAAGGAAGAACGCACGGTCTGTACCACGCTGCGGTGCGCGCTTTCCAACTGCTCGCTGGCACCCACAAAGTTGTACTGAGCCTGTTTAACCTGAGAGTTAACCTGGCCACCCTGGTACAGCGGCAGGGAGAAGCTCAGGCCAACCTGGTTCTGCCCTTTATAGCTGTTGTCATACTGCGAATTGCCGGAAGTTTTAGAACCATTGTAGCTGCTGTTAGTGACGCCGCTGGACGCGTTCAGGCTCAGGGTCGGCAGGTGGCCGTCTTCAGCCAGGCGAATTTGTTCGCGGGCAAGATCCTGGCTCAGACGAGCCTGAAGCAGGCTAAGGTTGCGTTTCTCAGCATCTTTTAGCAGGTTATTGACTGCATCTGGCTTGGTGGTTTTGAAACCGTCTACGTTCAGAGAAGCCAGGCTCAGATAGTCGTTCCCGGTGACCTGACGCAGTGATTCCACCGCGTTGTCCAGGTTATTACGGGCGGTGACTTCGTTCGCCAGCACTGTGTCGTACTGCGCGCGGGCGTTCTGCACGTCAGTGATGGCAACCAGGCCTACGTTAAAGCGCTGAGTGGTTTGATCCAACTGGCGGTAGATGGCCTGTTTCTGCGCTTCAGTATAGGAAAGCGCGTCAATGGCGCTCAGCACGTTAAAATAGGCTGTGGCCGTGTTCAGGATCAGAGACTGCTGATCGGTCTGGAAGCTAACATCCTGAATCCCTGCTGTTTTTTCCTGCAGGCTCAGCGCGCGCCATTTCGACATATCAAAAATAGTTTGCGTCAGCTGTAATGTTGCACTGGTCGTGTTGGAGTTAACGCCATTAGAGTCGCGAAAACCGTTGCCGTAGGTGTAATCTGCACCCAGGCCCAGCTGTGGTAATAATGGGCTGCGTGCTTCATTAATTTTTTCGAATGCGGCGTCACGGTCAGCAGCGGATTTACGCAGGTCCGGGTTGCTGGTGCGCGCCTGTTGATAAACCTGCAGCAGGTTTTCTGCCTGGCTCATGGCGCTGAAACCCGTTAGGCTCAGACCGATAAGAATGGGGAGCAGTTTCTTCATTTGCATTCCTTGTTGTGAAGCAGAATTATTTTGTTTAACGCCGACAGGAGTCAAAGATGATCGCCGATTCTACAGATTCCGTCAGCCGGGCAGGTTGGCGTAAAGTGCCATCTACCTTAATTTTCACCAATCTACCACATCAAAATTGAAAGGGCAGTTAAGCAGGGTTGAAATCGCCCGGCCAGCGCCCATTTGTCATCAGGACATCATCTATGAACAAGTCAGAAAAGCTAGCGGCTACTTTCGCCAAAAAGGATGTAGAAATTATTGCACGGGAAACGCTTTATCGTGGCTTTTTTTCACTCGATCTTTATCGTTTTCGCCATCGTTTGTTTAATGGCGAAATGAGTGGCGAAGTCAGGCGCGAAATTTTTGAACGCGGTCACGCTGCGGTACTGCTACCCTATGACCCTGTGCGCGATGAAGTCGTGTTGATAGAGCAGATTCGTATTGCAGCCTGGGACACCAGCGAAACCCCATGGCTGTTAGAAATGATCGCCGGCATGATTGAAGAGGGTGAAAGCTTAGAAGATGTTGCGCGCCGTGAAGCCATAGAAGAAGCGGGCCTTGCTGTGGGCCGGACCAAACCGGTTCTGAGCTATTTAGCCAGCCCTGGCGGCACCAGCGAAAGGTTGTCTATTTTAGTCGGCGAAGTGGATGCCACTCAGGCCAACGGTATTCACGGCCTGGTGGAAGAAAACGAAGATATTCGTGTTCATGTGGTGAGCCGGGAGCAGGCTTACCAGTGTGTCGAAGAGGGGAGCATCGACAACGCGGCGACGGTCATCGCTTTGCAATGGCTGCAGCTGCATTATGAGCAACTAAGAAAAGAGTGGAATCACTGATTATGAAGCGCTATACCCCTGACTTCCCCGAAATGATGCGTTTGTGCGAAACCAACTTCGCGCAGCTGCGCCGCCTGTTGCCGAAAAATGATGCGGCGGGCGAAACGGTAACCTATCAGGTTAATAGCGCCAGATATCGCTTAACTATCTCAGAATCAACGCGTTATACCACCCTGGTGGAAATAGAACAAACGCACCCCTCGGTGAGTTACTGGAGCCTGCCGTCAATGTCGGTCAGACTTTACCATGATGCGATGGTCGCGGAAGTGTGTTCAAGCCAGCAGATCTTTCGCTTCAAAGCGCGATATGATTATCCGAATAAAAAGTTGCATCAACGCGACGAAAAGCATCAAATTAACCAGTTTCTTGCTGATTGGCTGCGCTACTGTTTAGCGCATGGAGCAATGGCCGTGCCTGTGTATACCTAGTTTTTTTAGGGTTGAGGACGGTTAACGGCACAACGCCCTGAATAATGGATGGTATTGATACCCTGAATGAATCGAGCTGCCGCCTGGATATCAGCAGCTTAAGTGTGGTGGGTAGTAAGTGTGCGTGAAACCTAAGGACACCATTTGGAAAGCCTGTTAACCCTTCCTGTGGCCGATGGAGGCCGAATCAGGATATTGCAAATAACCGATACCCATTTGTTCGCGGGAAAGAACGAAACGCTGCTAGGGATTAATACCTGGAAGAGCTATCAGGCGGTGCTGACCGCTATTCTGGCCGAACAGCGTGCCTGCGACTTACTGGTGGCAACCGGGGATTTGGCCCAGGATCACAGCGTGGAGGCTTATCAGCACTTTGCTGAAGGGATCTCCCGCATTTCTGCGCCTTGCGTTTGGCTGCCGGGTAACCACGATTTTCAGCCTGCAATGTTTAACGCTCTGCAGGAAGCGGGTATTTCCCCGGCCAAGCGCGTTTATATCGGCGATCGCTGGCAAATCTTGCTGCTGGACAGCCAGGTCTTTGGCGTTCCCCACGGTGAACTGAGCGACTATCAGCTGGAATGGCTTGAGCGTCAGCTGGCTGCGGCTCCAGAGCGTCACACCCTACTTTTGCTGCATCATCATCCTCTTCCTGCGGGCTGCAGCTGGCTGGATCAGCACAGCCTGCGCAATGCTGCCGCACTGGATGCCGTGCTTAAGCCCTGGCCGCAGGTGAAAACGCTGCTTTGTGGGCACATTCATCAGGAACTGGATCTCGACTGGAACGGCCGCAGAATGCTGGCCACGCCTTCGACATGCGTCCAGTTCAAACCTCACTGCGCCAATTTCACGCTCGACACCATTGAGCCGGGATGGCGCTGGCTCGATCTTTACCCTGACGGCAGCCTGACGACGGAAGTTTGCCGTTTGCAAAGCGGTAAATTCAGTCCTGACACGGCTTCTGAGGGTTATTAATGCCTGCGTTACTGTATCTGCACGGGTTTAATAGCTCTCCGGCCTCCGCAAAAGCGACCCGTTTTAAGGCGTGGCTGGCTCAGCATCATCCTGAAATTGAGATGATTGTGCCTCAGTTACCGCCTTATCCGGCAGAGGCTTCCGAACTGCTAGAGTCGCTGGTGCTCAAACGTGGAGGAGAGCCACTGGGCATTGTGGGGTCTTCCCTCGGCGGTTATTACGCGACCTGGCTTTCGCAGTGCTTTACGCTGCCTGCGGTGGTGGTTAACCCGGCGGTTCGCCCTTTTGAGCTGCTTGTGGGTTACCTTGGTAAAAACGAGAACCCCTACACCGGGCAGCAATATGTGCTAGAGTCACGCCATATTTACGATCTGAAAGTCATGCAGATTGACCCGTTGGAAGCGCCAGACCTGATTTGGCTGCTACAACAAACGGGCGATGAGGTGCTTGATTACCGCCAGGCCGTAGCCTACTACGCGCTCTGCCGCCAGACGGTGAAACCCGGTGGCAATCATGCCTTCACGGGCTTCGAAGATTATTTCACACAGATTGTCGACTTCCTCGGCTTGCGCTGAGGCCTGACGGCCGATTTCCTGTTTCGCTATCTGAATGAATAAACCATGACGCAATCCTATAATGCCGATGATATAGAGGTACTCACCGGGCTTGAGCCTGTTCGCCGCCGCCCGGGGATGTACACTGACACCACTCGTCCTAACCATTTAGGACAGGAAGTCATTGATAACAGCGTGGATGAGGCGCTGGCAGGTCACGCTAAGCGCGTGGATGTCATCCTGCACGCCGACCAGTCGCTGGAAGTCATTGATGACGGGCGCGGGATGCCTGTTGATATCCATTCCGAAGAGAAGGTCCCGGCCATTGAGCTGATCCTTTGCCGTCTGCATGCGGGCGGTAAATTCTCGAATAAAAACTACCAATTTTCCGGCGGCCTCCACGGCGTAGGGATCTCTGTGGTTAACGCCCTTTCCAAACGCGTTGAAGTGACCGTCCGCCGCGACGCTCAGGTATACAGCATCGCTTTTGAAAACGGCGAGAAGGTGCAGGATCTGGAAGTGATTGGCACCTGCGGGAAGCGCAATACCGGGACCAGCGTGCATTTTTGGCCGGATGAAAGCTTCTTCGACAGCCCGCGCTTTTCCGTTTCACGCCTCAGCCATCTGCTGAAAGCGAAAGCGGTACTGTGCCCGGGGGTTGAGATTACCTTTACCGATAAGGTGAATAATACCGAGCAGCGCTGGTGCTACCAGGACGGCCTGAACGACTATCTGTGCGAAGCCGTAAATGGCCTGATTACCCTCCCGGAAGCGCCGTTTATCGGCAATTTTTCGGGCGACACCGAAGCCGTTGACTGGGCGCTGCTCTGGTTGCCGGAAGGCGGTGAGCTGCTGACGGAAAGCTACGTAAACCTGATCCCAACTATGCAGGGCGGTACTCATGTTAACGGCCTGCGTCAGGGGCTGCTCGATGCCATGCGTGAGTTCTGCGAATACCGCAATATTCTGCCGCGTGGCGTGAAGCTCTCTGCGGAAGATATTTGGGAACGCTGCGCCTATGTGCTGTCGGTCAAAATGCAGGATCCTCAGTTTGCTGGCCAGACGAAAGAACGTCTCTCCTCACGCCAGTGTGCGGCCTTTGTCTCCGGCGTAGTGAAGGATGCTTTCAGCCTGTGGCTGAACCAGAACGTACAGGCGGCAGAACAGCTGGCAGAGCTGGCTATTTCCAGCGCTCAGCGCCGGATGCGCGCCGCGAAGAAGGTTGTGCGTAAAAAGCTGACCAGCGGGCCAGCGCTGCCGGGTAAGCTGGCAGACTGTACTGCGCAGGATTTAAGCCGGACCGAACTATTCCTGGTGGAAGGGGACTCGGCGGGCGGCTCCGCGAAGCAGGCTCGCGATCGCGAATATCAAGCGATCATGCCGCTGAAAGGGAAGATCCTGAACACATGGGAAGTTTCTTCTGACGAAGTACTGGCCTCGCAGGAAGTGCACGATATTTCTGTGGCGATCGGTATTGATCCAGACAGTGAAGATCTGAGCCAATTGCGCTATGGCAAGGTCTGTATTCTTGCGGATGCGGACTCCGATGGTCTGCACATTGCCACGCTGCTGTGCGCGCTCTTTGTGCGCCACTTCCGGGCACTGGTGAAAGGTGGTCACGTTTACGTGGCGATGCCGCCGCTCTACCGCATCGATCTGGGTAAAGAGGTTTATTACGCGCTGGATGAAGAAGAAAAAGCCGGCGTGCTGGAACAGCTTAAGCGCAAGAAAGGCAAGCCAAACGTGCAGCGCTTTAAAGGGCTGGGCGAGATGAACCCGCTTCAGCTTCGCGAGACCACGCTTGATCCGAATACGCGCCGTCTGGTTCAACTGACCATCAGCGATGAAGACGACCAGCGCACGCTGGCGACAATGGATATGCTGTTGGCCAAAAAGCGTTCGGAAGATCGCCGCAACTGGCTGCAGGAAAAAGGCGACATGGCCGATATCGAGGGCTAAACGTTTTTCTCCAAAACGTAAAAGGGATGGCTGAGGCCATCCCTTTTTGCATTCTCAGACGCCAGTTATTTCACGGCTTCTTCGAGAATGCGGATATGCACTTCCAGCACGTCGTCTTTCACGCGGGCGCTATGTTCTTTCATGTGGGCGGTCTCAAGATGGGCTTCAAGATGCGCAACGCTTTCCCATTTTTCCAGCATGAAGATGGAGTCCGGGGCGGTAGTCTGGAACGCGACCTGGGCGTTATGATCGACCAGCGGCGCGTAGCCGTGGCAGCCTTCTTCCTTCAGCACGGTTGGAATAATTTTCTCAAACGCTGCAATTACCGCCTGGCGATGGTGTGGCCCAGGACGTGTGCGAATTTCTGCAATCACTGTCAGCATGACTAACTCCTTATGTTATCCGGCAAACAGTTAAGCAAAAATACCAGCCAGATGCTTGCGATATTCTGCTACATAATGTGGCACATCAGGTGCCTTGATGACGTCATTAGCGATAAAGGTTGGCAGCCCTTCCATACCCAGGAACTGGTTAGCCTTGTGGAATGGAAGATAAACGCCGTCTACGCCAACGCCATGGAAAAACTGATCTTTTTCGGTGAAAGCTTCTAAAGGTGCGTTCCAGGTCAGGGACATCATGTAGGTTTTGCCCTGAATCAGGCCGCCGGAACCATATTTTTTAGAGGCGTCTGAACGGGTACGACCATCGCTGGCATACAGCGAACCGTGGCCTTCGGTGAACACATCGTCAATGTACTTTTTGACCGTCCACGGGGCGCCCATCCACCAGCCCGGCATCTGCCAGATGATGCTGTCTGCCCAAAGGAATTTCTCAACTTCCGCTTTAACGTCATATTCGCTGTCTGCGCGGGTGACCTGGACATCATGCCCGAGGTCGCGCAAATAGCTTTCCGCGACTTCGGTCATGGTGTCATTAAGCTGGCCGTTGGAATGACCGAATTTTTTACCGCCGTTGATAATCAGGATGTTGCTCATTGTTAGCCCTTAAATAATTACGTTTGCCAATCATTATAATGAGAACCTTACTGTGAAAAAATGACCAGGATGTGCAAAGACTTTTGCTGCACGAGCAATAATCCAGCTGAAATTTCTTAGTTCCAACTGATGCGAACCCTAAAACCGCCGCTTTCTGCGTTGCCGAAAGTTGCCTGCATGCCGTGCAACTCCGCAATCCGACTTACGATTGACAACCCCAGCCCGCTGCCGGTTTTTAGCTGCCCTGGTGGGCGGAAGAAGCGTTCCCCCAAAGAGGCAAGATATTCAGGGTTCACGCCCGGTCCATTGTCGATAACCTCAAGCTCATTCTCCTTAAGTACGATGTTCACAACGCTGCCTGCAGGGCTGTAGCGGACGGCGTTATCAATGATATTGCGCAACATCAACCCAAGCAGAAGTGGCTGAACGAGCTGGATTACTGGTTTTTCCGGCATCTGCAGGTGGATATCAATATGCTCTCGCTGGGCCGCGTGCCAGGCTTCCATCACTCTTTCCTGAAGCAGAGTCTGCAGTGACAAGTCCTGGACATCATTCAGTTCAGCCAGGGAGTCCAGCCGGGAAAGCGTCAGCAGCTGTTCAACAAGACGGGAGGCTCGGTCAATGCCCTGATGAAGCTGGTTCAGCGCTTGCTCTCTGACTTGGGCATCATCTTCCGCCAGTTGTGCCACCTCCGCCTGTACCTTCAGGGCCGCAAGTGGGGTTCGGAGTTCGTGGGCGGCATCGGACGTAAAGCGCCTTTCACGCTGCATAAACGCTTCTGTACGCTCAAAGAGCTGATTTAAGGCATCCACAAGTGGCCTGACTTCCAGCGGGAGAGGCTGAGTCTCGAGTCTGCTGTTGTCACCGGGGGGGCGACGCTGTAGTTTTTGCGCCAGTTTTCGAAGCGGTGACAGTTCTCTACTGACTAACCAAATCAGCAGGACCAGCATCAGCGGCAGTGCTATTAGCCAGGGCGTGAGCTGAGCGGACACGATATCCAGAGCCATATCGTTCCTGTAGTCCCACTCCTGGCCGACCACGATACGATAACGACCATCAGGCGTTGTCAGCCAGACCAGACGCCAGAGATCGTCATCATCCACGAGTTGCCCGTCCGTAAATCCGTCCCTACGCCATGAATAGATCAGTCCTTTACCGCTGTCGCCGTCATTGAGCACAAGCCTGCCCTCAGCGGTAAAAATGGCGAAGGCTAATGTGTCATCATCGAGCTTACCGCGATGTTTTTTCAGAATGTTTTTACTGCGAGGAAGCTGTGGCTCGGCGCTGTTTGCGCCATCGAAATCCAGCACGCTTAGCCGCTTAGCAAAAAGCAGTTGTTGGGTATCGAAGAGCTTGTTGAGCGATTTACGGGCTTCATACCAAGCGGCGGCACTAGCAAAGGCTGCTGCTGCAAGGGTCAGCACTATAAAGCCTACGGTCAGGCGTGTGCGTAAGCTTTTGGTCAACGTTCTTAGCATGCATCACCTAACGTATAGCCGATGCCGTGTACGGTGCGAATAAAACCGCTGCCTAGCTTTTTACGGAGATGATGGATGTGAACTTCAAGGGCGTTGCGCGAGACTTCATCGTCCCAGCTATAGATTTTTTCCTCGATCAGTGTACGTGGCAGAACACGCCCGACATTACGCATAAGCAGCTCGAGTAAAGCGAATTCCTTAGGCTTTAGCTGTAGAGGCTCGCCGTTGAGAGATACCGTATGGTTTGCCGGAGAAAGTACGACATTTCCGTGGGTAATCTCTGGCTGCGCGTGGCCGTGCGCCCGGCGGATGAGTACCTGCAACCGCACTGCCACTTCTGTCAGGGCGAATGGTTTGCAAAGGTAGTCGTCCGCACCCAGCTGCAATCCTTCAATGCGCTCTTCCAGCGAGTCTCTGGCAGTCAGGATTAGTACGGGCTGACTGTGCCCCTCTTTACGCCAGGCACGCAGAATATCCAGGCCATCCATGCCAGGGAGACTGAGATCCAACACTACGGCGTCGTAGGGGGCCAGGCCAAGTGCGGCTTGCCCCTTTGGCCCATCGCTAAACCAGTCAACCGCAAACCCCATTTTGATTAATCCGGCTTTAATGCCGTCACCAATTAGTGGGTCATCCTCAATAAGTAACAGGCGCATGGCGCACTCCTTGTTGCTGCCGTTAAGACGAGCAGTAAATACCTGTCGTCTTTGTGTGTACAGAAGAAAAGCCTGCTCCTTCGGCAAAGACCGCAAATTTGTAATAAAAAACACTTCCTGCAGAGGGGTTAAGATCTCGTTAAGATTTGGGCGCTTTAATAGGGGCTAAGAAACGAAAGGAGAATTACATTATGAAAAAGACAGCCGCTTTATTTGCCATTATCGCTTTAACTTCAGCCCCTCTATTTGCTGCTCAGACCGGCGGGTTTGTTGACCCTAATGCCTCGGTACAAACTCAGCCTATACAGCAGGGCGGCTTTGTGGGCCCAACGGGGAGTAAAACCACGGTAAAACAGGCCAAAACGTTATCTGATGACACTTGGGTGACGCTGACCGGTAAAATTGAGCAGCGCATTGGTGGTGATGATTATATTTTCCGCGATGCAACCGACAGTATCAATGTAGACATTGACCATAAGCGTTGGAACGGCCAAACGGTTACCCCTCAGGACACCGTGGAAATTCAGGGTAAAGTGGATAAAGACTGGAACTCGATAGAAATCGACGTAAAGCAAATTAACAAACTGAAGTAACGCTGAAAATGCGGCTTGCCCATATGGGCTGCCGCTTCGTATAAAGCTATTCATCGCTATGACTCAACAGGCCAGATAAGGTACTATCGGCGGCAATTACGCCGATTGTGGCCACAATCGGTTCGTCAGTTTGAGGATGAATGAGCAATGAGTGATTTGACTCATGATGGTGCTGAGCGTCTTGCGCTGCACGAATTCACGGAAAATGCGTATCTCAACTATTCCATGTACGTCATCATGGACCGCGCCCTGCCGTTTATTGGCGACGGGCTCAAGCCGGTTCAGCGTCGAATCGTATATGCGATGTCTGAGCTGGGGCTAAACGCCAGCGCAAAATTCAAAAAGTCAGCCCGTACCGTGGGTGATGTGCTGGGTAAATACCATCCGCACGGCGACAGCGCCTGTTATGAAGCGATGGTGTTGATGGCGCAGCCGTTCTCTTACCGCTATCCGCTGGTGGACGGGCAGGGAAACTGGGGCGCGCCGGACGATCCTAAGTCCTTTGCTGCCATGCGTTATACCGAATCCCGCCTGTCGAAGTACGCGGAGCTGCTGCTCAGTGAGCTCGGGCAGGGAACGGTAGACTACATCCCGAACTTTGACGGAACGCTGCAGGAGCCCAAAATGCTGCCTGCGCGTTTACCGAACATCCTGCTTAACGGCACAACCGGTATCGCCGTGGGCATGGCAACCGACATTCCTCCGCATAACTTGCGTGAAGTTGCCCAGGCCGCCATAACGCTGATTGACCAGCCAAAAACGACGTTGGACAGCCTGCTGGATATCGTCCACGGTCCGGATTATCCGACCGAAGCGGAAATCATCACGCCGCGTGAAGATATTCGCAAAATCTACCAGAACGGGCGCGGCTCCATCCGCATGCGTGCGGTGTGGCGCAAAGAAGACGGCGACGTTGTGATTACCGCGCTGCCTCATCAGGTGTCAGGCGCTCGCGTTCTGGAGCAGATTGCCAGCCAGATGCGCGCGAAAAAGCTGCCAATGGTTGAAGACCTGCGCGACGAGTCGGATCATGAAAACCCGACCCGGCTGGTGATTGTGCCTCGTTCCAATCGCGTGGACGTTGAGCAGGTAATGAATCATCTGTTCGCGACCACCGATTTGGAAAAAAGCTATCGCGTTAATCTGAATATGATTGGCCTGGACGGTCGCCCGGCGGTGAAAAACCTGCTGGAGATCCTCAGCGAATGGCTGGTCTACCGTCGTGACACGGTGCGCCGCCGCCTGAACTACCGTCTGGAAAAAGTCCTTAAACGCCTGCATATCCTCGAAGGTTTGCTGGTAGCGTTCCTCAATATAGACGAAGTGATCCATATCATTCGTACCGAGGATGAGCCGAAGCCGGTGCTGATGTCTCGCTTTGATATCAGCGAAACGCAGGCTGAAGCTATCCTTGAGCTGAAGCTGCGCCACCTCGCCAAACTGGAAGAGATGAAGATCCGCGGCGAGCAGAACGAGCTGGAAAAAGAACGCGATCAGCTCCAGGGTATTCTCGCTTCTGAGCGCAAAATGAACACGCTGCTGAAAAAAGAGCTGCAGTCCGACGCCGATACCTACGGCGACGACCGTCGCTCTCCACTGCATGAGCGCGGTGAAGCGAAGGCGATGAGCGAGCATGACATGATGCCGTCTGAACCGGTGACTATTGTGCTGTCGCAAATGGGCTGGGTGCGCAGCGCCAAAGGCCACGATATTGACGCGCCGGGCCTGAGCTATAAAGCCGGTGACAGCTACCTTGGCTCAGCCAAAGGTAAGAGCAATCAACCGGTGGCGTTCATTGACTCCACCGGGCGAAGCTACGCGCTGGATCCTATCACGCTGCCGTCAGCGCGTGGTCAGGGTGAGCCTCTGACCGGTAAGCTGACGCCACCGCCGGGTGCGACGGTTGACTATGTGCTGATGGCCGCAGACGATCAGAAGCTGCTGATGGCTTCGGACGCAGGCTATGGCTTCGTCTGTACCTTTAACGACGTTGTTTCACGCAACCGCGCAGGTAAGACGCTGATTTCCCTTCCGGATAACGCCCGCGTCCTCCCTCCGCTGGAAATTCACAGCGCAGACGACATGCTGTTGGCGATCACCGCCGCCGGGCGCATGCTGATGTTCCCGGTGAGTGACCTGCCGGAACTGTCGAAAGGCAAGGGCAATAAAATTATCTCTATCCCGGCAGCCGAAGCGGCGAAAGGTGAAGATAAGCTGGCACATCTGTTTATCCTGCCGCCGCAGAGTACGCTGACGCTGCACGTCGGGAAGCGTAAAATTAAGCTGCGCCCTGAAGAGCTGCAGAAAATTACCGGTGAGCGAGGCCGCCGGGGGACGCTGATGCGTGGCCTGCAGCGTATCGACCGCGTGGACGTTGATTTCCCAATGCGGGCTGGAGCTGGAGACAGCGAAGAATAATCCGGGGTACGGTGGCAGCGTTGCCGCCGTCCGGTGTGTTTTACGCTAAAGCCGATATACTTATCAACGGCTTCGGCTCATGAGGTAGTTATGCTAGCGATTGTACGTTTTATTATTGTCGTTATTTACTGCATCCTGGTATGCATCGTTGGTTCAATTTATTGTCTGTTTAGCCCGCGCAATCCGCGCCATGTGGCAACTTTTGGGCACCTTTTCGGGCGTCTGGCGCCGGTATTCGGTCTCAAGGTCGAAACCCGCTTACCTGCCGGTGCAGAAAACCATCCCACCGCGATTTACATCGGTAACCATCAAAACAACTACGATATGGTGACGGCCTCGAGTATCGTGCAGCCGCCGACGGTAACAGTGGGGAAAAAAAGCCTGGTGTGGATCCCGTTTTTTGGCCAGCTTTACTGGCTGACGGGCAACCTGTTGATTGACCGGGATAACCGGGCAAAAGCCCACGGTACTATCTCCCTGGTTGTCGAGCAGATTCGCAAACGTAATGTTTCTATCTGGATGTTCCCGGAAGGGACCCGCAGCCGTGGTCGAGGCCTGCTTCCGTTTAAAACCGGGGCGTTTCATGCCGCGATTGCCGCGGGCGTGCCGATTATTCCGGTGTGCGTTTCCAATACCAGTAATAAAATTAAGCTAAACCGTTGGAACAACGGGTTGGTCATCGTCGAAATGCTGCCGCCAATTGATACCAGTGATTATGGGAAAGATCAGGTCCGTAAGCTGGCCACTGACTGTCGTGAACTGATGATGGCCAAAATCGACGAACTCAATCAAGAAGTTGCCGCGCGTGAAGCAGCCGGCAAAGTTGAAAAGAATCAGGCGAGTTAAATGCCGCCTTTGGCGGTACGGTTTGTATCGCCTTTCGTTATTCAGTTTTACATGGAGCAATTATGTCACTCAGTCGGCGTCAGTTTATTCAGGCATCCGGAGTTGCGCTTTGTGCCGGCTCGGTGCCGCTGAGGGCAAACGCGGCAGGGCAGCAGCAGCCTTTACCTGTCCCCCCTCTGCTTGAATCTCGTCGCGGCCAGCCCTTATTCCTGACGCTGCAGCGCGCTCACTGGTCATTTACCGGCGGCGCGAAGGCACCCGTTTGGGGCTTTAATGGGCGCTATATGGGGCCAACCATTCGCGTCTGGAGCGGGGATGACGTGAAGATGATCTACAGCAACCGTCTGCAGGAAAATGTTGCGATGACGATTGCTGGCCTGCAGGTACCGGGTCCGCTGATTGGCGGGGCCGCACGTATGATGTCGCCGAACGTAGACTGGGCGCCCGTTTTACCCATTCGCCAGCGAGCCGCTACGTTGTGGTATCACGCCAACACGCCGAATCGCACCGCAAGGCAGGTTTACAACGGCCTCGCGGGGATGTGGTTAATTGAGGATGAAGTCAGCAAATCTCTGCCAATCCCTAACCATTACGGCGTGGATGACTTTCCGATTATCATCCAGGACAAGCGGCTCGACAACTTCGGTGCGCCGGAGTATCAGGAGCCAGGCAGCGGCGGTTTTGTTGGCGATACGCTGCTGGTAAACGGGGTGCAAAGCCCGTACGTGGAAGTGTCCCGTGGTTGGGTGCGCCTGCGTTTGTTGAACGCCTCAAACTCGCGTCGCTACCAGCTGCAAATGAGCGATGGTCGCTCCATCGCGGTGATTTCCAGCGATCAGGGGTTCCTGCCGGCACCCGTTTCGGTCAAGCAGCTGTCGCTGGCGCCTGGAGAGCGGCGAGAAATTCTTATCGACATGACCGAAGGCAAAGAGGTCTCGATTACCGCCGGTGAAGCGGCGGGGATCATGGATCGCATTCGTGGTTTCTTTGAGCCGTCGAGTATTTTGATTTCCACGCTGGTGTTAACGCTGCGTCCTACCGGGCTGCTGCCGCTGGTGACCGACACGCTGCCAATGCGCCTTCTGCCGGAAGAGATTATCGCCGGTAACCCAACGCGCAGCCGTGAAATCACCCTCGGTGACGATCCGGGCATTAACGGCCAGCTGTGGGATATGAAGCGGATTGATATTCAGACTCAGCAGGGCACCTGGGAACGCTGGACGGTGCGCGCTGATACGCCGCAGTCTTTCCACATTGAGGGCGTTAGTTTCCTGGTGCGCAACGTCAACGGGGCTTCGCCATTCGGGGAAGATCGCGGCTGGAAGGATACCGTGTGGATAGACGGGCAGGTTGAGCTGCTGGTCTACTTTGGGCAGCCTTCCTGGGAGCATTTCCCGTTCCTCTACTCCAGCCAGACGCTGGAGCTTGCCGATCGCGGCTCCATCGGTCAGCTATTGGTTCAGCCAGCGCCGTAGTTTTTACCCTCATCCTAACCCTCTCCCTACAAGGGAGAGGGGATAGCCCGACGATTCATTACGCTTTGTCCTGACGCACATCCCCTTATTGCTGCAAGAAGAGGGGATAGCCCGACAGATTCTTTCCCCCGGCCCTTCGGGGAGAGGGCCGGGGTGAGGGGCGTAAAACACCGAATAACCCTTCAAAAATTACTGCTAATAGGCGTATAATCGCCGCCCTTTTGTTCATTTCTACATCATCTCTTCGGAAATATTATGAGCGTCAAAAGCCTGATCCAGCCGGATCGCGAACTCTTTTCATGGCCTCAATACTGGGCCGCCTGTTTTGGTCCGGCGCCGTTTTTACCCATGTCTCGCGCGGAGATGGACGAACTCGGCTGGGACAGCTGCGACATCATTCTGGTCACCGGCGATGCCTACGTGGATCACCCCAGCTTTGGGATGGCCATCTGTGGCCGTATGTTAGAGGCGCAGGGTTTCCGTGTCGGTATCATTGCTCAGCCGGACTGGTCTTCTAAACAGGACTTTATGCGCCTCGGCAAGCCGAACCTGTTCTTTGGCGTGACCGCCGGGAACATGGATTCGATGATTAACCGCTACACGGCGGACCGCAAGCTGCGCCACGACGACGCCTACACGCCGGATAACGTGGCAGGAAAGCGCCCCGATCGTGCTTCTCTGGTTTACACCCAGCGCTGTAAAGAAGCGTGGCGTGATGTGCCGGTGATCCTCGGCGGCATCGAGGCCAGCCTGCGCCGTACCGCGCATTATGATTACTGGTCTGATACCGTGCGCCGCTCGATTTTAGTTGATGCCAAAGCCGATATGCTGATCTTCGGCAATGGTGAACGTCCGCTGGTGGAAGTGGCGCATCGTCTGGCTAACGGAGAAGGGATCGCTGACATTTGCGACGTGCGTAATACTGCCATCATGCGCAAAGAAGCGATGCCCGGCTGGGCAGGCGTCGATTCCACCCGGCTTGATACGCCAGGAAAAATCGACCCCATTCCGCACCCTTACGGGGACGATCTCCCCTGTGCCGACGGTAATAAACCGAAGGACAAGAAGGAGGATGAAACCAAAGCTGTAACCGTGCAGCCGCCGCGACCAAAGCCATGGGAAAAGACCTATGCTCTGCTGCCGTCCTTTGAGAAGGTGAAGGCCGATAAGGTGATGTATGCCCACGCTTCGCGGATCCTGCATCATGAAACTAACCCCGGTTGCGCCCGAGCGCTGATGCAAAAGCACGGCGATCGCTATATCTGGATCAACCCCCCGGCAATCCCGCTTTCTACCGAAGAGATGGATAGCGTGTTCGCGCTCCCTTACCAGCGTGTGCCTCATCCTTCCTACGGCAAGGCGCGTATTCCGGCCTATGAGATGATCCGCTTCTCGGTGAATATTATGCGCGGCTGCTTCGGCGGCTGCTCTTTCTGCTCCATCACCGAGCATGAAGGCCGCATTATTCAGAGCCGATCCGAAGATTCCATCATCAGCGAAATCGAAGCCATGCGCGACAGCGTGCCGGGCTTTACCGGCGTGGTGTCCGATCTCGGTGGCCCAACGGCCAATATGTATATGCTGCGCTGTAAGTCGCCGCGCGCAGAGCAAACCTGCCGTCGCCTGTCGTGCGTTTACCCGGAAATTTGCCAGCATATGGACACCAATCATCAGCCGACTATCGATCTTTACCGCCGCGCCCGTGATCTGCAGGGCGTGAAGAAGATCTTGATTGCCTCCGGCGTGCGTTACGATCTGGCGGTTGCTGATCCGCGTTACATCAAAGAGCTGGCCACTTACCACGTGGGCGGTTATCTAAAAATTGCCCCAGAGCATACCGAAGAAGGGCCGTTGTCGAAGATGATGAAGCCGGGGATAGGTAGCTATCATCGCTTTAAAGAGCTGTTCGATACCTATTCGAAGCAGGCTGGCAAAGAGCAGTATCTGATCCCATACTTTATCTCCGCGCACCCTGGGACGCGTGATGAGGACATGGTGAACCTGGCGCTGTGGCTGAAGCAGCATCGGTTCCGCCTCGATCAGGTTCAGAATTTCTATCCGTCGCCGCTGGCTAACTCAACCACCATGTATTACACGGGCAAAAATCCGCTGAGTAAGGTGAACTACAAAAGCGAGGATATCGTCGTGCCTCGCGGTGACCGCCAGCGCCGCCTTCATAAAGCTCTGCTGCGCTATCACGACCCGGCTAACTGGACGCTGATCCGTGAGGCGCTGGAGGCGATGGGGAAAAAGCACCTGATTGGCGGCAGACGTGAATGCCTGGTGCCTGCCCCGACCCTGGAAGAGATACGTGAGGCCCGCAGGCATGCTCGTCACGCCCGCCCGGCGCTGACGAAACATACCCCGCTTGCGCACCAGCGTCGTCCGGCAGCAGCAGGAAAGAGGAAGCCGCATGTGAAGTAACGGCGTGCTTTCATGCCGCTGTCATTTTTTTCTGCGACAAAGAGAAGTGGGAATCCCTGTCCGCCGGGTCTGGTGCTAAGCTGCCCGGCGGCCTCTTTGCTGAAATGAGAAATGAACATGTCTAACCCGCTGTACGTTTTTGACCTCGACCACACCCTGATTGACGCCGATTGCAGCACTCTCTGGAGCCGCTTCCTTTCTCGCGAAGGGCTGATAAAAGACCCTGATTATCTGGCCAAAGAGCATAAGCTGATGCTCGACTACCAGCGTGGCGAAATGAACATTCACGAATACGTTGGCGTCACGCTGGCCCCTCTGGCCGGCATGACAGTTGCCGATGTCGATACGCTGGTGGCTCGCTGCGTAGAAAATGATGTACTGCCGCTGGTTTACCCGGAGGCGAAGCGCCTGATTGAGCAATTACACGCTCAGGGCCAGCAGATGATGATCATCTCTGCGTCGGTCAGCATACTGGTGAAGGCCATTGCGCCGCGGCTGGGCATTGAACACGCCATCGGTATCGACCTGGTGACCGGCAATAACGCCTACACTAGCGTGATAAGCGGCGTGCCGAGCTATCAGGCAGGTAAAATTACCCGTCTGAAGGAGTGGCTGACGGTGAATCCCGAATACAGCGGAGAACTGACGTTTTATACCGACTCTATTAACGACCTACCGCTCTGCCTTGAGGCCGATAAAGTGCTGATGGTAAATCCTTGCCAGAAGCTTGCGGCGCAGGGCGCTCGCTACGGCTGGCAAACGCTGAGCTGGTCTTTATAGCGAAACCGGGGCATGGCGAAAACCGTGCCCCGTTTAGGCGTTATTGCGGAGAATACAGCGGCACCGGCTTCCCGGTGATATAGCGGCGGCGCAGCCAGGCAGAAATAGCATCCATCGCCATTACCACGCAGACCAGAATCAGGGTGATAAACATCACCACGTCCCAGTTCCACAGCCGCATGTTCTCGGCATAAACCAGGCCGACACCGCCCGCGCCGACAAAACCCAGCACCGCCGCTGAACGGGTGTTGGACTCAATCTGATACAGGCTGAGGGAGAGAAACGCCGGGAACGACTGGGTGAAGATCCCGAAGCGGTGCTTCTGAATGCCCGCCGCGCCCACGGCAGTTAATCCCCGGCTCGGAGAGCGTTCTACCGCTTCGTGCCCTTCGGCATACAGCCTGCCCAGTAAGCCGGTATCCTGCATGATAATGGCCAGTACGCCAGCCAGCGGGCCAAGCCCCACGGCGCGCACAAATATTAGCCCCCAGATTGCCATATCCACGCCGCGCAGCAGGTCGAACAGGCGGCGCACCAGCAGCGCAATGACCCTTGCCACCGGGCCCTGCATGATATTGCGGGCGGCAAAGAACGACAGCAACAGCGCCAGCACAGTGGCGGTTAGCGTCCCGGCAAAGACAATGGCGAGCGTAATAGCGATTTGCGAGAAGTAATAGGCGAACGGCCAGTTCACAAAGTCATGCCAGACAAACATGCGCAGGAAATAGCGCCCGAGCTGAGCGATGCCGGTCAGGATTTGCCCGGAGTCGATGCCGAAAGTGAAGAAAAACCAGACGTAGTAGCCTAAAATGGCGGCGGCCAGCAGGCCGATGTGACGCAGATAACGTCCCTGCATCCGGTAAAGTTCGCGGTGCTGCTCGCGGCTTTTAGCGATATCCGGTGTTGCCTGTGAAATGCTCATTTTTTCCCCTCCAGAACCCAGCGGCGCAGCCTGCCGGACAGGACATCGAGGATGGAAACTACCACGATAATCAGCAGCAGCGTGATGCTGACCTGGTCGTAGCGGTCGAGTTTAATGTTGGTCATCAGCTCCTGGCCGATCCCGCCCGCGCCAACGAGGCCGAGAATGGTGGAGGAACGGAAGTTAATTTCAAAGCGCATAAAGCTGTAGGACAGGAAGATCGGTTTCACCTGTGGCCACAGAGCGAAGCGCACGCGCTGAAGTGGCGTGGCACCGCAGGCCACCAGGCCGCGCACAGGTTTGTCGGACGCGCTTTCGATGGCTTCATAAAACAGCTTGGTCAGGCTGCCAATGGTGTGCAGGGCCAGCGCCAGAAACCCCGGAATAGCGCCGATACCAAAGGCCATCACGAACATGACCGCCCACGCCAGCTCCGGCATGGTTCTCAGGAAGGCAACTGAAGCACGAACCCCGAAGCGCACGGCGGGCGGCGTCCAGGTATTACCGGCGGCCAAAAATGCCAGCACAGCGGCAATGCAGGTCGAAATCAGCGTCGACGCCAGCGCCAGCTGCAGCGTTTCCCAAATCAGCGGCAGCTGAATCGGCAGGCGGTATCCCCAGTAGGCCAGCGAGCCTTTGGTGTGGACGTCGGCCAGCAGAACCGGGAGGTGCAGTGTCGGCAGGGTTTCGAACATGTAGTCGAGGAAGTTTGGCAGCGATTGCCAGATGGTGGTCAGGCTGAACTCAGCGATATGACCGGCGGTAAGATACAGACCTACCAGCAGCAGGGACCAAATCAGAGTGTCGTGCTTCTGGCGCATTCTGACCTGATGATAGTAACGCTCAAATTCCGTATTCAACATCATCACTTATTATCCGGTTTGTTTCCGGTGACGGGTTGCCCCGCCCTGATAAAAAAGCACCCAGGCAGGCCGCCGGGGTGCGATTTTTTATGCGGTAGGCGTCAATTAGCGAGCGCTAACCAGCTCACGCTTCATGTCGATGATCTGCTGGAAATCAGCCACTGACGCCGGGCCGATGTGCTGGGTGCCGCCCATCGCCTTCACAAAGCAGCCGTGATCTTCTTTATCCAGTTTTTTCACCGCATCCACCACTTTGGCCTTGAAGTCAGCTGGCAGCTTGTTGCTGACCAGGATCGGGCCGTTCGGGATCAGTGGCGAAGTCCAGATGATGCGGATCTGCTTCATCAGGTCAGGGTGATCCATACGAATCAGGCGGTTAAACGCCCCGGCGGTGTAGCCGTCGTTATAGTCGCCAACCATGGAAGCCCAGGTCACCGCGCCAGCAAACTGGCCGTTCAGCACGCCCAGGATGTCCTGCTCGTGGCCGCCGGAGAAGGTGACGCTGGAGAAGAAGTTGTTGTATTTGTTGTCCGCGGTGCCGCCGAGTTTCTGTTTGAACTCGTGGTTCGGGATCAGATAGCCAGAGGTGGAGTCCGGATCCGCGAAGCCGAAGGATTTGCCTTTCAGATCTTCGATGGTTTTGTACGGACTGTCGGCTTTCACGATCACTACGGAATGGTAGCCGCGGGACTGGTCTTTATCGTCAACCGCGATGCCGACGATATCCACCGCTTTCGGATCGTTCATGTACACCGAAGCGTAGGAAGAAGGGGACATGCTCAGCACCAGGTCGACTTTACCGCCGATCAGGCCCTGAATAACGCCAGAGTAGTCAGAAGAGTTACGCAGTTTAGTGTCGACATTCAGTTCTTTATCCATGAACTGCTTCACACACTGGTTATCACCAATTTGCTGGGTCGCATTCTGCCCGCCGAGGATCCCGAGGTTCAGTTCGCGCGGCTGGTCAGCAGCCATAGCGTGGCCTGCAATCACAAGGCCAGTAATCACTGCGGATAAACGTAATGCGCCAGTCAGTTGCTTTTTCATTATCATTGCCTGTGTTGTATCAATTGGAGAGAGAATTAATGCACTTGATTGATTTCATCGCCGTACAAGAGATGCAGCACGTCGTCCGTTAACATCGACGGATGACCGTCAAACACGATATTTCCTTTTGCAACCCCGATAACGCGGGTGCAGTACTCTTTCACCAGCTCGATGGAATGCAGGTTCACCATCACGCTGATGCCTTGCTCACACACTTCACGCAGCACTTTCATGATGCGTTGGGTATTTTTCGGGTCGAGTGAAGCCACCGGCTCATCGGCCAGCAGAATGCTTGGGTTTTGCATCAGCGCGCGGCAAATGGCGACGCGCTGCATCTGGCCGCCGGAAAGGTTCTCGGCGCGCTGCAGGGCGTGGGGCAGCATGTTCATCCATTCCAGAAGCGAAATAGCGCGGGCGCGGTCTGCTTCAGGGAAAACCTTAAACAGGGATTTCAGCGTGGAGGTCTGGCTCAGGCGACCCAGAAGGACGTTAGTCAGCACGTCCAGTCTTGGCACCAGGCAGAAGTCCTGGAAGATCATGCCGCATTCGGTGCGCCACTGGTTCAGGGCGCGACCGCTGAGTTTAGACACATCGTGCGGCATCCCGACTTCCGGAAAGCTGAGGATCTCGCCCGACGTGGCAGAATGCGTACCGTTAAGAATATGCAGCAGCGTAGATTTCCCCGCGCCTGAACGGCCAATCACGCCCACCAGTTCACCGGCATGCAGGTCGAAGTTAATGTCGTGCAGCACGGTCTGGTGTGCGTTATAGGCCTTACTCAGGCTTTTAACGCTCAGGACTTTACGCCCCGGCGCGGGCGCAAACTGCGGCAGCGACTCCAGGTCAGAGTTGGTAACTACGGCAAGGGATCTGTTCATAACCATTCCAAATGAGTTAGCGAAGCTGGCCCTATTTATCGTGGTGTTGTGTGACTTTTTGATTACGGCTAAAAGAACAAATAATGAACGCCATGAAAATTCACGTGACGATCAAACGGATGTGTTACACGTAGAAAGCGCTGGGGCAGGGGATGTGCAGGAAATAAAAAACCACCCTGCGGGTTAAGGCGAAGGTGGTTTTGGGGACGGAAAGAGAAGCTGGATTTAGCCGACAAACACGTCCGGGTCTGGCCCAAGGCGTTTGCCGCTGTCGAGCTTCGCGATTTCTGCCAGCTCTTCTTTGTCCAGCCGGAAGTCGAACACGTCAAAGTTTTCAGCAATACGGGCAGGCGTGACCGATTTAGGGATAACCACCAGCCCGCTATCGAGGTGCCAGCGAATCACCACCTGAGCCGGGGTTTTGCCGTATTTGTCCGCTAAATCACGAATGATTTTCTGATCAAACACGCCTTCACCGCCCTGGGCCAGCGGGCTCCAGGACTCGGTCTGGATTTTGTGGGTCGCGTTCCAGGCGTGGAGCTGGCGCTGTTGCAGCAGAGGGTGCAGCTCAATCTGGTTGATCACCGGGCTAACGTCGGTTTCGTCGATCAGCCGCTGGAGATGATTAAGATTGAAGTTACACACCCCAATACTCTTCGCCAGCCCCTCTTTTTGCAACTCAATCAGCCCTTTCCAGGCTTCGAGATAATGATCTTTACTCGGCACCGGCCAGTGCAGCAGGTAGAGATCGACATAATCAAGCTGCAGTTTTTCAAGGCTGTCTTCCAGCGCCTGGCGGGGCCGCTGCTGGTCGCTGTTCCAGAGTTTGGTGGTAATAAACAGATCGTCACGCGCAATGCCTGCGCTTTTCAGCGCGGCACCTACGCCGTCCTCGTTTTTGTAGGCGGCGGCGGTATCAATGGAGCGGTATCCCACTTCCAGGGCTTTCTCAATGGCCGTCCTGACCTGGT
The DNA here is from genome assembly GCF_059414925.1 of Cedecea sp. B1(4). Taxonomy (NCBI): domain Bacteria; kingdom Pseudomonadati; phylum Pseudomonadota; class Gammaproteobacteria; order Enterobacterales; family Enterobacteriaceae; genus Cedecea; species Cedecea sp. B1(4). The sequence continues at coordinate 321,166 of NZ_JCAHMZ010000006.1, read as the reverse complement.
CGTTGCTGGCCTGCCAGACACCGAGCCCAAGCTGCGGCATTACGTTGCCATCCTGGAGCTTGATTAAGGTTGGATGAGTCATGCGTACCTCCTTAATAGTGCGAAAAACACCGGGCAAGCCCGGTGTAAGTTTTGTATTAAGTCTAGTCGAAACTCAGGCGATCAAATCGCTAACCTGGATTCTCTTAGCGCGCGGCTTCGTAAATGCGGCGGCTAACGTCCAGCGTAATGTCCTGATGTTCGCCCAGCTTAGTCATGCCTTTTTCTTCCAGTTTCACCAGCAGAGCAGGGATGGAGCTGCCGTCCAGGCCGTAGGCGGACAGGCGAGTTGCGGTGCCCATTTTCTCGAAGAAATTGCGGGTCGCTTCGATAGCCGCATCAATACGCTCTTCTTCGCTGCCGGAGGTGATGTTCCAGACGCGTTCTGCGTATTGCAGCAGTTTGGCGTGCTTCTCGTTACGCTTTTCATTCATCAGCGAAGGCAGAACCACCGCCAGCGTTTGAGCGTGATCCAGGCCGTGCATCGCGGTCAGTTCGTGGCCCAGCATGTGGGTCGCCCAGTCCTGCGGCACGCCAGCCCCGATTAGGCCGTTCAGCGCCATTGTTGCAGCCCACATCACGTTCGCACGCACGTCATAGTTTTCAGGATCTTTCAGCGCTTTCGGGCCGTCTTCGATCAGCGTCAGCAGAATGCCTTCCGCAAAACGATCCTGCACTTTGGCGTTGACCGGGTAGGTCAGGTACTGCTCGATGGTGTGAACAAAGGCATCCACCACGCCGTTAGCCACCTGTTTAGGCGGCAGGGTGTAGGTGTAAACCGGATCCAGAACCGCAAAGACAGGCTGCACGAAGTCAGACATGAACGCCTGTTTGTCGCCGGTAGAGCGGCGAGAAACTACTGCGCCTTTGTTAGATTCGGAGCCGGTGGCCGGCAGCGTCAGCACGGAACCCATTGGGATTGCGCTTTTCACGTCGTTACCGCGGGTCAGCAGAATGTTCCACGGATCGATATCCTGCGGATAGTGCGCCGCAGCGGCGATAAATTTAGTGCCGTCGAGCACGGATCCACCGCCTACTGCCAGCAGGAAAGTCACGTTTTCTTTACGCGCAATCTCTACGGCTTTCATCAGCGTTTCGTAAGACGGGTTAGGTTCGATGCCGCCAAACTCCAGCACGTCGAGGCCTTTCAGCGCGTCTTTAACCTGGTCCAGTACGCCAGTTTTAATCACACTGCCGCCGCCGTAGGTAATCAGTACGCGAGCGTCGGCTGGGATCTGGTCACGCAATTCTGCCAGGGAGCCTTTACCAAACAGGATGCGGGTTGGGGTATGAAGATTGAAGTTATTCATGATGGGTTTCCCGTTCGTTAGATGAGTCACATTGCTAAATCTGATGGCGCTTATTGTGGTCCGCCACTCTGTCTCTCTCAATGCATATTCCTGCCTTTTTCTTGCCTGTTTCTCCAAACGACTGGAGAAATTGCAGAATCCATCGCACACTGTAAGCCGGATAAAAAGCGCCGTGGAGACGTAAGAAATGAACCGCCAGGCTATCTGCCAGCAGCTGACGGATAAAATCAATCAGCTGATTTTAAAAGAAAAGAGTGATGTATTTTTTGATGGCGTACGGCTGATGTACGGCACCAAACCGATGGCGCGTACCCCGGTCATGTACGAGCCGGGCATTGTTTTTCTCTTTTCGGGTCATAAAACAGGTTATCTTAATGACCGCGTATTCCGCTATGACGCCAATGAATACCTGCTGCTGACGGTGCCTTTACCCTTCGAGTGCGAAACTTTTGCGACGGCAGACGTACCGCTCGCCGGGATGCGTGTGAAAGTGGATATCCAGCAACTGCAGGATTTGCTGATGGACATCGGAGAAGACGATCTCTTCCGTCCGCAGTCCTGTACCGACGGGATAAATTCTGCCGAACTGTCGGAAGAAATTCTTTGCGCTGCAGAGCGGTTGCTGGATGTATTAGAGAGGCCTCTCGATGCCCGAGTCCTGGGCAAGCAGATTATCCGCGAGATCCTTTATCACGTTTTGACGGGCCCAAGCGGCGGGGCGCTACTGGCGCTGGTAAGTCGCCAGACGCATTTTAGCCTGATCAGCCGCGTGCTGCGCCGGATTGAAAATCAGTACACCGAAAACTTGTCGGTGGACCAGCTGGCAGCCGAGGCCAACATGAGCGTTTCTGCGTTTCATCACAACTTCAAGTCGGTGACCAGCACGTCGCCGCTGCAATACCTGAAAACTTACCGTCTGCATAAGGCAAGAATGTTAATGCTGCATGACGGTATGAAGGCAAGCGCGGCGGCTATCCGCGTGGGCTACGAGAGCGCGTCTCAGTTTAGCCGGGAGTTTAAACGCTATTTTGGCGTGACGCCGGGGGAAGATATGGCGCGGATGCGGGTTATTTAATGAGGCAAAAGCGAAGAGCGAATAAGTCAGGCTTATCCGCTCTTTCTTTATCAAGCGCGGTTACGCGGCGCTAACCTTTTTTTTCAGCACCACAAACACCGTGCCGACCAGCCCCACAATCAGCAGAGCAACCGGCAAAATCATCAGGAAGGTCATCACCTGATCTTCATGGCGCTTAACAAAGGGGATCATGCTGAGCGCGTAGCCCAGACTAATCACAACGCCGACCCACAGCAGGCCGCTTAGCCAGTTAAAGAACTGAAAACGGCGGTTGCTGAGGCCGGAAATCCCCGCCATGGTAGGCAGCAGAGTACGAACAAAGGCCAGGAAGCGGCCCGCGAGCAGCGCCAGTAAACCGTGGCGGTCAAACATTTGCGTGGCGCGCTGGTGGTACTGGGTTGGCAGCTGTTTCAGCCAGCCTTTAACCGTGCGGGTATTGCCGAGCCAGCGCCCTTGTAAATAACTAAGCCAACAGCCCAAACTGGCTGCGATGGTTAAAATCACCAGCGTCGGTACAAAGCCCATCACGCCTTTGGCGATCAGCGCTCCCGCGAGCAGCAACAGGCTATCGCCCGGCAAAAATGAAGCAGGAAGTAGCCCATTTTCCAGGAACAGCGTCGCAAACATAACGCAATAGACAATGCCAATCACATGGGGGTCGGCCAGCGCGGCAAAATCGTGATGCCAAAGCGCCTCGACAATATTTTGTATAACAGCCATAGGTATTCCTGTGGAACCGCTTATTGAGTTCGCCCCGAGTATTACACCCGCAACTTAGGCTCACCTTAATTTCTACACATTGTACTGCTAAAATCTTCTCGACACCTTGATCCCAGGCTCAACAAAATCCCGATAATGGCAAAAAACTGTTCCACGATTACCGATAAACGGAATTTTTAGGCAATACGCTGAAAACCCGCTTCCAGATCTGCAATCAGATCGTCCACGTTTTCCAGGCCAATATGAAGGCGAACCAGGGTGCCGCTAAAGTCGACGCCGCCTGCCGGGCGGATCTCCGCCAGCTCATCAGGCTGATTAGCGAGAATAAGCGATTCATAGCCGCCCCAGGAATAGGCCATGCTGAAATACTCGAAATGATTGAGGTACTGTTCATACTCTTCATCACTCAGCCGCTTTTTCAGCACAAATGAGAACAGACCACTGCTGCCTGTAAAGTCACGTTTCCAGTATTCATGCCCTTTGCTGCCGGGCAGCGCTGGATGATTCACGCGCTCAACCTGCGGATGCTGTGCCAGCCATTCGGCGACTTTTAAGCTGCTTTCTTGATGCTGACGCAGGCGAACACCCAGGGTCCGAATACCGCGGCTGGTCATATACGCGGTGTCTGCATCCAGCATTTGCCCCATCAGATAGGCATTCTCGCGCAGCTGATCCCAACATCGGGCATTGGATACTGCGGTGCCAACCATCGCATCCGAATGGCCAATTAAATATTTGGTTCCCGCCTGAATGGAGATATCGATGCCGAACTCCAGCGCTTTAAACAGCACGCCAGCCGCCCAGGTATTGTCGATCATGATGATAGCATCAGGGGCAACGCGCCTTACCGCCGCGACAATCGCCGGAATATCGTGGACTTCCATCGTAATGGAGCCGGGAGATTCCAGAAAAACGACTTTGGTATTTGGCTGAATCAGGTTGGCAATATCGGCACCAATCTCCGGCGCGAACCAGCCGGTGCTAACCCCAAGCTTTGAGAGAATTTTGGTACAGAAATCCTGCGTTGGCTCATAGGCCGTTTCGGTCACCAGAACGTGGTCGCCCTGTTCAACAAAGGCCAGAATCGTATTCGCCACCGCGGCGGCGCCGCAGGGAAAGAGGGCACAGCCCGCGCCGCCTTCAAGTTCACACATCGCTTCCTGCAACGAGAAATGGGTCAGCGTGCCGCGGCGGCCATAGAACAGCTCGCCCTTAGCGCGGTTAGCGGTGGCCTGCTTTTTGGCCTCAACGCTTTCAAAGACGAGGGAGGAGGCGCGCTGAATCACGCTGTTAACCGAACCCTGAGTAAACTTCTTGCTGCGCCCGGCGTTGACCAGCGCCGTTTCGATGTGTTTTTCCGCCATTTCCGCTTCCCCGTCTAACCATCTGGATGTCTGGACGTAAATTAACACAGAATGGGCAAAGGGCATCATGGCGTTTTCTCAGGTTGGCGAAAAAAGTCATCATTTCGCCAGGTGGTCGCTTTTCCTGCGTAAGCGCAAGGAATGCTTCAACAATTTCCGGCAGTCTGCAAATACTAATGAGAACGACTATCAATTCGATAGTTTTTTGATATATTAGTCTCAGTTTTGACATTTATTTCTCGCTGGAGCGTAAGACGTGACGAGTAATCTGATGCAGACGGATCTGTCCGTTTGGGGCATGTATCAACATGCTGACATCGTAGTGAAGATCGTGATGATTGGCCTGATTCTGGCCTCTGTTGTCACCTGGGCCATCTTTTTCAGTAAGAGCGTGGAGCTGATCACCCAGAAACGTCGCCTCAAGCGAGAGCAGCAGCAGCTGGCTAACGTGCGCTCCCTGAACGAAGCGAGCAGCGCGGCAGAAGCCTTTGACAGTAAAAGCCTGAGCACGCTGTTAATCAACGAAGCCCTGAACGAACTGGAACTTTCAGCCGGTGTGGAAGATAACGAAGGCATTAAAGATCGTACCGGCTTCCGCCTTGAGCGCCGTGTGGCCGCCGTTGGGCGCCACATGGGGCGCGGTAACGGTTTCCTGGCCACCATCGGTGCGATTTCACCGTTCGTCGGCCTGTTCGGTACCGTTTGGGGCATCATGAACAGCTTCATCGGTATCGCTCAATCCCAGACCACTAACCTGGCGGTCGTTGCCCCGGGCATCGCAGAAGCGCTGCTGGCGACGGCAATCGGCCTGGTAGCCGCCATCCCGGCGGTGGTTATCTATAACATCTTCGCGCGTATGATAGGCAGCTACAAAGCCAGCCTCAGCGACGTTGCCGCGCAGGTTCTGCTGCTGCAAAGCCGCGATCTGGACCTGGATGGTACCGCTCAGCCGCGTCCGGTGCGTAATACCCAGCAACTGCGAGTAGGTTAATGCCCCATGGCAATGCGTCTGAACGAAAACCTCGATGACAATGGTGAAATGCATGAAATCAACGTTACGCCGTTTATCGACGTTATGTTGGTGCTGCTGATCATCTTCATGGTGGCGGCGCCGCTGGCAACGGTGGACGTGAAGGTTAACCTTCCGGCCTCCAGCAGTGAACCACAGCCACGCCCTGAGAAGCCGGTTTACCTGTCGGTAAAAGCCGATCATTCGATGTTTATCGGTAATGACCCGGTAACCAAAGAGTCGATGGTCAATGCGCTGATTGCCGCAACCGAAGGGAAAAAAGACACCACCATTTTCTTCCGCGCGGACAAAACGGTGGACTACGAAACGCTGATGGACGTGATGGATACGCTGCACCAGGCAGGGTATTTGAAGATTGGCCTGGTCGGCCAGGAAGTCACGAAAGCGAAGTAATCGCCACTTGTTCTTCAGCCCTCTTCTTATCTGGAGAGGGCGAAAATCTTCTTGCTCTATAAATCTCCTCTCCACCGCACAGTTTCTTAACTACAAATATGCTCTATGAAGGCGCGGCTAAGATTCCGTTCACTTCCGGCCCTTTTTATATGTAGCCGTGGTACCGGTGAACATCTTAGAGGAATCACCGTCACTCCCCTAAGAACCCGGACCCCTGGCGAAATACATCGACCGCTGAAGCGGCATACCTCCGTTTTATCTCCCAGTCCTGGGTCGGCTGAGATGCGTTTCGGACGTGCTCAAGCTCCGGTCGTTCCCGACGGCCGGACCCTGGCCAGTCGGAGAGAAAATGGAGGCGATTTAAGCCGGAATCGTGCTTCGCTTTATGTTCAGCGCTGACTGTAACAGCCGCGTCGCTTCTGGTTTTTTACCCCCATCCTACCCCTCTCCCAGAAGGGTAGGGGATAAACCATGTTCCCCGCACCGGTATACTATCTCGCCCTCTTTGGGGAGAGAGCCGGGATGAGGGGAAACAGATCGACGGATGAACGGAATATTTAACCAGTACAGCAAAGAGCATTTGCACGGCTTTAGGGATTAGATCACAGCGTAGAACTCTTCCACGTCTTCTCTGCAAGACCACGGGTCATCGACAGCGTCTGGGCTTCCTGCTCTTTCAGGCGCTGATAATGCCCTTCCAGCCGCTTAAGAATCTGCTCTTTAAGCTTTGGATGATGGCTGAGGATCTCCTCCAGCACCGCCCCATACACCTCTTCTTTGGCACGCCACGGGAAGATTTCACGGCGATTCATCCACTTCAGATCGATAAGCGCCGAAGTAATATCCGTAACTTCCTGCGTATTACGGGTGATATTTTCATTCTTAAGGCGAACCAGAATCGCTATATTTTTACTTAACGTAAATTCATGGTCTTTATTTTCATCAGCGCTAATTAACAAGGGCTGTTTTTTTATAGGTTCTGCCATGGCACTACTCGTCAATTGAATAGCATAATGGCCAGGGTTTTTCTTGGGTCATTTGATTAACCCAAATTTCCTGTTCCTTGCTACCCACCCAGGCGGTTTTGTCTTCGATAAGCATCTGCAAATCGGCGGCACTAATAAGTTCTTTTTCAACCAGTTCGCCAATCAGGGCATGTAACGCCTCTATCCTAACCGCACACAGCAGCCGCTCTTTAATATGACGGTCGGTTTCTTCAAGCAGGCGGTTCTTGGCCTGTCCGGCATAATGACTGCCGCTCAGGATGTTTTTTTCCAGCGTTAAAATCTTGTCCTGAACGACTTCCGACGTGGTACTATTTTCAGCTTCTGCAGGGAGCGTTGACGGTGCAACAACGGGATAGCGCCGTGGTATGAAGTGTTCAGGTAGCATCGAATGTGATCCTTTGAAATCGGTTCAATATTCAGGTTCAGAGATTCGCGATATGATGCCTCAATTCAAAAATAAAAAAAACAGGAGTTTCTTATGCACAGCATATTTTATTCTATTGTCACTATTTTGATTTTGTTATGTGCTGTATTGGTTATGCTCAAGGAGTTTAGCGCTTCAAATAATAAGAAAAATCGTGCGGCGGGTGAAATACAACCCATCACCACCAGCGAAGAGCGGGAAGATTATTTTGGCATGCTGATGTCTAAAATTACGCCCAGCTATTATTGGCGTATTAACAGCGAGTATATTGATTTTACTCACGCCACAATTAAAAAAATGCGTATCGATGAACTGACTTCCCAGCCGGTTTTATTTAGCGCCCAGCGCCGCTGCAGTGATTTAAATTCGGCGGTGTATAAATATTATGACAATATTAAAAAACGCTGTGCCGAAGGTGAGCAGGTGCCATTGTCAGACATTGAAGTGCTGAACCTGCGCCAGTGTTTTAACGAGTTTAGCCGCGACGCTTATCCTGCACTGGTCGCGTTGGTATGGCCGCAGTATCAGCGCCCGGAGATCGACCTGAACAGCGTATGAGCCCTGTAATCCTGCGTCTGGGGCTCACGCTTAAACGCCGGAATTCGCTATAATGACGCCCTTTTGCTATTTCCAGACAGGACATTATGGAACGTTTTATTGAGAATGCGATGTACGCCTCGCGCTGGCTTCTGGCCCCGGTTTACTTCGGGTTATCTCTGGCCCTGCTTGCGCTGACGGTGAAGTTTTTCCAGGAGATCATTCACGTTCTCCCGAATATCTTCTCGATTGCGGAGGCTGACTTAATTTTGACCCTGCTCTCGCTGGTGGATATGGCGCTGGTCGGCGGCCTGCTGGTGATGGTGATGTTTTCCGGCTATGAGAACTTTGTCTCGACGCTGGATATTTACGAAGGCAAAGAGAAACTAAGCTGGCTGGGGAAAATGGACTCAGGCTCGCTGAAGAATAAAGTCGCGGCATCCATCGTGGCCATCTCTTCTATCCATCTGCTGCGTATTTTTATGGACGCTAAAAACGTGCCGGACAACAAGCTGATGTGGTACGTGATCATCCACCTGACGTTTGTGCTGTCGGCGTTTGTGATGGGCTATCTCGACAAGCTTTCCCGCAGCGGGAAATATTAAAAACTAAGCCCCTGTTTACAGGGGCTTTGGCTTTTATTTGTCGGAGGATGCCTGCCACAGATTTAGCTCGCCATCGGCGACGTGGCGGTCAATTCGCTCCAGCTCTTCTGAGGTAAAGTGCAGATTATCCAGCGCCTTAACGTTCTCTTTTAGCTGTTCTGCCCGGCTGGCACCGATCAGCACTGAGGTGACGCGCTCATCTTTCAGCAGCCAGCTCAGCGCCATCTGTGCCATTGTCTGGCCACGCTCCAGCGCCATCTCGTTGAGTAAGCGCAGGCTGCTGAGATTCGCCTCGGTCAGCATCTTTTCATTCAGCCCGCGAATTTTATTGCCTTCCACCTGCATCCTTGAGCCTTCCGGGATGCCGTTCAGGTATTTGCCGGTCAGCAGGCCCTGGGCGAGCGGGGTAAAGGCAATGCAGCCGCTGCCGTTGTGCTGCAGCGTGTCCAGCAGGCCACTTTTATCGACCCAGCGGTTTAACAGGTTGTAGGAGGGCTGGTGAATAAGCAGCGGGATTTTCCATTCTCGCAGCAGATCGGCCATTTTCTGTGTTCTTTCGGCGGAGTAAGAGGAGATCCCGACGTAAAGCGCTTTGCCGCTTTGCACCGCATGTGCCAGGGCGCTGGCCGTTTCTTCCATCGGCGTTCTCTCATCCACTCGATGGGAATAGAAGATATCGACGTACTCCAGCCCCATGCGCTTCAGGCTCTGATCCAAACTTGCCAGCAGGTACTTACGTGAGCCGCCGGAACCATAAGGGCCTGGCCACATGTCATACCCAGCTTTGGTGGCAATAATCAGTTCGTCGCGGTAGCTGCCAAAATCCTGCTTCAGCAGGCGGCCAAAGTTTTCTTCCGCCGAGCCCGGAGGCGGCCCGTAGTTATTCGCCAGATCGAAATGCGTAATGCCAAGATCGAACGCGGTGCGAAGCAGATCGCGCTGGGACTCCAGCGGACTCACGCCGCCAAAACTGTGCCACAAGCCGAGAGAAAGCGCGGGCAGCTGCAGGCCGCTCTGGCCGCAGAAGCGATACTGCATAGATTGATAACGCGACGGGCTGGCTTCGTAGGGCATGGTGTCTCCTTAGGGTAAGAGTTATTTTTGAAACGTTGTTTCCATCTTAACCCTGCGGAGACATTCGGCAATCCAAAAATCAAGCCTCCGGCGAAAGCGCGCTGTGGGGCGTGCCTTGATAATACGCGAGCGCCACCATCAGCGACTGCACCAGGCAAAGCGTGGCGGACTGCGAGCGGAAGGCGTCTACCTGCGCCTCTTTCACCACAAAACAGAGATCGCTAAACGTGGCGAATGGGCTAATTTGGCTGTCCGTGATCACTATCTGCCGAGCCCCCGCCTGGGCGGCAATTTCACTCACCATCAGCGTCTCTTCGGCATACGGAGAGAAGCTTATCGACACCACAATATCTTTTGCTTTCACCCGGTTGACCTGCTCGCGCAGCATCCCGCCAAGCCCGTCCAGCAGTACGGCGCGGCAATCCAGATGGCTCAGGGCATAGGTCAGATAAGCCGCCACGCTAAAGGAGCGACGCAGGCCCACAACGTAGATCGTGTCTGCTTCGGCCAGCAGTTCCACGGCACGTTGCAGCATTTCCGGTTCGGTACGGGCGGCCAGCTGCTGCAGGGCCTGAGCATTTGAGCGGGCAAACTCCTGCAAAATATCCAGCGGCGTTTCAGGCACGGCTTCGCTGCCCAGCTCACGGAACAGCCTGGCTCGATCGGTATAGCTGGCTGTCTCTTCCACCAGATTCATGCGAAACAGCTGTTTCATCTCGTTGAACCCGCTGAAATCAAAGGCATTGGCAAAGCGGATAAGCGTAGAGGGCGGTACTTCCGCCCGCTCGGCAATGGCGGCCACGGTATCAAATGCCACGCTGTTGGTGTTATCCAGCACGTAGCGGGAAACCTGCTGCAGCCTTTTACTCAGGCTGTCATAGCGGTCGCGGATCTGCTGCTGGAGTTCGCTCAGGGTTGTCGCCGTGGTCAATTTGCCATCCTCAAAAGTATTCGCTGAAATGTATTTAAGCGTAGTACCGGCAAAAATGAAACAGATGCACCAAAACTGGCGGCGGCTGAAACGCCGCTGATGTCTCAGTCTTTGCACCTCATTCTGCGGGTTAACATAAAAACGAAGTGTTGATCACAATAATCAACATTTATTTTATTTCAACTTAAAATGGAATGTTTGTTTCATATACAGTGTTCGGGAGACAACCCTAACAGCAAGAGGCCAGAGATGGAGACGGTAGCGAATTTTATCCACGGTGAATGCGTCGCGGGCGAAGGCCAGCGGGTACAGGCGATCTTTAACCCGGCGACCGGCGAGCAGATCCGCCAGGTCGCCATGAGCACGGCCAGGCAGACGGAGCAGGCCATTGCCGCTGCCCAGCAAGCGTTTCCAGGCTGGGCTCGCCAGTCTCCGCTTAAGCGCGCCCGCGTGATGTTCCGCTTTAAAAGCCTGCTTGAGGAACACATGGACAGCCTGGCGAAACTCATCAGCGAAGAGCACGGCAAGGTTTATTCTGACGCGGTGGGCGAACTGACCCGCGGCCTTGAAGTGGTGGAATTCGCCTGCGGCATCCCGCATCTGCAAAAGGGCGAGCATTCGGCCAACGTGGGTACGGGCGTGGACAGTCATTCTCTGATGCAGCCGCTTGGCGTCTGTGCGGGGATCACGCCGTTTAATTTCCCGGCAATGGTGCCGATGTGGATGTTCCCTATCGCGCTGGCAACCGGGAATACCTTTGTGCTCAAACCGTCGGAAAAAGATCCGTCTCTGTCGCTGCGTCTGGCTCAGTTGCTGAAGGAAGCCGGGCTGCCGGACGGCGTGTTTAACGTGGTGCAGGGCGATAAAGAAGCCGTGGACGTATTGCTGACCGACCCAAGGATTCAGGCCGTTAGCTTTGTCGGCTCTACGCCGATTGCCGAATACATTTACCAGACCGCTTCCGCCCACGGCAAGCGCTGCCAGGCGCTGGGCGGAGCGAAAAACCACTGTATTTTGATGCCGGATGCCGATCTGGAGATGGCAACTAACGCCATTATGGGGGCGGCTTTTGGTGCCGCGGGGGAACGCTGCATGGCGCTTTCGGTGGTGGTTGCCGTGGGGGATGAAACTGCAGATGCGCTGTGCGTGGGGCTGGAAAAACAGCTTGCTACGCTGCGTGTGGGGCCGGGCCTTGGGCAGGAGCCGGAAAACGAAATGGGACCGCTGATTTCTGCACCGCACCGGGCCAAAGTGCTGGGCTATATTGATAGCGGAGAGCAGCAGGGCGCGACGCTGCGCGTGGACGGTCGGGGCCTCAGGCTGGCAGGCCATGAAGGCGGCTATTTTGTTGGCCCAACGCTGTTTGACCATGTCACGCCTGAGATGACCATTTATAAAGAAGAGATTTTCGGCCCGGTACTGAGCGTGGTGCGAGTGCCGGATTACGCCAGCGCGCTGGAACTGATCAACAAGCACGAGTACGGCAACGGCACGGCGATTTTTACCCGTGACGGTGGTACCGCAAGGCGATTCACCGAAGAGGTTCTGGTGGGCATGGTCGGCGTGAACGTGCCTATCCCGGTGCCGATGGCTTTCCACAGTTTTGGCGGCTGGAAGCGTTCTATCTTCGGGCCGCTGAACGTGCACGGCAGCGACGGCGTGCGTTTCTATACGCGGATGAAAACCGTCACCGCTCGCTGGCCGGAAACCAGCCATCAGCAAGGATCTGCATTCTCAATGCCGACGCTGGGCTAAGGGGAGGAAAGATGACCACACACCGCATGACCATGGCGCAGGCGCTGGTCAGGTTTTTAAACCAGCAGTACGTTGAAATCGACGGGCAGGAAGCGCCCTTTGTGGAAGGCGTAATGACCATTTTCGGGCACGGCAACGTGCTCGGGCTTGGGCAGGCGCTGGAGGAAGACCCCGGCCACCTGAAGGTGCATCAGGGCTGTAACGAACAGGGCATGGCGCATATCGCCACCGGCTTCGCTAAGCAACACCGGCGGCAGCGTATTTATGCCGTGACCTCCTCCGTGGGGCCGGGGGCAGCCAATATGGTGACTGCCGCCGCAACGGCCACCGCTAACCGTATTCCGCTTCTGCTCTTGCCCGGCGACATTTACGCCAGCCGCCAGCCGGACCCGGTGCTCCAGCAAATCGAGCAGTTTCATGACCTGAGCATCAGCACCAACGACTGCTTCCGGCCGGTGTCCCGTTATTGGGACAGAATCAACCGTCCGGAACAGCTGATGAGCGCCATGATTAGCGCCATGCGAGTGCTTACTAACCCTGCGGATACCGGCGCGGTAACGATTTGCCTGCCGCAGGATGTGCAGGGTGAAGCCTGGGATTATCCACAAAGCTTCTTTGCCCGGCGAGTACACCATATCGAGCGGCGTCCGCCGGATGAAAACCGGCTGCATGCCGCGCTAAAGCTCATTGCCAGCAAGCGTCGTCCGCTGGTTATTTGCGGCGGTGGGGTTCGCTATTCCGGCGCGCATCAGGTTTTTCAGGATTTTGTGGAACGCTTCGGGCTACCGTTTGCCGAAACCCAGGCCGGAAAAGGTGCTCTTGTAAGCGAGCACTCACTTAATTTGGGCGGCCTTGGCGTGACGGGCGGCCTGGCGGCTAACCTACTGGCCCCGCAGGCGGATTTAATCATCGGCGTCGGGACCCGGCTGACCGACTTTACCACCGGCTCTAAATCGCTGTTTTCACCCGAGGCTGAGTACCTGCTGCTAAACGTAGCCGAATTCGACGCCCTGAAGCTGGACGCCACACCGCTGGTGGCCGATGCCCGGATTGGGCTTGAGCAGTTGACTGCCGGGCTGCATCAGGCTGGCTATCACGCCGCCTGGCAGAACGAGGCCGCTAACGCTCAAGCGGCCTGGCGCGAGGAGTGCCAGCGGCTGTGGACTCGGCAATGGCAGGCGGGAGAAGCCCCGGAAGTGGCGGGCCATCTGGACGAAACGTTGCAGGAATACAGCCGTGAGCTAGGTACATCATTGACTCAAACCCGCGTGCTGGGCCTGGTGAATCAGCATATTGAAGAAGAGGCTATCGTGGTGGGCGCGGCGGGTTCGCTGCCGGGGGATTTACAGCGCCTGTGGCAGGTAAAAACGCCGGACAGCTATCACCTCGAGTACGGCTATTCGTGCATGGGCTACGAGATTGCCGCGGCGGCGGGGGCAAAGCTCGCGAAGCCGCAGCAGCCAGTGTATGCGATGGTGGGGGACGGTTCTTACCTGATGCTGCATTCCGAGCTGCAAACCGCCGTGCAGGAAGGGATAAAAATCACCATTCTGCTGTTCGATAATGCCGGGTTCGGTTGCATCAATAACCTGCAGATGGGCCACGGCATGGGCAGTTTTGGTACCGAAAACCGTCATCGAAACCCACACAGCGGCAGGCTAGATGGCCCGCTGGTGAAGGTCGATTTTGCCCAAAATGCCGAAAGCTACGGCTGCAAAGCCTGGCGGGTCAATAGCGAGGCGGAGCTGCTTGCCGCGCTGGAGGCATCCCGGCATGAGCCTGGGCCAACGCTGCTGGATATCAAAGTGCTGCCTAAAACCATGACCCACGACTACGAGGCCTGGTGGCGCACCGGCGATGCCCAGGTTTCTCGTTCGGGCGCGGTTGCCGACGCCGCTCAACAAACCGCCGCTAAGCTCAAAAACGCCCGTCAATACTAACCCTTTAGCATTCCGCTGGACTATCTGGCGGAATGTTTATTCCATTTTTAATTTCTTTTCCTCTTGCGCGGCACCATGGGCGCGATCTCCCTTTCAAATCCCTTCTCTGTGCGGGTTTTAATTCATTCGGCGTTGTGATTTTGCTAACAAAATACAGCCGATAAATTATCAAAATGTTAACCTCTGCGCAAAAATGAAACTTTCACTCTGCATTAAAATGAAATAAATGTTTTATTTAAGGCGTCGTTATTCAGCTGCATGTGAAAGCCGGAAGACCCGGCTCATGACCCTATTGCAACACCACTTTCGGGAGCCGCCATGTTTAACATTGCTTTACTGGGCGCGGGCCGTATCGGCCAAATCCACGCCGCCAATATTGCCGCCCATCCCCATTCCACCCTCTGGTCCGTTGTCGATCCTAATGCAGAAAACGCCGCGCGCATTGCCGAAAAATACCAGGCACGCCAGCAGAGCGTTGCCCAGGCGATGAGCGACCCGGAGGTGCATGCGGTGCTGATCGCCTCGGCGACCGACACTCACGCTGACCTGATTGAGCTTGCCGCCAAACATGGCAAAGCGATCTTCTGTGAAAAGCCGGTACATTTGGATCTGGCCCGCGTGCGCGACTGCCTGAAAGTGGTGAAAGCTCATAATGTGCCGCTGTTTATCGGCTTTAACCGCCGCTTTGACCCTCAGTTCCGCAAGCTGAAAAACGAAGCGCTGCAGGGGCGGATAGGCACACCTGAATCGCTGGTGATTATCTCCCGCGACCCGTCGCCGCCGCCCGCTGAATATGTGCGTGTCTCCGGCGGCATGTTCCGCGACATGACCATTCACGACTTTGATATGGCTCGCTTCATCATGGGCGAGGAGCCGGTGACCGTGTATGCCCAGGGCAGCAATCTGGTGGATCCGGCGATTGGCGAAGCGGGCGACATCGATACCGCTTTTATCGTCCTGAAATATGCCTCCGGGGCGCTGGCGACCATCGTGAACAGCCGCCGCTCGGCCTATGGCTATGACCAGCGTCTGGAGCTGCACGGCGCTAAGGGCCTGCTGACAGCGGGCAATATCCTGGAAAACCAGGTTCAATTCTTTGGCGACGGCGGGAACACCAGCGCGTTGCCAGAACACTTCTTCCTCCAGCGCTACAAAGATGCCTACGCCGCCGAATGGCAGCACTTTGTTGCCGTCCTGCGCGGCGAGGCCAAACCCGAGTGCAGCGGCGATGACGGTGAACGCGCCCTGTACCTGGCCGACAAGGCGCTGGAGTCACTGCGTAGCCAGCGCGAAGTTGCTTTGTAACCTCCGAAGACCCTACACATAGAAGAGAGATAACAATGAAAAAGCTGATCCTCGCCGCCCTCATCGCCCTGACCACGGCTCCGGCGCTGGCCGAAAACGAACAGATTGTTTTTAGCACCCCCAACCTTGCGATGCCGTTTGAAGTGCATATGCAGCGCACCGCCGTGCAGGCCGCCAAAGAGATGGGCGTCAAGCTGCAGGTTCTCGACAGCCAGGGCAGCTCTCCTAAGCAGGTCGCGGACCTGGAAAACGCCATCACCCGTGGCGCTCAGGGCTTTATCGTTTCGCCAAACGACGTTAACGCCGTGTCGAGCGCGGTAGGGGAAATTCAGGATGCCAAGCTGCCGGTGGTGACACTCGACCGCTCGGTTGTTAGCGATAAGCCAGTGCCGCACTTTGGTGCCAACAACTATAAAGGCGGCCAGGCGGTGGCGGACTTTGTGAAAGCCAAATTCCCTGACGGCGCGGACATCGTGCTGCTGACCGGGCAGCCTGGCTCCTCCTCCAATATCGAACGTACCAAAGGGATCCGCGACGGTCTGAAAGCCGGGGGCGATAAATACAAGATCGTCGCCGATCAGACCGGGAACTGGATGCGTTCCGAAGGCATGCGCATCGTTGAAAGCGTCCTGCCATCGCTGCCGAAAAAGCCTCAGGTGATCCTCTCCGCCAACGACGATATGGCGCTCGGGGCGATTGAAGCGCTGCAGGGCCAGGGCATGAAGCCGGGTGAAGTGCTGGTGACCGGCTTCGACGCAGTGCCGGAAGCGCTGGCCCGCGTACGCGATGGCTGGATGGCGGCAACCGCCGATCAGCGCCCTGGTTTTGCGGTGAAAACCGCAATGAGCCAACTGGTGGCCAACATTCGCGAGAAGAAGGCGATTACCGGGGCAGATTACGCGCCCACGATGATCACCAAAGATAACCTCGATCAAGCAGAGCGTATCGGCGAAGCCGGCAAATAAATCTGAACGTGCCCGTCCGCCTGCGGGCGGGCGGGCGCAACAGAGGAGCAGTCTGATGTCGCAACCTTTACTGAAAGTGACCGACCTGGCGAAGAGTTTCTCCGGCGTTTGGGCGTTAAGCAGCGCACAGCTCAGCGTCGGGCAGGGGGAAATCCATGCCCTGCTGGGGGAAAACGGCGCGGGAAAATCCACGCTGCTGAAGGCGCTGGCCGGGGCGCAGCCGCAAACGCGCGGTGAGATCTGGTTTAACGGTGAAACGCTTTCTGCGGATGACTCGCCGGTAGCGCGCCAGAACAAAGGCATTATCACTATTTATCAAGAATTTAACCTGCTGCCCAATATGACGGTGGCGGAAAACATGTTTCTTGGCCGCGAGCCGCGCCGCCGCAACCTGATCGTCGACAGCAAAGCGGTGAACCAGGAAGCGCAGGTCATTCTGGATTATTTGCAGCTCAACGTTGCGCCGACGACCGCCGTGGCCCGCCTGAGCGTTGCCCAGCAGCAAATGGTGGAGATTGCCAGGGCGCTGACGCTGAACGCCCGGCTGATCATTATGGATGAGCCATCCGCTGCCCTGAGCGACAGCGAAGTCGAGAGCCTGCACCGCGTGGTGCGCGAGCTTAAGGGCCGTGGCGTCAGCATTATTTATGTGACTCATCGCCTGCATGAAGTCTTCCAGCTTTGTGACCGTTTCACCGTGTTCCAGGATGGCCGCTATACCGGCTCCGGCGACGTGGCGGGCACCAACGTGGAGCAAATTATTCGCCTGATGGTCGGTCGAGACGTGGTGTTTAACCGCCGCGATGCCAGCCTCACGCACCATGCAGACAAGCCCATCCGCCTGGCGGTGAAGGGGCTGAGCCGTGAAAAGCCGCCGCTTGATCCACACGGCATTGCGTTGAAAGACATCAGTTTCCACGTGCACGCCGGAGAAGTGTTGGGCATCGCCGGGCTGGTTGGTGCCGGACGCACCGAGGTTGCTCGCTGCCTGTTTGGCGCAGACAAATTCACCACCGGCAGCTTCGAACTGGATGGCAAATCTTACCGGCCGCAAAACCCGATGCACGCGCTGGACCAGGGGATCGCGCTGGTGCCGGAAGATCGTAAAAAAGAAGGGGCGGTGCTGGGCCTGTCGATCCGCGACAACCTGTCGCTCTCCAGCCTTTCGTCCCTGCTGACCTGGCGCTATTTCGTTAGCCCGCGCAAAGAAGATGCGCTGATTGAGTCCTACAGGCAGGCGCTACAAATCAAAATGGTTAACGCCGAGCAGGAGGTGCGCAAGCTCTCCGGCGGGAACCAGCAAAAAGTGATCCTGGCGCGCTGTATGGCGCTGAATCCAAGGGTGTTGATCGTCGACGAGCCGACTCGCGGCATTGACGTAGGCACGAAATCTGAAGTGCATCAGGTGCTGTTTGATATGGCTAAGCGAGGCGTGGCGGTGATCGTGATCTCTTCCGACCTGCCGGAAATTCTCGCGGTGTCGGATCGGATCATCACCATCAGTGAAGGGCGAGTGACCGGCGAACTGCACGGCGACGAAGCCAACGAAGAACGGCTGATGACCCTGATGGCCATCAACCATAGCGCCTTAAGCGCCGCATAACGGGGGAGCCCATGACGCAGATGATTACCAAAACCCAGACGCCGGCAAAAAGTGCCTCGCGCTTCGATCCGATCGCTTTCTTCGAGCGCTTCGGGGTGCTGATCTTCATGTTCCTGCTGCTGATCTTCTTCCAGTCGCAGAACAGCAACTTCCTGTCCGAACGTAATATTTTCAACATCCTGACCGAGGTTTCTATCTACGGGATCATCGCGGTGGGCATGACCTTTGTCATTCTCACGGCGGGTATCGATCTGTCGGTGGGTTCGATCCTGGCCGTGTGCGCGATGACCGCAGCCTACGTGATCAAGGGAGATAACTTTACCACTGTCGATCCGAACGCCTGGGGCGGCTTTAGCTGGCTGCTGGGGTTGGGGATTTGCCTGGCGCTCGGCACGCTGATTGGTTTCCTGCACGGTCTGGGCGTCACTCGCCTGCGTCTGCCGCCGTTTATTGTCACGCTGGGCGGGATGACTATCTGGCGCGGCCTGACGCTGGTGATCAACGACGGCGCGCCAATCGCCGGGTTTGATGCCGGCTACCGCTGGTGGGGACGCGGCGAAATGCTCGGCATCTCGATACCTATCTGGATCTTCGCCATCGTCTCGATTCTGGGTTATCTGGCGCTGCATAAAACTCGCTGGGGGCGCTTTGTGTATGCCATCGGCGGCAACCCGGAAGCGGCTCGCCTCGCCGGGGTTAACGTGAGGCGCGTGCTGGTTAGCGTGTATGTGGTGATTGGCTGTCTTGCCGGGCTGGCGGGCTTTGTGCTCAGCGCCCGATTGGGCAGCGCTGAAGCGGTAGCGGGGATCTCCTTCGAGCTGCGCGTTATCGCCTCGGTGGTGATCGGCGGGACATCGCTGATGGGCGGCTACGGGCGGATCAGCGGCACGATCATCGGCGCCATCATCATGGGGATCCTGATTAATGGCCTGGTGCTGATGAACGTGTCGGCCTACTACCAGCAGATCATTACCGGGCTGATTATCGTGCTGGCGGTGGCGTTTGATACTTACGCCAAGAACCGGCGCGGCGCGCTGTAGAGATTGCCCTTCACCCTAACCCTCTTCCCAGAGGGAATAAGAGCGGAGATGACTCATGCCTCCAAAGGGGAAATGTTCAAAGCAGCCTCTGTTTTTCGCCCTCTCCCTTTCAGGGAGAGGGCTGGGGTGAGGGTACAAAGGCTGGTCACGACTTCAGGAACAACATATGAAAAAGGTCAGAATTGGTTTAATCGGCACCGGCTACATCGGCAAAGCCCACGCCATCGCCTACGCCCAGGCGCCGACGGTCTTTGACCTGCAGGGCGAACTGGTACGTGAAATGATAGCGGAAGTCACGCCGGAGCTGGCGGCAAAACGCGCCGCGGCGTTTGGGTTTAATCGCTCCACCGGCGACTGGCGCGAACTGGTGGCGGACCCGAACATTGACGTGGTGGACATTTGTTCCCCAAACCACCTGCATAAAGAGATGGCGCTGGAAGCGATTCGCCACGGCAAGCACGTCTATTCAGAAAAGCCTCTGGCGCTTAACGCCCGCGACGCTCGCCTGATGGTGGATGCTGCCGATCTGGCTGGAGTGAAGACATCGGTCGGCTTCAACTACATGAAGAACCCGACGGCGCAGCTTGCAAAGCAGATCATTGCACGCGGTGAGATCGGGGAAGTGATCCACTTCTACGGCACCCACAATGAAGACTATATGGCCGATCCGCTTTCGCCGATCCACTGGCATTGCTTCAAAGAAACCGCCGGGCTTGGCGCGCTGGGAGATCTGGCGGCGCACATCGTCAATATGGCGCAGTACCTGGTGGGCGATATCCACGAAGTCTGCGGTGACCTAAAAATCGTGGTGCCGGAGCGGCCGGCTTCCGTTGGCAGCCGCGAGATGATCGCCGTGGAAAACGAAGATCAGGCCCACGCGATGGTGCGTTTTGAAGGCGGCGCTCAGGGCGTGATCGAAACGTCACGTGTCGCCAGCGGTAGAAAAATGGGGCTGACCTGGACGATCACCGGCACGAAAGGCGCGCTGAGTTTTACCCAGGAACGCATGGCGGAGCTGAAACTTTATCTGCAAAGCGATCCCGAAGGCCGCCAGGGGTTCCGCACGCTGCTGGTTGGCCCGGCTCACCCGGATTACGGTTCGTTCTGCATGGGGGCGGGACACGGCATTGGCTTTAACGATCAAAAAACGGTGGAAGTACGCGATCTGATCGATGGCATTGCCGCCGATGCCCCGCTGTGGCCGGATTTTGAAGAAGGCTGGAAGGTGTCTCGCATTCTCGACGCGATCGCCCTGTCACACCAGCAGGGGCGCTGGATCAACGTATCTGACATTGTCTGAGGACGAAGCATGAAAGAAAAGCAGTTGGATCTGATTTGCATGGGGCGGGTCGCGGTAGATCTCTACAGCCAGCAGATTGGCGCGCGGCTGGAAGATGCCAGCAGCTTCGCCCGCTATCTTGGCGGCTCGTCCGGCAATGTGGCCTACGGCACCGCTCGCCAGGGGCTGAAATCCTCCATGCTGGCGCGCGTTGGCGACGAGCACATGGGGCGCTTTCTGCGCGAAGAACTTAGCCAGGTTGGCTGCGACACCAGCCATTTAATCACCGACAAAGATCGGCTGACCGCACTGGTGCTGCTGGGCATCAAAGATCGCGACACTTTCCCGCTGATTTTTTACCGCGACAACTGCGCGGATATGGCGATTACGGCGGACGATTTCAGCGAAGAGTACATTGCCTCTGCCCGCTGCCTGGCGATTACCGGCACGCACCTCTCAAACCCGCGTACCCGTGAGGCGGTGCTGACTGCGCTGAGCTATGCCCGCCGGAATGATGTTCGCACCGTGCTGGATATTGATTATCGCCCGGTGCTGTGGGGGCTGACTTCCCTCGGCGACGGCGAGACGCGCTTTGTTGAAGCCGGACAGGTCACAACCCAGCTGCAAGCGGTTCTGCATCTTTTTGATGTGATTGTCGGCACCGAAGAAGAATTCCACATTGCCGGCGGGTCAACCGACACGCTCGCGGCACTGAAAAAAGTGCGGCAAAACACCGAGGCGACGCTGGTCTGTAAGCGTGGAGCGCAAGGTTGTTCCGTGTTCCTCGGGCTGATTCCTGACTCGCTGGATGGCGGGATAAACGTCAGCGGCGTGCGCGTGGAAGTGCTCAACGTACTGGGCGCGGGGGACGCGTTCATGTCCGGCTTGCTGCGTGGCTACCTCAATGACGAAGGCTGGGAGCAGGCCTGCCGCTATGCCAATGCCTGCGGCGCGCTGGTGGTTTCACGCCACGGCTGCGCCCCGGCGATGCCGAGCAAAATTGAGCTGGATGATTACCTTTCGCGTGAACATCAGGTGCCTCGCCCGGATCTCGACGCACGCCTGAATCACCTGCACCGCGTCACCACGCGTCGACGCCAGTGGCCGGAACTCTGCGTGATGGCGTTCGATCACCGCAGCCAACTGGAAGAGATGGCGCTGAAAAGCGGCGCGGATTTACGCCGTATTCCGGTGCTTAAACAATTGATTTTACAGGCTAGCCGTGAAGCCGCTCAGCGTGCCGAGCTGGAGGGCAAAGCCGGACTGTTGTGCGACGGCACCTTCGGCCAGGACGCGCTGAATTCCATCACCGGTGAAGGCTGGTGGATCGGTCGCCCGATTGAGCTGCCAGGGTCACGCCCGCTGGAAATGGAACACGGCAATATTGGCTCACAGCTGATTAGCTGGCCGCAGGAACACATTGTTAAGTGCCTGGTCTTTTTCCACCCGGAAGATGCTCACGCTCTGCGTCTGGAGCAGGAGCAGAAGATTGCCGAAGTGTACCGCGCCTGCTGCCAGTCGGGCCACGAGCTGCTGCTGGAAGTTATCCTCCCGGCGAATATGCCGCGCAGCGACGAGCTTTATCTCAGAGCCGTTTCCCGCTTCTACAACCTCGGTATCTACCCGGACTGGTGGAAGCTGCCGCCGCTGAGCAGCGCTGGCTGGGCGGCCCTGAGCGAGCTGGTGGATAAACGCGATTCCCACTGCCGCGGCGTGGTGATCCTCGGCCTGGATGCCCCGGTAGAGGTGCTGCGTGATGGCTTCAATGCCGCCGCTAATTACCCGATTGTGAAAGGCTTTGCGGTAGGGCGCACGCTGTTTGGTGAAGCCTCGCAGGCCTGGTTAAAACGCGATATCGACGATGCGCAGCTGGTGGCGCGCATCCGTGACAATTACCTGCGGCTGATCGCCCTGTGGCGCGAGCGCGGCCAGCATAAACAATAAGGAGAGCATTATGACCGTGCATTTAGGCATTAACCCGCTGACCTGGACCAATGACGATCTGCCTTCTTTGGGCGCCGACACGCCGCTGGAAACCTGCCTGAGCGAAGGAAAAGAGGCAGGGTTTGAAGGCTTTGAACTGGGGAATAAATTCCCGCGAGAGGCCGGCGTGCTGGGGCCGATTCTCGATAAGCATGATTTGAAGCTGGTCTCCGGCTGGTATTCCGGCCGTTTGCTTGAGCGCTCTGTTGAGCAGGAAATTGAGGCCGTGCAGCCGCACCTGACGCTGCTGCGCGAGCTGGGGGCGAAGGTGCTGGTATTTGCCGAAGTCACCCACTGCATTCACGGTGAGCAGCAAACTCCGGTGCATTTACGGCCTCGTTTCCCGGCCGAACGCTGGCAGGAGTACGGCGAAAAGCTTACCGCGTTCTCCCGTTATACCCAGCAGCAGGGCGTGAAAATTGCCTATCATCACCACATGGGAACGGTGATTGAGAGCGCGGATGACGTGAATAATCTGATGATTCACACCGGGCCGGAAGTCGGGCTGTTGCTGGACACCGGGCACCTGACTTTTGCGGGGGCCGATCCGCTGGCGGTAGCCGAACGCTGGATCTCGCGTATTAATCACGTGCATTGCAAAGACGTACGTGCCGGTGTGCTGGCGGACGTGAAAAACCGTAAAACCAGCTTCCTGGATGCGGTCCTGAGCGGCGTATTTACCGTGCCGGGCGATGGCTGCGTGAACTACCCGCCGATCATGGCGCTGCTGAAAAAGCATGGCTATCAGGGCTGGCTGGTAGTTGAGGCCGAGCAGGATCCGGCTGTGGCGCACCCGATGACCTACGCGCGGCTGGGCTACGCTAATTTGAGCCGTTTTGCTCGCGAAGCCGGGCTGATTTAAGGAGGGAGCATGGCCGAATTACTTTCCCGCTGGCAGCAGCCGGACGCGCAGGGGCAGACGCAGTGCGTCACGCCGGAAAACGCGGGCTGGGGCTACGTGGGATTCGCCGCTTATCAGCTTCAGGAAGGGCAGGTTCTGGAACTGCCCGCCGTGGAGGAAGAGCGCTGCCTGGTGCTGGTCGCAGGACGTGCGACGGTGGACACGCCGCTCGCTCGCTTCCCTGAAATAGGCGACCGCATGAGCCCGTTTGAGCGCCGTAAACCCTGGGCCGTGTACGTGACGTCCGGCGAGGGGGTTAAGGTTCTGGCGCTCACCGCGCTCGAACTGGCCGTTTGCTCCGCGCCGGGTAAAGGGACTTATGCCACGCGGCTCATTGCCCCGCAGGATGTTGATGCCGAGGCGCGCGGCAAAGGCCACAACCAGCGCTATGTCCACAATATTCTGCCGGAGGATAAGCCCGCCGACAGCCTGCTGGTGGTGGAGGTGTACACCAACGAGGGCTGCACTAGTTCGTACCCGAGCCACAAGCACGACACCGATAATCCGCCCAACGAAACCTACCTTGAAGAGACCTATTATCACCGCCTCAATCCACCGCAGGGATTCTGTCTGCAGCGCGTGTATACCGACGATCGCGCGCTCGATGAGTGCATGGCGGTGTACGACAAAGACGTGGTGAAAGTGCCGAAAGGTTACCACCCGGTGGCGACGATGGCCGGGTACGACAGCTATTACCTGAACGTGATGGCGGGGCCGGTACGCAAGTGGATGTTTACCTGGGAGAAAGATCACGCCTGGGTTAACGGCAGCGAGTACGGGAACAAATAAACTGGCTGAGTCACTTTTTAACAAAGGCTGCCCGCTGAGGCAGCCTTTTTCTTTGGAGTACGACCTGCCGGAATATGTCTGTTTAAACGAAGCGCGACTGCACAAAACCGTTGGCAGAGGTGTATGATAACGGCTTCTCTGTCAGGTTAATTTTAACGTGCAGACGACAATCCGCGTGACCTTTGCCGCCTGCCTGATTTAGGTTGGACACATGCATACAGGAACACCAGACAACGATTCGCCCTTTGGTACACTTCTGGGCTATGCGCCGGGTGGCGTAGCGATTTACTCCTCTAATTACGGCAGCCTCGACCCGAAAAATTACCCCGAAGACGCGGAGTTTCGCAGCTACATCGGCAACGAATACATGGGCCACAAATGGCAGTGCGTAGAGTTTGCCCGCCGCTTTCTCTTCTTAAACTACGGCTTTGTCTTTACCGATGTTCACATGGCCTGGGAAATCTTCTCGCTGCGTTTTTTACGTCAGGTGGTGAACGACAATATTCTGCCGCTTCAGGCCTTTGCGAATGGCTCAAAACGAGCGCCGGAGGCGGGCGCGTTGCTTATCTGGCAGAAGGGCGGCGAGTTTCACGAAACCGGCCATGTCGCGGTGATCACTCAGCTTATCGGCAATAAAGTGCGCATCGCCGAGCAGAACGTGATTCATGCGGCGCTACCCGCCGGGCAACAATGGACGCGTGAGTTAACCCTGGTTGAGCGCGAAGGTCATTACACGCTGCAGGATACGTTTGCCGACACGTCGATTCTTGGCTGGATGATTCAGACTGAAGATACGACCGACAGCGAGCCACAGCCAGACATCGGCGGTGAAGCGCTAAAAATTGGCGGGGCCCGCCTGGCCAATAAGCGCCAGTTTGACGGCAAATGGCTGAATGAAAAAGATGAACTCCAACTGGCCTATATACAGGCCAATGGGCACATTATTAATAAAGATCCTTGCCAGTATTTCACTATTACGGAAAGCGCCGAGCAGGAGCTAATCAAAGCCACTAACGAGCTGCACCTGATGTACCTGCACGCCACGGATAAAGTACTGAAAGACGACGATCTTCTGGCACTCTTTGATATCCCCAAAATTCTCTGGCCGCGTCTGAGGCTTTCCTG
Organism: Cedecea sp. B1(4); assembly: GCF_059414925.1. NCBI lineage: Bacteria > Pseudomonadati > Pseudomonadota > Gammaproteobacteria > Enterobacterales > Enterobacteriaceae > Cedecea > Cedecea sp. B1(4). The sequence continues at coordinate 295,972 of NZ_JCAHMZ010000006.1, read as the reverse complement.
GCAATGGCGCCGCCATCAGATGGTCAGCGGCCGCATGGATTTTTGCATGGATGAGCGCGGGCTGAAGGTGTACGAATACAACGCCGATTCGGCCTCCTGCCACACTGAAAGCGGGCTTATCCTTGAAGAGTGGGTTAAGACGGGATACCGGGGCACCGGGCATAATCCGGCGGAAGGGTTGCTGGAGGAGCTTACCGGGGCGTGGAAGCACAGCAGCGCCCGGCCGTTTGTCCATATCATGCAGGACAATGACGCTGAGGAGGATTACCACGCGTTGTTCATGCAGCGTTCGCTGATGCAGGCCGGGTTTGACACCAAAATATTGCACGGGCTGGGCGAGTTAAGCTGGGACAGCGCCGGGCAGCTTATTGATAATGACGGCCGGGCGGTGAACTGCGTCTGGAAAACCTGGGCGTGGGAAACCGCGATTGAGCAAATTCGTGAGGTTAGCGAAACCGAATATGCCGCCGTTCCAATCCGTACCGGTCATCCGCAAGGCGAGGTGCGCCTGATTGACGTCTTGCTTCGTCCGGAAGTGCTGGTGTTTGAGCCGCTGTGGACGGTTATCCCCGGTAACAAAGCCATTCTGCCGGTGCTCTGGCAGCTGTTCCCGAACCACCGTTACCTGCTGGATACGGATTTCGAGGTGAACGACCTGCTGGCAAAAACCGGTTACGCGGTGAAGCCGATTGCCGGGCGCTGCGGCAGCAATATCGATCTGGTTAGTCACCACGATGAACTGCTGGATAAAACCAGCGGCAAGTTCGTGGACCGCAAGAATATCTATCAGCAGCTGTGGTGCCTGCCGAAGGTGGATGGCAAATACATCCAGGTCTGCACTTTTACCGTGGGCGGCAGCTATGGCGGCACTTGTTTACGTGGGGATGATTCACTGGTGATTAAAAAAGAGAGTGATATCGAACCGCTGATTGTGGTCAAAGACAGGTAGCGTGTTGGCGTGACGGAGCTTTCGATGTAGAGCTCATATCTCTAAAAGCAAAAAACCAGCCCGTAGGCTGGTTTTTCTAAATAATGGTGCCCGGACTCGGCCAAAAACGTCGGGAACGTTTTTGAACAGTGCTTGCGCTGGCCCCCCATGGGGTGAGTCTCAGGGATAAGACGAATAATCGAACTTCAGTTCGATGCAGAGTCCACTTCTCCAAAAGCAAAAAACCCGCCATAGGCGGGTTCTTCTGAAATAGTGGTGCCCGGACTCGGAATCGAACCAAGGACACGGGGATTTTCAATCCCCTGCTCTACCGACTGAGCTATCCGGGCAACGGGGCGCATTAAACCGTAAACCCCATTCCGCGTCAATGGCTTTGTTGTACAGCACGGTGCGTTTGCCTGATTTATGTGCGGGCTGTTACAGACTTCATGTTGAACCCCCTGGCAGAAGGTGCCATGATTGCGCCAGTTTTCTTATCTACTACGGGGCGCCTTGATGTTCACTCTCAATTCCCATGCATCTTTCGGGATGGCGCTCGTCCGTGCTGCTATAACCTTCCGAAGTCCCTTGCTCACCATGCGGTGAGGGCAATGCTTGCTCGCTGCAGGACATCAGTAAAATCAGGAATCGCCTGGTTTTACTGATGTCTGGCGGTCGAAGTGGATTCACACCTAAGACCTTCAGAACGCCTTCGTTGGGGAATTTTCCCTTTGCCGTGCCGGTTGGCACTCACTCATCCTTGCAGACGGGGATTTGTGCTTATGAAATCACTGAAAATTGCCGCCAGCCACGATGTGGCTGCATTACTCTCAACGCATCGTGAAGTGGTCACGCTCGACGAGACCGACTTCACCGATGTGGCGGCAGTTGTCATCTCCGTTGCGGACAGCCGCAGCGGCATTCTGGCCTTGCTTAAACGCACGGGTTTTAATTTGCCAGTGTTTATTTTTAGCGAAACCGCCGTTGACGGTTTACCTGCGGTAAGCGGCGTGATTGCCGGGAAAGCGCAGGATTATCTGGAGCTGGAAACCGCGGCCAGCGACTACGAAGAAGATCTGTTGCCACCGTTCTTCAACACGCTGACCAAATATGTGGCGATGGACAACAGCACTTTTGCCTGTCCGGGGCACCAGCACGGGAAATTCTTTAAAAAACACCCGGCGGGACGGCAGTTTTATGATTTCTTTGGTGAGAACGTATTTCGTGCAGACATGTGCAACGCGGACGTTAAGCTGGGTGACCTGCTGATCCACGAAGGCTCAGCTAAGCACGCGCAGAAGTTTGCCGCGAAAGTTTTCCACGCCGACAAAACTTATTTCGTGCTTAACGGCACCTCTGCGGCGAACAAAGTGGTGACCAATGCTCTGCTGACACGCGGCGATCTGGTGCTGTTTGACCGCAACAACCATAAATCAAACCACCACGGCGCACTCATCCAGGCCGGTGCTACCCCGGTTTATCTGGAAGCTTCCCGCAATCCTTTTGGCTTTATCGGCGGCATTGATGCGCACTGTTTTGATGAGAAATACCTGCGGGAGCTGATTGCGGAAGTGGCACCTGAACGAGCTCAGGAGGCAAGGCCTTTCCGCCTGGCGGTGATCCAGCTAGGCACCTATGACGGCACAATTTATAACGCTCGCCAGGTAGTGGATAACATCGGCCATCTGTGCGATTACATCCTCTTTGATTCGGCTTGGGTCGGCTACGAGCAGTTTATTCCGATGATGGCGGACTGTTCGCCGCTGTTACTGGAGCTGAATGAAAACGATCCGGGGATCTTTGTCACTCAGTCGGTTCACAAGCAGCAGGCCGGGTTCTCCCAGACTTCGCAGATCCATAAGAAAGATAACCATCTTCGCGGCCAGGCCCGTTTTTGCCCGCACAAGCGGCTGAACAATGCTTTTATGCTGCATGCTTCAACCAGCCCGTTTTACCCGCTGTTTGCTGCGCTGGATGTAAATGCCAAGATCCACGAGGGCGAAAGCGGCCGTCGCCTGTGGGCGGAATGCGTAGCGCTGGGCATTGAAGCGCGCAAGGCGATTATCGCCAACTGTAAGATGATCAAACCGTTTATTCCGCCGGAAGTGGCTGGGCGGCCGTGGCAGGATCACCCCACGGAGAAGATCGCTCAGGAGCGCCGCTTCTTCAGCTTTGAACCCGGTGAGCGCTGGCACGGTTTTGAAGGTTATGCGAAGGACGAATATTTTGTCGATCCCTGCAAGCTGCTTCTAACCACGCCGGGCATCGATCCCGAAACCGGCCGCTACACCGAGTTCGGTGTGCCAGCGGCGATCCTCGCTAACTATCTGCGTGAAAACGGAATTGTGCCGGAGAAGTCGGATCTTAACTCGATTCTGTTCCTGCTTACCCCAGCGGAAAGCCACGAGAAGCTGGCTCAGCTGGTGGCCATGCTGGCGCAGTTTGAACAGCATGTTGAGGACGACACGCCGCTGGCGGATGTGCTACCCACTATTTATCAGAAATACCCGGTGCGCTACAAGGGCTATACCCTACGCCAGCTTTGCCAGGAGATGCACGATTTGTACGTGAGCTTCGAGGTCAAAGAGCTGCAGAAGGCGATGTTCCGCAAGGAGAGCCTGCCTGCCGTGGTGGTGAACCCGCAGGACGCCAACATCCAGTTTATTCGCGGCAACGTGGAGCTGGTGCGCCTGAGCGAATCTGAAGGACGTATCGCGGCGGAAGGTGCGTTGCCTTATCCACCAGGCGTGCTTTGCGTGGTGCCGGGTGAAGTTTGGGGCGGGGCGGCACTGCGTTACTTCCTGGCCCTGGAAGAGGGCGTGAATATGCTGCCGGGCTTCTCCCCTGAGCTGCAGGGTGTGTACAGCGAGACGGATTCGGACGGCATTAAGCGGCTGTACGGCTACATGCTGAAGTAAGAGGGAATAGCCCCCTCACCCCAGCCCTCGCCCCAAGGGGCGAGGGAGGAAAGAAGGGGGAAGAAGTGTATGCCCGGAAGGTCACCTCTCCCTTTTAGGGAGAGGGTAAATTACCGCCGACGATAACTCTTCTGGGCGTTATTCACTTTATACAGATAACGACGAGACTCTGCGGACGGATGGCGCGTGGTCAACGTTTGATAGACATCGCCCGGCGCCATGCTGTTAATCAGGCTAAACGCCTGCATCTTATCGTTAGAGAACACCCGCAGCACGCTGCCTGCGCCGCCGTTATAGGCCGTAATCACCGCATAGCGACGTGACGTTGGGTTATCAATCTGCCCCAGATAGCTGTTCTGCAAAATCGCCAGATAAGCCGTGCCGGTATCAATGTTACTTTCCGGGTCGAACAGGAAGCTACGGCTTGGTTTGCCCCATTTCCCCTGCGCTTTAAACACGTCAACCCCGGCGCTGTGCTGAACAACCTGCATCAGGCCCAGTGCATCCGCGTGGCTTACCGCATACGGGTTGAAGCTGGATTCCGTCTGCATGATTGCCAGAATCAATGACTCGTCCACGCCGTATTTCTTCGACGCTTTACGTACCATACCGATGTATTTATGTGCTCGTTTGTCGAGGTGATTAGGCACAAGATTGATGGTCACGCTATAGACAATTTTCAGCCCGGTACTGCGCTTTTGCAGTCGCGTTTGCAGCAGGTAGTCGGCAAACTTCGTCGCACGGCCTTCCCAACGAATGGGCTGGCCAGTGTTATCCACGACCTGCCCGTAAAGGAACGGCTCTTTGGAGATCTGGACGTCGTTGGCATCGGAATAGAGATCTATTGAGCCAGGATCGTCTCCCATCAGCAGGGTGGTAATGATGGCCTGGCGCAGGTGCGCGGCAGGATCGGTGCCCGCGATGGTCTCAACGGTTATGGTACCTTCGTCGAAGTTGATGTGGCTACGCGTCAGATATTGGTCGGTGTATTTGACGTAATCCTTCGGGCCTGCGATCAGGACCTCTTTCATACCCCAGATATTTTCGATGTTGTTGGCAAACTGCCCCATCAAAATATCAAACCCGTTGGTGTCCTTTACGTAGGCTTCGTTAAAAGCGTCATCGCCTTTTTTACTGGAGCAGGAGATCAGCAACGGGGCCACGAGAGCCAGCGCGAGAAGTTTTTTCATCATTCCGTGTATGCGTGTTGTGTTTGCAAAAAGGTGCCGACGATTACTGTTTTTCTGGCGGGGTGAAGCCTTCGATATGGACTTCTTTCCCTTCAAACAGGAAATTGACCATCTCGTTTTCCAGCTCTTTGCGGTGTTCTGGGTTCATCATGCTCATCTTTCTTTCATTGATCAGCATGGTCTGCTTGGACTGCCACTGCGCCCAGGCCTCTTTGGAGATTTCGTTATAGATTCGCTTGCCTAGTTCGCCCGGGTACAGCTGGAAATCCTGGCCTTCAGCTTCGCGCTGCAGGTAAGTACAAAAAATCGTTCTGCTCATGATTATTCCTCTTCTTCGGCGCGAACTGACGCTAAGGCAACCGGTTCGGCTCGTAATTGTTGTAGCAGGCGCTCCACGGGAGCCGCCAGCCCGACAGATGGTGGCTGGCCTAAGTTATACCAGAGAGCGGGGCCTTCATCCATGCAGCCGTCCATGGACGACACCGGAAGCCACATCGGCACAATGTCTAAATGGAAATGGCTAAAGGTGTGGCGGAAAGCCGTTAACTGCGTGAGATTATCTGCCGGAATTCCTCTCTGCTCCAGCCAGCGGTGTAATTCCTGTTCTTCAGCGAACTGTGGGAAGCAGAATAGGCCTCCCCATAGCCCGACTGCCGGACGCTGCGCCAGGAAGACTTCATCGCCATGCTGCATCATCAGCATATAACCGGTGCGTTCAGGCAGCGTCACTTTAGGCTTCTTGCCGGGATAGTTCGCCCAGCTGTGGTTGGCATAGGCTACGCAGCCGGTGTTCAGCGGGCAAAGCTCGCATTTTGGCTTTGAGCGGGTGCAGACCATGGCCCCAAGGTCCATCATCGCCTGATTAAACTGGCTAACGCCCTGTGCAGGGGTTACGCGTTCGCTGATTTCCCAGAGGCGGTTTTCAACCTCTTTTTTGCCCGGCCAGCCGGAAACGGCATAGCAACGGGCGAGCACGCGCTTTACGTTGCCATCGAGAATCGGGAAGTGTTTACCCAACGAAAGAGACAGAATCGCGCCTGCGGTTGAGCGCCCGACGCCAGGCAGGTCGGCCACTTCGTCATACGTTTGAGGGAAAACGCCACCGTGTTTATTGGCAACCTGCTTAGCGGCTTTATGCAGATTGCGCGCGCGGGCGTAATAACCCAGCCCCGTCCACAGGTGCAGCACTTCGTCCAGCGGGGCGTTCGCCAGGTCGGTCACGGTGGGGAAACGCGCCATAAAGCGCTCAAAATAAGGGATGACCGTCGCGACCTGGGTTTGTTGCAACATTACCTCAGAGAGCCATACTTTATAAGGCGTTTTCTCCTGCTGCCACGGCAGGGTTTTGCGCCCATACTTGTGGTACCAGTCGAGGACTTGTTGGGCGAATTGAGGAGCTTGCATGGTCAACGCGGGATATCCGGCAAAGGTGTAATAAAGGAGCCGATTCCAGCACAGCGGCGTAAAGCTGTAAACCGGAACTTTCTGCCACTTGCTTCTCATCCTTAACTTTGGATAATGCCCGTTTCCCGAACACTAAGCGAAGCGTTAAGAAAACCATGAAGAATGACGTCATTTCACCGGAATTTAATGAAGAAGGCCGTGTGCTGCGCCGCATCCGCAGCTTTGTCCGTCGCCAGGGGCGTCTGACAAAAGGCCAGCAGCATGCGCTGGATAACTACTGGCCGGTGATGGGCGTTGAGTTCCAGGCCGAGCCTGCCGACTTTAGCGAGATTTTTGGCCGCGAAGCGCCGGTCACGCTGGAGATCGGTTTTGGTATGGGCACCTCGCTGGTAACCATGGCACAAACCAATCCACAGCATAACTATCTCGGTATTGAAGTGCATTCACCGGGCGTCGGCGCTTGTCTGAGCACCGCGCATGAGGCCGGCGTGGAGAACCTTCGTGTGATGTGCCACGACGCGGTGGAAGTGCTGGAAAACATGATTCCTGACAATTCTTTGAACATGGTTCAGCTGTTTTTCCCTGATCCATGGCATAAAGCACGTCATAATAAACGCCGTATCGTTCAGGTACCGTTTGCTGACCTGGTGAAGCGCAAGCTGAAGTTAGGCGGCGTGTTCCATATGGCCACCGACTGGGAACCTTATGCTGAACATATGCTCGAAGTGATGTCCTCTATCGAAGGGTATAAAAACCAGTCGGAGAGTCACGACTACGTACCGCGTCCGGACTCACGTCCGGTAACCAAATTTGAACAACGTGGCCATCGTCTTGGTCACGGCGTATGGGACTTAATGTTCGAGAGGGTGAAATAATGGCAAAGAATCGTAGCCGTCGTCTGCGTAAGAAAATGCACATCGAAGAGTTCCAGGAACTGGGGTTCTCGATTGCCTGGCGCTTCCCGGAGGGCACTTCCGAAGAGCAAATTGATAAAACTGTGGACGAGCTGATCGCCGAAGTGATCGCGCCGAACAAGCTGGCGTTTGACGGCAGCGGTTACCTGGTCTGGGAAGGTCTGGTGTGCATGGAAGAGATTGGCAAATGCACCGAAGAGCATCAGGCGCTGGTGCGTAAATGGTTAGAAGACCGCAAGCTCGAAGATGTTCGCATCAGCGATCTGTTCGACGTCTGGTGGGATTAAGCTTTAGTAAAAACAGGCTGGTTAATTAACCGGCCTTTTTTTCAGGAGCTGATTTTTCAGGAGAAAATATGATCCGTAAGGTTCTTTTAGGCGCGCTGCTGGTCACCGCCGCTTCGGCACACGCGGACTATCAGTGCAGCGTCAATCCACGTGATGACGTGGTCATTAACCCGCAGTCCGTGCAGGTTGTGGGTGAGAACGGCAATCTGGTCATCGCGCCTGACGGCAGCGTGCAATACAACGGTGTTCAGAAGACGCTGACCGCCGCACAGCGCCAGCAGGCGCTGAATTACCAGAAAGCCCTGCGCACGGATTTACCGTGGATCGATAACGGGGCTCGCTCTCGCGTAGAGAAAAGCCGCGTAGCGCTGGACGGCATTATTGCTAAACAGGTTGGGGAAAGCAGCAGCATGCGCAATCGCCTGACCAAACTGGATGCCCAGTTAAAAGAGCAGATGAACCGGATTATTGAGCGCCGCCAGGACGGACTGACGTTCCATTATAAAGCGGTCGATCAGGTGAGAGCCGATGGCCAGCAGCTGGTGAACCAGGCGATGGGCGGCATTCTGCAGGACAGCATTAATGAAATGGGCGCGCAGGCGGTGCTGAAAGGCGGCGGCAACCCGCTGCAGAATGTGCTGGGCAACCTGGGCGGCCTGCAAACGGCGGTTCAGAACGAATGGAATAATCAGCAGGCTGATTTTGAACAGTTCGGCCACGAGGTGTGTAACCGGGTGGTGTCGCTGGAAAATCAGCGTAAAGGGCTTGTGGGGGCGCTGAAGTAATTTTCCCCTCACCCTAACCCTCTCCCCTAAGGGGAGAGGGGATAAACCGAGTTCCCCTTCACCAGTTCTCTCCCCAAAGGGGATTGGGCCGGGGTGAGGGTGAAAACTTACACTTCGTCGGCTAAAAACAGTTCCAGCAGGGAGTTTAAAAACAGCTTCCCGTGCTCGGTAATCTGCCAGTGTTCATCCGTTTCCGTCATATAGTTTTTCGCCAGCGCCTCATCCAGCTGCGGGCGAATTATCGCTTCATCTAAACCAGTATAAAGCGTGAACTCACTGCGTGGCGCGGCCTCCAGCAGGCGGAAACGGTTCATAAAGAATTCGAACGGTTTGTCTGCCTGCTCAACGTCATGCTGGCGGTCGAGGTACTTTCCTTCCATGTATCCGCGCGGATGGCGTGTTTTCGCCGTGCGCGTAATGCGTCCGTCCGGGAAGGTGATTTTGCCGTGGGCACCGCAGCCAATCCCCAGGTAGTCGCCAAAGCGCCAGTAGTTCAGGTTGTGCTGGCACTGATAACCGGGCTTAGCGTAGGCTGAGGTTTCGTATTGCTGGTAGCCCGCGGCGGTCAGTAGCTTATCGCCTTGCTCGAAGATATCCCACAGCGCGTCGTCGTCCGGTAACTTCGGCGGACGTGATCCAAACAGCGTGTTCGGCTCGATGGTCAACTGATACCAGGAAAGATGCGGGGGATTAAGGGCAATGGCCTGGCGCAGATCGTCCAATGCCTCTTCGAGCGACTGGTCAGGTAGGCCGTGCATCAGGTCAAGGTTAAAGCTGCGCAGCCCCAGGCCGCTTGCCAGGTTTGCGGCACGTTTGGCTTCACCCGCATCATGAATACGGCCCAGGCGCTTTAATTTTGGCTCGCTAAAGCTCTGAACGCCGATAGAAATACGATTCACACCCGCTTTCTGGTAGCCAACAAAGCGGTCGGCTTCGACCGTGCCGGGGTTGGCTTCCATGGTGATTTCTGCGTCGTCTGCCAGCTTCAGGCGTGAGCGCACGCCGTCCAGCAGCGTTTGCATGGCTTCGCTGGAGAGCAGGCTTGGCGTACCGCCGCCAATGAAAATAGTCTTTACCTCACGCTCCTGAGCAAGCGCCACGTCGCGGTCGAGGTCGTGCAGCAGATGGCTCACGTATTCGTCGTGCGGCACGTCGCCTTTAAGCGCGTGGGAGTTGAAGTCACAGTACGGGCACTTCTGCACGCACCACGGGATGTGAATGTAGAGACTAAGAGGTGGCAAATTAGCCATTACGCATTGCTTCCAGTAACAGTTTCAGCGCTTGCCCACGGTGGGAGATCGCGCTCTTTTCATCGCGGGTTAGCTCCGCCGCGGTTTTACCCTCTGAAGGAACGTAGAAGATAGGATCGTAGCCAAAGCCACCTTGCCCGGCTGGCGCGTGGGTAATCACGCCCGGCCAACTGCCGTGAAACACCAGCGGCGTTGGGTCTTCTGCGTGACGCATATAGACCAGCACGCAGTGGAACTGAGCCTGGCGTTTATCGTCCGGTACGTCTTTCAGCGCTTCCAGAAGCTTGTCGAGGTTCTGCTGGTCACTGGCATCCTCACCCGCGTAGCGGGCGGAATAGATACCCGGTGCACCACCCAAAGCATCCACCGCCAGGCCGGAATCGTCGGCCAGCGCCGGAAGCCCGGTCACTTTAGCCGCATGGCGAGCCTTGAGAATCGCATTCTCAATAAAGGTCAGGCCGGTCTCTTCGACAGACTCTACGTTCAGCTCGGTTTGCGCGACCACATCGAAGCCAAAATCCGCCAGCAGATTGGCGAGTTCACGCACTTTACCGGCGTTACCGGTAGCTAATACGACTTTTTGCATAGTCAGTCCTGTGTTATTCGAGGGGGGCAATCAATGCCGCGACTTCCGTCGGGATCTGCTGCGGGCCGATAATTTTAACTTGTTTATGGCGACCAAGTTCGCCTTTCTCTATTACGACCTGGCCTTTCGCTACCCGGAATTGTTTGGCCAGATATTTTACCAGGTGAGCGTTGGCCTGCCCGTCTACCGGTGGTGCGGTGATGGCGACTTTTAACTCGTCGCCATGCATACCGACCAGGCTATCGCGGCTGGCCTTGGGCTGAATATACAGCCGCAAAACCAGCCCGTCAGGCTGCTGCGTCACAGCACTCAAATCGCGTACCAAAGGCCAGGGAACAGGTCCATACCGAGGTAGTTCAGCGCATAAAGAATAAGAATGACCACCATGGCGGAGAAATCAATGCCGCCCATCGCAGGCAAGATGCGGCGAATCGGCGCCATCATTGGCTCGGTCATTTGCATCAGCACGTATTCAATAGGGCTGCGGCCCTGGCTTATCCAGCTCATCAGGGAACGAACGATGATCACCCAGAACACCAGGGTACCGGCTGATTTCAGCAGCGACAGCACGCCGATGAGTAAGTTTAATGGATCGAGCGACAGCCCGCCGGACTGGATCAGCAGCAGAATAGGGAATTTCAGCGTGGTGAGTATAAATGCCACCAGCAGGGATGAGGTATCAATAGGGCCCAGGGATGGCAGCACGCGACGAAGCGGTCCGACAACGGGCTGGGTAACTTTAACGATGAACTGGGCAAACGGGTTGTAGAAATCACAGCGCGCCCACTGCATCCAGATACGGATAAGCAGCACCATTACGTAAAGCTCAATCAGGGTTTTGACCAGGAAAGTCAACGTAAGCATGGTTTTCCTCAAAAATGATGGTGATTAACGAGCGGGATAATCCCGCGCGCCGAAAATAGCGGTTCCAATGCGCACCATGGTGCTGCCTGCGGCAATCGCGGCTTCCATGTCATCGGTCATGCCGAGAGATAATGTATCGACCGTGGTGAAGCGGCCTTTGAGTGCATTGCAGGCCTCAGCCATTTTGCGGCAAACGGCAAGCTGGCGCTCGTAATCCGGTTCTGGCGCAGGGATGGCCATCAGGCCTCGCAGCGTCAGTCCCGGTAAGACCGCCACTTCGGCAGCTAACTGTTCCAGTTCACTCAACGCGATGCCGGACTTACTGTTTTCGTCACTGATATTAATTTGAATCAGTACGTTTAGCGGCGGCAACGTCGACGGGCGTTGTTCGCTGAGTCTGCTGGCAATTTTCAGCCGATCGACGGTATGGCACCAGTCAAAATTCTCCGCCACAAGGCGGCTTTTATTCGACTGCAGCGGCCCGATAAAGTGCCACTCCAGCCCTGTTACACCTTGTTCAGCAAAGTGGTGAATCTTATCCACGCCTTCCTGCACATAGTTTTCGCCAAAGGCGCGTTGCCCGGCAGCAATCGCTTCTGCGAGGGCACTCACAGGCTTGGTTTTGCTGACTGCAAGCAGAGTCACTTCTTCGGGGCTTCTGCCGCAACGTGCCGCAGCGGCTGAGATTTTCCCATGTACCTGTGCCAGATTGTGCGCTATCTCATTCATGATCGTTGGAAGTGATATGGATATCGAAGAAATTGTGGCCCTTAGTGTAAAGCATAATGTCTCCGATCTACACCTGTGCGCGCGCCAGGCGGCACGCTGGCGAAAGTGCGGCAGGCTGGACGTGTGCCCGGAGAAGGTGCCGGCAGTCGAAGACGTTCTCAACAGATGGTTAAGTGAAGAGCAAGCGTTACAGCTTAATCGCGCGGGGCAGCTCGATTTTTCACTTACGCTCACGAACGGTTTCAGGTTGCGCGGCAATGCTTTTCGCCATCAGGATGGTTATTCGCTGGCGCTTAGATTACTCGCGTCTTCTTGTCCGGAACTGCATACGCTTGGCGCACCGTCCCAACTGAAGGCACTTTTACGGGAAAGTGAAGGGCTGATACTGGTGACAGGTGCTACCGGAAGCGGGAAGTCTACAACCCTTGCCGCGATGATCCAACATCTCAACCAGCATCTTGACGGCCATGTGCTAACGCTTGAAGACCCCATCGAATTTATTCACGTCTCTGGTCGATGCCTGATTCAGCAGCGCGAGCCCGGCCTGCACTGTGAAAGCTATGCTGCAGCGCTAAAAGCCGCTTTGAGGGAAGACCCGGACGTCATCCTGCTGGGCGAGCTTAGGGATAGCGAGACGATTGGCCTGGCGCTGACCGCGGCAGAAACAGGGCATTTGGTTCTGGCGACATTGCACACACGCGGTGCTGCGCAGGCGGTAGAACGGCTGGTGGATGTATTCCCTGCTCAGGAGAAAAGCCTGATTCAAACTCAGCTTGCCGGAAGCCTGAAAGCGGTGCTGGCACAAAAGCTTGTGCCGGCAGGCGATGGTGGCCGGGTGGCGTTGTACGAACTGTTGGTCAATACCCCGGCCGTGGCAAATTTGATTCGTGAGGGGAAGACGCATCAACTGCCTGGTGTGCTGCAAACCGGCCAGCAGCATGGCATGCAAAGCTTTGCCCAGAGCGAGGCGCTGCTGCTGCGTGAAGGTAGGATTGCTGGAAACGATCGGGCAGCCAGCGGGCCATGGGAGGCGACATTTTGAACACATTTATTGCTGTTGTGTGTATTGATGTGTATGTTGATCGTCATTCAGGGAGAGCATGATGATCTCTGCTGAGCTGATAAAGGAATTGAGAGCCGCAGGGTGCGAACCCGTCAGGCGTTCTGAGGGTAGCCACGGGATCTGGTGGTCACCTACAATCGGAAAAACGTTCCCTGTTCCGCATCCCAAAAAGGATTTGCCCGTCGGTACCGTCAAATCCATTCGTAAAATGGCAGGCCTTTAGCCTGTCGCTGCCGGAGGTTGATGATGTTTTTTTCCGTTGGTGTGGAATTACCCGCAACTGAAAACGAAGCGTTTGGCCTGGTCGTGCCCGCGCTATGCAATGAAGAATTTGGCTGCGTATCGGCCGCAGACAGTCAGGCGGATATCGGCCCGATGGTGCAGGACGCAGTGCTGTCGATTGTGGATTTAATGGTGGAGAGCGGCAAAGACATTACTCAACTGTGTGATGCCGGGCCTTTTGCTTATGCCGCAGACCCGGAGTACAGCTATTGCCATCAATGGCTGCTGGTTGATGTGGATTTATCCGCGCTGGAAGGAAAGCAGCAGCGGCTAAACATCATGCTGCCGGACGCACTGCTGCGGCGTATTGATTCCCGGGTTAAGCAGCCCTCATCAGGCTACCGGGACCGCAGCCACTTTCTGGCGATTGCCGCAAGGCATGAACTGCTGAACGCACGACACGATACGTCCGGCAGTTAAGCCCTTCACGGGTGGTACTCGAACCAGCTTTCAAGAATAATCACTGCGGAGGCGGAGTCGATGCTGCCTTTATTCAGAGCGCGAAAACCGCCGTGTTCGAACAACCCGGCGCGGGCTTCGACAGTGCTCAGCCGCTCGTCCTGCAGAGAGACTTTCACGCCAAAGCGGCCGTGCAGGCGGTTAGCAAACTTACGGGCTCTCGCCGTCAGGGGTTGTTCGGTGCCATCCATGTTCAGCGGCAGGCCGACAACGACTTCTTCCGGCTGCCACTCTTTCAGGATTTTTTCTACCGCATTCCAGTCCGGGGTGCCGTCCTGCGCTTTGAGTGCGGTTAGCGGGCGCGCAGTGCCGGTAATGCGTTGGCCGATGGCGACGCCGATACTTTTAGTACCGAAGTCAAAAGCCATTAAAGTTCCGTTGCTCATCAGGCGTGCCCCGCTTCGCTTGGCATGGTGTGGATATCGATACCAATCAGGCGGGCCGCCTCGCGCCAGCGCTCTGAAATGGGCGTATGGAACAGGATCTCAGGCGAAGCTGGCGCCGTCAGCCATGAGTTTTCCATGATCTCCTGCTCAAGCTGCCCTTTTTCCCAGGAAGCATAGCCGAGAGCAACAATCACCTCTTTCGGCTGTTTGGCCGTGCCTAACGTTTCCAACACATCACGAGAAGTTGTAATCACCGTATCGTCGGAGATGCGAATGCTTGAGCCGAAGTTGTCCGGCGGCGAGTGCAAAATAAAACCACGATCTTCCGCCAGTGGGCCACCGATGAAAACGGGTTTATCCAGTCGAATCGTGGTGTCGCGCGGGTCCGGTTCTATTTTTAGCTTTTCGAGAACGCCATCAACCTGCAGGTTTTCCAGCGGTTTATTGATGATAATCCCCATCGCGCCTTCATCATTGTATTCACAGATATAAACTACGGAGCGCTTAAATAAAGGGTCCTGGAGAGCCGGCATGGCAATAAGAAAGTGATGCTGTAAATTCATTGTCAGAGGTTCTGATCCCGGTTGATAAAAGCGGCAGTGGCTGCGCGAAGTGTGACCAGCTTACCACTAATGAAGGAAGGCGGGCTACCCGCCGTGAATCGTGCCTTCGAAGGGGGAAGGCGGGTAACAGCTACCCGCCAGATGCGCTTAGTGAGCGAGGCGTTTTTCGATGGCGTCGAACAGCATCCCGGTGATCGACACAGGGAATTCAGCTTCGATTTCGCGGATGCAGGTTGGGCTGGTGACGTTAATCTCGGTCAGGCGATCGCCGATAATATCCAGACCAACAAAAATCAGCCCTTTAGCTTTCAGCGTCGGCCCAACGCGGCGGGCAATTTCCCAGTCGCTGTCGGTCAACGGACGTGGTTCGCCACGGCCACCGGCGGCCAGGTTACCGCGGGTCTCACCGCCCTGCGGAATACGCGCCAGACAGTAAGGTACCGGCTCGCCGTCTACCACCAGCACGCGTTTATCACCGTCTTTAATGGCAGGTAGGTAGTTCTGCGCCATGCAGTAGCGGGTCCCCAGTTCGGTCAGCGTTTCGGCGATAACCCCGATGTTTGGGTCATCCTGTTTCACACGGAAAATAGAGGCGCCACCCATACCGTCCAGCGGCTTCATAATGATGTCGCCGTGCTGCTGCCAGAAGGCTTTCAGCTGAGCTTTGTTACGGGTGACCAGCGTTTCCGGCGTTAAGTCGGCAAACCAGGCAGTGAACAGCTTTTCGTTACAGTCACGCAGGCTCTGCGGCTTGTTAACGATCAGCGTGCCTTTCTCTTCTGCACGCTCAAGAATATAGGTCGCGTAGATAAATTCAGTGTCGAACGGCGGGTCTTTGCGCATCAGGACCACGTTCAGATCGGCCAGGGCGATATCCTGCTCGGTGCCAAACTCATACCACTTATCGTAGTTCTGCTCGACGCTGAGCAGGCGCGTGCGGGCGCGCGCTTCGCCGTTGTTCAGATACAGGTCGGCCATTTCCATGTAGTGCAGTTCGTAACCACGACGCTGCGCTTCCAGCAGCATGGCGAAGCTGGAGTCTTTTTTAATGTTGATGTGTGCGATGGGGTCCATCACGATGCCGAGCTTGATCATTGTTGTTCTCCTTTAGCCCAGGTCGCCAAAGCGCACCTGCAGTGCGGTGATGGCGGTGAGCGCGGTGGTCTCAGTACGCAGAACGCGCGGTCCCAACAGAATATCAGTAAATTGGTGCTCTGCGGTCATGGCAATCTCATCTGCAGACAGGCCGCCTTCCGGGCCTATCAGCAGGCGGACTCGCTCGACCGGCTGCGGCAGCGTGTTGATGCTGGCGCTGGCTCGCGGATGCAGATTGAGCTTCAGGGCGTCATCCTGCTCGGCGCACCAGGCTGCCAGGTCCATCGCCGGGCGAATGTCTGGCACCCGGTTGCGGCCGCATTGCTCGCAGGCGGCAATCGCAATCTTTTGCCACTGCTGGAGTTTCTTGTTCAGTCTTTCCGCATCCAGTTTTACCCCGCAGCGCTCGGAAAACAATGGTGTAATCTCGTTCACACCCAGCTCCACGGCTTTTTGAATGGTGAATTCCATCTTTTCGCCGCGGGACATGACTTGGCCGAGATGCAGCCAGAGCGGTGACTCACGGTCGTCCTCGTTGCCCGCCAGGATTTTAACGCGCACGCTTTTTTTATCCGCCTGCACGATTTCCGCGTCGAACACCTGATTGCTGCCGTCGAACAGCTGAATGGCCTGGCCCGCGCTCATGCGCAGCACGCGTCCAACGTGGTTAGCTGCATCTTCGCTCAGGGCAACGTCCTGGCCAACGGAAAGATTTTCAGGATGGTGAATGCGGGGTATACGCATGAAGTGAGTTCCGGTTAGTTGCGCTGCAGGAATGGGCTCTTATCCTGACTCTATTCCAAAAAGGGAGAGGGGATTTTCGCCCCCTTGTTCTGTAGGTCGAGGGCGATATTCGTCACAGCAAATAAAGAATTGCCGCTAGTGTAGGTTAGCTGTTTCGCGCCTGGCAAGCCCGCAGCACATATGGATTATGATTGCCCTGGACTTTCGCAATGCGCTCATCCCGCTCGCACTCCCAGGTGTTGACCGGGTAGCGTTTATCCCAGGCCTGGAATAATTGAGTCTGCTGGCGAGAAAGCGACAGCTGGTATTGGTCGCGCATGTAGAAATAAGTGCGCGCAATTGCGCCTCGAGCGCGTTCCGGCGGCTCGGCCACTTTATCCTTAAAATCAATTTTCATTGCGCACTGGCCGTATTGGCTTTCGCCGCCGTTCCATTGGCTGTACATGAAGTTATTTCTGTCGGCGTTAACCTCGCCCACGGCAGGCTGCAGGTTGTGCATATCGCTTTCTATTTTGCGGTATACCGGATCTTTGGCGCAGTTTTTACGTCCACCGTCTTGCCAGCACTGCAGCAGGTGGCCGAACTGCCAGGCAGGCATGACGTGTTCCCATTCAATGCGGGTGGCCCGGTTTTCGTTCTTCCGCACTTTATAGCCACAGGACTCCAGATCCGGGATACCTTTTTTCCCCTGCCAGCTGATTTTACAGCCGCAGTAGAAGTCGCCCGGAGCATCGGCGTTGACCTTGACGCCTGCGGTTTTGGCTTGTGCGAAGCTATTGATGCCGTTGCTGAAGGCGGGAAGCGAACTGAAGGCTGCAACGAATGCAACAGCCCAAGAAATTTTGCGAGACATTTCCAGAATCCTTACTAAAACGTGCCCGCACCCTACCTGATCGGATATCCAGTTTCAATCAGAGGTGGCGTAAAAACTCCAGAAATAAACGATTAATTACATGGGGTTGTAGCGTCGGGTTTTAATAGCTGGCCGCAATGAGTGCAGCGATATTCGGCTTCGCCGCGCAGCACCCGATTGTGGCGGCGCACGGTGAGCTGATGCTGCTGGCAAGGGCAGCGGTAGGGGAAGGTATTTTTGCGTACCGAATCGACTTCAAATTTATGAGTGCGGCGGGCCGGGACGCCGAGCACGGTTTCCATCATCCATTTCCATTCCTTGCCGTGGGGGGCGACGCGGCCAAAGTGCTTCCATACCAGCAGGTGAGCCAGCTCATGGGGGACGACTTCTTCGACAAAAGCCTGCTGATTTTCCATCAGCAGCACCGGATTCAGGCGAATTTCGTTACTTTCCAGCCATGCAGTGCCGGCGGCGGTGCCGCGCTGCTGATAGACCACTTTGGGCTCAGGATAATGAGTGCCTAAATGCGCGTTGGCCTGCTGAAGTTTTTCACGCAGGCAGCGCATAACGGCTTGCTGGAGAGCGATAGGGAGTCTGGGGGCTTTCATAACGGCAGAGAATAATGGGGCAGGAAGCGCGGTGCAAGCCCCTCCCGTTACCGAAAGGGGCTTTCAGGACTCAGTTGTGTGCGCCGATTTCGCGTAATTTACGGCCTTTCATCAGGTTACGTTCGATGTGTTCCAGAGAGACATGTTTCGTCTCAGGAATAAGCCACAGCGTCAGGACGATAAAGAACAGGTTCAGCGCCGCATAAACCCAGAAGGTGTTAGCGTTGCCCAGCGTGTTCAGCATAGTCAGGAAGGTGGCGCCGACAATCATATTGGCAATCCAGTTAGTGGCGGTGGAGCAGGTGATGCCGAAATCGCGCCCTTTGAGCGGCTGGATTTCGGAGCACAGCACCCAAATCAGCGGGCCAGCGCTCATGGCGAAGCCAACGATAAACATCAGCAGCATGGCAACCGCAAAGTACTGCGCGCCCTGGGAATGGATGCCGACGTGTAGCATGGTGCCCAGCACCCCCATGCCGATGGCCATGACCAGGAAGCCGAGCACCAGCGTAGGTTTACGTCCCCAGCGGTCAACCAGACCGATAGCAATAAAGGTCGCCAGCACGTTAATCAAGCCCACGATCACGGTGCCCCACATTTGCTGCGTGGTATTCGCGAACCCGGCAATTTCAAAGATTTTTGGTGCGTAGTACATGATGACGTTCATGCCGGTGAACTGCTGCATGACCTGCAGCAACACGCCAAGAAAGACCGCCCGGCGGAAGTTCGAGTTGTCCTTAAACAGCGACCAGCCGCTCTGTTTCACTTTCAGGCTTTCGCGGATTTCTTCCAGCTCACGTTTCTCCTCTGCGCTGGTATCGCGCAGGCGCAGCAGCACGCGTTCAGCATCGTGGAAGCGGCGCTTGGCGGCAAACCAGCGCGGACTGTCCGGCAGGAAGAACACGCCAACCAGCAGTAGCAGCGCGGGAAGGGTGATCACGCCCAGCATCCAGCGCCAGGATTCGGTGTAGCTGAAAGCTGTATCGGAGAGATAAGCGCCCAGAATACCGATGGTGATCATCAGTTGGTACATGGAGATCATGCTGCCACGGATCTTCTCCGGCGCAATTTCTGACAGGTAAAGCGGGGCGGTGTAGGAAGCGACGCCAACGGCCAGGCCCAGCAGGACACGAGACACGATCAACACTTCAACGTTGGGCGCAAAGGCCGAGAACAGGGAACCGAGCACAAACAGCACGGCACCTATCATCAGGCTGTATTTTCTCCCCAGTTTGAAAGAGAGCCAGCCGCTGCCGATGGCCCCGACGGCTGCCCCGAACATCATCGAACTCACCACCCATTCCTGGGTGTGAGAGGTGATGGCGAAGTCTTTAGCGATAAACGGCAGCGCACCGGCAATCACCCCAATGTCCAGGCCAAACAGCAGGCCGGCGAGCGCGGCCAGGAAGCAGACAAAAAAGGTCATGCTTTTGTTGGAGCGCCCGGTTTTTTTATTGTCAGGCATATCGCCCTCCACGTAGATTTTTTTGGATTTGACGTTTTTAAGGGTAGGGCAGTAAACGGCGGAAGTGTGTGATGATAATCACAGCGATGTAATCGTTTACACTAGAGGTCTAAATTGAGAGGAAACTTAATGTTGATAAGACAGAGAATTAACGGCTAATAAAATCCGTCCTGCGGTTAATAATCGGTGTATGATGAGGTGTTATGTAACAAATGATGTGTCTGAACGCACATATGAATAAAAATGGCGATCAAGGCTATTCCTGTTATGTGTAATCGGTTTCAAATTGTTGCCGGTGATGGCAGGGAGGCAGGAGGAGAGAAACCTGTAGGTACAGAACCAAAAGCAAAAGGCCAGCATAAGCTGGCCTTTAAAGTACAAAGCGGTGGCGGGTTATTTCAGGCCAGCGGCTTCACGCAGCAGTGCGGCTTTGTCGGTTTTTTCCCATGGGAAATGTTCGCGACCAAAGTGACCGTATGCGGCGGTTTCTTTGTAGATCGGATGCAGCAGATCCAGCATCTGAATCAGGCCGTATGGACGCAGGTCGAAGAACTCGCGCACCAGCAGGGTCAGCTGCTCGGTAGAGATTTTCTCGGTACCGAAGGTTTCCACCATGATGGAAGTAGGTTCTGCCACGCCGATAGCGTAAGAAACCTGAATTTCGCAGCGGTCAGCCAGGCCAGCGGCGACGATGTTTTTCGCGACATAACGCGCAGCATAGGCAGCAGAACGGTCAACTTTAGACGGATCTTTACCTGAGAATGCGCCGCCCCCGTGACGAGCCATGCCGCCGTAGGTATCAACGATGATTTTACGCCCGGTCAGACCGCAGTCACCCATTGGGCCACCGATAACAAAACGGCCAGTTGGGTTGATGTGGTATTTGGTGGAGGCGTTCAGCCACTCGCCCGGCAGAACTGGTTTGATGATCTCTTCCATCACCGCTTCCTGCAGGTCTTTCAGCGCGATGTCTTCAGAGTGCTGAGTGGACAACACAACCGCATCAATACCGACGATTTTACCGTCGTCGTACTGGAAGGTGATCTGGCTTTTCGCGTCCGGGCGCAGCCATGGCAGGGTGCCGTTTTTGCGCACTTCAGCCTGACGCTGCACCAGACGGTGGGCGTAGGTGATTGGCGCTGGCATCAGCACGTCGGTTTCGTTGGTCGCATAGCCAAACATCAGGCCCTGATCGCCCGCACCCTGTTCCAGTGGATCGGTACGGTCAACGCCCTGATTGATGTCCGGGGATTGTTTACCAATCGCGCTAAGAACAGCGCAGGAGTTGGCGTCAAAGCCCATATCTGAATGCACATAGCCGATTTCACGCACGGTTTTGCGGGTGATTTCTTCGATATCAACCCACGCGCTGGTGGTGATTTCGCCGCCAACCAGAACCATACCGGTTTTGACGTAAGTCTCACAGGCTACGCGTGCTTTCGGATCCTGCTCGAGGATCGCGTCAAGGACGGCGTCGGAGATTTGGTCAGCGATTTTATCAGGATGCCCTTCAGATACAGACTCGGACGTAAAGAGGTGTTTAGCCATATTTTCTTCACCCTAAGAGGATTTATTTAGTTCAGGCTGCTGCTCTACGCCACAGCGGTGGCGAGATAGACCAACCCGGGAACTTATTGCCACAGATTGAAAAACAGGCAGTCTAACAGTTAATCAGTATAGATGGATTAACATCTGGACGGCCATTTTAGATTAGACAATCGGCAGATAGCCAGAATTTTTTAGGGTAACGGCAATATGTGATAAATCTTGAGTGGAAAGTGGAGCTGACACTGCTGGCAATTTACACATTTTGTTTTGCTTTTTACCCCTTATATGGGTATAAAGCGGCGCGCGCGGCTTAATCAAAAGCACACGATTTGTGTTGCCCACTTCCAGCCGGGTTGAGCAATTATTTAGAGCCTGTCAGGTACAGTGTTCGCAGCTTTGGCTTGTCGCATACATATTCAACGTATGCGTGGAGGTGATACAAGTAATGAACCGCCGTCATTCATATAACCCAGCACGCCGTTCTGGCGCGTATATGCTCCTCGCAGCCTGCATCTCATGTTTTCAAACTTGCCGATGTTTTACCCATCTCGGCGCTTCTCAGGATCCCCGGGCCGGTCTGTAATCCGCCGTGGTAACTGAACAAGGGCGCTCTTGTATTACAAGAGTTTTCTCGTGGTTTCGCCGTCCTGTCATACAGGGTTCGGATACGTGTTTTACAATGATATGAAAATGAAACCGGTCGCACAGCCTGGCTGTCAGCGTCTTGTGCTGTCAATGCGCGCTGTTAATGGGTTGTTATTGCAGGATACCCCTGCGATAGTAGTCAACTGTTTTGCACAATCGACAAAATTTGAGGTTCGCCATGACTGACAAAATCACTTCTGTTTCGGGTTCGTCAGTGGGCGAGCAGGATGTACATCGTTCCATTCAGGAGGTTGCCATGAGCTCCGAGGAAGCCAGCAAGATGCTGCGTACATACAATATTGCCTGGTGGGGCAATAACTATTATGACGTTAACGAACTGGGCCACATCAGCGTTTGCCCGGACCCGGACGTTCCTGAAGCTCGCGTGGATCTCGCCGAACTGGTGAAAGCGCGTGAAGCTCAGGGCCAGCGCTTGCCTGCGCTGTTCTGCTTCCCGCAGATCCTACAGCACCGCCTGCGTTCGATTAACGCCGCCTTTAAGCGTGCGCGTGAATCCTACGGCTACAACGGCGACTATTTCCTGGTTTACCCGATCAAAGTTAACCAGCACCGCCGTGTGATTGAGTCGCTGATTCATTCCGGCGAACCGCTGGGCCTGGAAGCCGGTTCTAAAGCCGAGCTGATGGCCGTATTGGCGCACGCGGGCATGACCCGGTCGGTTATCGTCTGTAACGGCTATAAAGACCGCGAATACATCCGCCTGGCGTTGATCGGCGAGAAGATGGGCCATAAGGTCTACCTGGTTATCGAGAAGATGTCCGAAATTGGCATCGTGCTCGAAGAAGCCGAGAGACTGAATGTGATCCCACGCCTGGGCGTTCGCGCCCGTCTGGCTTCTCAGGGATCCGGTAAATGGCAGTCCTCCGGCGGTGAGAAATCCAAGTTCGGCCTGGCGGCAAACCAGGTTCTACAACTGGTTGAAATCCTGCGTGAACGCGGCCGCCTGGACAGCATTCAGCTTCTGCACTTCCACCTGGGGTCGCAGATGGCGAACATTCGCGATATCGCTACCGGCGTTCGTGAGTCCGCCCGCTTCTACGTTGAGCTGCATAAACTGGGCGTGAACATCCAGTGCTTCGACGTTGGCGGTGGCCTGGGCGTGGACTACGAAGGGACTCGCTCCCAATCCGACTGCTCCGTTAACTACGGCCTGAATGAATACGCGAACAACATTATTTGGGCAATTGGCGATGCCTGTGAAGAAAATGGTCTGCCGCACCCAACGGTGATCACCGAATCTGGTCGCGCCGTGACCGCACACCACACCGTGCTGGTTTCCAATATTATCGGCGTGGAGCGTAACGAATATACCGAAGCAACTCCACCTGCGGTTGACGCCCCTCGCGCACTGCAAAGCATGTGGGAAACCTGGGAGGAGATGCATCAGCCTGGGACTCGCCGCTCGCTGCGTGAATGGTTGCACGACAGCCAGATGGACCTGCACGATATCCACGTCGGCTACTCCTCCGGGGCATATAGCCTGCAGGAGCGTGCCTGGGCAGAGCAGCTTTACCTGAACATGTGCCACGACGTGCAGAAGCAGCTTGATCCAAGCAACCGCGCGCACCGTCCAATCATCGACGAACTGCAGGAGCGCATGGCGGACAAAATGTACGTCAACTTCTCGCTGTTCCAGTCGATGCCGGACGCGTGGGGGATCGATCAGCTGTTCCCGGTACTGCCGCTGGAAGGGTTGAATCACGCGCCTGAACGCCGTGCGGTGCTGCTGGACATTACCTGCGACTCCGATGGGGCAATTGACCACTATATTGATGGCGACGGCATAGCCACAACGATGCCGATGCCGGAATACGATCCGGAGAACCCGCCGATGCTGGGCTTCTTCATGGTGGGTGCGTACCAGGAGATCCTCGGCAACATGCATAACCTGTTCGGCGACACCGAAGCGGTGGATGTCTTCGTCTTCCCTGATGGCTCCGTGGAAGTTGAACTGTCTGACGAAGGCGATACCGTGGCGGACATGCTGCAGTACGTGCAGCTCGATCCGAACAAGCTGCTGACTCAGTTCCGCGACCAGGTCAAGAACACCGGCCTTGACGATGCGCTGCAGCAGCAGTTCCTCGAAGAGTTCGAAGCGGGTCTGTACGGTTATACGTATCTGGAAGACGAGTAAGCTATCGCTTTCCCTCTCCTCTTCAGGGAGAGGGGCAAAGAGCGCGCAATAGCCTATACTCTCTTGAACCTGTATGAATTAGCGGCGATAATCCGCGCAATAAATAGTAGTCCCCCAATCCAATCCCTTCCTCGTCGGGTTTAACGACGCGGAGGGGATTTTTTTTAGGCGTTTTTAACCCCAACCGAGAGGTCAGACAATGAGCACCTTAGGCCACAAATACGATAACTCCCTGGTATCTAATGCCTTTGGTTTTTTGCGTTTCCCGCTGAACTTCCAGCCGTACGATAGCGATGCGGACTGGGTGATCACCGGCGTTCCGTTTGATGCGGCAACTTCCGGTCGTGCAGGCGGCCGCCATGGCCCGGCAGCGATTCGTCAGGTGTCCACCAACCTGGCATGGGAAGGTAACCGCTTCCCGTGGAACTTCGACATGCGCGAGCGTCTGAACGTTGTGGACTGCGGCGACCTGGTCTACGCCTTTGGTGATGCCCGTGAGATGAGCGAAAATCTCCAGGCGCACGCCGAGCGTCTGCTGGCTGCCGGAAAGCGTATGCTTTCCTTCGGCGGTGACCACTTCGTGACGCTGCCGCTGCTGCGTGCTCACGCTAAGCACTTCGGTAAAATGGCGTTGGTTCACTTTGATGCGCACACCGACACCTACGCGAATGGCTGCGAATTCGACCACGGCACGATGTTCTACACCGCGCCAAACGAAGGCCTGATCGATCCGAACCACTCCGTGCAGATCGGTATTCGTACCGAGTTCGACAAAGATAACGGCTTCACCGTGCTGGATGCCTGCCAGGTTAACGATCGCGGCGTAGACGACATTATTGCCCAGGTTAAGCAGATCGTCGGTGACATGCCTGTTTACCTGACTTTTGACATCGACTGCCTTGATCCTGCTTTTGCGCCGGGGACAGGTACGCCGGTGATTGGTGGCCTGACGTCCGATCGTGCTATCAAGCTGGTTCGGGGCCTGAAAGACCTGAACATCGTGGGGATGGACGTGGTGGAAGTGGCTCCGGCCTACGACCAGTCTGAAATCACCGCGCTGGCTGCGGCAACTTTGGCGCTGGAAATGCTGTATATCCAGGCGGCCAAGAAAGGCGAATAAGCCTTTAAATACCGCCCCATTGGGGGCGGTATTGCTTTATTTAATCCCATCCGCTGCCATGCGGTCGCGGATATGCTGGGCACGGGCGGCAGACGCCGGGTGGTCGTCCAGCATGGAGCTTTGGCGGCCTTCGTCGAGCTTAGCCAGTTTCTCAAAGCTGGTGGCAAGACCGGTCGGGTTGATGCCGCGTTTGCGCAACAGATCGTAAGAATAATCGTCCGCTTCAGATTCCTGGCGCTGGGAGAACTGAGCGTTCACCAGTTTTTCGCCTAAATCCCCAAGCTGAGACTGCGACAGGTTGCCAATCACGCCGCCTGCGGATGCGGCAGCAACGCGAGCTGCGTTAGCCCCGAGCGCGACCTGCATACCTTTTTTCACGTGGCCCAGCGCGACGTGTCCCATTTCGTGGCCAATCACCGCTTCAACTTCGTTGTCGTCCATCATGTCCATCAGGCCGCTGTAGACGCGGATGCAGCCGTTCGCCATGGCGAAGGCGTTGACGTCTTTGGTCACATAAACTTTGTAGTTAACCGGCAGGCCGTTGATGTTATCCCCCAGCGCGGAGGCAATTTTGTTCAGCCGCTGGGTGTATGGGCTGTCTGCCGGGGCTATCGTGGCTTTGCTGTCCTGCTGCTTACAGGCATCATCGCTCAGGGTTTTCACCTGCGCGTCGCTTAAAGTGTAGGCCTGGAAAGCTTCGGCCCCAGAGGTCAATAGCCCGTTGGAATCCATTCCCTGGCAGCCGCTCAGCAGGGCTGCGACGCTCAGGCTCAACAATATTGGGCGCATCTTCATGGCCATTTTCCTTTCTTTATAATAGGTAAAAACAGAATCGGATTTACCGCAGGCAAGGCGGCTCCAGAACCAGTATAAAGAAGAATAAATGGCCTGCGCATCAGGTTGCGCAACTTGCGAGCGTTATCCAGAGATTTCTTACCCTGTCAACGGCACGCCGCATGTACATGATCATTCCCCTGGTGTACATTGTTGTCACATTTTCGGGCGTAGCCCATAACGCATCGTAGTCAAGGCGCGACCTTCAACCATCCGATCTGGAGTCAAAATGTCCTCTCGTAAAGAGCTTGCCAATGCTATTCGTGCGCTCAGCATGGACGCAGTACAAAAAGCCAAATCCGGTCACCCGGGTGCCCCTATGGGCATGGCCGACATTGCCGAAGTCCTGTGGCGTGATTTCCTGAACCATAACCCACAGAACCCTTCCTGGGCAGACCGCGACCGCTTCGTGCTGTCCAATGGCCACGGTTCTATGCTGATTTACAGCCTGCTGCACCTCAGCGGTTATGATCTGCCGATTGAACAGCTGAAAAACTTCCGTCAACTGCACTCCCAGACTCCGGGCCACCCGGAAGTAGGCTACACCGCCGGTGTTGAAACCACGACTGGCCCATTGGGTCAGGGTATTGCGAACGCGGTCGGCATGGCTATCGCAGAGAAAACGCTGGCGGCACAGTTTAACCGTCCTGGCCACGACATCGTGGACCACTTCACCTATGCATTCATGGGTGACGGCTGCATGATGGAAGGCATCTCTCACGAGGTTTGCTCCCTGGCTGGTACCCTGAAGCTGGGTAAACTGGTTGCGTTCTATGACGACAACGGCATTTCCATCGACGGTCACGTTGAAGGCTGGTTCACCGACGATACCGCAAAACGCTTTGAAGCCTACGGCTGGCATGTAGTGCGTGGTGTAGACGGCCACGATGCCGCGGCTATCAAACGTGCAGTAGAAGAAGCGCGTGCGGTGACCGACAAACCGTCCCTGCTGATGTGCAAAACCATCATCGGTTTCGGTTCCCCGAACAAAGCCGGTACCCATGACTCTCATGGCGCGCCGCTGGGTGATGCAGAAATCGCACTGACCCGCGAAGCGCTTGGCTGGAACCACGCACCGTTCGAAATCCCTTCTGACATCTACGCGCAGTGGGATGCGAAAGAAGCAGGTCAGGCTAAAGAAGCTGCATGGAACGAGAAGTTCGCTGCCTACGCGAAAGCCTTCCCGCAGGAAGCCGCAGAGTTCACTCGCCGCGTGAAAGGCGAAATGCCTTCTGACTTCGACGCAAAAGCGAACGAGTTCATCGCTAAGCTGCAGGCTAACCCATCCAAGATCGCCAGCCGTAAAGCGTCCCAGAATGCTATCGAAGCGTTTGGCCCGCTGCTGCCGGAATTCCTGGGCGGCTCCGCTGACCTGGCGCCTTCTAACCTGACTATCTGGTCTGGTTCTAAAGCGATTAACGAAGATACCGCCGGGAACTACATCCACTACGGCGTGCGCGAATTCGGTATGACCGCTATCGCCAACGGTATCTCCCTGCACGGTGGCTTCCTGCCGTACACCTCTACCTTCCTGATGTTCGTAGAATATGCCCGTAACGCGGTGCGTATGGCTGCGCTGATGAAACAGCGTCAGGTGATGGTGTATACCCACGACTCCATCGGCCTGGGCGAAGATGGCCCGACTCACCAGCCGGTTGAGCAGGTTGCTTCCCTGCGTGTGACCCCGAACATGAGCACATGGCGTCCGTGTGACCAGGTTGAGTCCGCAGTAGCGTGGAAGTACGGCGTTGAGCGTCACGACGGCCCGACCGCGCTGATCCTTTCCCGCCAGAACCTGGCTCAGCAGGATCGTACCGAGCAGCAGCTGAAAGACATCGCTCGCGGTGGCTACGTGCTGAAGGATTGCGCAGGTCAGCCAGAGCTTATTTTCATCGCTACCGGCTCTGAAGTTGAACTGGCGGTGGCCGCATGGGACAAACTGACTGCCGAAGGCGTGAAAGCGCGCGTGGTTTCCATGCCGTCTACCGACGCTTTCGACAAGCAGGATGCGGCCTACCGTGAATCCGTACTGCCGAAAGCCGTTTCTGCTCGTGTAGCTATCGAAGCCGGCATTGCTGACTACTGGTACAAATACGTTGGCCTGAACGGCGCTATCGTGGGCATGACCACCTTTGGTGAGTCTGCGCCAGCGGAACTGCTGTTCGAAGAGTTTGGCTTCACCGTGGAAAACGTGGTGAAACAGGCTAAAGCGATTCTGTAATCCATCTCGCTAACTATGAGGGTCGCTTCGGCGGCCCTTTTTTATGCCGATTATTCCACTTATACCCTGTTCTTTATTCCACCACTGCGGCGCTCAGTTGCAGTTATTCCATCAAAATTGTGATGTACGTCAGAAGTTGAGAGGAGCATGTTGGGGTATCGTTCCTTTTATTCCCGCTTTCGCTTAACATAGCTGAAGCGTTTCAGTCGAATAAATGTTCGACAATTAAGCAAACAAGTGCAGTTTCATGAGTGCGAGGATTCCCCTCAGGCGGTTGCTGGATTACTCTGTCAGCCACTAAATCCCAGGGATTCTGGCAGGAGAGATATGACCGTACGCATCGCTATTAATGGCTTCGGTCGCATTGGGCGCAACGTGGTACGTGCTTTGTACGAATCTGGTCGCCGTGCGGAAATTACCGTGGTAGCAATCAACGAACTGGCAGACGCTGCGGGTATCGCGCATCTGTTGAAGTACGATACCAGCCACGGACGCTTTGCCTGGGATGTTCGCCAGGAGCGTGAAGTCCTGTTTGTGGGCGATGACAGTATTCGCCTGCTGCATGAACCGACCATTGAAGCTCTCCCGTGGCGTGAACTGGGCGTTGATATCGTGCTGGACTGCACCGGTGTGTTCGGTTCCCGCGCTGATGGTGAAGCCCACCTCGCGGCAGGGGCGAAGAAAGTCCTGTTCTCACACCCTGGCGGTAACGACCTCGATACAACCGTCGTCTACGGCGTGAATCATGAGCAGGTCGAAGACAGCCACCGTATCGTCTCCAATGCCTCCTGCACCACAAACTGTATTATTCCAATCATTAAACTGCTGGATGAAGCGTTCGGCATTGAGTCCGGGACGGTCACTACCATCCACTCGGCCATGCACGATCAGCAGGTTATTGATGCTTACCACCCTGATTTGCGACGCACTCGTGCGGCGAGTCAGTCGATCATTCCGGTGGATACGCGTCTTGCGGCCGGTATCACACGTATTTTCCCACAATTTAATGACCGTTTTGAGGCGATCGCGGTGCGCGTTCCCACGATAAACGTGACGGCCATTGATTTGAGCGTGACGGTCAGAAATTCAGTAAATTCATGTGAAGTCAACCACTTGCTGCAAAAAGCGGCACAGGAAGCATTTCATGGTATAGTTGACTATACGGAATTACCGTTGGTCTCTACTGATTTTAACCACGATCCGCACAGTGCAATCGTCGACGGCACGCAAACGCGGGTCAGTGGGCAACATCTGATTAAAACTCTAGTCTGGTGTGATAACGAATGGGGCTTTGCCAACAGGATGCTCGACACCACGTTGGTTATGGCTCAATGGATTTCTGGTAAGGCGCACGTTGCGTCTGCAAAACTTTAAGAATCAACGAGAGGATTCACCATGTCTGTAATTAAGATGACCGATCTGGATCTGGCGGGCAAACGCGTATTCATCCGTGCCGATCTGAACGTGCCGGTTAAAGACGGGAAAGTCACCAGCGATGCGCGTATCCGTGCATCTCTGCCGACCATTGAACTGGCGCTGAAACAGGGTGCTAAAGTCATGGTGACTTCTCACCTGGGTCGTCCGACCGAAGGCGAGTACAACGAAGAATTCTCTCTGCTGCCAGTGGTTAACTACCTGAAAGACAAGCTGTCTAACCCGGTTCGTCTGGTAAAAGATTACCTGGACGGCGTAGAGGTTGCTGCCGGTGAGCTGGTTGTTCTGGAAAACGTTCGCTTCAACAAAGGCGAGAAAAAAGACGACGAAGCACTGTCCCAAAAATACGCTGCACTGTGCGACGTGTTCGTGATGGATGCTTTCGGTACTGCACACCGTGCGCAGGCTTCTACTCACGGCATCGCTAAATTTGCTGACGTTGCTTGTGCAGGCCCGCTGCTGGCTGACGAACTGGAAGCACTGGGCAAAGCTTTGAAAGAGCCTGCTCGCCCAATGGTTGCTATCGTTGGCGGTTCTAAAGTTTCTACCAAACTGACCGTGCTGGACTCCCTGTCCAAAATCGCTGACCAGCTGATTGTTGGCGGCGGTATCGCGAACACCTTCGTTGCAGCCCAGGGCCACAACGTGGGTAAATCCCTGTACGAAGCAGACCTGGTTGATACCGCTAAAGATCTGCTGACCCGTTGCGATATCCCAGTACCAACCGACGTGCGTGTTGCCACTGAGTTCTCCGAAACTGCGACCGCAACCCTGAAGTCTGTGAGCGACATCAAAGACGAAGAGCAGATTCTGGACATGGGCGACGTTTCCGCTGAGAAACTGGCCGTGATCCTGAAAAACGCGAAAACCATTCTGTGGAACGGCCCGGTTGGCGTATTCGAATTCCCTAACTTCCGTAAAGGGACCGAAATCGTTGCCCGTGCTATCGCAGACAGCGAAGCCTTCTCTATCGCAGGGGGCGGCGACACTCTGGCAGCTATCGACCTGTTCGGTATCGCAGACAAAATTTCCTACATCTCTACCGGCGGCGGCGCATTCCTTGAGTTCGTGGAAGGCAAAGTGCTGCCAGCTGTAGCGATGCTCGAAGAGCGCGCTAAGAAGTAATTCCTACGGGCAGGGTAACCTGCCCGTTGATTTATTGCCGCCCGGCAAGATTCAGGACGGTGATTCGATTTTTCCAAGGCCTACAGGACACATCAACATGTCTAAAATTTTTGATTTCGTAAAACCAGGTGTTGTAACTGGCGACGACGTACAGAAAATCTTCCAGGTAGCAAAAGAGAACAACTTTGCTCTGCCAGCCGTTAACTGCGTCGGTACCGACTCTATTAACGCCGTTCTGGAAACCGCTGCGAAAGTAAAATCTCCGGTTATCGTTCAGTTCTCTAACGGCGGTGCTGCGTTCATCGCTGGTAAAGGCGTGAAAACTGATGTTCCACAGGGTGCTGCTATCCTGGGTGCAATCTCTGGCGCGCACCACGTTCACCAGATGGCTGAACACTACGGCGTGCCGGTTATCCTGCACACTGACCACTGCGCTAAGAAACTGCTGCCGTGGATCGACGGCCTGCTGGACGCGGGTGAAAAACACTTTGCCGCTACCGGTAAACCACTGTTCTCTTCCCACATGATTGACCTGTCCGAAGAGTCTCTGGAAGAAAATATCGAAATCAGCTCCAAATACCTGGCTCGCATGTCCAAACTGGGCATGACCCTGGAAATCGAACTGGGCTGCACCGGCGGTGAAGAAGATGGCGTGGACAACAGCCACATGGACGCTTCTGCTCTGTACACCCAGCCAGAAGACGTTGATTACGCTTACACCGAACTGAGCAAAATCAGCCCACGTTTCACCATCGCAGCTTCCTTTGGTAACGTACACGGCGTATACAAACCAGGTAACGTGGTTCTGACCCCGACTATCCTGCGTGATTCTCAGGAATACGTTTCTAAGAAACACAACCTGCCGCACAACAGCCTGAACTTCGTCTTCCACGGCGGTTCCGGTTCTTCTGCTCAGGAAATCAAAGACTCCGTAAGCTACGGCGTAATCAAAATGAACATCGATACCGATACCCAGTGGGCAACCTGGGACGGCATCCTGAACTACTACAAAGAAAACGAAGCTTACCTGCAGGGTCAGCTGGGTAACCCGAAAGGCGCTGACCAGCCGAACAAAAAATACTACGATCCACGTGTTTGGCTGCGCGCAGCTCAGACCTCTATGATCGTTCGCCTGGAGCAGGCATTCAAAGAGCTGAACGCGGTAGACGTTCTGTAATTTGAGCTAATACTTGTTTCGATAAAAACCCGCCTTGGCGGGTTTTTTTATATTCAAATATCAGCGTAATATTTGCAGTCATTTTTAATTCTTTGTTTTATGCACCTTAATCTGAGTAAATAAACGTCAATATTGATAAATTTTTAGTCTGAATAAGAGTTTATTGGTGGTTATATGAATTTATTATCTCCATAAAATTATTTTATTCGGGATGTTTAGGTTGACCTTAATCATGGAAATAGCAAATTACAAAACATTAACCCATTGTTATTTATGGCTTTATATTTATTTGATTGCTTGTTGTACTGATGAGGGTTGAGCTCTTGTGAGTCGCCGCACATAACATAGAAGGGAGAATACGTAAGATCGCCGCCATTGATAACTTATTAGGCATGGCGCTTTATGGATAATACGACATTACCTAAAACACAGCACCTGGTTGTATTTCAGGAAGTGGTAAGAAGTGGTTCATTTGGCTCTGCGGCGAAGCAGCTAAGTTTGACTCAGCCGGCGGTAAGTAAAATTATCAGCGATATGGAAGCCTTGTTTGGCCTGGAGCTTATCATTCGCAAAAATACCGGTGTTCAGCTTACGGTTGCCGGTAAAGTACTGCTCAGTTACGCCGAGTCGATTACCCGCGAAATGCGCAACATGTGCAACGAAATGAACAGCCTGGTCGGCAGCGAAGCGGTAGATGTTTCATTTGGCTATCCTTCGCTTATCGGTTTTACCTTCCTGCCGGGCATGATGAAAGCCTTCAAAGAGCAGTATCCACAAGCTGAAGTTTCAA
Organism: Cedecea sp. B1(4); assembly: GCF_059414925.1. Classification (NCBI taxonomy): domain Bacteria; kingdom Pseudomonadati; phylum Pseudomonadota; class Gammaproteobacteria; order Enterobacterales; family Enterobacteriaceae; genus Cedecea; species Cedecea sp. B1(4). The sequence goes on along the minus strand of NZ_JCAHMZ010000006.1, from coordinate 263,550 downwards.
TGTTTGAAGCTCAACTTTGCTCCTTCTTACCGGCGATACGTGACGGCAGGTTGGATTTTGCCATCGGTACGCTGAGCGATGAGATGCTGCTTCAGGATTTGCACATCGAACCTCTGTTTGAATCAGAGTTTATTCTGGTAGCCGGACGAACACGAACGCGCGGAGGCGTGATGACGCTCCGCTCATTAAGCCATGAGCAGTGGGTGTTGCCTCAAACCGAAATGGGCTACTACAGCGAACTTCTGACCATCTTGCAACAGAACCATATCACCAGCGATAAAATCATCAAAACCGACTCAGTTGTCACCATTTATAACATGGTGTTGACCGCCGGTTTCCTGACGATTATTCCCCGTGAAATGATCGCACCTTTTGGCTCTCAGGAGTTTGTTCAAATTCCATTAACGGATGAATTACCTGTTGCACGCTATGCTGCGGTATGGTCGAAAAATTGTCGTATAAAAAAATCAGCGGCTACTCTGGTCGAATTAGCCAAAGTGCATTCAGTGCGTAGTAAATATCAATTTAATAAATTAACGGTGGTGGCTTAGCTTACTTAGCATAATCACTTTTTATCACTCATTAAATTAAAGTGGCGAGTTTTTCATTATTCGCTACGAATATCTTTTATTGCTTTAATGCGGAGATTAACATGCATATAGATAATGAATTGCCAGTTACAATTAACGATGTTCTTGAAGCGAAAAAAAGAATATCTGGATTTGTTTATAAAACCGGGATGCCGCGTTCTAATTATCTTAGCGAATGCTGTAAGGGCGACATCTATTTGAAATTTGAAAATATGCAGCGTACCGGTTCGTTTAAAATGCGCGGTGCTTTCAATAAACTCAGCTCACTGAGTGAAGAAGAAAGAACCCGGGGCGTGGTGGCCTGTTCTGCGGGTAACCATGCTCAGGGTGTTTCATTGTCATGTGCGCTGCTCGGTATTAACGGCAAAGTGGTGATGCCAAAAGGTGCGCCAAAGTCAAAGGTCGCCGCCACGACTGACTATTCGGCTCAAGTCATTATCCATGGTGATAATTTTAATGAAACCATCGCCAAGGTCAGCGAAATTGTTGAGATGGAAGGGCGTATTTTTATCCCACCTTATGATGATGAAAAAGTCATTGCCGGACAGGGTACTATTGGCCTGGAAATTCTTGAAGATCTTTACGATGTCGATAACGTGATTGTGCCTATTGGTGGCGGCGGCCTGATTGCCGGCATTGCGGTAGCCATTAAATCCATTAATCCAACAATTAATATTATTGGCGTGCAGGCGGAAAACGTCCACGGTATGGCTTCCTCTTTCCGTACTGGTGAAATTATCGCATATCGGGCAGGCAGCACGTTGGCTGACGGCTGTGACGTTGCCCGCCCAGGGAAGTTAACCTTCGAAATCGTTAAAAAATTAGTCACCGATATTATTTTGGTCAGTGAAGACGAGATCAGAAATAGTATGGTCGCACTTATTCAGAGAAACAAAATTGTCACTGAAGGTGCTGGTGCGCTGGCTTCTGCTGCATTATTAAGCGGCAAGCTCGACCAGTACATTAAAGGCCGGAAAACCGTGAGTATTATTTCTGGTGGAAATATTGATTTGTCTCGTGTTTCTGAAATTACTGGCGCAGCGGAAGCCTGCCTGGTCTAAATAAGGATCTTCATTATGAGTAATGTAGAAACAACCCTTGTTGGTCAAAAAGAATCCTCCCTGTGGCGTAAGTCCGATACCACCTGGACTTTAGGTCTGTTTGGCACCGCCATTGGCGCTGGGGTCCTGTTTTTCCCTATTCGGGCGGGCTACGGCGGGCTTATCCCAATACTTATCATGCTTGTTCTGGCCTATCCGATAGCCTTCCTTTGCCACCGCGCGCTGGCACGACTGTGCCTTTCCGGCAGCAATCCTTCGGGGAATATCACCGAAGTTGTCGAGGAGCATTTTGGCAAAACGGGTGGCGTCGTTATCACCTTCCTTTACTTCTTCGCGATTTGCCCGCTACTGTGGATTTACGGCGTCACCATTACTAACACCTTCATGACCTTCTGGGAAAATCAGCTCCAGCTGATGCCCTTAAATCGTGGGCTGGTAGCGCTATTCCTGCTGATGCTGATGGCCTTTGTCATCTTCTTTGGTAAGGATCTGATGGTGAAGGTGATGAGCTGGCTTGTGTTCCCGTTTATCGCCAGCCTGGTCATTATTTCCCTGTCGCTTATTCCCTACTGGAATTCAGCGGTTATCGATCAGGTGAACCTGAGTGAAATCGCGTTGACCGGCCATGACGGCATCCTGGTGACCGTGTGGCTCGGGATCTCCATCATGGTGTTCTCCTTTAACTTCTCGCCGATTGTCTCTTCCTTCGTGGTGTCGAAGCGTGAAGAGTACGAAGCTGACTTCGGGAAAGCCTATACCGAAGACAAGTGCTCAAAAATCATCTCGCGTGCCAGCGTGTTGATGGTTGGCGTGGTGATGTTCTTCGCCTTTAGCTGCCTGTTCACGCTGTCGCCACAGAATATGGCCGAAGCAAAAGCGCAGAACATCCCGGTGCTCTCCTATCTTGCTAACCATTTCTCTTCACTCTCTGGTTCGAAGTCTACTTTTGCCACGGTGCTGGAATATGGCGCATCGATTATTGCCCTGGTCGCCATTTTCAAATCTTTCTTCGGCCACTATCTGGGCACGCTGGAAGGGTTGAATGGCCTGGTCCTGAAGTTTGGCTATAAGAGTGACAAAACGAAGGTTTCCGAGGGCAAACTTAATCTGATCAGCATGGTGTTTATCATGGGGTCAACCTGGGTTGTAGCCTACGCCAATCCAAATATTCTTGACCTGATTGAAGCGATGGGCGCCCCGATTATTGCCTCGTTGCTTTGCCTGCTGCCGATGTACGCGATTCGCAAAGTGCCAGCGCTGAGCAAATATAAAGGCAGAAGTGAAAATATCTTTGTTACCGTGATCGGCTTACTGACGATCCTTAACATCGTATACAAAATCTTGTAATTAACTGTCATTGGCTCAGGATGAGTGAACGTTAATATGAATGAATATCCGGTAATATTAACCATAAATTGCGGTTCATCTTCGGTTAAATTTTCCGTGCTGGATGAATTAACCATGGAGCCACTTTTAACGGGTATTTGCGAAGGTATAAATACCGAAGCCGCAATGCTTATCGTTAATAGCGGTGAGCCGGTGAAGCTGGCGCATTCTGATTATGAGGATGCGCTGGCGGCAATCTCCCTCGAGCTTGAAAGGCGTCATTTGACCGAAAGCGTGGCCTATATAGGCCACCGCATTGCTCACGGCGGGGCGATTTTTGGCGAGTCGGTATTGCTTACGGACGACGTCATGGAGCAAATCCGCGCGGTCTCGCCTCTCGCGCCGCTGCACAACTATGCCAATCTCAGTGGCGTGGCTTCGGCCAGGCTGCGCTTCCCTGGTGTGCCGCAGGTTGCCGTGTTTGATACCAGCTTTCACCAGACGATGAAACCTGAAGCCTATCTTTACGGCCTGCCATACCGCTATTTCAAAGAGCACGGCGTCAGGCGTTATGGATTCCACGGGACCTCTCACCGCTATGTTTCCATGCAGGCAAGCGAGCTACCTGAACTGAAAGGGCGTTCATTGGGGCTGGTGATTGCTCATCTTGGCAACGGGGCTTCAGTGTGCGCGGTGGTTGACGGGCAAAGCGCTGATACCTCGATGGGGATGACGCCGTTGGAAGGTTTGATCATGGGGACACGCTGCGGCGACGTCGACTTTGGGGCGATGGTGTGGCTGGCAAGGCAGACTGGGCAGTCGCTGGACGATCTTGAGCAGGTGGCAAATACCGAGTCAGGGTTGTTGGGGCTTTCAGGTATATCTTCTGACTTACGGACGCTGGAAAAAGCCTGGCAGCAGGGGGATACCCGCGCGGAGTTGGCTATCAACACGTTTGTACATCGTATTGCCAAAACCATCGGCGGGCACGCAACTTCGCTGCCACATTTTGATGGGCTAATTTTTACTGGTGGCATTGGTGAAAACTCAGCTCTTATTCGTCGTCTGGTTATTCAACATTTAAGGGTATTCGGTTTCGAACTGAATGAAGAAAAAAACATGCGGCCTAATTCTGACGGCGAGCGTGTTATTTCAACCCAGAACTCGGCAGTACTGTGTGCAGTTATTCCGACCAGCGAAGAAAAAATGATTGCTCTTGATGCCCGTGAATTGGGCAAGGCATCCCGGCTTGCAGAGTTCGCTTAATTTTATTTGCGGTACAGAGGATTGAATGAATGAAAATGGATATTGATATTTCCCATGATAATTATGCTCAGGCCTGGCAGCAGTTTCGTGGGGAATGCTGGCAGCATGAAATTAATGTTCGGGATTTTATCCAGCAAAACTACACGCCGTATGAGGGGGATGATGCGTTTCTGGCGAGTGCAACATCTGAGACGACGGCGCTCTGGGAAAAGGTGATGGAGGGTATTCGCGTTGAAAATGCCACTCATGCCCCGGTCGATTTTGATACTAACGTGGCCACGTCCATTACCGCCCATGCCCCCGGTTACATTATTCAGCAGCATGAGAAAATTGTTGGCCTTCAGACGGACCAGCCGCTAAAGCGCGCGCTGCATCCTTTCGGCGGCATCAATATGATCAAAAGTTCGTTTGAAGCCTATGGCCGCAAAATGGACCCTGAGTTTGAGTATCAGTTTACTGAGCTGCGGAAAACGCACAATCAGGGCGTGTTCGACGTTTATTCGCCGGATATTCTGCGCTGCCGCAAGTCCGGCGTATTGACTGGGCTGCCGGATGGTTACGGGCGTGGCCGAATCATCGGCGATTACCGCCGCGTGGCGCTGTACGGCATTGCTTATTTGGTCCGCGAACGTGAGCTACAGTTTGCTGACCTGCAGCAAAAGCTTGAACGCGGCGAGGATCTTGAGGCAACGATTCGCCTGCGTGAAGAACTGTCGGAGCATCGCCACGCACTGCTGCAAATACAGGACATGGCCGCTGGCTACGGTTTCGATATCTCGAGGCCGGCGAGCAACGCACAGGAGGCGATTCAATGGCTTTATTTCGCCTATCTGGCGGCGGTGAAGTCGCAAAACGGCGGAGCGATGTCGCTGGGGCGCACCGCAACCTTTATCGATGTTTATATTGAGCGCGATCTTCGCTCTGGCTTGCTCAATGAGCAACAGGCGCAGGAGCTTATTGACCACTTTATTATGAAAATCCGCATGGTGCGCTTCCTGCGCACGCCGGAGTTTGATTCGCTGTTCTCCGGGGATCCTATTTGGGCAACGGAAGTGTTAGGCGGAATGGGGCAGGATGGTCGTACTCTGGTGACCAAAAGTACCTTCCGCTACTTGAATACGCTTTACACCATGGGGCCTGCGCCGGAGCCGAATTTGACCATCCTTTGGTCTGAGGCGCTGCCGAAAGCGTTCAAGGTTTATGCCGCCAGGGTGTCGATTGAAACCTCGTCATTGCAGTATGAAAATGATGATCTGATGCGCAGCGATTTTGCCAGCGACGACTATGCGATTGCCTGCTGCGTTAGCCCGATGGTGATTGGCAAACAGATGCAGTTCTTTGGTGCTCGCGCCAACCTGGCAAAAACGCTGCTGTACTGCATCAACGGGGGAATGGATGAAAAGCTGAAGATCCAGGTTGGGCCGAAAACGCCAATGTTGCTCGACGATGTGCTGGACTACGACAAGGTGATGACCAGCCTCGACAGCTTTATGGATTGGCTGGCGGTGCAGTACGTGACGGCCCTGAACCTGATCCACTACATGCACGATAAATACAGCTACGAAGCTTCGCTGATGGCCCTGCATGACCGGGATGTTTACCGCACGATGGCCTGCGGCATCGCCGGGCTTTCGGTGGCGGTGGATTCACTTTCTGCCATCAAACACGCCGTGGTTAAGCCGGTGCGCGACCATACCGGGCTGGCGGTGGATTTCGTGATTGAGGGCGACTATCCGAAATACGGCAATAACGACGATCGCGTGGACGCCATTGCCTGCGATCTGGTTGAGCGTTTTATGAAGAAAATTCAGGCGCTGCCAACTTATCGCGATGCCGTGCCAACGCAGTCTATTTTGACAATTACGTCGAATGTGGTTTACGGGCAAAAAACGGGGAACACGCCAGATGGCCGCAGGGGAGGAACGCCGTTTGCACCCGGTGCGAACCCGATGCACGGGCGAGACACTAAAGGAGCTGTAGCCTCGTTAACCTCCGTGGCTAAGCTGCCGTTCAGCTACGCAAAAGATGGTATCTCTTATACGTTTTCCATCGTGCCTGCGGCGCTGGGGAAAGAGGATTCCATTCGCTGCCTGAACCTGGTCGGCTTGCTTGATGGCTACTTCCACCACGATGTCAAAACGGAAGGCGGGCAGCACCTGAACGTCAACGTGTTGAACCGTGAAATGCTGATGGATGCCATCGCGCATCCTGAAAATTACCCGACACTGACCATTCGTGTTTCTGGCTACGCGGTGCGTTTCAACGCACTTACCCGCGAGCAGCAGCAGGATGTTATTTCCCGGACCTTCACACAAACGTTGTAAGCCCACTTTTAGCCCGGACATTCGTCCGGGCTTTTCCCTTCCTTTGCTGCATTAATACTCAATTTGAGATCAATTTTGTGACGTACTTGGCACATTCATGCGTTTTTGTTTACCCTTTACGGTTTGAACTGCCTTACCGGGCGGAGAAACTTTTCAGACAAGGAACAGTAAATGGAAGATCTCAACGTAGTAGACAGTATTCATAATGCGGGGGGCTGGCTGGTACGCAATCAGGAGCTGCTCCTGAGCTATGCGGTAAATATCGTCGCCGCCGTGGCCATTTTGATCGCCGGGATGATCGTTGCCCGTCTGGTCTCCGGAGCCGTTAATCGCCTGATGCTGGCTCGCAGCATCGACAGCACTGTCGCCGACTTTCTTTCCGCGCTGGTGCGCTACGGAATTATTGCCTTCACGCTGATTGCGGCCCTGAGCCGTGTTGGGGTGCAGACAGCTTCGGTGATTGCCGTGCTGGGTGCCGCCGGTCTGGCCGTTGGTTTGGCGCTGCAGGGTTCCCTGTCCAACCTGGCCGCAGGCGTGTTGCTCGTTACCTTCCGCCCGTTCCGTACCGGGGAGTATGTCGATCTCGGCGGCATTGCGGGTACCGTGCTTAATGTGCAGATATTCTCCACCACGTTGCGCACTGTGGATGGCAAAATTGTGGTTGTGCCGAACGGCAAAATCATCGCCGGGAATATCATTAACTTCTCCCGGGAACCTGCCCGCCGCAACGAGTTCATCATCGGCGTGGCCTACGATGCCGACATCGATCAAGTTAAGCAGATCCTGACTGACATCATCACCAGCGACGAGCGCGTGCTGAAAGATCGCGACATCACCGTGCGCCTGAACGAGCTTGGCCCTTCATCCGTCAACTTTGTGGTGCGGGCATGGAGCAAAAGCGGTGACCTGCAAAACGTTTATTGGGACGTGCTGGAGCGCATCAAGAAAGCGCTTGATGCAAACGGCATCGGTATTCCTTATCCGCAAATGGACGTTCACGTTCGCCAGATGAAAGACTCTGATAACGCATAACTTCCGGGGCCAGCTTTCGCTGGCCTTATTTCCATCAGCAATAATTAGCTATACTTATAAGCGATTAAAAACATCAATTTCCTCTAATAATTTTTGCGCATTACACTCACGCTCAATAATGAACAGTTAAAGGGTGTGTCGCGTGTTATCTTATTATTTTCAGGGTATTGCATTGGGAGCCGCGCTAATTCTGCCGCTGGGGCCGCAAAATGCCTTCGTGATGAATCAGGGCATTCGTCGCCAGTACCATCTGATGATTGCTTCCCTGTGTGCGTTGAGCGACATCATTCTGATTTGCGGCGGGATTTTTGGCGGCAGCGCCATTCTGATGCAGTCTCCCTGGCTGCTGGCGCTGGTCACCTGGGGCGGCGTGGCATTTCTGCTGTGGTATGGCTGGGGTGCGCTGCGCACGGCGATGAGCAGCAACGTGGCGCTGGCTTCGGCCGAAGTGTTGAAGCAGGGGCGCTGGAAAATCGTGGTCACCATGCTGGCGGTGACCTGGCTCAACCCGCACGTCTATCTGGACACCTTTGTGGTACTTGGTAGCCTGGGAGGCCAGCTTGCGGAAGAAGCAAAACGCTGGTTCGCGCTGGGAACCATTAGCGCCTCCATTCTCTGGTTTTACGGCCTGGCTATTCTTGCCGCCTGGCTGGCCCCTCGTCTTCGTACCGCAAAAGCACAGCGCATTATCAACGGGGTGGTTGGGATTGTGATGTGGTTTATTGCCGCTCAGCTGGCCCGGGATGGCGTGCAGCACATCGCGGCACTAGTGGGCTAATTCGCCATAATCTGATAGACAAGTTACCATTACAGGCTAAGCTTGCTGGCAGACGTCGGGAGTTTGTTGATCGGCGTAATCACAGTGGAACGTAGCACGGAGGAGTTACAGTGAAGTTTAAAATTTTAGCATTAGCCGCGTTAATGGGATTAGGTTCTGTTTCTGTGCAGGCAGGTGAGTTGCCAAACGGCCCTCACGTGGTCACCTCCGGGACAGCCAGCGTCGATGCCGTTCCTGATATCGCCACGCTCGCTATCGAAGTCAACGTGTCCGCTAAGGACGCCGCTTCTGCCAAAAAACAGGCCGACGATCGCGTGGCGCAATACCTGACCTTCCTGCAGAAAAATGGCGTAGAGAAGAAGGACATCAATGCCGCTAACCTGCGCACACAGCCAGAGTATGACTACCTGAAAGACGGTAAGACTCAGTTGAAGGGCTACCGTGCGGTACGCCAGGTGGAAGTCACCCTGCGTCAGTTGGATAAAATGAACGAGCTGCTGGATGGTGCGCTGAAGTCCGGTCTGAACGAAATCCGTTCCGTGTCGCTGGGCGTTGCGCATCCGGAAGAGTACAAAGACAAAGCACGTAAAGAAGCGATTAACGATGCAACCCGCCAGGCGAAGCTGCTGGCCGAAGGCTTTAACAGCAAGCTGGGCCCGGTCTACAGCGTGCGTTACCACGTGTCTAACTACCAGCCCGCGCCGATGGTTCGCATGATGAAAGCGGACGCGGCTGCACCGGCTTCCGCTCAGGATACCTACGATCAGCAGACTATTCAGTTTGACGATCAGGTCGATGTGGTGTTTGAACTGCAGGGCGCACAAACCCCGGCGGCACCTGCTCAGTAAGATGTGATCTTCACCTTAACCCTCGCCGCATCCGGCGAGGGTTAATCAAAGCGTTATTCCGTATCCTGCCTCAAGACCTTGTGCCCGTACTCCAGCAACGCATCCGTCACGTTGCGCATCATGCGGCTTTCCGGTGCAAAGCGGTGCCAATAGAGCATGCGGCGCTGCAGCAGACCCGGTGTCAGGTCAATTAATTCCCCGCTATTTAACTCGCGCTCAATTTGCAGGTGCGGGATCATACAGCACGTTGTGCCCTGGCGAGCCAGTTGCACAAAGGCCTCCGAGGAGTTAACGATATGGCACGGCACGCTGCCGGGGGACAGATCAAAGTTCTGCTGTAAAAATGCCTGATGCATATCGTCGAGATGATCAAAGGCTACGGCAGGGGCTTTTAACAGCGCCGACCGCGTGACGCCATTCGGGAAGTAACGCTCGGCAAAATCTTTCGACCCCACAAACAGATAGTCCAGCGCGCCCAGGCGATCCACCAGGCAGCTCGGCAGCGGCTGAGGTTGGATGGACACCGCCCCAACCACTTCCCCGCGACGCAGGCGTTCCTGAGTGCGGGTTTCATCTTCCACCTGAAGATTCAGGCGAATGGGGGAGTCGGCCAGAACCGGCGCAAGGGCCGGTAGCAGCCAGGTGGCCAGACTGTCGGCGTTAACGGCCAGCGAAAGCAGCAGCGGCGTGGAGCCGGTTTGCTCATCGCCCAGCCACTCTTCTTCCAGCAGTTCCACCTGACGTAAAAGTGCCAGCAGTTTTTGGCCCTGCTCGGTGGGACGGGGCGGCACGGTGCGCACCAACAATGGCTGGCCGAACATCGTTTCCAGTTGCTTGATACGTTGTGACACCGCCGACTGAGTAATGCACAGCTTCTGCGCCGCACGCTCAAATCCTCGTTCACGAATTACCGCATCCAGCGCCTGCAGCGTTCTGTAGTCCGGGCGTTTCATTGTTGTTCATCTGCTCCTGATTTCGTCGTGCAGTCACTATGACATAAATTTGCCGCTGATTCAGACCAAATCAGCAAGCTGACAGTGTGTTTGAACGTGATGGGGTTTGCATTGCGGCAAAGCCGGGGACAATTTTCCGACGCATGCTCTATAATGCGCGTCAGTTTCCACATCACAGGCATAAAATTATGACGCAGGATGAACTGAAAAAAGCAGTCGGATGGGCAGCACTCCAGTACGTGCAGCCGGGCACCATTGTGGGCGTGGGCACGGGCTCAACCGCCGCGCATTTTATTGATGCTTTGGGCACCATCAAACACCAGATTGAAGGTGCTGTTTCCAGCTCCGACGCTTCCACCGCGAAACTGAAAAGTCTTGGGATCCCCGTTTTCGATCTCAACGAGGTGGATTCATTAGGCGTCTACGTCGACGGTGCCGATGAGATCAACCATCAGATGCAGATGATTAAAGGCGGTGGTGCAGCGCTGACCCGCGAGAAAATCATCGCCTCCGTTGCCGACAAGTTTGTTTGCATCGCGGACGCCTCCAAGCAGGTTGATATTCTCGGTAACTTCCCGCTGCCGGTGGAAGTGATTCCTATGGCGCGCAGCGCCGTCGCGCGTGAACTGGTAAAACTGGGTGGTCGCCCGGAGTACCGTCAAGGCGTGGTCACGGACAACGGTAACATCATTCTGGATGTGCATGGTTTGAGCATCATGGAGCCGATGAAGCTGGAAAACATCATCAACGGTATGCCCGGTGTTGTTACCGTGGGCCTGTTTGCGAACCGTGGCGCGGATGTGGCGCTGATCGGTACCGCTGACGGCGTAAAAACCATCGTGAAATGATCTGACCGGGGCGCGTTCGGCGCCCCAAAAAACCGTATAAAAAATGACAAATTATTTTAACCGCATATTTGGTGACATATATCACATTTCGGTAACAGTGCTGTGATTCATACCTGGTTCACTCTCCCGCTCAGCATTTTATTCTGACTCTCACCGCCTTATTCCCGCCTGACGATACGGCGACGCAATCGTTCATATTGCCCCAAACGTAGATTTTGATATTTTGACAGAAGGGTAACTTATAGGCGGTGGCGCATCACCGCCTAAAAACGAATACAACAGCACTGAAAATAGGGTCGGGAAATGGCAAAAGTATCACTGGATAAAGACAGAATTAAATTCCTGCTTGTGGAAGGCGTGCACCAGAAGGCGGTAGACAGCCTCCGTGCAGCAGGATACACCAACATTGAATTCCATAAAGGCGCGCTGGATTCCGAAGCGCTCAAAGAGTCGATCCGTGATGCTCACTTCATTGGCCTGCGCTCCCGCACCCATTTGACCGAAGAGATCTTTGCCGCGGCTGAAAAACTGGTGGCTGTAGGCTGCTTCTGCATCGGCACCAACCAGGTTGATCTGGATGCGGCGGCGAAGCGCGGTATTCCGGTGTTTAACGCCCCGTTCTCGAACACCCGTTCCGTTGCCGAACTGGTGATTGGTGAATTGCTGCTGTTGCTGCGTGGCATTCCTGAAGCTAACGCCAAAGCTCACCGTGGCGTGTGGAACAAGCTGGCGGTAGGCTCTTTTGAGGCCCGTGGTAAAAAGCTGGGCATCATTGGCTACGGCCACATCGGTACGCAACTGGGGATTTTGGCTGAATCCCTGGGGATGCACGTCTACTTCTACGATATCGAAAACAAGCTGCCGCTGGGCAACGCGACTCAGGTTCAGCATCTCTCCGACCTGCTGAATATGAGCGATGTGGTTAGTCTGCACGTGCCGGAAAACGCTTCTACCAAAAACATGATTGGTGCGAACGAGCTGGCCTTGATGAAGCCGGGCTCGCTGCTGATCAACGCCTCTCGCGGTACGGTGGTAGATATTCCTGCTCTGTGCGGTGCGCTTTCGAGCAAGCATCTGTCTGGTGCGGCTATCGACGTCTTCCCGACCGAACCGGCCACCAACAGCGATCCGTTTAACTCTCCGCTGTGCGAGTTTGACAACGTGATCCTGACCCCGCACATCGGCGGCTCAACTCAGGAAGCGCAGGAAAACATCGGCCTGGAAGTGGCGGGCAAACTGGCGAAATACTCGGATAACGGCTCTACGTTGTCTGCGGTTAACTTCCCAGAAGTTTCTCTGCCGCTGCACGGGGGCACCAGCAGCCGCCTGCTGCACATTCATGAGAACCGCCCTGGCATTCTGACCGCGCTTAACCAGATCTTTGCTGAGCAGGGTATCAACATTGCCGCTCAGTTCCTGCAGACCACGCCGCACATGGGTTACGTAGTAATTGATATTGATGCGCCGGAAGATGTGGCTGAGAAAGCGCTGAAGTCAATGAAAGCGATTCCGGGCACTATCCGCGCCCGTCTGCTGTACTGATCTGACCATGGCCTCTTCCCCGAAGGGGGAAGGGGCATCACCACTGCCAAAGGCGCGATGGCGTCACCACGGCAGGCAAAGGAATATCCCACTGTTCTACCGGCAACGTCTCCACCTGCTGGCAATCATGCGCCAGGCCAACCGGGTAGAAACCGTGCTGCTGCCAGTTCTGCAGCGTTCTGTCGTAAAACCCGCCGCCCATCCCCAGACGCTGGCCTGTTTCATCGAAGGCCACCAGCGGCGTGACCAGTACATCCAGCTTATTCAGCGGCAGCACGTCGCGAACATCCAGCTTAGGCTCAAGAATTTTCAGGCGATTGGTGACCAGGTTACTTTGCGGCGTGTAGCGTAAAAACAGCAGGTTGCCGGGGCTAAAAGGATGAAGCACCGGGAGATAAACGTTTTTGCCTGCCTGCCATAAAGACTGAATCAGCGGGGTGGTATTCAGTTCCCCGTCGAACGAGAGAAACAACGCTACGGTCTGAGCACGAATAACCGGCTCAAACGCCAGCATGCGTTCAGCAGCCTGTAGGGCAAAGGTTTGTTGTTCTGGGGGAGTGAGCGACCGGCGTCGCTGCCGAATCGTTTGGCGAATGTCCTGACGAAGCGTTGAGGTTAACGGGGTATGCGTCATGATGGTCGGGTAGTAAAGAGGGAATCTCCGAGATGCCGCCGCAGGCTGTAACCCTTGAACCCTTGGTTCAAGGTGAGTGTGTCGTCATGGTTTTAAGGCTTCTCGGACGGACCGAGCATGCTCACCAACCGCGGAGCGCCACACTCTTGTGGTATGAAATATCGGCTCAGGGGACTGGCCCGCTTGCAAACATCTCAGAGAAATTTTGTCTTCGAAGTTACTCTACCACAGTCAACTGCGAAGTGTTATTCAAACTTTGGACCCTGTCGGTCTGCAATGCGACCTTGCTCAAGCAATGCTTGTTCGATGGTCTGCTGTAGCATCCGAATACGCTCTTCCATATTGGCGGCGTAGTCACGGGTTTTCGACTTTTCCTGAGCCAGTTCGTAGCAAATGTTAAGTGCTGCGATGAACACCAGCTGCTCGGTATTTGTGACTCTAGTGCGAACTTTTAAATCTTGCAACCGCTGATTCAGCTCTTCCGCAGCCTGATTCAGCGCATCCTGTTGTTCAGGCGGACAATTCACGCGCAATGAACGACCGAAAATTTGAATATCGACTGGTTGTGCAGACATGCCACCTTCCTGCTGTTTACTCGCCTGCCTTTACGCTACCGGCCCCGGTAGCGGAAGGGGCGCCACTATAGCTATCCCGATATCAAGATACAAGCCCTTTTCTGGTATCTGCGGGGGTCCTGGTGGTAGCATAACACACACTATTCCTGCCAACGATGACGAATGCGCATGTCAATACAGAACGCAATGCCGGACTACGACTTAGTCGGCCAACTTTTGAACCAACAGGGTGTGGGTCTGACGCCTGCAGAAATGCACGGCTTGATCAGCGGCATGCTGTGCGGTGGTAACAAAGACACCAGCTGGCAAACGCTGCTGCATGACCTGACTAACGAAGGCTTGGCCTTTAGCCAGAACCTCGCAGATCCGCTGCGCCAGATGCACTGCGCCATTGGCGATGCGCTGGAAGACGAAGGCTTCCTGTTCCAGCTTTACCTGCCGGACGGGGATGATGTCTCCGTTTTCGATCGCGCCGATGCGCTTTCCGGCTGGGTAAACCACTTCCTGTTGGGCCTCGGCGTTATGCAGAGCAAGCTCGACAAAGTCACCGGTGAAACCGGCGAAGCCATTGACGATCTGCGTAATATTGCCCAGCTGGGTTACGACGAGGACGAAGACCAGGAAGAGTTGGAGATGTCGCTCGAAGAGATCATTGAGTATGTGCGTGTTGCCGCGCTGCTGTGCCACGACACCTTTACTCACGCGGCACCGACCGCGCCAGAGGTACGCAAACCTACGCTCCACTAACAATCAAAAAATCAGGGGATGTGATGACCCAGCAGGAATTTCTTCGCCGCCGTCAGGCGCTACTGGCGAAAATGGTGCCCGGCAGCGCTGCGTTAATTTTCGCGGCCCCGGAAGCGACCCGCAATGCCGACAGCGAATACCCTTATCGGCAGAGCAGCGATTTTTGGTACTTCACCGGCTTTAACGAGCCGGAAGCCGTGCTGGTGCTCATTAAAAGCGATGAGTCGCATAATCACAGCGTGCTGTTCAACCGCGTGCGGGATAAAAGTGCAGAAATTTGGTTTGGCCGCAGGCTTGGCCAGGACGCTGCCCCGCAGAAGTTAGGGGTGGATCGCGCGCTGGCCTTCAGCGAAATCGGTGAGCAATTACATCTCCTGCTAAACGGCCTGGATGTGGTTTACCACGCTCAGGGCGAGTACGAATATGCGGATAACATCGTTTTTGCCGCGCTGGATAAGTTGCGTCGTGGTTCGCGTCAAAATCTCGCTGCGCCCGCAACCCTGACCGACTGGCGCCCGACTGTACACGAACTACGCCTCTTCAAATCCGAAGAAGAGATTGCCGTTATGCGTCGTGCCGGGGAGATTTCCGCGCTGGCGCATACTCGTGCCATGCAGGCCTGCCGCCCGGGAATGTTTGAATATCAGCTCGAGGGTGAAATTCACCACGAGTTTACTCGCCAAGGCGCGCGTTATCCTTCGTACACCACCATTGTGGGTGGCGGTGAGAACGGTTGCATTCTGCATTACACCGAAAACGAAAGTGAACTGCGCGACGGAGATCTGGTGCTGATAGACGCCGGATGTGAATACCAAAGCTACGCCGGAGACATCACGCGCACTTTCCCTGTTAACGGCAAATTCAGCCCGGCGCAGCGTGAAATTTATGACATCGTGCTGGAATCGCTCGAAACCTCGCTAAAACTCTACCGACCGGGCACGTCCATGCAGGAAGTGACGACGGAAGTGGTGCGCGTCATGGTTAAGGGGCTGGTGAAGCTCGGTATTCTGAAAGGCGATATTGATCATCTGATAGCCAATAACGCCCACCGCGCGTTCTTTATGCATGGCCTGAGCCACTGGCTGGGGCTGGACGTGCACGACGTGGGCGCTTATGGGCAGGACAGGTCACGCGTGCTGGAGCCGGGGATGGTCATCACCGTCGAACCTGGGCTTTATATTGCTCCGGATGCGGACGTGCCCGCGCAGTACCGTGGCATTGGCATCCGCATTGAAGACGACATTGTGATCACCAAAGACGGCAACGAGAACTTGACCGCCAGCGTGGTGAAGTCGGCAGACGATATCGAAGCGCTGATGGCAGCGGCGCGTCAGCCATGAGCGTCATCATTGTTGGCGGCGGGATGGCAGGGGCGACGCTGGCATTAGCCATATCGACCCTCACCCAGGGAAAATTGCCGGTGCACCTCATCGAGGCGATTGCCCCGGACTCAGCCGCTCATCCGGGGTTTGATGCCAGAGCCATCGCGCTCGCCCAGGGCACCCGGCAGCAGTTGGCCCGCATTGGCGTATGGTCTGCGCTCGCCGACTGCGCCACGGCAATTAAAACCGTGCACGTCAGCGACAAAGGCCACGCCGGCTTTGTCACCCTTGAAGCTGAGGATTACCAGATTGATGCGCTTGGGCAGGTTGTGGAGCTGCACGACGTCGGGCTGCGTCTTTTTAGCCTGCTGCGTAAAGCGCCTGGCGTAACGCTGCACTGCCCGCAGCGCGTTTCGTCGTTTACCCGGCATGAGCATAGCGTTCAGGTTGTACTGGATAACGGCGTTGAGCTGCAGGGCAACGTTTTGGTTGCGGCGGATGGCACCCGTTCTAAGCTGGCGGCGCAGTGCGGCATCACTTGGCAGCCGCAGAGCTACCAGCAGATCGCCGTGATTGCCAACGTCACGACTTCTGAACCCCATCATGGCCGGGCATTTGAGCGCTTTACCGAATACGGGCCAATCGCCATGCTGCCGATGTCCGATGGGCGCTGCTCGCTGGTCTGGTGCCATGCGCTGGATGCCCGTGAGGAGGTTGAAAGCTGGAGTGAAGCAGAGTTTTGTCAGCAGCTTCAGCGTGCCTTTGGCTGGCGACTGGGGCGAATTACCCATGCAGGCATTCGCCATCATTATCCTTTGGCGTTACAACAGGCTTCTCAGACCGTATCCCATCGCCTGGCGCTGGTAGGCAATGCCGCGCAAACGCTGCATCCGATAGCCGGGCAGGGATTCAACCTTGGCCTGCGCGACGTTATGTCGCTGGCTGAAGGGTTGGCAGAGGCGCACGCTGCAGGCACGGATGTCGGCAGTTTCCCGGTTCTGGCCGCTTATCAGCAGCGCCGTGCCGCAGATAAAGCGGCAACCATAGGCGTCACTGACGGGCTGGTTCAGCTGTTTGCTAACCGCTGGGCACCGCTGGTGGCGGGCCGTAATCTTGGCCTGATGGCGATGGAACATTTTACTCCGGCACGAGACGTGCTGGCTCAGCGCACCCTGGGTTGGGTGGCGCGTTAAAGGAGAGTCAATTTGCAAAGCGTAGATGTGGCGATTGTCGGCGGCGGCATGGTGGGGCTGGCGGTGGCCTGCGGACTTCAGGGCAGCGGCCTGCGCGTTGCGGTCATTGAAAGTCATCTTCCCAAGCCGCTGGGGCCTGAAGCTGCCCCGGAACTGCGCGTTTCGGCTATCAATGCGGCGAGCGAAAAGCTGCTGACGTATTTGGGCGCGTGGCCAAAAATCAGCGAGCGAGCCAGCAGCTATCACGGGATGGAAGTCTGGGAGCGAGACAGCTTCGGGCAAATCGCCTTTGATGATAAGAGCTTCGGTTTTAGCCATCTGGGGCACATCATCGAAAACTCGGTCATCCACCAGGCGCTGTGGCAACGTGCAGAGCAATGCAGCGACATCAGCCTGATGGCACCCGTGGACATTAACCAGGTCGCCTGGGGTGAAAACGACGCGTTCCTGACCCTGAAAGACGGCACAATGCTAACTGCAAGGCTGGTGGTGGGCGCAGATGGCGCGAACTCCTGGCTGCGCGACAAAGCCGATATTCCGCTGACGTTTTGGGACTATAATCATCATGCGCTGGTGGCGACGATTCGCACCGCCGAGCCGCATCAGGCCGTAGCACGTCAGGTGTTCCATGGCGAAGGTATTCTGGCATTTCTGCCGCTTTCTGACCCACATCTTTGCTCTATTGTCTGGTCGCTGCCGCCGGAAGAAGCGGCTCGTATGCAGCAGGCCGACAATGAAGCGTTTAACCAGGCGCTTTCCGTCGCGTTTAACATGCGTCTCGGCCTGTGTTCTGTTGAAAGCGAGCGCCGCACCTTCCCGCTGACGGGCCGCTACGCCCGCAGCTTTGCCGGCCATCGTCTGGCGCTGGTGGGCGATGCCGCCCATACCATTCACCCGCTGGCCGGGCAGGGCGTCAACCTCGGTTTTATGGATGCCGCTGAATTGATTGCGGAAATTCGCCGCCTGCATCGCGAAGGCAAAGATTTTGGGCAGCATCTCTACCTGCGTCGCTATGAGCGCAGTCGCAAGCACAGCGCGGCGGTGATGCTGGCCAGTATGCAAGGCTTCCGCGATTTGTTCGCAGGCAGCAACCCGGCGAAAAAACTCTTCAGAGATATCGGCCTGAAGCTTGCCGATACGCTGCCGGGAGTTAAACCTCAACTGGTTCGCCAGGCGATGGGGTTGCAAGATCTGCCTTCCTGGCTGCGATAAACACTCGCCATACTTCGAGCTACAGGGGTGTGACCAGTACTCACCCACTTGATGGAATCCATAGTGATAACCCCGTCACATTTCCCTTCCCGATGACCGGGAAGGGTATCTGCTCCCTCGTTTGAAATATTCTAATCTCAGGACAAATCTCGGATTACATTTTCTAATCTTACAATTTATGTGATGTAGTCAATTTGTTTCTGAAATGGTCGTAAATGTTAGCCAGTGCTAAATTCGACACTAAATACCTGCTGTTAATGTGGAGTGAATCGCATTTTTACAGTGAATTACTCTGCACACTTCCTCTCCCATTTTGGTCATAAGCTAATGCAATGACCGTTTTTCGCTTATGGTTTACGCCCCCGTTCGGTGGTAAGTTCAGGTCAAAGGTAACGTTTGCGTCGCTATCGGGGAACGGTGGCGATGCCGGGTTTCGTCTGACGGTTGGCAAAGCCAAATCCGCCTTGCCACCAGATGGTTAAAGAGGAAAAGATGACTCAACAGACCCCCTTATTTGAACAGCACACGCTCTGCGGTGCCCGCATGGTTGATTTCCACGGCTGGATGATGCCGCTGCACTACGGCTCGCAAATTGATGAGCACCACGCTGTACGCACCGACGCCGGTATGTTCGACGTGTCGCACATGACCATCGTCGATCTGCACGGCAGCCGTACTCGCGAGTTTCTGCGTTACTTAGTCGCCAACGACGTCGCCAAACTCACCCAGCCGGGCAAAGCGCTTTACACTGCCATGCTCAATGCTTCCGGCGGCGTGATTGACGACCTGATTATCTATTTCCTCACCGAAGACTATTTCCGCCTCGTTGTTAACTCCGCTACTCGTGAAAAAGACCTTGCCTGGATCAACCAGCACGCTGAACCGTTTGGCGTGTCCGTCACCGTGCGTGACGACCTGGCGCTGATTGCCGTTCAGGGGCCGAATGCGAAGGCCAAAGCCGCCACGCTGTTTAGCGAAGCGCAGTGTAAAGCCGTTGAAGGCATGAAACCGTTCTTTGGCGTGCAGTCCGGTGATTTGTTTATTGCCACCACCGGCTACACCGGTGAAGCGGGCTATGAAATTGCGATGCCGAACGACAAGGCCGCGGGATTCTGGGCGCAGCTGGTTGAAGCGGGCGTCAAGCCTTGCGGCCTGGGCGCTCGCGACACGCTGCGTCTTGAAGCTGGCATGAACCTTTACGGCCAGGACATGGACGAAGGCGTTTCTCCACTAGCCGCGAACATGGGCTGGACCATCGCGTGGCAGCCTGAAGATCGTGATTTTATCGGCCGTGAAGCGCTGGAAGCACAGCGCGCGAACGGTACCGAAGAGCTGGTTGGCTTGATCATGACCGAAAAAGGCGTATTACGTAATGAGCTGCCGGTACGGTTTACCGACGCGCAGGGTAATACGCACGAAGGGGCAATCACCAGCGGCACCTTCTCGCCAACGCTCGGCTACAGCATTGCGCTGGCTCGCGTCCCGGCGGGCATCGGTGAAACGGCGATCGTGCAGATCCGCAACCGCGAAATGCCGGTCAAAGTCACCAAACCTATTTTTGTTCGCGCCGGTAAGCCGGTCGCGCTTTAAATTTTGAAATCAGGTATCAGGAGAAAACAATGAGCAATGTGCCGAACGAACTGAAATACAGCAAAGAGCACGAATGGCTGCGTAAAGAAGCTGACGGCAGCTACACCGTGGGCATCACTGAACACGCGCAGGAACTGCTGGGCGACATGGTATTTGTTGACCTGCCTGAAGTGGGCGCCACCGTTTCTGCCGGTGATGATTGTGCCGTTGCTGAATCCGTGAAAGCGGCTTCTGACATCTACGCGCCAATCAGCGGTGAAATCGTTGCGGTCAACGACGCGCTGAGCGACAGCCCGGAGCTGGTCAACAGCGAGCCTTACGGCGAAGGCTGGATCTTCAAAATTAAAGCCAGCGACGAAGCACAGGTTGCCGCGCTGCTGGATGCTTCTGCCTATGAAGCGCTGTTAGAAGACGAGTAATTTTTAAACCCCTCTCCCTGGTGGGGAGGGGAAACCATTTCAGGAATCACCGCTCATGACCCAGTCTTTACGTCAGTTAGAGAATCACGAAGCGTTTATCGATCGTCACATTGGCCCGGACGCGCAGCAGCAGCAAGAGATGCTGGAGACCGTCGGTGCGAAGACGCTCCCCGACCTGATCGCCAGCATTGTTCCGCAGGATATTCAGCTTGCTGAGCCGCCTCAGATTGGCGCCGCGGCGACCGAGTTTGCGGCCCTGGCAGAGTTAAAAGGCATTGCCAGCCGCAATAAACGCTTCAAAACTTACATTGGCATGGGTTACACCGCGGTACAAACGCCGCCGGTGATTCTGCGTAACATGCTGGAAAACCCAGGCTGGTACACCGCCTACACGCCTTACCAGCCTGAAGTTTCCCAGGGCCGCCTTGAAGCGCTGCTGAACTTCCAGCAGGTCACGCTAGATCTGACCGGCATGGATATCGCTTCCGCCTCTCTGCTTGATGAAGCTACCGCGGCAGCCGAAGCTATGGCAATGGCTAAGCGCGTCAGCAAGTTGAAAAACGCTAACCGTTTCTTCGTGGCCTCTGACGTTCATCCACAAACGTTGGATGTGGTGCGTACCCGCGCGGAAACCTTCGGTTTTGACGTCATTGTCGATGATGCGGCAAAAGTGCTGGATCATCAGGATGTGTTCGGCGTGCTGCTTCAGCAGGTGGGCACCACCGGCGAAGTGCATGATTACACGGCTCTGATTGCCGAGCTGAAACAGCGCAAAGTTGTGGTCAGCGTAGCCGCAGATTTCATGACGCTGGTGATGCTGACCGCGCCGGGCAAACAGGGCGCGGACATTGTCTTCGGCTCTGCCCAGCGCTTCGGTGTTCCAATGGGCTACGGCGGCCCGCACGCGGCGTTCTTCGGCGCTCGCGATGAATTTAAACGTTCCATGCCAGGCCGTATTATCGGCGTTTCCCGCGATGCCGCTGGCCGCACCGCGCTGCGCATGGCGATGCAAACCCGCGAGCAGCACATCCGCCGCGAGAAGGCGAACTCCAACATCTGTACTTCCCAGGTGCTGCTGGCGAACATTGCCAGCCTGTATGCGGTCTTCCACGGTCCGGCTGGCCTGAAGCGTATTGCAGGCCGCATTCACCGTCTGACTGACATTCTGGCTGCAGGCCTGCAGCAGAAAGGCCTGGTTTTGCGCCACAAACACTGGTTCGACACCCTTTGTGTTGAAGTGGCTGATAAAGCCGCCGTGCTGGCGCGCGCCGAAGCGCGTGAAATTAACCTGCGTAGCGACATCCTGAACGCAGTTGGCATCACGCTTGATGAAGCCACCACCCGTGAAGATATCGTTGCTCTGTTGGACGTGCTGCTGGGCGATGCTCATGGCCTGGATATCGACAAGCTGGATCGTGACGTTGCCAACGACAGCCAATCCATTCCTGCCCCGATGCTGCGCGACGACGAGATCCTGACCCACCCGGTCTTTAATCGCTACCACAGCGAAACCGAGATGATGCGCTACATGCACTCTCTGGAGCGTAAAGATCTGGCGCTCAACCAGGCGATGATCCCGCTCGGCTCCTGCACCATGAAGCTGAACGCCGCGGCCGAAATGATCCCGATCACCTGGCCGGAATTTGCCGAGCTGCACCCGTTCTGCCCGGCAAACCAGGCCGAAGGCTACCACCAGATGATCGCCCAGTTGTCCGACTGGCTGGTGAAACTGACCGGCTACGATGCGCTGTGCATGCAGCCGAACTCCGGTGCCCAGGGCGAATACGCTGGCCTGCTGGCTATCCGCCGCTACCACGAAAGCCGCAACGAAGGCAGCCGTAACATCTGCCTGATCCCAAGTTCTGCGCACGGCACCAACCCGGCTTCGGCGCAAATGGCGGGTATGGAAGTGATCGTCGTGGCCTGTGATAAACAAGGCAACATCGATCTGCAGGATCTGCGTGTTAAAGCCGAACAGGCGGGCGAAGCGCTCTCCTGCATCATGGTGACTTACCCGTCTACTCACGGCGTGTACGAAGAAACGATCCGCGAAGTGTGCCAGATCGTGCATCAGTTTGGGGGCCAGGTTTACCTGGACGGCGCCAACATGAACGCCCAGGTGGGGATCACCACGCCGGGATATATCGGCGCGGACGTTTCACACCTCAACCTGCACAAAACCTTCTGCATTCCGCACGGCGGCGGCGGCCCGGGCATGGGCCCAATCGGCGTGAAAGCGCATCTGGCTTCGTTTGTACCGGGCCACAGCGTGGTGCAGATTGAAGAGATGCTGACCCAGCAAGGCGCGGTGTCCGCCGCCCCGTTTGGCAGCGCCTCTATTCTGCCAATCAGCTGGATGTACATCCGGATGATGGGCGCGGACGGCCTGAAGAAAGCCAGTTCCGTAGCGATTCTGAACGCTAACTACATCGCGACCCGCCTGAAATCCGCGTATCCGGTGCTGTACACCGGCGCGAATGGCCGTGTGGCTCACGAATGTATTCTGGATATTCGTCCGCTGAAAGAAGAAACCGGCATCAGCGAGCTGGATATCGCCAAGCGCCTGATCGACTTCGGCTTCCACGCGCCAACCATGTCGTTCCCGGTAGCGGGCACGCTGATGGTTGAGCCAACCGAATCCGAAAGCAAAGTTGAGCTGGACCGCTTCATTAATGCGATGCTGTCCATCCGCAGCGAAATCGACCGCGTCGTTGCAGGCGAATGGCCGCTGGAAGACAACCCGCTGGTGAACGCGCCGCACACTCAGGATGAAATCGTTGCCGAATGGGCACACCCGTACACCCGCGAACTGGCGGCCTTCCCGGCAGGTCTCAGCAATAAATACTGGCCAACCGTGAAGCGCCTCGACGACGTTTACGGCGACCGTAATCTGTTCTGCTCCTGCGTGCCGATGAGCGAGTACGAATAGTTTTTACAGATTGAATCAAGGGCACTTCGGTGCCCTAAAGACAGCTGACAATCCTCTGGTGATAGTAGAAATGCTAGACGATTCGTCAAAAAAATAAGGAAAATCAATTTATTGATTTTCGGCTGATAATCACAAAGAGGAAAAAACCACGCTTTTTTCCTCTTTGTCATCAACCTTAAGGGCACTTCGGTGCCCTTTCTTGTTTCTGGAGAATACGTATGAAGATAGCTCTGGTTACCGGCGGCAGCCGGGGGATTGGCAAAGCCACCTCGCTGTTGCTGGCTCAGCATGGTTATAAAGTGGTGGTGAACTACCTCCGTAATAAACAGGCTGCGGATGAAGTGGTCAATACGATCATTGCCCAGGGGGGTGAAGCGCTGGCGCTGCGGGCGGATATTGCCGATGAGCTGCAGGTGATGGCGATGTTCGCCGAAATCGATAACGCATTTGGGCCGCTGACCGCGCTGGTGAATAACGCCGGGATCTTGTTCCAGCAATCGACCATTGAAAACCTGACGGCGGAACGTATCAATCGCGTGCTGACGACAAACGTGACCGGGTATTTTCTCTGCTGCCGGGAAGCGGTGAAGCGCATGGCGTATCGCCACGGTGGAGAAGGTGGGGGAATTGTGAACGTCTCTTCTGCTGCGTCACGCTTAGGGGCTGCTGGAGAATATGTTGATTATGCAGCGTCTAAAGGCGCGGTCGATACGTTAACCACCGGGCTGGCGGTAGAGGTTGCCGCGCAGGGGATCCGCGTGAACGGCGTGCGGCCCGGTTTCATTTACACCGAAATGCATGCTTCCGGCGGAGAAGCGGGGAGAGTTGATCGGGTGAAAACGGCATTGCCGATGCAGCGCGGTGGCCAACCTGAAGAGATCGCGGAGGCCATTTTATGGCTACTGAGCGAAAAGGCTTCTTACGTGACCGGCACCTTTATTGATGCAGCAGGTGGGAAATAAGTTCGCTACGCCAGAAGAGGGTGAGACTGGCGTAGCGTCAGGCTTATTGCTTGCTCATGCTGTCTTTCGCCATACCATCTTTGGCCATGCTGTCTTTGCCCATATGGTCTTTGCTCATCCCATCTTTCTTCATGCCGTCTTTGGACATGCAATCTTTCTTCATGCCGTCTTTCTTCATGCCGTCTTTACAGGTGTGGGTCATTTTGCCCATGCCGTCTTTGGCCATGGAATCCTTGCTCATCGAGTCGGCAGCGTTAGCCCCGGCGATACCGAACAGCATGGTGGAGCACAGCAGGGCAGCGTAGATCTTTTTCATGATGTATTTCCTTGATTTTGCAGTGAGACAGAGAGTTAACTACCACCGAACCAGTTATAGCCCTGGTCTTCCCAGTAGCCGCCGGGGTAGCGATTGGTGACTTCAATGACCTGAATATGCTTCGGGTTCTTGTAGCCGAGTTTGGTTGGGATACGCAGTTTCATCGGGTAGCCATATTTGCGTGGCAGGACTTTGCCATCCCAGGTTAAAGCAATCAGCGTTTGTGGATGCAGCGCAGTGGCCATATCAATGCTGGTGTAGTAGTCATCCGCGCATTTAAAGCTGACGTATTTGGCTCGCAGGTCGGCACCAATCCCTTTCAGAAACAGGGCAAAAGGGACGCCGCCCCATTTGCCGATGGCGCTCCAGCCTTCGACGCAGATATGGCGAGTCACCTGGCTGACCTGCGCCATCTGGTGAAGCTGTGCCAGCGTCCACGGGCGCTTGTCGGTAATTAGCCCGGCAAGCTCCAGGCGGTAGCTGTCGCCGTTGATGTCCGGGGCTTCATCCTCGCCGTAAAAGGCGTTAAACGGGAAGTTAGCGTCGATCATGCTTTCCGGGTAAACCGGTGCCAGTTGGCTGCCGTTAAACAGCCAGGCTTGAATGCGGTCGTTAAAACGTGAAATCTTGCTGAGCGAACTTTCAACCGTGGCGTTATCGCTGATATCGCAGCCGGTGAGCATCGCGATGCCACCGAGCGTTAAGCCCTGTTTTAAAAAACGACGGCGGCCTTCCTGCGTGAGCTGCTTATTAATCAACTGCGTCGCTTCTTTGATAATTTCGTTTTTATCGCTCATGTTTCTTCCTTAGCGGCCACGGAGCATAGCGAGCAACGTGCGGGGCACCAGCGCCACCATCAGCAGATGAATCACCACGAAACCGACCAGCGCGGACATGGCATAAAAGTGGATAAACCTTGCCGTGTCGTAGCCACCAAGTAATTCTCGCAGGAGGGCAAACTGCACGGATTTCCACACGACGAGGCCGGAAATAACCAGCAGCAGACAATCGGCGATGACAAACAGATAGGCCGCCTTTTGCACCATGTTGTAATGGCTCAGGTCGGCGTGGGCCAATTTCCCCCGCAGCGCCGCAAAGGCATCCTGGAAGAATTCACGAGGCGATAAGGGCCAGTATTTCTGCTTAAAGCGGGCGCTGAAGAGATTGCACAGCAGATAAATCACGCCGTTGACCGCAAACAGCCACATCCCGGCGAAGTGCCACTGCAGCGCGCCACCCAGCCAGCCGCCGAGCGTCAGTTCGTTGGCAAACTGGAAATGAAACAGCGGAGAGGCGTTATAAATGCGCCAGCCGCTGGTGACCATAATCAGGATCGCCAGCGCATTCAGCCAGTGGCAGAGCCTCAGCCATAGCGGGTGAATGAGCGTTGGGGCGGTATGCAGCGTTGAGCTTTCCATCGTCCGGCTTCCTCGTGATTTGATGCAGCGAGTATTGGCCAGATTTGTTCCCCATTGCCTCACGCAAAGTTAAATTAAATGTGACAACTTAACTGACGCGAGTTGTGTAAACTTTGGCTATGCCAGCGTGTGGGGACAGACAAAGTGAATCAGGCAAAAAGAATACTGATCGTAGAAGACGACGAAAATATCGCCGAGCTTCTGCAGCTACATTTGCGGGAAGAAGGCTTTGAAATTGTGCATGCCGCCGACGGCAATCTCGGCCTGGAAAAGCTCAGGCAGGGCGGCTGGGATGCGCTGATTCTCGATCTGATGCTGCCCGGCGTCGATGGCCTGGAGATTTGCCGCTTTGCCAGAAGCATGACGCGGTACACGCCGATTATTATGATCAGCGCTCGCTCCAGCGAAACGCACCGCGTGCTGGGGCTTGAGCTGGGCGCGGACGACTACCTGGCGAAACCGTTTTCAATGCTCGAACTGGTCGCCCGCGTGAAGGCGCTGTTCCGCCGTCAGGAGGCCATGAGCCAGAACCTCAAGATAGACGCCGGCACGCTGACGTTTGGCCCGCTCACGATTGATCCGCTGGCCAGAGATGTTCGGCTGAATCAGATGCCGATAGATCTCACCCCGCGTGAGTTTGATTTGCTGTACTTTTTCGCCCGCAACCCGGACAAAGTGTTTTCGCGGCTACACCTGCTCAACCAGGTTTGGGGCTACCAGCACGAAGGCTATGAGCACACCGTAAACACCCATATCAACCGGCTGCGCATCAAGATTGAAGATAACCCGGCGGAGCCGAATTTTATCCGCACCGTGTGGGGTAAAGGCTATAAATTTACCGCCCTGATACGTGAGTAACCCTATGCGAATTCTTACGCTTTCCCGCCGCCTGACGCTGGTTTTTGCCGTGTTGCTGCTGACCGCCTGCGCCTTTTTGGGCTGGCTGCAGGTGCGTACCAGCACGCAGTACAGCCAGGCTGTGATTCAGCAACTTTCCGGTGACCTGGCGCAGCACATCAACCAGAGCTACCCGCTGCTCGGGCAGGACGGGCTGAACAAAGACTCGGTCCGCACGCTGTTCGACCATCTGATGGCCGTTAACCCCAGCGTGGAAGTTTATCTGCTGGATAAACAAGGCAATATCATTGGTGATGCAGCCCCGGATGGGCATATTAAGCGCCATCAGGTCGATCTCGCTCCGTTACGGGCCGCGCTGAACGGCGGTAAATTCCCGCTTTATGGCGACGACCCGCGCAGCCTGGACGGGCAGAAAGTGTTTAGCGTGGCGCCGATGATGCGAGACGGCAAACTGGAGGGCTATTTGTACGTGGTGCTGCTGGGGGAGACCTACAATCAGCTTGCTAACAGCGCTCAGTTTGATGCCGTTTTAAAGCTAAGCCTGTTTCTGCTCAGCCTGGTCTGCGTGCTGGGGTTGGTGGTGGGCGGCCTGGCGTTTCGCTGGATCACACGCCCGTTACGCGAACTTTCGCTGCACGTTAAGGCACTGGAATCAGGAGGGATGGCCGAAATGCAGGCCATGGCGGCTCTGCCGCAAAATCCAGGTGGAGATGGGGATGAGCTGGCCCAACTGCGTCACGGGGTGATTGCTATGGCCGGACGAATATCCGAACAGTGGCATAGCCTGACCCAGCAAGATCAGCTGCGGCGCGAGTTTATCGCCAATATCTCCCATGACCTGAGAACGCCTCTAACGTCGCTGCATGGTTACCTGGAAAGCCTCTCGGTCATGTCGGCTACGCTGAGCGAGGCGGAGAAAAAGCGCTATCTGGATATTGCGCTGGCCCAGAGTCAGAAGGTTGGGGCGCTGGCGCAGTCGCTGTTCGAACTGGCCAGGCTGGAATACGGGGTGGTGAAGCCACACAAAGAGAGCTTCTCCCTGAGCGAATTGCTGCAGGATGTGTTCCAGAAATTTGAGCTTCCGGCGCAAACTCGCCAACTTGAACTTTTGGCTGACATCCAGCCGGGATTGCCGCTGATTGAAGCCGATGTCAGCATGATCGAGCGTGTGTTGACCAATCTGCTGGACAACGCCATTCGCCATACGCCGGACAAAGGCATGATTTCAGTCCGGCTGTGGAAAGAGGTGGATAAAGTCATGGTGCAGGTCAGCGACAGCGGGCCAGGCATCCCGCAAGAGCTAAAAGAGGGGCTGTTTGTGCGGCCTTCGATTGTGAATCAATCCCGGCTCAGGGTTGGCGGGCTTGGGCTGATGATTGTGCGCCAGATGCTGCAACTGCACGGCAGCGACATTTCGCTGGTAGACCAGCCAAAGCGCGGGGCCTGCTTCCGGTTTGGGTTGCCCGTTTAAATAAAAAAGGCGCCATGAAGACGCCTTTTGCTTATCAACTCTAAACCACCTCCTATGGAGGTGGTTTAGAGATTCTCGCCATTGCTGGCGATCACTTCTTTGTACCAGTTGAAGCTCTTCTTGCGGGAGCGCGACATATCTCCAGTGCCGTCGTCGTGTTTGTTGACGTAGATAAAGCCGTAGCGCTTACTGTACTGGCCGGTGGTAAACGACACGCAGTCGATGCAGCCCCATGGCGTATAGCCCATCAGATCCACACCGTCGTAGGTCACGGCTTTTTTCAATTCTTCAACGTGAGCGCGCAGGTAATCAATGCGGTAGTCATCGTTGATGGTGCCATCAGCTTCTACTTTGTCGTAAGCGCCAAAGCCGTTTTCTACGATGAACAGCGGTTTCTGGTAGCGTTCATACAGTTCACACAATGCGTAGCGCAGACCAACCGGGTCAATCTGCCAGCCCCAGTCGGAGGCTTTGACGTGCGGGTTCGGCACGCTGCCCTGGAAGCCGGAAAGCGCATCGCCGCTGCCGCCTTCGGCCTGAACGGCGTTCGTCATGTAGTAGCTGAACCCGAGATAATCACAGACGCCTTCGCGCAGGATCTGCGCGTCACCGGCTTCCATTTTAATGTTGAACTCGCGGCGTTCCCATTCGTTCAGTACATAGGACGGGTAATAGCCACGCAGCTGCACGTCGGTAAACACATAGCGTTCACGCATCGATTCTTGCGCAAACATTTGGTCTTCAGGCTTACAGGAGAAGGCGTACAGAGGCACCATGGCGAGCATGCAGCCGATTTTCATCTCAGGGTTGATGCGGTGGCCGATCTTCACCGCCATTGCGCTCGCCACAAACTGGTGGTGCAGCACCTGGTACATCACCTCTTCCGGGTTGTCGTGCTCGGTGTAAACCACACCGGAGCAGCAGTAGCCGAACAGCGGCGCGCGCCAGTTACGCTGGTTATTGATTTCGTTAAAGGTCATCCAGTACTTCACTTTGCTCTTGTAACGCTCGAACACGACTTCGGCGAAACGAACAAAGAAATCGACCACTTTGCGGTTGGTCCAGCCGCCGTATTCGGTCACCAGGTGGTGCGGCATTTCGAAGTGGGAAAGGGTGATGACCGGCTCGATATTGTATTTCAGCAGCTCATCGAACATATCGTCGTAGAACTTAAGTCCGGCCTCATTAGGCTGCAGTTCATCGCCGTTAGGGAAAATGCGGGTCCAGGCAATGGAGGTACGGAAGCATTTGAAGCCCATCTCGGCAAACAGCTTAATGTCTTCTTTGTAGCGGCCATGAAAATCAATCGCTTCGTGGTTCGGGTAGTATTTCCCGGCTTCGACCTGCAGGGTTATCTCGCGCGGGACGCCGTGGGCGCCGCCCGTCAGCACGTCACAAATGCTTGGGCCTTTACCGTCTTTGTTCCAGCCGCCTTCTACCTGGTGAGCGGCAACCGCGCCACCCCATAAAAAGTCCTTCGGTAACTTAAGTTGCTTCATATTCTTTCATCTCATTGTTAGCGCATGAAATAATGTGCGAGGTTCACATCGTCGCGCTGAAAGTATTATTTCTGCTTTGGAGTCTAACAAATGAAAACGGATTGTCACGATATAACAAATACTGCGAATTGTGATTTGTCACAAATAAAAAACAAGGTGTTTTTTATAGCATTCTTTTTGCCAGACGGCGGCCAATGGTTTCAAGAATATAAATAACGGGGATTTGTGTGGTGATGTCATACACACCGGCGATACGTACCGGTGGAATATGCCAGGAAATATTAAAGTCGGCTAATTTCGCCAGCGACGAGTTTTCATGGCTGGTGACAGACATCACTTTACAGTGGTGAAGGCTGAATTGGCTGGCAAAGCGCAGGATCTCCTCCGTCTCACCTGAAACGGAAAGCACAATAGCCAGCGCGTTACGTGCCATATCATTGGTGACCGGAAAATAAGGATCATCAATATGGTTGCTAAATTTACCAACGTTTGAGAAAAAGCGCGCACCATATTTAGCTAAAGCACCGGATGTTCCCGCGCCAACAAAAATAATACGCTCGGAGGAGCAAATAATATCAACGGCGTGGTCGATTAAATTATCGAATTCTTCATTGTTGGTGCTTTTAAAAAAACTGATAATTTCGCTGCTGCCGAAATTAGCGGGCTGAGTTTCCGTTTGCTCCAGATATAATTTAAAACGAACGCGAAACTCGGAATACCCTTCACAGTTGAGTTTGCGGCAAAAACGCAACACGGTCGTGGTGGAGACTCCTGCGGCATCCGCCAGCTCTCGAATGGTCATGTACATGACTTTGTCTTTGTTTTTAATGACAAAGTTGTACACCATCATTTCGAGGCCATTCAGGGTGGCGATTGCCGCATGGGTAAACATACTTTTTATTCCTGCTGATACGGTGCTTACGGATGGCTGGAACTAACGCAGCCAGCCTTTCTCGTGCGCTTGATATAATTGACGCTCGACATGTTGCCACAATTCCGGCCAGCTTTCTCCCACCTGCGCATTGCGGGTTAATACCTGCTGCAGGGAAATATTATTCTCTCGCCAGCTCTGTCCTTCGTTATGCAGGTTAAGCAGAATAGGCAAAATGCGATCCAGCGCCCCGGCAAAGCGGGCGTCGGGTGTGGTGCCTGCCTCGTATTCTTGCCACAAAGCCAGAAATTGTGGCCCCTGCGGCGCAGGCAACAAACCAAACAGACGGCGTGCCGCCGCCGCTTCTTTTTCGGCGATAGCTTCACGGGCCGCAATATCATAAACCAGCACATCGCCAACATCGATTTCTACGACGTCGTGCAGCAGCGCCATTTGTATCACGCGCTGGATATTCACCTCTTTTTCGGCCCAGGGGGCGAGGGTCATTGCCGCCATAGCGAAGTGCCAGCTGTGCTCGGCAGAGTTTTCATGTCTTTCATGACCGATGATTTTGGTGCGACGTTGAACCAGCTTCAGCTTATCAATCTCCATCAGGAAATGGATAACCGCACTCATTTCACCAAATGCCTGTTGCATCGTGTTTTCCCTGTTTTTCGGCTGTCGTTTGATTGTAAAAGAAATCCTCCAGGCTGACGAAGGGAGTCGTCACAGACGCTCACATATTTATTTTAGCTTACATGTGTTCACTGGAATCATTCTCAGTTAGGCTAGTATCGCTGCGTTATTCTTCTTTATCTCGGGAGGAGCCAGATGGCTCGTAAACCACTTGTCGCGCATGGATATTCTCTGGCTGAGGAAGTAGCCAATAGCATTAGCCACGGCATTGGGTTGGTGTTCGGTATTGTTGGCTTGGTGTTGTTGCTGGTGCAGGCAGTCGATGCCAATGCCAGTGCAACCGCAATCACCAGTTACAGCCTGTACGGCGGCAGCATGATCCTGCTGTTTCTCGCCTCAACGCTTTACCACGC
The DNA here is from genome assembly GCF_059414925.1 of Cedecea sp. B1(4). Lineage (NCBI taxonomy): Bacteria > Pseudomonadati > Pseudomonadota > Gammaproteobacteria > Enterobacterales > Enterobacteriaceae > Cedecea > Cedecea sp. B1(4). Next base: position 231,917 of record NZ_JCAHMZ010000006.1, on the reverse strand, counting down.
CATTCCGCACGAGCGGGCTAAACGGTGGCTCAAAAAGTTTGACCATTGCGCCATTTACCTGCTGATCGCCGGCACGTATACCCCTTTTTTGCTGGTAGGGCTCAACTCGCCGCTGTCAAAAGGGCTGATGATTGTTATCTGGAGCCTGGCGCTGGCGGGGATCCTGTTTAAGCTCACCATTGCACACCGGTTTAAGGTGTTGTCGCTGGTGACCTATCTGCTGATGGGCTGGCTGTCGCTGGTCGTCATCTACCAAATGGTCGTCAAACTGGCACCGGGCAGTGTTACGCTGCTGGCGATTGGCGGTATTGTTTACTCGCTAGGGGTGATTTTCTACGTCTGCAAACGTATTCCGTACAACCACGCCATTTGGCATGGGTTTGTGCTGGGCGGTAGCGTCTGCCATTTCCTCGCGATTTATCTCTATATTCGTTAAAACGTCTAACTCGCCAAAATCAAATTATTGAGCCCCGGTTTCGGGGCTCAATGTCAGATTAATTTTCTTCCAGAGAATAGGGCAGTGGCTCCAGTGAGAGCTTGCTGTTTGCATCATCACGCACGCGCAAGACGCTGTTCGGCTCAAGATCGTTGTTCATCACCGCCTGCACAACAAGACGGCCATCTTCTAATCGTGAAGCGGCCAGCACGGTGCCGGTTCGACGCCAGTTTTCACCCATCTGCAACTCAAGATCTTCGCCTGCTTCAGGCACGCGGCTTGCGTTCCCGGCCAGCAGCCAGAGTGCACGTTTATTTGCCCCGCGGAACTTGGCTCGGGCAACCATTTCCTGGCCGGTGTAGCAGCCTTTTTTAAAGCTGATACCGCCCAGCGCCTGAAGGTTTGTTGCCTGTGGAATAAACTGAGCGCTGTTTACACTATCAATGACCGGCAATCCACCCTCGATATCCAGCGTCAGCCACTGCTGGCTATCATTACGCTGTGCTTCTTCACTGAGTTTTTCAGTTAACGTCTGAGCCATTTCTTCGTCAGTGACAATCAGGAAGCGCTCCGCCGGCAGATTTAGCCACAACAGAGTTGTTGCGCCGTGCTGGACAACCTGAGTATTTTCATCCGGCAGCGTAGTGAAAACGGCTGCAAGCGCAGAACGCGCCTGGAAACCAGCCAACCCTAACAGGACGCTGGCGTCATCCGCATTGAAAGTGACTTTGGAGAAAACGGAATATTTCTTCAGCTCTGTAAGCTGGGCGTCACGCAGGTTGCGGCGCTCAATAAACGCAAAGCCTTCGCCCCGATGGAACAGACGCAGGTTACTCCACATCTTCCCTTTGGCATCGCAATGGGCGCAGAGCAGATGCTGGCCCGCGTCAAGTTTCGCGACGTCGGCAGTCACCTGACCCTGAAGATATTTCTCAGTGTCTGCACCCACGGCAGTAACGAGAGCCCAGTCGTCGAGCGTCATTATTGTCAGCGGTAGACGGGCGGCGGCACTGGGCTGGCGAGGAGGAAACGGATTAAAAGCCATAACAAAGATCCCGGGTTATCCAACGGTTTAATTTCTCAATGGTAAAAGAGCCAGAGGGCAATGCAAGCAGTTTGATAACGCCATTCGTGCGTTTGCGTGTTGCCTCGGGGAATCTTGTGCAATCGGTGCCGTTACACGGGTTTGTGTGGGGAAAGCGCGCACAATGGAACATTCAGGTAATCCCGTTGACGAAAACACGTTACACTAACTCCGTACCCAACTTGATGGCTAAGCAGGAAAGTGCACATGGATATCAATAATAAAGCCCGAATTCACTGGGCATGCCGCCGTGGAATGCGCGAGCTCGATATTTCGATTATGCCGTTCTTCGAACATGAATACGAAACGCTCAGCGACAGCGACAAACAGCTGTTTGTTCGACTGCTGGAGTCTGACGATCCAGACCTGTTTAACTGGTTGATGAATCACGGTAAACCAGCAGATGCCGAGCTTCAGCGTATGGTTGCCCTTATTCAGACACGGAATAAAGAACGTGGTCCTGTGGCAATCTGATCTCCGGGTTTCCTGGCGCGCGCAATGGATGTCGTTGCTTCTCCACGGCTTGGTGGCGCTATTCGTGCTGCTAATGCCGTGGCCGATGAGCTACACGCTGGTCTGGATGTTGCTGCTTTCCCTTGTAGTTTTCGACAGCGTGCGCAGTCAGCGCCGCATTCACGCTCGCCAGGGCGAAATTAAACTGCTGACGGATTTTCGTCTGCGTTGGCAGGGGCGTGACTGGGATATCGTGGGAAATCCATGGATGATTGACAGCGGGGCGATGCTAAGACTACGTCGTGCCGGAAAGCATCGTTGCCAGCATCTTTGGCTGGCTGCTGACAGCATGGACATCGGTGAATGGCGCGATCTACGCCGCCTGCTGATGCAACAACAGGCGAGCGGAAGCGGGCAGATTTAGGCAAAGCGTTCGGCCATTTCGCCAAGAATTTGCTCGCACCAGGTTTCAATGCGTTCGTCGCTCAGGTCGTACTGGTTGGTTTCATCCAACGCCAGGCCAACAAACAGCTGCCCGTCGGCAATGACCGGTTTTGGGCTGGTAAATTCATAACCTTCTGTTGGCCAGTAGCCGATGAACTGTGCCCCGCGCGGTGCCAGCTTGTCGTGCAGCATGCCTAACGCATCCAGAAACCATTCACCGTAGCCAAGCTGGTCGCCCATGCCGTAAAGCGCCACGAGTTTGCCTTCCAGGTTCAGGTCATCCAACTGCGGCCAGACGGTTTCCCAGTCTTCCTGCAGTTCGCCAAAATCCCAGGTCGGTATGCCAAGGATCAGAACGTCATACTGCTCCATCATGGCCGGGGCATCATCTTTCAGGTTGTGAAGCGTCACCAGTTCAGGACCAATAATGTCGCGAATTTTTTCGGCGGCCATTTCGGTGTAGCAGGTGCTGGAGCCGTAAAAAAGACCAATGTTCATAGCAATAACAACTCATTTTAATCGCGTGCAGATGGCCAAGTGTACCAGATCCCATTCGCCATCATGCATAATGGACACAATTCGCCAAATCAGGAGTGGAGCGTGGAGCAGGATAAGATCCGTATCGAACAGTTTCTGGATGCGCTGTGGCTGGAAAGAAATCTGGCCGAAAATACGCTCAGCTCTTATCGCCGCGATCTCACTATGGTGGCCGAGTGGCTGCAGCGTCAGCAACTCAGTTTTTTAACCGTTCAGGCTTCGGATCTCCAGTCGCTGCTTGCGGAGCGCGTCGAGGGCGGTTATAAAGCCACCAGTTCCGCGCGGTTGCTTAGCGCTATGCGGCGGTTATTTCAGTACCTGTATCGCGAAAAAATGCGGGAAGACGACCCCAGTGCGCTGCTTTCATCGCCCAAACTTCCCCAGCGTTTGCCGAAGGATTTAAGCGAGGCTCAGGTTGAACGGCTGTTGCAATCCCCGTGTGTCGATCAGCCTATTGAACTGCGCGATAAAGCCATGCTTGAAGTCTTGTACGCAACCGGGCTGCGCGTCTCGGAGTTGGTTGGGCTGACAATGAGCGATATCAGCCTGCGGCAGGGCGTGGTGCGAGTGATTGGTAAAGGCAACAAAGAGCGTCTCGTACCGCTGGGCGAAGAGGCGGTGTACTGGATTGAAGAGTACCTGAAGTATGGCCGCCCGGAGTTGTTAAACGGGCAGTCTCTGGATGTGCTTTTCCCCAGCAATCGCGCACAGCAAATGACGCGGCAAACCTTCTGGTACCGCATTAAGCACTATGCCGTGCTGGCCGGTATCGACAGTGAAAAACTGTCTCCGCATGTGCTACGCCACGCTTTTGCCACGCACCTGCTGAACCATGGCGCGGATCTTCGTGTCGTACAGATGCTGCTGGGCCATAGTGATTTGTCCACCACACAAATTTATACACATGTAGCGACGGCGCGTTTACGCCAGCTGCATCAACAGCACCACCCTCGAGCGTGAGTGCTACAAGAGATAAAGGAATCCTCATGAAAAAAGGTTTTTGGCTGCTTTCTCTGCTGGCCGCTTCCGTTTCCGGTATTGCTCACGCGGATGACGCCGCTATTAAACAATCTTTGGCGAAGCTGGGCGTGCAGGGCGCGGAGATTCAGGCTGCACCGGTTGCCGGGATGAAAACTGTGTTGACCGATAGCGGCGTACTTTATGTCACCGAAGACGGCAAACATGTGATTCAGGGGCCGCTGTATGACGTGAGCGGCGCTCAGCCGGTGAACGTGACCAACCAACTGCTGATCGGCAAGCTGAACGCGCTGGAAAAAGAGATGATTATCTACAAAGCGCCGAAGGAGCAGCATGTGATTACGGTGTTCACCGACATCACCTGCGGCTACTGCCACAAGCTTCACGAAGAGATGAGCGACTACAACGCGTTGGGGATCACCGTGCGTTATCTGGCATTCCCTCGTCAGGGGCTGCAAAGCCAGGCCGAGAGCGACATGAAGTCTATCTGGTGCGCGAAAGACCGTAACAAAGCGTTCGATACCGCAATGAAGGGCGGTGATGTGGCACCGGCAAGCTGTGATATTAACCTGGCTAACCACTACAACCTGGGTGTGCAGTTTGGCGTGCAGGGGACGCCAGCGATCGTGCTGAGCAACGGCAGCATGATCCCGGGTTATCAGGGGCCTAAAGAAATGAAACAAATGCTGGATGCCCACAAGCAGTTAATGAAAGCGGGTGGTTAATTTCGGGTGAAACAGCAAACGCAACTCCGCCGCCGGGTCGTTGACAGCTCGGTGGCGCTTCCGGCTACGCTGCCTCCTTTGTTACAGCGGCTGTATGCCAGCCGTGGCGTGCGTGGCGAACAAGAGCTGGAACGCGGCGTAAAAGGGATGCTGCCGTGGCAACAGCTCAGCGGAATCGATCGGGCCGTTGTCATGCTTTATAACGCCTTTCGCGAAGGCTTGCGCATCATCGTTGTCGGCGATTTTGATGCCGATGGGGCAACCAGTACCGCGCTAAGCGTTCTGGCCCTGCGCAGCATGGGGGCTGAGAATATTGGCTACCTGGTGCCTAATCGCTTTGAGGATGGTTACGGGCTTAGCCCGGAAGTGGTCGATCAGGCCCATGCCCGCGGTGCGCAGGTGATCGTGACCGTCGACAACGGCATCTCATCCCATGCGGGCGTTGAGCGCGCTCATGCACTGGGGATCCCGGTGTTGGTGACCGATCACCACCTGCCAGGGGAAACACTTCCCGCTGCCGAAGCTATCATTAACCCGAATCTCGCCGACTGCGCATTTCCATCTAAATCCCTGGCGGGTGTCGGCGTCGCGTTTTATCTGATGCTGGCGCTGCGCACGCATCTGCGTGATAACGGCTGGTTCGAACAGCGTGGGCTGGCCATTCCGAATCTCGCAGAACTGCTCGATTTAGTCGCGCTGGGCACCGTGGCGGACGTTGTGCCGCTGGATGCCAACAACCGCATTTTGACCTGGCAAGGGTTAAGCCGCATTCGCGCGGGGAAATGCCGTCCCGGTATTCGCGCGCTGCTTGAAGTGGCTAATCGTGAGCCGCAAAAGATCGCCGCCAGCGATCTGGGCTTTGCGCTGGGGCCGCGCCTGAACGCCGCAGGCCGACTCGATGATATGTCGGTTGGCGTGGCGCTGCTGCTTAGCGAAAACATTGGTGAAGCGCGTATGCTGGCTAACGAGCTGGATGCGTTGAACCAAACGCGGAAAGAAATTGAACAAGGCATGCAGGTCGAAGCGCTGACCCTTTGCGAACAGCTGGAGCGCAGTAGCGAAGCCCTGCCTTACGGGCTGGCGATGTATCACCCGGAATGGCACCAGGGCGTGGTCGGCATTCTGGCCTCGCGCATCAAGGAGCGTTTCCACCGACCGGTCATCGCGTTCGCGCCTGCGGGAGACGGCACGCTTAAAGGGTCCGGCCGTTCAGTTCAGGGGCTGCATATGCGTGATGCCTTAGAACGTCTGGATACGCTTTATCCGGGCATGATGCTGAAGTTCGGCGGTCATGCCATGGCCGCAGGCTTGTCGCTGGAAGAGGCTCGTTTTGAGGAGTTTCGCCAGCGTTTTGGCGACTTGGTTGGTGAATGGCTGGACCCGGCGTTGTTACAGGGGGAAATCTGGTCCGACGGCCCGCTGTCCGCACAGGAGATGACGCTTGAAGTGGCGGAGATGCTCAGAGACGCCGGGCCGTGGGGGCAAATGTTCCCGGAGCCGCTGTTTGACGGCAGGTTCCGTATTCTCCAGCAGCGTCTGGTGGGCGAGCGCCACCTGAAGGTGATGGTGGAGCCTGTCGGTGGCGGTCCGCTGCTGGACGGTATCGCCTTCAACGTGGATACCACCCGCTGGCCGGACAACGGCGTGCGCGAAGTTGAGCTGGCCTACAAGCTGGACGTGAACGAGTTTCGCGGCAACCGCAGCGTGCAGCTTTTAATCGATCATCTCTGGCCGATATAGCCCGCATTCTCAACGCTGCTGCAGCGTTAATTACTTGGCTATATGTCAGGGAGAATGCTACAAAATGCGGCGTAAATCCGGTAAACTTTCCGGTTTACGACCGCATTTCGTCTTCTGAAATCAACATAAGAAATTACGCATGTTTGAAATTAACCCGGTAAAAAGCCGCATCCAGGACCTCACAGAGCGCAGCGACGTTCTTAGGGGGTATCTTTGACTACGATGCCAAGAAAGAACGCCTCGAAGAAGTAAACGCCGAGCTGGAACAGCCCGATGTCTGGAACGAACCTGAACGCGCACAGGCGTTGGGAAAAGAACGTTCCTCGCTGGAAGCCATTGTCGACACGTTAGATCAGATGTCTCAGGGCCTGGAAGACGTTTCCGGTCTGTTGGAGCTGGCGGTAGAAGCCGACGACGAAGAGACCTTTAACGAGGCCGTTGCCGAGCTGGATGTGCTGGATGCCAAACTGGCGCAGCTTGAATTCCGCCGCATGTTCTCTGGCGAGTACGACAGCGCCGACTGCTACATCGATATTCAGGCTGGCTCAGGCGGTACGGAAGCGCAGGACTGGGCGAGCATGCTGGAGCGTATGTACTTGCGCTGGGCAGAAGCTCGTGGTTTCAAAACCGAAATTATTGAAGAGTCCGAAGGCGACGTGGCGGGCATCAAGTCCGTGACCATTCGCATTCAGGGCGACTATGCCTTTGGCTGGCTGCGTACCGAAACCGGCGTTCACCGTCTGGTGCGTAAGAGTCCGTTTGACTCCGGTGGCCGCCGCCATACCTCGTTCAGCTCTGCGTTTGTTTACCCGGAAGTGGATGACAACATTGATATCGACATCAACCCGGCGGACCTGCGCATTGACGTTTATCGCGCATCCGGTGCGGGTGGTCAGCACGTTAACCGTACGGAATCTGCGGTACGTATTACCCACATTCCAACCGGCACCGTGACCCAATGCCAGAATGACCGTTCTCAGCACAAGAACAAAGACCAGGCGATGAAGCAGATGAAGGCGAAGCTGTACGAGCTGGAAATGCAGAAAAAGAATGCTGAGAAGCAGGCGCTGGAAGACAACAAATCGGATATCGGCTGGGGCAGCCAGATTCGTTCTTACGTCCTCGACGACTCCCGCATTAAAGATCTGCGCACCGGGGTTGAAACCCGCAACACGCAGGCTGTGCTGGACGGCGATCTGGACAAATTTATCGAAGCAAGTTTGAAAGCAGGGTTATGAGGAACCAACATGTCTGAACAACAAGCACAGGGCGTTGACGCAGCAGCCGATCTTAACAATGAACTGAAAGCGCGCCGTGAGAAGCTGGTAGCTCTGCGTGAGCAGGGTATCCCATTCCCGAACGATTTCCGCCGCGATCACACCTCAGACCAACTGCACGCTGATTTCGATGCGAAAGAGAACGAAGAGCTGGAAGACCTCGGCGTTGAGGTAAGCGTGGCTGGTCGTATGATGACCCGCCGTATCATGGGTAAAGCGTCCTTCGTGACCTTACAAGACGTTGGCGGCCGTATTCAGCTGTATGTCTCCCGTGACGACCTGGCGGAAGGCATCTACAACGAGCAGTTCAAAAAGTGGGACCTGGGCGATATCCTGGGCGCGCGCGGTAAGCTGTTTAAAACCAAAACCGGCGAGCTGTCCATTCACTGTACCGAACTGCGTCTTCTGACCAAAGCGCTGCGCCCGCTGCCCGATAAATTCCACGGCCTGGCCGATCAGGAAACCCGCTATCGCCAGCGTTACCTGGACCTGATCGCTAACGATGAGTCCCGCAACACCTTTAAAGTACGCTCTAAAATCATGGCCGGCATCCGCCAGTTCATGGTGGGCCGCGACTTTATGGAAGTTGAAACCCCAATGATGCAGGTGATCCCTGGCGGCGCATCCGCTCGTCCGTTCATCACGCACCATAATGCGTTGGACATCGACATGTACCTGCGTATCGCGCCAGAGCTGTACCTGAAGCGTCTGGTGGTGGGTGGGTTCGACCGCGTCTTCGAAATCAACCGTAACTTCCGTAACGAAGGCATCTCCCCGCGCCATAACCCAGAGTTCACCATGATGGAACTCTATATGGCTTACGCGGACTACAAAGATCTGATTGAGTTGACCGAATCCCTGTTCCGTACTCTGGCTCAGGACGTGCTGGGCACCACCGAAGTGCAGTATGGCGAAGAAACCTTCGACTTCGGCAAACCGTTTGAAAAGCTCACCATGCGTGAAGCTATTAAAAAGCACCGTCCAGAAACCAACCTGGCCGATCTCGACGACATGGACAAAGCGGTAGCCGTCGCGCAGTCCATCGGCATCAAGATCGAGAAAAGCTGGGGTCTGGGCCGCGTAGTGACCGAAATCTTCGAAGAGGTTGCGGAAAGCCACCTGATTCAGCCGACCTTCATCACCGAATACCCGGCAGAAGTCTCTCCCCTGGCGCGCCGTAACGACGAAAACCCGGAAATCACTGACCGCTTTGAGTTCTTCATCGGTGGACGTGAAATCGGCAACGGCTTCTCCGAGCTGAATGACGCGGAAGACCAGGCACAGCGTTTCCAGGACCAGGTTGATGCGAAAGCGGCAGGCGACGACGAAGCGATGTTCTTCGACGAAGACTATGTCACCGCGCTGGAGCACGGTCTGCCGCCAACGGCGGGTCTGGGTATCGGTATCGACCGCATGGTTATGCTGTTCACCAACAGCCACACCATCCGCGACGTTATCCTGTTCCCGGCTCTGCGTCCGACTAAGTAACGCCCTCATTCCCCTCCGTAAGGAGGGGGATTTTCCTCAAGTTCATCAACGTTTCCGGGGCCTGGTTTGCGCAAGGAAAGCATTTTAAAACGCTGGCACATCACCGCTTTCATTATCATGACGAGCCTGATGCTGACGGCCTGCTCCTCCTCAAAACCAGCCAAAAGTACCCGAAACGAAGGCACGTTTAGCGGCGCAGTTTACACCGTTAAGCGCGGCGATACGCTCTCAAAAATTTCCAGAATGACCGGCAGCAGCGTGGGTGACCTCGCCCGACTGAACGGGATCCCTGCGCCTTATACTATCCAGGTGGGCCAGCGTATTCGGATCAAAGGCTCAGGCTCTGCAAGCCGGCCGAAAAACACCGCCACGGCCAAAAACACCACTGCGCCAGCTCGTTCGCAAAACACGACCATAGCAAAGGTGGCACCGCCGCCGGTGGGAGCACGCTGCTGGCTGTGGCCGACGAAGGGCAACATTGTTGAACCATTCTCCAGCAGCGACGGCGGCAATAAAGGCATTGATATCTCAGGCTCTCGCGGGCAGCCTATTTATGCTTCCGGCGCGGGAACGGTGGTTTATGTCGGTAACCAGCTGCGCGGCTACGGCAATCTGGTGATGATCAAACACAGCGAAGAGTACATCACCGCCTATGCCCACACCGACACGATGCTGGTTAATACTGGGGAGAAAGTGAAGGCCGGGCAGAAAATTGCCACGATGGGCAGCACTGGGGCGGATTCGGTGCGTTTGCACTTTCAGATTCGCTACCGGGCCACAGCAATTGACCCTCAGCGTTACCTAAAACCGTCGTGTTAATTTAAAAAGTGCTTGAAAAACCATCACCTGGACACAAAGGCACTTGCCAGCGAGTGCTGAAAGTCTATAATGCGTAACGCACCTCAAAGCGGGCGTAGTTCAATGGTAGAACGAGAGCTTCCCAAGCTCTATACGAGGGTTCGATTCCCTTCGCCCGCTCCAGAATTCCCCTAACGTATTCATTCCTGAGCCTTTTTCTGATTCATACGTGACGGCGCTCGTGATCCTACTACAAAGGGTTCATACAGCCGATGGCACAGCGTGATAATCTCTATCGACGTCCAAGCGGTATCTATGTTCTGCGGATCACCGTTCCGGTTCGTTATCGTGCCCTGATAGGGCAGCGTGAAATTCATGCATCTACCCGCACAACCCACCTTGCAAATGCCAGAGCTATTGCCGCGCGTTTGCTGGAGAAGTGGTATGCGTCTCTGGAAGAGTTCAGGCAAGTGGATAAAGAGAAAATCGGGGGTAATGCCCCATTGTTGACTGGCGCTGGCAAAATCGGCCTGGCGTTGTTTTGCGATTCGTTTGGTGTTGGGCTTGAGACTGTCGTCCAACATCTTCTGGCAGACAATGTGCCACTTTATGCCCTTGTGTCGAATCAGCGTGGCTTCCTGATTGATGATTTCAGCACGCTTGACCGTGATCCTGACACGCATGGATTCGTTTTAAACAACGTTGCGCATGACGGTGCCGAGGCTGCGGTAAACGGTTATATGCAGCTTTACCAACCGCAGTTTGCGCTTGTTGAATTGCTGAACGGACGAAAGGTTGAGGCCACTGCATTCAGAGCTAACAATGGCAATCCGCTTTCTCTCTGGCTGTTGGATTTACCCGGGGTGACGCTGAACGCAAGTTCTTTGTTCATCAACAACGTGCAGGCTGAAAAACTACGTAGCGCCTGGGATAAGGCGCTTACGAAATCAGAGCCAAAATTAAGTGCTCTGCCATGTGCTCCGGCAGTTGTAACACCAGCGATTCCTGTGGCCGCTACCATCAACCCGTATTGCAACCCGACATATGCGAGCATGACTGTTTCAGCATTGCTGGAAGCGTTTTTGGTCTATAAAAATACGGGTGATATCAAGTTGGCCAGTGAGGGGAAAATTCGTTCCAGAATTGAACACTTCACAGAGGTCATGGGCGATTTAACTCTAGGTGAACTGAATCGTGACGTAGTGAAAGATTACGTCACCAAAATGCAGAATATGCCCGGTAATCTGTATTTGATGCGGCGAAAATACAAGATTTCAGATACGCAAAAGCTTATTGAAATAGCGCTCGCTGATGGCCAGCCAGTTATGAGCCGAGATGCCATTGGCAGGCATATTGAGTCACTGGGTTCTATGCTCAAATGGGCGAAGAGTGAACGTTATCTTTTTGATAACCCTGCTGAGAATGTTCTGGCTCAGCGCCGTGTGATGGTGCGTGAGCAGGATCGCCGCGACCTCTTCACCGATGATGAACTAGTGCAAATTTTCTCGGCTGACTGGTTTAAGAAAGGCGCGGGAACGCCCAATCAATACGGACGTTATACAAGCTTCCGCCCGTTTCACTACTGGTTGCCTCTGCTGGCATTATATGTGGGCGGGCGCATCAATGAGCTTTGCCAGCTTTATCTAGCGGATATTCGCGAAGATAAAAACGGTATTGCATATATTGATTTTAACCTTGATGCGCCGGATAAGGTGATGGATGAAGAGGCACAGGCTGGCGGCGATAAATCATTAAAGACGGTGAATGCGATCCGTCAGGTTCCAATTCATCCGCGACTTATCGAACTAGGGTTGCTGGAGTATGTAGATGCACTGAAAGCTGCCGGGTATGATCGTCTTTTCCCTGAGTTGAAGCACAACAAAATCAAAGGATATCGTGCCGGCGCCTCAAAATGGTTTAACGAAAACTACTTTGGCAAAGTCCTCGGGTTCCCCCGTGACGGTAAGAAAACGTTCCATTCACTGCGGCATACTTTCATCAATGCTCTGGATGAGTTTGAGAACAATGAACGCACGATTGCGCAGCTTGTTGGACATGTTCGTGGCAGCACCACCGCGATGACAACCTATCGCAAGGATGCTGATGTGGGAGAGCAATTAGGTGTGATTTCGCAGCTTCGCTACAACTTGCCAGATATTGCGCCGTTTGATTCGCAAGGGGGTATCAAGGCGGTCATCAATGCGCGACGCAGACATAAATCATAGTATGTGCCAAACGCGCCAGGCCGCTCTCTGGCGCGTTTTATATTAAGGGTAATGGAAATCGTGGTGAGGAGTCTGCGGCGCTTTCGTAGCTCGACTGGCGCAGCTAGATGAATCAGATCTAACCTTCAACAAGCAGCTTCTTTCGCAATATTTAAACAACTAGCGGAGTATGGATGTTAATGGCGACCTACAAGCAAATTGCCGATGATGTTAAATCCCGAACGGGGAGAACAGTTAAAACATGTTGGATAGCGCATGTTAAGTCATTACATGGGTTAACCCGCCGCGTATCTCCAAACCGCATTAGCACCGAAAGCCGTGTTTATCCTTGCCCTGATAAATGGGTTGCGGAGATCGAGCAATCAATGAGAAATCTGGGCGAGCTTTAGCATTACTGCGCAGCTTAACTTTTGAGTCTGTTTGGCTCTATAAGGACTGTCTCGCCGCCACGGAATTTTTCGGACGCAATGCCTGAAAGGGGGGCTTCCAAACCTAGGACTTCCACTTTCCAGCACCCAACTTATCCGGCTGCATTGACACCGCGAACACGTTGAAGGTTAGCAGCTTCTGGTTCGTGTTTGGTTGTTACGCAGGTGAGGCAAAAACGGCAGGTTTACTTTTGACGGGAACACTTTAGGACAGAAAACAGCAGAGAAGTGTAATTGTTAGAAATGTTAAAACATAAATTGTTCTTTATGATGTTAACCCTTCCTCGGGGGGGAAGCCGGACATATCAACCCTAAGGCCATCTGAGAAGATAGCCTGTAGGTTTGCTCGGTTCCCCTTGCCAGATGAAGATCAAGTCTTCCTCGTGGTGTGACGACCTTTCTTGAAAGATGCATTATGCGCAAAAGAAGCTACTCAAGAATCCGCCGATAGCTACTTTTACCCTCTGCCTGGCTGCATCAAACGCTTGCGCGCCCTACCTACCACAATCAACGTTACGCAGAGTTCCCATCCTGACGTTTTCCGCAAAAGAGCGGTGATGCCCCACCTACCCGGACCGGTTTACCGCATGAAGTAGGTGTCATTTACAGACTAGCACACTACGTTCATCAATAAAATGTCTATATATCAATAAACTGCGTTCATATTCTGAACGCAGTTTTTACAGAAGCTTTAAGATATGGGAAAAATTCGGTTTCTACGCTGTTTTGAGCCAAATAGCATATGAGTGTTAATGGGGGGATTTGGTTTTATCCCTACAGGCATTTATTTAAAACATTGCAGGTTGAAATTCATAAAATAAGATTGAAGTTATATGCTAACAAGTGAAGCATGGCTAAAAGCAATCTTTGTTATTTTTATCAAAGTATATTAATAGGCCTGCCGCTATATTATGATTAAGGGCGTGCGCAACTTGTATAGGCACGCCTTTAAATCATTTCGCCAGTTCTTTTTTGAATTCAACAGCGATCAATTCACCAGTGAGTTTTCTGTTGGGATCATCCTTTAATAAACGGTAAAGTGTAGCAATATAAGCCTCACCAAATGTTGTTGTGACGGTTGCTGCAACACTTGCTGATATAGCTGCACCTACCGCTGAACCAGCTCCCGGAATTAATTTAAGCAGGGCTCCTGCGAGTGCTCGGCCTCCCAGTGTTCCTGCAATTGCGGTTAGTGCGCCACTTACGATTGAACCAAGGAAAGCTTTATTGGTCTCAAGGCCAAATGCGAGGCTAATGCCCGCCAGCATTGTAATCTGAATCGGAACTATAGCGATAGCATCTGAAAAGGGAATTGGGATTGCAGCGGTTCCCATTGCGGAAGTGGCAGCGGCAGCAACAATTTTATGCGACTGATTAACTTGATGTTCTATTTTTATTTGTTGAGCAGCAGAGAATGCCTTTTTTTGCCCCTCGGGCAAAACCTCCATTGTAACATCGATAAGATCGTCAAGACCTGTGGCAGGAAGAGTAAGTCCGCTATCGAATATTTGTTCAATCGAGTTTACTCTCACTACATTCCGAGCGCACTCAAAATGATTTTCAACTTCGCTTTTAAACCCTTGATCAGATAGCGCATTAGTAATTACGATTATAACTGGCATTTTTTCTGACAGGGACTTAGCTAGTTTTATTTCAGCATCTTCAATTCGACGAGAGCTTTCTGACAAGCAAACCCAGGCGGCATGAATATGCGATTGCGGGTCAGTCGATGAGTTAGTGGTTGATATGAATCTAAGTAACTCATCAAGAATTTTATCATAATCAGCTAATTCGAGTCCTTTCGTATCATATATTGATATCGGAATACCCTCTTTAGTTATTTTCTTTGTGCCTTGCGTTACTGGCTTACCTTGACCTGTTGCTGCCATCCTTCCTCTAAAGACTGCATTAATCAATGTGCTCTTACCAACACCAGTTTTTCCAGCGATTAAAATATTAGCAACTCCTTGCTTTTTTAAAGCCTGATCATATGCGTCAGAAATCGCCTTGTTCACATCAAAAGTGTTAGCGGTCATTAAATCTTCCTTTTGTTTTTCCTCGAATGAGGACCAGTGGTAATTTAAAACGAAGAGTGGCAAAAATCGACCGTTTTCCGGCATCTCTTTTGAGGTGACTTCCAGACTGTGGGGAAATTAGCCTTGGCAATTGTTGGCAGGCGTCCTATTGTTGACACCGTTTTCTGGCAGGGGCCGGATGAGGAGATGACTATGGCGATTTTTGGCTACGGGCGTGTTTCGACATCGCAGCAGGATACTGAGAACCAGCGTTTGGAACTTGAGCAAGCTGGATGGACTTTCGACTTTTGGTTTACTGATGTTGCTAGCGGGAAGGTTCCTGCGGTGCAACGCAAAGCGTTTTCTGAAATGCTCAGCAAAATCCGCGATGGTGAAACGTTGGTAGTTGCAAAACTAGACCGTCTGGGGCGTGATGCGATTGATGTTCTGCAAACTGTCAGAAAGTTGGCTGACCGAAATATCAAGGTTATTGTCCACCAGCTTGGCACGACTGATCTCACCTCCGCTGCGGGTAAGCTTCTGCTGTCAATGCTGGCAGCGGTTGCAGAGATGGAGCGTGACTTGCTCATTGAGCGCACTCAGGCGGGGCTGTCACGAGCAAAAGCCGAAGGCAAGAAATTGGGCAGACCTTCTAAAATCGCACCAGAAGCCCGTATGGCGATTATAGAGAAAAAGAATAGCGGAACCAGTGTCAGTGCGTTAGCGCGTGAATACGGTGTTTCCAGAGCGACTATAGCCGCGCTGCTTTAAACGCTTCTAAACTTTCATTGCAAACCTCGAGTTTTGGGTTGGTTAGCGTGAGAGATTCAAAGCGAAAGAAAGGTTGTGGCACCGTTTCCGGTTAGAGTAGCAAAGAAGATCTATGAGGTGGATGCTCCCACTTATGAATTCGGGGGGCTTGTGGTAGTTACTCAAATGAAGCCGCGATGACTTCCCCGGTGTTGGCGTTAAAAATACAAAAGTATTGCAGTGGTATCAGCATATTCATGCTGTTAATGGCCTTGGCCTGATGTCCAAATGCTTGAATCGTTTTCTTTTGCTCGTCGTGCCACAAGTAAGTTCCGAAAACTGGCTGAGCTTCACTTTCCTGCCACACATGGCGAAACGTCGCTTTCTTGTCCATTACCTGTTTGCACTCTTTGACGGGGTTGTGGTGCGCTTTTGCATAGCATTCCGGTGTATTACCTGAGCAAACAGCACCTTGCTTTTCTATTGTGCGTTCTGCACTCATAGCAGAAAACGCACACACTCCCAGCACCAAAGAGAGAGTTCCCAAAATGCCCCATGATATTGCACGTAGGCTGCTGATCTGCCGTTTTATTGAAACGTGAGCAACTATGCTGTAACTGGCCCAGCTAAGCACGGCTCCCGCTGCCATCGGTAATACAAAGTCTGATCCCGTCATGATTCCCTCATTTACCAAACAACATCACGTCTTGTAGTGAGTGCTGAAGACACATAACCAGTGATGACCATCATACGGTTATGATTTTATTTGTCACTATTGGTATTCATTTTGAATCTTTTAATTGTAGTGACACAGGCTTCTTGCGAGGGAGAGTGTGCTCACAAATAGGGCTTTTAGATTCAAAATGTCTCACATGGAGCGTGGCCTTACAGTGGTCAAAACTGCACATTCAATGCATGAAAAAGACCTTGAGAATACAGTTTGGCGAGCGGGTAAAAGAACTGCGTATTGCCACCGGAATGAGCCAGGAAGCGTTTGCCGATCGGTGTGGGTTTGCTCGTAGCTATATGAGTCGCATTGAGCGCGGTGGCTCTAATGCGTCTTTGGATGCGATTGAGGTGCTAGCTAATGCTCTGAGTGTTGAGCCGTGGCAACTGTTGGTGTCTGATTTATCTGAAGATAACGATCCTGATCTGTTGGTTCCATACGCGGCCGATGGTTCCTGTTTTCACCCTGGTTTGGCGAGCACCCGTGATGGTTCGTTTGGCGTAGGTGATAAAGCGGCTCAGAAGCGTTTTGCCTCATTTTCTGAAGCGCTTGAGTATCTCCGTAGCATGGAGACGGCAAAATGGCGTAGGCCCAATGCCAGTGGAAACTGGGGCATTGTTTCGGCGGTGCGCTGGGATCGTTTGAAAAAGTAACCGGAGTATTCATTCTTAAAATTTAATTATTATGGTGCAATGGAGGGTGAAATGCGTTTCTCTGAATATTTTAATCTGAATAGAACTCAGGCTTTATTAGACTTTGTTGACGTTCCTCTTGATACTGATCTTGCTGTCTTTTTAGATCCCGGTGCAATAAGAAGTTTAGATTCATTGTGGGGACATGAACTTACAGCGTATTTACAAAGTTTTTTCTCTGTCGTATTAAAAAAAATCAAAAATAAAGACGATGATGGCGCTAAAAATTATTGGCGTCATTGAATGAAAGAAATGAATTTCACTTAGGCTATTCTGCTGGTAAATCTCAAGGACATGGATTTGGTAGTGGTTCTGCTCATTCTGTTTGGAATGCTTTAACAAAAAGTAAGGCTATACAAACTGGATTACTTCGTGATCTAGAAGATACGGCTCTGCTTATTGAAGGAATCGGCACTGACATGATTTCTGATGCTGTTAGTAACATACTACGAGGGCCATTGATTAAATATACACAAGATATATGTGCTTATTATAACATTCCATTAACACCGAATGTGGCATCAGGACCAATGTGGGATATTAATAAGGAAACATGGATACAATCATTTGTTCCTTTGCCAATGACACCGAGTGGGAAAATAATACTTGTTCCTAAGGTATTGGTAAGATATAGATTATCTTTTCAATATGACCAATTCTATAGGCACTATCTGCTACCTGAAATGCAGGATGAACATATCAGTTCTAACTCATCACTCGTTAAAGTTCTTAAAGATGGAAGTAAACGAGTGACCAAAAAAAGTCTGATGGAAAAATATGGTAGTGACAAACTCTCTGTTATTGAGCAAACAATTCAACATCCTGACGTTTACGAAGACTATAAACAGCATAAAGCTAAGAATCCGTCATCACCGCTAACACATGGCGATTTTGATGAATTAGAAAATAATACATCTAAAACGGATGTTCTTCCATATTATTCTGAGTTAAAGAAAATAAAGACTGGGACAAAAAGTGCATCTGCATACGAAGATATAATTGAGAAGATATTTTCTATTATTTTTTACCCTTCGTTGTGTTATCCACAAAAGCAAGAAGAGCAACATAATGGACGAAAGCGAGTAGATTTAACTTATCTCAATGAGGCAAAGTATGGGTTTTTTAAATGGTTGTCTATGCATTACTTTTGTCCCAAAATTTATATTGAATGTAAAAATTACAGTAGCGATGTAGCTAACCCTGAACTAGATCAGTTATCAGGAAGATTTTCTCTTAATAGAGGTAATATTGGTATATTGGTTTGTCGGAAAATAGAAAACAAGAGTTTATTTAGACAGCGTTGTAAAGACACTGCTAATGATGGCCGTGGTTTTATTCTTGCACTTGATGATGAGGATGTTGAAGAGCTATGTAAAAGTTATAAGAATGATGATTGTCATCAATTCCAGTCACTATTAAAATTGTGGAATGAACTAATATCTTGAAAATTCCAATGAATAATACCCCCCTCTTTTATCTTTGAGTAAGGGGGGCATTAGAGTAGTAGTTAAGTATCATGTATAAGGATAGTAGTTCGACAGACGAATGTGAAAAATCAATGGTATCTGCTGATTAGATAAAATAAAAATACAGATAAATTATGGGGGTATTTAGTTTTTGATCCTGTCTTAACGCGTCCATACTACTATGTGATATATGGGCATTTTAACTTTCCTAACACCCTTCCAAAAATACCCAGATACAGGTGCGTTATAGTGGCATTTCGTATCGAAATATGATTTTTTTGTATTTAAATTCATATGGATATGAATATGGCTACTGCTTTCAGAAAATGAACGCACTTCAGTAGCCTTCTATTATAGTGCTATTCCTATCATGAGAATATCATGTTGGATGTTTATGACGGTCATAACTATGTAGGCCCGAGTCGCGAAGAAGAGAGGTTTCAAATAGTTCCGATGAAAATTTGTAGTTCCTCCTACAAAACCGTCCTACAATGCGTCAAGTTTTTGTTAATAAATCCATGGGATTACGAGATCTTTGGAGCGGGGGTGATTTCCCTTCGCCCGCTCCAATACTTCCCTGATATACCTATTCTCCCTGATTGCATAACGGCTGAACTTGCCCGGCAGTAGCTTGACGATCAATAACTCACAGAGCCTTTTTGCCCCACACCAGAGCCATCCCCTCGCTTTCCGGACGCACACTTTTGAAACCGAATTTTTCATACAGCTCAGGTACATCTGCGACGAGAGTTATATATGCGCCATCGGGAGACAGCTGCTCAAGCCATGCCATCAAATTTTCCATGACTGCACGCCCAAGGCCTTGCCCCTGATAGTCCGGATCGACTGCAACATCGACGATTTCAAAGTTCAACGCTCCATCGCCGACAATTCTGCCCATACCGACAACACGTCCGGAATGTTCAATATGAACGCCATAACAGCTTCTTGGGAGTCCATTTCTGGCTGCTTCTAAAGGCCGAGGCGTCAGACCGGAAATAATACGTAATCGACAGAAATCTTCTGCAGATGGAACTGCGTTAATGAGTACATACTTCGAGTCCATTTTTAACCTCAGCCTCAGGGAATATGATTTATCACTAACATTGAATTAAGTGACGCACAATCATGATTTACCCGGCTTGATTAACGCTTTCCCCTGCGATGTTCGATAAGCGTTGGCATCCCGCAAAGAATAAGCGCAGCCGCAATACTCCTGCTGATAAAACTGCTCGCGTTTGCAGATCTCTACCGTGCGCGCGGAGCCACCTTGCTTACGCCAGTTGTGGGTCCAGTAAAACATTCCCGGATGACGCGCCGCTGCTCGCTGGCCGCATTCGCAAACCTGCTGAAAATTCTTCCAGCGTGAAATTCCCAGCGAACTGCAAATCGCCTCGAAGCCGTGTTCAGCCGCGTACAGCGCGGTGCGCTCCAGGCGCATATCAAAACAGGCCGTACAGCGCGCGCCGCGCTCGGGTTCCCACTCCATACCTTTCATGCGTGCAAACCAGTTATCGGCATCATAATCCGCGTCGATGAAGGGCACACCGTGTTGCCCGGCAAACCGCTTATTCTCCTCCTTACGGATGAGATACTCCTTTTGCGGATGGATATTGGGATTGTAGAAAAAAATCGTAAAGTCGATATCCGAGGCAAGCAAAGCCTCGATGACTTCGGAAGAGCAGGGCGCGCAGCAGGTATGCAATAACAGCTTGTTTGCACCGTCCGGCAGGGCAAGCTTTGGGCGCTTAAATTCGGCGATCGTCATGGTCTGTCAGTAGAAAGAAGGGAAATAGCGGGGATTGTAACACTAAAACTGTGGGTAATGGACGTTACCCGTCAGCGGTGAGGCGGGAGGCTGTTTCTCCCGCCTGAACGGAAAGCTATTCCAGTCCCGACAAATGCATCCCGACGTACCGCTCATAGCGGCTCTTTTTCAGGAACGTTAAATCGACCAGCACGAGACCGTCGACGCAGTTGTTGAAGGCCGGGTCGCTGCCAAAATCAATAAACTGCACGCCGCCCGGCTCGCAGAGTTCCGAATATTGCTTATACAGCGTCGGGATGCCGCAGCCCATATTGCTGAGCAGAGATTTTAAACGAGTCAGATCTTCGCCGTAATCCTCTCCCTTGAACTGCGCCAGCACGTCTGGAAGCGTTGCCGGATAAGGGCTGCGGGACGAGGCCAGCGGATGGCTCGCTGGGAACCACAGCCGGTAAAAGGCGACAAGCAGATCGCGTGCGTCCGGCGGCAGGCCACCGGAAATAGATACCGGGCCGAACAGGTAGCGATATTGCGGGTAACGGGCGAGATAAGCGCCAATCCCCGACCATAAATAGTCCAGGCCACGGCGCCCCCAATAGCGAGGCTGAATAAAGCTGCGCCCCAGCTCGATGCCGTGCTGCAGCACATCGTCCATTTTCTCGTCATAGTGAAACAGGCTGTAGCTGTACAGACCGTTCACACCGCGTTTTTCAAGCTGACGCGCGGTAGGCATAAAGCGGTATGCGCCGACGATCTCCAGATCCTGCTCGTCCCAGAGGATCAAATGCAGATAATCGTCATCATACCTGTCGAGATCCCGGCGTTTGCCGCAGCCTTCACCCACGGCACGAAAAGCAATCTCACGCAGCCGTCCCAGCTCGCGCAGTAGCGGAGCCTCTTCTTTTGAGTCGCTGCGTTGCCAAAGATAAATCACTTTATCGTCTGCAGTGCGGCCAAGGCACTCCGCTTTTGCCAGCTCCCGACGCAGCGTGGCGCGGTCTTCCGCCCGGGCAATGGCGCTTTCCGTTGTAAACTTGCCTGTAAGCCCTTTACCCAGCAGCTGAACGTGCTGGCGGCACTTTTTGGCCAGTTCACGCGGAACCTGCTGCGGGCTATGCCAGCTTTCCCAGGGAATGCGCTGGCCCAGCGTAACCGGCAAATTGGAGTCCCGGCGGCGGAACATCTGCTGCATCAGCAGCAGCATCGGCAGCGCAGGGGAAACCATCGCGCTGGCATAAAACAGCGCGCTGTTGCGCGCGTGGATAAAGGCCGGCAGCAGCGGCACGCGGTACTTCGCGGCAAGCTTAATAAAGCCGGTGTGCCAGTGCCCGTCGGCAATGCCTTCGCGGGACAAACGGGACACTTCCCCCGCCGGGAAGAAGATCAGCACGCCGCCGTTTTGCAGCTGCTGTTCCATCTGCACAAGGGACGATTTAGGCGTGCGGCCATTGATATTGTCGACCGGAATAAACAGCGAACTCAGTGGCTCGAGGTGATTGAGCAGGCGGTTGGTCACTACCTTAACATCGCGGCGAACACGGGAAACGGCATACAGCAGCGCCAGCCCGTCAAGGGTGCCTGTGGGGTGGTTGGACATCATCACCACGGGGCCGTGTTCAGGGATATTTTCTAATTCGCGGGGAGAGATGTTGCAGCGGATGTGTAGGTGATCCAGGACTTGTTCGATCATATCCAGCCCGCGCAGGTGCGGATGATTTTCGGCAAAGGCCTGGAATTCTTCCTCGTGAAGCAGGCGTCTTAACAGGTTTTTTTGCCAGGGCGTAGGATTTGCCTGGGGCCAAAGGTCGTCAAGTACGTTATCGAGACTAAACATATTCGCTCCTCTTACCGTTCTGCGCCTGACGGTAGAAGATGAAGATGAACGCTGCGTGTCAGTGAGGTGACGTTTCAGGTATACGCGCCGGAGGCGTGCCGGTTTTTTATTCTGCGGCAATACGTCGGTGGGCGGTTAACGTGGTTTTTGGCTTAGGTAACAGGACAAACCCGGATGAATTATAGGTTAATGTTGGGTGGAGCATGAAAATGCGTAGTTTTTATTTAATTTATTGTTTTTAATAGTTATTGTTTTTGGTTGTTCGAGATTTTCTTGTCAAGATAAAAGCGTATTTAATGAGATTTTTATCATGAAAATTGAGAGTTAAGTCGATTTTTAATCTAAAAACCCCCTATTAGGCATTAAAGTTACTCTTCGTCTTGATGATTTTTCAACGATCTACGCTAAAGTAGCCGCCGCTGGCTAACGACCAGCCTATGATTAAAAATCAGCAACCGAGCGCCGGGACCGGCGTTTTATCAACACCGCATCAAAAGAGATAACCTATGGGAGTTCACAGATGAGTCATTCTGCGACGAAAACAAAAACCTTTTTCGGGCATCCGTACCCGTTAAGTTCGCTCTTCCTCACCGAAATGTGGGAACGTTTTTCTTTCTACGGGGTTCGCCCGCTGCTCATTCTGTTTATGAGCGCCGCGCTGCTTCAGGGCGGGATGGGGCTGCCGATTGAGCAGGCTTCTGCCATTGTCGGGATCTTCGCCGGCGGCGTGTACATTACCTCGTTACCCGGTGGCTGGCTGGCCGATAACTGGCTCGGGCAGCGCCGTGCCGTCTGGTATGGCTCGCTGATTATTGCGCTTGGTCACCTCTCGATTGCCCTGTCGGCATTCGTGGGCAACACCTTCTTCTTTGTCGGCCTGCTGCTGATCGTCCTGGGAACCGGGCTGTTCAAAACCTGTATTACCGTGATGGTCGGGACGCTGTATAAAAAAGAAGATACCCGCCGCGACGGGGGCTTCTCGCTGTTTTACATGGGCATCAACATGGGCTCGTTTATTGCCCCGCTGATCATCGGCCCGCTGCACGAGAAATACGGCTGGCACATGGGCTTTGGCCTGGGGGGCTTAGGAATGCTGGTTGCGCTGTTCATCTTCCGCTTCTACGCTATTCCGCAAATGCGCCGTTATGACAAAGAAGTTGGCCTGGATTCCACCTGGAACCGCCCGACGACAAAGCGTAAAAACGTTGGTAAATGGGTGACGCTTGCCATGGCGCTGCTTGCGGGGCTGGTGGTGTTGATCGCCAACGGCACGATCCCATTCAACCCTACGGTGATCGCGAAAAGCTCCGCCTACATCATTTCTACCTGCGTGGGCCTCTACTTCCTGTTTATGTTCTTCTTCGCGGGCTTAACCAGCAGCGAACGTTCGCGCCTGCTTGCCTGCCTGATCCTGCTGATTGCGGCGGCATTCTTCTGGTCTGCCTTCGAACAGAAACCGACCTCCTTCAACATCTTTGCACGTGATTACACCGACCGCCAGATGGGCAGCTTTGAAATCCCGACGATCTGGTTCCAGTCGATCAACGCGCTGTTTATTATTCTGCTGGCTCCGGTATTTAGCTGGTTCTGGCCATCGCTGGCTAAGCGTAATCTAAACCCGAGTAGCATGACGAAGTTCGTCATCGGCATTCTGTTTGCGGCGGCAGGTTTTGCGGTGATGATGGCGGCGGCAAATCAGGTACTGGCGACGCAGAGCGGCGTTTCTCCGTTCTGGCTGGTAGGGAGCATCCTGCTGCTGACCCTGGGCGAGCTGTGCCTTAGCCCGATTGGCCTCGCAACCATGACGCTGCTGGCACCGCAGAAAATGCGCGGCCAGGTGATGGGGCTGTGGTTCTGCGCCAGCGCGCTGGGTAACCTGGCGGCGGGTATTATGGGCGGGCACATCAAAAAAGATCAGCTTAGCTCGATGCCGGAGCTGTTCTCCCACGTCTCTATCGCCCTGGTTATCTGCGCCGTGGTGCTGGCCGCGCTGATTATTCCGGTCAGAAACATGCTGAGAAATGCGGACGCCAACGAAGCCAAATAACGGTGTTTAAGCGCCCGGCCCGGTAGCCTGTAATAGGTTACCGGGCTTTTTTATTTCGTGGGCCGCTATTACGCATCCGTCGAGCGGCTTACAGTTTCCCAGGCCGTAATATCCGCCTCCATTCGCTCAAGCTTCTCTTTGACGAAGGTGACCGCGTCGCTGCCCAGCAACAGTGCTGCCGGTGGATTAGGGCTGCCGATAAGCGCCAATATTGCTTTGGCGGCTTTGACCGGATCGCCCGGCTGCTGCCCGCTACGCTTCTGGCGGGTGTCGCGAATCGGGCCGAAGCTCTGGTCATAATCGCTTATACTGCGCGGGGTTCGCACCATGGAGCGCCCGGCCCAGTCGGTTCTGAAGGAGCCGGGCTGCACGGCGGTCACCGCGATATTAAAAGGTTTGAGCTCTTTACTCAGCGTTTCGGAGATACCCTGCAGGGCGAATTTACTGCCGCAGTAGTAGCTGATGCCGGGCAGGGTGATAAAGCCGCCCATCGACGTGATATTAATAATATGGCCCGCACGACGAGTGCGGAACCCGGGCAAAAAGGCTTTTATCATCGCTACGGCACCAAACACGTTGACGTTGAACTGCTGAATTAGCTCGCTCAGCGGGGATTCTTCCATCACCCCTTCGTGCCCGTAGCCTGCGTTGTTGACCAGCACATCAATGGTGCCCATCTCCTGTTCTATCGAAGCCGCCAGCGGCGCAGCGGCATCAAAATCGGTGACGTCCAGAATTCGGGCAAAACATTTGCCGGGTGCCAGTGCCTCAAAGGCTTCCTTTGCTTGCTGATTGCGCACGGTGCCAACCACGCGGTGCCCGGCTTTCAGCGCCTCTTCTGCCAGTGAACGGCCAAAGCCGCTGCTGACCCCGGTAATCAAAAATAACTTCGATTGGCTCATTATCATTTCCTCCGTAAGTGGGAGGTAAAGCGTAAGGCTGGGAGGGTTGAATGCGTAGCCTGGATCCTCTCTGATGTTTGCCTATTTCTATGAGGTATATGGACGACGGGAAGTTTCACTGCCAGACTCTGGCTACATCTTCCTTTGCCAGATGAACCCCTATGACAAATGCCAGCCTGCAGGTCAGCAAACAAATGGTAGAGCTTCTGGACCAGCTAACCCCGCATGAAGGCTACAATCTTACGGTGCTAAACGAGGTGCGTTTCTTACGCTCTAATCGTCCGCTGATGCGAACCCCGGTTCTTTATGAACCCGGTATTGTGATTGTAGTACAGGGGCGTAAGCGGGGGTTTTTAGGCGAGAATGTCTATTTATATGATGCGCAGCACTATCTGATGGTTTCTGTGCCCGTGCCGTTCACCATGGAAACGGAGGCAAGCGACGAAGAACCCATGCTGGCTATCTACATGAGGTTAGATTTCACGCTGGCGGCTGAAGTCATGCTGGCGCTGGATGGGCGAGGCGCTGAGCTGGCCGTCGAGCCACGAAGCATGATGTCCAGCCCAATGGATGAAGCGATGAGTGCTTCCGTACTGCGTTTCTTACAGGTGATGTCGACGCCGCTGGATGCCGAGATGTTAGGGCCGGCTCTGGTACGGGAGATTTATTACCGTGTATTGACGGGCGCGCAGGGGCGCACGTTACGCAGCGCGCTGGCTATGCAGGGGCAGTTTGGGAAAGTAGCGAAAGCGCTGCGCAAGCTTCATGCTGAGTTTGATGGGCATCTGGATGTGAATGCTCTGGCAAAAGAAGCGGGCATGAGCGTGCCCACTTTCCACAGCCACTTCAAAACGATGACCAACACTTCCCCCATGCAATATCTCAAATCCACAAGGCTGCATCAGGCGAGATTGTTGATGCTGAGAAACGATCTGACCGCTTCGGCGGCCAGCGCCCGCGTGGGCTACGAAAGCGTTTCGCAGTTCAGCCGCGAATTTAAGCGTCTTTTTGGGCTCACGCCGCTCAATGAGGTTGCGCGTATGCGGCAGCATTTCTCCATGCCGGCCCCGCTCACAGAGTCGGCATTTATCTCTTCCCACTGAAGAGGTTAGTACCAGTACTTTTTATCCAGAACCCGGCAGGTGGTGTAAGCGCCGGCGGCGCAAAGCAGCGCGGGGGCAAAATAGCTGTGATCCATATGGGTAAATTCCATCACCAGCGCCACGGCGGTGATTGGCATCTGCATCGAAGCGGCTAAAAACGCCGCCCCACCGACTAGCGCAAAGCTCCCCACGTCTCCGCCAGGGAAGACAAACTGCCAGGCCACCGCCAGCAGCAGGCTCAGCAAAGCACCTACCGTTAAGCCCGGCGTCAGCAGCCCACCCTCAGCACCGCCTCGCAGGACGGCGAGGATCACCAGCATTTTCAGCGCCAGTAAAATCGCCGCGAAGTTAACGCTCAGGCCGTTACTGATGGCAAGCTGCATCGGGCCTTTGCCGTTGCCCGGCAGCTGCGGGAACCACAGACTAAGTACGGCCAGCAGCGCAAAGGCCAGCAGGCAAAATACCGGCATCTGCCAGTTGGTTTTAACCTGCGTTCTCACGCTCGTTGTCGCCTTGCGGAACAGCCAGGCGGCATAGCCCAGCAGCGGGCTGGCGACGATGGCCCAGCCGATAAACGCGTGGGGCAGCGCAAAAGAAGCGAAGTGATATTGCGACTCATCTCCCAGCCCCAGCGTGGCGACCCAGGCCGCCACTGCCGAAGTGATGACCGCCGCCAGCGCTTTCTCCCAGCTAAACGAGATCAGCAACACTTCCAGCGTGAATAGCGCTCCGGCGAGGGGCACGTTATACACCGCCGCCAGGCCCGCTCCTGCGCCGCAGGCAATCAGCGTGCGGGTTTCATCCGGCTGCAGGCTGAACTTCCGGGCGAGGAGCCCGGCCGCCAGCGCGCCCATTTCCCGAGGGGCCACTTCACGCCCGAGTGGGGAACCCAGCGCAACGGTAATAATTTGCAGCAAAGCATGAACAGTGGTGGTGCCCGTTGGCATCGGCACGGCAGGATTTGCCACGGCGGCAGCGATAGATACTCTTTTCTTGCCGAAACGCGCGAGCAGCCACCAGCCAAACCCGGCGACGGCTCCGCCGCCAAGAATCGCCGCGACCCGGCGTAAATGCGTGGCGTCCGTCACGCCCTCAAGGAACGTCTCGCTCCCAACCAGTTGGTCAATGCTGTAGCCAAAAGCCAGGTGTTGAATGGCGTGTAAAATCAGCGCGAGAAGCATCCCCGCGATGCCGGCAAGAATGCCGGTAAGTACGACCACAATCAGGCGCACAAGGTAGTGTTTAGCGTCAGCCTGGTCAGCTTGCTGGGTCATATTGGGATCCTTAACGCGGGAAAATTCGATGATAAGGGAGAAGAATTAAACAGTTAGTATAAATGTAGCATTCATCCGGCCCCAATCTCGCTCACCTTTCCCCGCGCAAATTTCCCTTGTTTAACTCGCTTTCTGGCATGCCGCAAGCAGCATGCCTGCCACAGCGGCAGCGCCCAGCAGCCGGAAAGCCGTTGCCCACTGTGTTATATCGGGAGCCTGCCCGAGCACGACGGAAAGCACCGCCAGCATCATTGCCCCGGCCATATACTGGCTGGTGGCCATCAGGGCGCTGGCGCGTCCCTGTTGATCAAGCGGGGTGGATGATAGCCCCACGGCGAACATCGCCGGGAAGATGAGCCCGTGGCCAAGCCCGCTTAACGCGATACCACTGATAAATACTGCAGACAGCGGGGACGCCACCCCGACGGACAGCAGCCCCAGCCCCAGTGCCGAACAGGCAAACCCGACGGCCAAAACCGTGGCGCTGGCGTAACGGGCCGTCAGGCGGGTAAAAAGCGTATTGCCCGCGACGATTAATAGCGCGAGCGGCGTGAACATCAGCCCGGTGGTAACGGCATCCTGCTGCAGAGTCTGCTGCCAGAATAGCGTCATGGCATAAAACTGGCTTCCCACGCTTGCCATATAACAGGCGCTGCTGAGCCAGCCCGTTTGCAGGCCCGGCAGAGCGCGAAGCGAGCGGGCCAGTAAAGGCTGAGGGGCGTAGCGTTCGTGCAGAATAAACAGGATCCCCATGGCAACGGCGAAGCGGTTGGCAACATAGTCAGGCTGCCCGGTTTCGCCATAGCGCATCAGCGCCCAGACCAGTGCCCCGGCGGCGAAGCACCCGACCAGCGACCCGATGCCCGTCTGCTGTTTTTCGCCCTGCGTGCTGAGCGGGAGATAATCCCGGCGAACCAGCCACAGCGCAAGCAGCCCCGGCGGAATGTTAATAAAGAAAATGGTTCGCCAGTCCAGCGCGGCCAGGATCCCGCCCAGTATCACGCCCGCAACCAGGCCCAGCGCGCCGATGGCGCTCCATATCGCCAGCGCCCGTCGGTGCGCCTCGCCGTGAAATCGCTGCGCCATCAGCGCCAGTACCGCAGGCTGCAACAACGCTGCCGCCATCCCTTGTCCGCAGCGGGCGATAAGCAGTAGCGTGCCGCTTTGCGCCAGCCCACCAGCTACCGATGAAAGCAAAAACAGCGCCATGCCGAGGCTGAACATTCGGTGTGCCCCCAGCCGGTCGCAGAGGCTGCCGCCCGCCAGCAAGAGGGCGGCAAACGTCAGGCCATACAGAGAAACCACCCACTGCATCTCGCTGAGAGAAAGATTCAGGCTCTGCGCCAGCGTGGGGAGTGCGACGTAGACAATCGCGTAGTCCAGCGCGATCAGCGCCTGTGCAATGCCGGGCGCGGATAAAGCGCGCCAGGACCCACTGGCGGGTATCGCATAAGTTTGTGTCATCGATGTTTCCTGCTATTTTCTCTTTGATGAATCATTTTCATCATTTGATGAGCGTGAATAACAGGCTACGCCTTTGTTTATGGTGCAATCAAAATCATATTATTCAGCCAAGGATGAGTTAAATTCACTCATGAAAAGTCGTCGACTCCCGCCACTCACGGCCATTCGGGCCTTTGATGCCGTGGCACGCCACGCCAGCTTTAAAGCGGCAGCGGAAGAAATTGGCGTGACGCCCACCGCCATCAGCCACCAAATTCGCCTGCTGGAAGATTCGCTGGAGCAGCGATTATTCACTCGCTCTGCTCGGGGCGTGGCGCTGACTGCGGCGGGGGAGATTCTGTTCCGCGCCTCCGGGAACATGTTCACCATGCTGCGCGAGGCCGTTGAGTCCATAACAACGATATCTCACCCCGGCACGCTCACGCTCAGCACTACTTCGAACTTCCTGACTAACTGGCTGGTGCCGCGTTTACCGTCTTTACATCAGCAGCATCCCTCGCTGGAGCTGCGCTTTCACAGCGGCGTAGCGCTGGCCGATCTCCACGGAAAAATGGCGGACTGTGCGGTGCGTTACAGCATGCAGGCCGACGAATCTCTCGACAGCACGCTGCTGCATAGCGACAGCTTTGTGCTGGTGGCAAGCCCGCAGCTAAAGCTCAGGAGCGTGAAGGATCTCGCGGGGATGACGCTTTTTCATATTGATAACCGGCATGTGCCCAGCCCTGAACCCAGCTGGCAGCACTGGAAATCGGTCTTTGGGCCAGAGCATTTGGATGTGCAGGGCGGTATTCATTTTGACGACGAAACCCATGCGATTCAGGCGGCGATAGCCGGGCAGGGGATCTTGCTGGCAAGCGAGCTGCTGATTCGCCGGGCGCTGCAGCAGGGCTTGCTGCATATTGCGCTGCCGGGCGCGCTGCCTGGGGCGAACTATTATTTTGTGACCAGCCACGAAAAGGCCCGGAGAGAAGATGTGCGGCAGGTTAGGGCGTGGTTGCAGCAGGCGTTTGAGGCAGGTGGGTGATGATTGCCCCGTCCCCTCTCACCAAAGGGGAGAGGGGACGGGATCGAACAGTAATTTTCCGTCAGTTTTCCCCTCTTCCTTCCAGGGAAAGGGCCGGGGTGAGGGGCCTGTTATTCCCCGGATTCCCACCGTTTCAACAGCAGGCTTGCATTCACGCCGCCAAAACCAAACCCGTTCGACAGCGCATAGCGCAGTGCCTGCGGCCGGGCGGTAAGCGCCACCAGATCCAGCCCGTCCGCCTCTTCATCAGGGTGATGCAGATTCAGCGTCGGCGGCACAACCTGGTCACGCAATGCCTGAATAGTAAATATAGCCTCGATGCCGCCCGCCGCGCCCAGCAGGTGGCCGGTTGCGGATTTCGTTGATGTCACCGCCACCGGATGCGTGCCGAAAAGCGCTTTAATCGCCGCCAGCTCGCCTTTGTCGCCGACCTGCGTCGAGGTTGCGTGCGCGTTGATATGGTCAACATCCACGGCTGCAATACCGGCCTGGCGAAGGGCCGCCTCCATTGCTCGCCTTGCGCCGTTGCCGTCTTCCGGCCCGGCGGTCAAATGCCAGGCATCCGCGCTGGTGCCGTAGCCGACCAGCTCAGCCAGCGGCGTTGCGCCACGAGCCATGGCGTGTTCAAGGGATTCAATCACGATAAGCCCGGCGCCTTCGCCCATAACAAAACCGTCGCGGTCACGGTCGAACGGGCGTGAGGCGGCTTCGGGATTGTCGTTGGAGGCGGTAGACAGCGCGCGTGCGGCAGCAAATCCGGCCAGGCTGACGCGGTGAATGGCCGCTTCTGCGCCGCCGCAGAGGGCAATATCAGCCTCGCCGCTGCGGATCAAGCGTGCGGCATCGCCAATTGCCTGGGCTCCGGCGGCACAGGCGGTCACCGGGGCACCAATCGGCCCGCGAAAGTCGTGCGTAATGGACACATGCCCGGCGGCAAGGTTGGCGAGGAAAGAGGGGATGGTAAACGGCGACAGGCGACGTGGCCCGCGCTCGTCCGTGGTGCGCACGGCGTTGGCTATTTCGCTGAAGCCGCCGATCCCGGTAGCAATCACCGTCGCGGTACGATCTTTCTCTTCCTGCGAAGCCGGTGACCAGCCCGCCTGAGTCAGCGCTTCATGGGCGGCAACTAGCGCAAACTCAATGAACCGATCCATCTTTTTACGTTCTTTGGCGGGGATCGTCGCCAGCGGATCAAAGCCGTGCTGAGGATCCTGTTCTACGGACGGCACCTGGCCGGCCACTTTACAGGGAATATCTTCCACGACTTTCTCATCCAGCGCCGAGATGCCGGATTTTCCCGCCAGCAGCGACTGCCAGACATGCTGCACGCCACAGCCCAGCGGGCTGACGATACCCATGCCCGTGACCACAATCCTTTTCGCTGAAACGCCCATCATTATTCTCCTGAAATATCAGTGTGGCTGCGGCTTTTTCATTAACGGAACCAGCATCGCAGCAATCAAAAAACCTATCATGATCAGGTAAAAAGCATCCGAAAATGCCTGAGTTCGTGCCTCGCGCAGTGCCAGAGAGGACAAGTTTTTTAGCGCTCCGCTGGTGGCGGCATCCGGGGACAAGCCCTGCGCGGCCAGGCTGGCGGCGCTGCGCTGGACAAAGTCCGTCATCGCGAGATTAGCGGTATTGAGATGGTCGGCCAGGCGGCTGTAGTGCAGGTTGGTTCTGTCATTCAACACCGTGCCGCACAGGGCAATGCCGATAGCGCCGCCGAGATTACGCATTAAGTTGAACAGGCCGGAGGCAAGCTTAAGCCGTGCGGGCGGCAGGCTGCCCAGCGTTAACGTCACCGTAGGTGCGACGGCGAACTGCTGCGCAAGGCCGCGAAACGCCTGCGGCAGCAGCAGTTGGTCCGCGCCCCAGTCGTGGGTGATCGGCACGAAACTGTACATCGAAATGGCAAAGCCGATCAGCCCGGCCATCAGCAGCCAGCGGAGATCCACGCGGTTTGCCAGCCAGGCATAAAAGGGAATCGACATCACCTGGAACAGGCCAGTGGAAAACACCGCCAGGCCGATTTCCAGCGCGCTAAAGCCGCGTACGCTGCCGAGATACAGCGGCGTTAAATAGATCGTGGCGAAAATGCCCACCCCGGCCATAAACGAGAAATAGCAGCCGAGGCTAAAGGTTCTGTCCTTGAGCGCCCGCAGGTCCATCACCGGCTGGGCGTGGCGCAGCGTTCGAATAATAAAGGCGCTGCCGCACAGCAGCGCTATCCAGCCAGTTGTGGCGATGGTGTTGTCATCAAACCAACCCCAGCGCGGGCCTTCTTCCAGCGTATATTCCAGGCAGCCGAGCGAGGCCGCCAGCAGCAAAATACTGAAATAGTCCGCACCGCGCAGCAGAGAGAAATCAGGACTATCCACCTTCACCAGCAGCGGCACCGCGACGGCGATATAAATCCCCGGGATGACGTTAATAAAGAACAGCCAGTGCCAGTTGAAGTTCTCGGTGATCCAGCCGCCGACGGTGGGGCCAAGCGTCGGGGCCAGCGAAGCCAGGCCGCCGATGGTCGCGGCGGCAATAACGCGCTGTTTGCCCTGAAAGAAAGCGAAGGCGGTGGTAAACACCAGCGGGATCATCGAGCCGCCCGCCAGCCCTTGCAGGGCACGGAAGGTAATCATGCTTTGAATATTCCACGCCCAGCCGCAGAGCAGGCTCATCAGAGTGAAGCCTGCCGCCGAGGCGGCAAACAGCCAGCGGGTGGACATCACCCGCGCCAGCCAGCCGGACAGCGGAATAATAATGATCTCGGCGATCAGGTAGCTGGTCTGCACCCAGACAGTTTCATCATCCCCAGCCGAAAGACCGCCGCCGATATCCCGCAGCGACGCGGAGACGATTTGGATATCAATCAGCGCAATAAACATCCCGACGCACATGCTGGCAAAAGCGAAGATCTTTTTTGCCATTGGCATAGAGATGCCCTGCGGCATCGGTGCGGCCTGGGCGGTGCTCATCGCGTGCTCTTTTGATCGACGGTGACGATGACCGACAGCCCCGGACGAAGCACATCCAGTTTTGCGCCGTCACCTTCCAGCGCTATCCGCACCGGAACCCGCTGAACGATTTTGGTGAAGTTCCCCGTGGCGTTTTCCGCCGGAAGAATGCTGAACCGGGAGCCGGTCGCCGGAGAGACGCTGGCAACGTGGCCCTTAAAGGTGTGGTTCGGCAGCACGTCGGCCACCACGGTCACCGGTAAACCGGCTCGCATGTGCGCCAGCTGGTTTTCCTTGAAGTTGGCATCGACCCAAAGCCCCTGGGAA
The DNA here is from genome assembly GCF_059414925.1 of Cedecea sp. B1(4). Lineage (NCBI taxonomy): Bacteria > Pseudomonadati > Pseudomonadota > Gammaproteobacteria > Enterobacterales > Enterobacteriaceae > Cedecea > Cedecea sp. B1(4). Next base: position 198,960 of record NZ_JCAHMZ010000006.1, on the reverse strand, counting down.
GGCACCAGCGAGAGTAGCTGCGTGCCGCTGGTCACGAAGGAGCCGGTCCACGCGCGGCGGTTACCGATCACGCCGTCGAACGGGGCGCGAATTTCGGTATAGCTGAGATTCAGCTTCGCCATCGCCAGGTTAGCCTGCGCCTGTTCCAGCGCGGCCTGGGTTTGTTTTTCACGGGCATCAAGCACCGCGAGCTGGCGCTGGGCCACGGCTTTATCGGCCAGGGCTTTGCTTTGTTCCGCTCGCGCCCGGCGATAATCCGCCGAGGCGTTGTCGCGTATCTGGGCTGAAATGGCGCTCGAGGCTTCCAGGGCGTTATAGCGGCGGTTGTCGTTGGCCGTTTTGTCCGTTGCCGCCGCCGCTGCCGCTAAAGAAGCGGTGGAGCCTTCAATCGTCGCCTGCTGTAGCTGGCGCGTGGCGGCGATATCCGCCAGCGCGGCTTGCTGGGCAGCAACTTCCCCAAGGGCTTTCGCCAGCGCGGCCTGGTAATCACGATCGTCAATGCGGATCAGCAGGTCGCCTTTTTTCACCGCGGTGTTGTCCTGCACCGCAATTTTCTGAATGTAGCCGGAGACTTTGGTTGAAATGGCGCTGATATCCCCGCCGATGTAGGCGTCGTCGGTAGACTGAATAAAACGCCCGCTGTGCCACCACCATGCACCATAGCCTGCGGCCGCCAGCACCACGGCACCAAGTACGGTCAGCGTAATCAATTTTTTCTTATGGGCGGCGCTCATCACTGGGGTTCTCTGTACGGTTCTGGCTGGAATTTAAGCCCGGCGTCGCCGGCTTGTTTACGCTGCAGGTAGTCGTGGCGGTATTTCATCATCGGTGAGGCCGCCGGACCCGGCACCATGGCGTATTTTCCTGGCTCAATCGACTCGCCGGTTTCTTTATCGGTAAGGATGGGCTCTACCGGGCGCTGGGTTTCGCGCTCAACCAGCTGCATCTGACGCCCTTCTGGCGCGAAGTGGCGGTTGCCCCATTCAGCCAGTGCCAGAATCACCATGCGGAAATCACGCCCGCTTTGGGTGAGGTGATATTCGTAACGCGGCGGCGAGCTGCTGTAGCAAACCTTCTCCAGTAAGCCATCATCAACCAGCTCTTTCAGGCGGCGCGAAAGAATATTGGGCGCCACGTTGCTGCTCTTCTGGAATTCATCGAAGCGGGTAAAACCGGCCAGGGCATCCCGCAGGATCATGATGCTCCAGCTGTCGCCGATACGGCCAAGACTGCGGGCAATGGGGCAGGGAGCGCTACACAGAGGTTCGTTTTTCATGGTTCGATCCGGGGGCGGGTTATCGTCTGGTGACAAATTGGCATAGTGACTTTCAAAATGCAAGTCACTAGACGCAACGCTGATGAAAGTGACTTGATCGTAACGTCACGGATATATTCAGAAAGGCGTCGTTCTTAAACGAAAAGTGCGGATTTAAAATCTTTTCAGTTGGCTTATGTTGGCGTTAAATTCTGATTTATTTTATAAGATGGCTTTTCCATAAATCCAGGTAATAAATAATATACCCGCCCAAGTCTCGCACAGGATTACCTATGCTTAAGAATGCCAGCGTTCGAAGCGTTATTGTCTATTTTTTGGCAATATCCTTTTTAGTTATAGATTTCTTAGCATTCGCTTTATCAGCCAGTGTGCTTGTTTTAGCCATGCTTAATATTGCCTGGGTTGTCTTACTCTTCTCCCTGTGGACGTATATGACGATATATCTTGTACGGCCCATTAATAACGTTAAGCGGAGCATTGACGAAATTAACTCGGGGAATTTATCGGTGCATATCCCTGAGTTTGGTAATAATTGTGCCGGACGATTAATTCCAGGCATAAATACGCTTTCCGCCGAAATTACTACCCTGGTAATGGATATTCGGAAGTCGTCCCAGTCGGCCAAAGCGCTTTCGGAAAGCCTGGCGCACCAAAGCGCCACGCTGTCGGTGAAAACCGAGCAGCAGTCGGCGATGCTGATTCAGACGGCATCGAGCATGGAACAGATTTCCGCCGGGACAAAAAACAATGCCGACAGCACCCGCGAGCTGAGCGACATCACCAGCGGAGCGCACCGTTCGGCCAACCACGGCAGTGACCTGATGCAGAAGCTGACCAGCAACATGACCTCAATCACCGACTGCGCCAACAAGATGACGGAAATCATTACCATCATCGACAGCATTGCCTTCCAGACCAATATCCTGGCGCTGAACGCTGCGGTAGAAGCCGCCCGCGCCGGGGAACACGGCAAAGGCTTTGCGGTAGTCGCCGGTGAAGTCAGAAATCTGGCGCATAAAAGCTCGGAATCGGCCAAGAACATTAAGTCGTTAATTGATATCACCAACCAAAACGTTCTGCAGGGCGCAAGTCTGGTCTCCGAAGCGGAAAAAAATATGAAGGATATTGTTTCCGGTTCAGAAAATATCGACGCGCTGATGGGGCATATTTTTATCTCCACCAACGAACAGGAAAAAGGTATTCAGCAAATTACCACGGCGCTCTCCGAACTGGAGAAAGTCACCCAGGGGAACGTGGCGGTGGTGGAAGAGCTGGCTGGATCTTCAGAAGTGCTGAATAAACAAGTGTTCGAGCTGGAAAAACGAACCAGCAGCCTGCATCTGGGGGAAAGCGATGAGGCAAGCGTAATATTATCGCCCCAGCTGGCACCGCGTCGGGCGTTAAAAAGAGAAGAGGAACACTGGCAGGCATTTTAATCTTTAACTTTAGAGCAAATAATAAAAGGCTCCTGGGCATGAATATGCCGGGGCCTTTTATTATTTAATGGCCTTTTCATTGTGATGAAGATCACATTAAAACATTACTTCGGGCCGAAATGCTGCTTTATCGACCGTTCCCCCCTGGTTTTTGCCTGCAGAAATAACCGTGACCTCCGATATCGGTTAACAACGTGGTTACAAAACACGCCATTCCCTCGCGCCAGGCGCCGGGGGCACTCCGGGATGTGGTTTTCTAAGGAACGAGAATGAAACTAAGTAATTTGCGTGTAGGCGTCAGGCTGAGCGGCGGTTTTTTCCTGCTGTTGTTTTTGATGATTCTGATGGGTATCGGCGCCAGCCTGTTCAGTCGGAACAATGTTCACGCCGTCGATGAGATGATTAACCAGCATTTGCTGAAGGAAAGGTTGGTCGAGGAATGGCTGGCACAGGTCGACAAGAGCAGCGGGAACGCTATCGCGGCAATGGGAACTGAAAATGCGATGCTGCGTAAGAAACTGCTCGCCAGCATTGCGCAGAATTCGGCGGTCACCACCCGAGTCCAGTCGCAGCTCACGTCGATGATTGCGTTGGAAACCGGCAAGCACCTGCTGGCGAATCTTGTGCCCGTGCGAGAAAAGTATTTGCAGGTTCGTTCCGAAGGGTTGGCCCGGGCTGAGCGGAGCGAACATGAGGGCATGGATACCTATATCTCTGAACGTTTTATTCCGATAAGCGAAGAATATCGGCAGGGGCTGCAGGCTCTGCTGGATTTCCAAAAACAGCTTATCGACAACACGCATGCCAGCATTCAGAAAAACTCCCGTAATAATGAGCTGCTCATGTTGCTGCTAGTGGCGCTGGGTGTGGCGCTGGGGGCGGCAACGGCCTGGTACATAACCCGCAGTATTACGCATCCGCTGCAGCAGGCTGTTAACGTTGCCGGCAGGGTGGCGCAGGGCGATCTCACCGCCAAAGTGCATGTGCATGCGAAGGACGAGCTGGGGCAGCTCATGCACTCATTGCAGGAAATGATTACTTCGCTTGGGAGTACGGTTAGGAACGTCAGCAGCGGGGCGGAAAGTATTGCCCTGGCAGCGGATGAAATTGATGCTGGTAACCAGGATCTGGCCTCACGAACAGAGGAGCAGGCGGCGAGCGTCGAGCAAACTGCCGCGACGTTAGAGCAGTTAACGTCCACGATCAAGAGCACCGCCAGCCATGCCCATCGGGTGAATACGCTGTTTAATGAGTCCGGAGAAATGGTCAAGGCCAACAGCGAACGTATGCACGTGGTGGCCGATGCCATGGGCGAAATCCATACTGATGCAGGCCGGATGACCGATATCATTGCGGCCATTGAAGGAATTGCTTTCCAGACAAATATCCTGGCATTAAATGCCGCCGTTGAGGCTGCCAGAGCCGGTGAACAGGGGCGTGGTTTTGCCGTGGTAGCCGGGGAAGTGAGAACGTTGGCGCAGAGAAGTTCGGCCTCCGCGAAAGAGATTCGTGACATCATTAGTGCGTCGGTGAACAAAATCACCGATGGCCGTAAGCTGGTCACGGAAGCGGATGAGGGCATGCAGGAAATCGTTGAAAACGTTGCCCGCGTGCAGCAGCTGGTGGATGAAATTGCCCGTGCGAGTCATGAGCAAAGCGACGGCATCGCGCAAATTAATGCTGCGATGGGGCAGATTGATACCACCACTCAGCAAAACGCCTCCCTGGTTGAGCAGTCCTCCGCGGCCAGCGGTTCCCTGAAGGAACAATCCGGCTTGTTGCTCAACAGTATTCGTGTCTTCACCCTACATCAGGCGTAGTTCCTCAGAGGCAGGTATCCTGCCTCCTTTTTTCGCTATTTCAACTGCTCGTAAATCAGCAGCAGCGCAATGATTACCATGAGGACACCCGAAAGCATACTCACCCTGCGAGCGGCCTGAGGGCGGGTGCTTAAGAGGGCTCTTGAACCGTAACCAATCAAGAGATAAATCAGGGTACAGGTCACCAGGTGCATCGCACCCAGAGCGGACATCTGCTGCGCCACTGACCACTTCCCCTGGGGATCGGTAAACTGCGGTAAAAGGGCCAGAAAAAGCAGAAATACTTTCGGATTCAGGCCGCTGATACACATCCCTTTGATGGCCCACTGTTGCCAGTTGCCGTTGTTCTGAGCGGCGGCGTTCAGCCCGGGAGGGCTGCGCAAAATAGTGAGGCCAAGCCAGAGCAAATAGAGCGCACCCAGCAGCGTGAGGACGGATAAAGCGAGCGGATGCCCGGCGAGCAAAACCCCCACGCCGGCAACAACAATGATTGTCGCGATAGCATGGCCCGACATCAGTCCGGCCACGGCGGGAATAATTCTGCGGCCATTGATTCCGGCGCTGATGGTGTAAGCCCAGTCAGCCCCAGGGGTGATAATTAGCAGGAACGAAACCAGCCAGAATCCTGCGGCAATGCTCATCGCCATGATGGTATTTCTCTCTTGGATAACGGGAAAGAAAGAATACGGTTAATCCCCGGCAATGGGCTTTCAATGTTATGCTCAAAACTCTTGTTAAAAGAGAGAATATTCCAAATGGATAGCGTAGACAGAAAAATTCTTGCTGAACTCCAGGCCGATGGGCGTCTGTCCATTACCGACCTGGCCGAGCGGGTTAACCTCAGCCTCTCGCCGTGCCATCGTCGGCTCAGAGCGCTGGAGCAAGAGGGGGTCATTACGGGCTATCGGGCTAACCTTGACCCGGGCAAGATGGGCTTTAATTTTGTGGCTCTGGTCTTTGCGACGCTCAAAGAAGGGGACAGAAAGGCCGTCAGCGCGTTTGAAGAAGCTGTGGAAGATATCCCGCAAATTGTGCTGGCGCAGAGACTGTTTGGCGACCCGGACTATCTGATGCAGGTCGTAACCCGGGACCTGCCTTCGTTCCAGGCGCTGTATGACAGAAAACTATCGGCCATGCCCGGTGTGCAGCATCTCCGTTCGACGCTGGTGATGAAAACCGTGGTACAGGACAGGCCCTTTCCGCTGGAGAAGTTAAAATAGGCCTGCATGTTACGATGTGATTTTTCCGCCATCGCTCTCTGGCTGCTTTATGGGCTTATTGGCTGTATTTCACTTTTGCCGCGGGTGCTGAACAACACCAGCGGCACGGCAACGGCGTACACCACAATCACCGACAGCCAGATAGCGCCGGGCCACGAGTCCTGCACCACAAAGTAGAAACTTGAGAAGCCCAGCGGGGCAATGATAGACGCGAGGCTGACCGCCGAGGCCAGAATTCCCTGCAGCTGGCCCTGGCTGGCTTCATCTACCCTCCGGGTGGCTAGCGCCTGCAGGGCCGGGGCACCAACGCCGCCCAGCCCGAACAGCGGCATAATCAGAAACACCTGCCAGCCTGCTTGCACAAAAGCCAGCATCGTCAGCGCAATACACGAGCTACAAATGCCAAAAAGTACCGCGCCGCGCTCCCCCAGCCAGCGGGTTATCGGGCCGGGAAGCAGCGCCTGCGTCAGCGTCTGGCAGATGCCGTAAGCGCCGAGAGAAAGCCCAATCCACAGCCCGTTCCAGCCGAAAGTATCGGTCCCCCAAAGCGCCCAGCAGGTGCCGTACACTTCGCCGGTTGCGCTCAGAATGAAAAAGACCATCGCAATCGGGATTAGCCCCTTCAGGGTGAAAATGCGGCGTAGAGGCTGCAGGGGATTGAGTACGGCAAAGCTGAACCGTTGGCGGGCGGGTTCGCGGGATTCCGGCAGCATAAACAGCGCCATCAGCAGGTTAACGGTGTTTAGCACGGCAGCCGCAATAAACGGCAGCCGTACCCAGGCATCGCCCAACAGGCCGCCAAGCACCGGGCCGATGATAAACCCGGCCCCAAACATGGCGTTAAACAGCCCGAAGCGACGGGCGCGTTTATCCGCCGGAGTGACGTCGGTGATGTAAGCCATCGCCACCGAGACGTTCGCGCTGGTCAACCCGGCGATAGCGCGGCCCAGCAGCAGCATCCACAGGTGCGGGGCGAAGGCCATGATCAAATAATTTACGGCGGCCCCGATAAGGGAGACGAGCAGCACGGGGCGGCGACCATAGTTGTCGCTCAGCGCCCCCAGCAGCGGGGCGAAAACAAACTGCATCAGGGCATACAGCGCGGTCATGATGCCGATCCAGTGGGCGATATCCGGGGTGTGCGTTACCTCTTCCAGCAGGCGCGGCAGAATCGGAAAGATCAGGCCGATGCCGACGGCATCCAGGCAAATGGTGGAGAAAATGACAACCAGCGCTTTGTTCATGTTTACCTGTACTGAGTATCAATATATACTCAGTACATAATTATCCATTCTGCAGGATCCTGTCAATGTCCGTCGATCGCCGAACCCTTAACCGACTCGCCACCCGCCAGAAAATTTCTAATGTTGCCACCCGGCTGTTTCTGGAAAAGGGCTTTGAACAGGTGACGATTGACGAAATCGCCACGGCGGCAGAGGTGGGGAGAATGACGGTGTTCAACCATTTCCCGCGCAAAGAGGAGATGTTCTTCGACCGCGAAGAAGAGGGGCTGCAGATGCTGCGCCGTGCGCTGAATCAGCGGGATAAAGACACGGGGCCGCTGGAAGCGCTGCGCCGCTTTGCTCACCATCTGGTGGAGCAGAATAGCCCGGTGGTGGCTTTCTCCGTGGCGGGGCAGGGGTTTGTCTCGACGATTGAGCACAGCCCGGCGCTGAAAGCGAGAGCCAGGGAGATTCGGGATGAATTTGCCCAGGCGCTGGCGCATGAGCTGGCCGCCGGCGCTGGCCTTGAAAAAAGCGACCCGCACACTCAGCTGGCGGCGGGCTTGGTGCTGGCCACGTGGAGCGCGGCGCTGATTCAGGCTCACCGAACTTTTAGCCAGACGCTGAGCAACGCCGCCGCCGCCGCCGTGTTTCTTGACCTGATCGACAGGGGAACAACGGGCGTTATCGCGGCAATGAACGGGACAGTTTACGGCGAAAAATAAAGGCATCAGGGCATTGTCGGCTGAGCTGAATTTCAGTAGATTTATCGTTTTCGGAGTTAGAAAATGTCCGTCGCCGATGCGCTTCTTGCTTTCACGCTAGCCGCCACGCTTCTCACGCTTACCCCCGGTCTTGATACCGCGCTTATCCTGCGAACCGCCGCCGCCGAAGGGGGCAAAAAGGCCTTTCATGCCGCGCTGGGTATCGACGTAGGCTGTTTTGTCTGGGGGGCGCTGGTTGCCTTCGGGCTTGGCGCTTTGCTGGCGGTGTCTGAATTTGCCTATACTTTGCTGAAGTGGTGCGGCGCCGCGTATTTATGCTGGTTGGGTATTCAACTGCTGCTTCGCCCTCGCCAGAGTTTCAGTCTCGCTTCTGCGGAATCAACCCGCGCCAACAACTGGTTTTTGCGCGGTATGCTTGGTAACGTGCTTAACCCGAAAATGGGCGTATTTTACGTCTCTTTCCTGCCGCAGTTTATCCCCTCCGGCCACTCCCCAATCCTTTGGACTTTCCTGCTGGTTTCTATTCATGTGGTGATAGGTACGCTGTGGTCCCTGACGCTAATTCTTGCCACGCGCTACGCTTCCGGGGTGCTCCGAAAACCCGGGGTCGTAAAGTGGATGGATCGCGTCACCGGCAGCGTGTTCCTGCTGTTTGCCGCGAAGCTGGCAGTTAGCCGACGTTAAGCCTGTTGCGAGGTCAACATGCCCGGTGTCTGGCCGGTCATACTGCGGTAAAAGTAGATAAAGGCGCTGTCGCTGGAAAAACCTAGCTCCGAGGCAACAACGGTAACCCGCGCGTGGCTGGCCAGCATTTCCACTGCCTTCATTAAACGCCACTGCTGCCGCCATGGCTGGTAGGAGAGGCCGGTTTCCCGGAGGAAAATACGGCCAATGGTGCGCTCGCTTGCGCCGGTTACGCTGGCCAGTTGGTTGAGCGGCGGCGGCAGCGTGTCGCCCGTCAGGTGGCGCAGCCGCTTATCCTGAGGGAAGCGCAGCGTCATCGGGACTTCTTCTGCGGCATTCAGTTCCGCTACGCACAGGGCGGCCATGTGCATCGGGGCGCCTTGTTCCCAGTCAGTTTCCCAGGGGCTGGCTGAAATCCTTTCCAGCAGTTCATTGAGCAATGGCGTGACGTTGAGTACGACCGCGTCGGTGGGCAGCGTGGGGTAACGCGTTGTGTCGAACCAGACTGAGCGGTAGGCCACGCTACTTTTCATTTCGGCCCGATGGTTTATACCTCCGGGGATCCAGGCGACTTTGCCCGGCGGCAGCAAAGAGAGCATCCAGCCATCATTCAACGTAAGCTTCACGCAGCCTCCACGGGTAAACAACAGTTGCCCCATATGGTGCCGATGCAGCCCAGAATCATGATCCCCAAGTTCGGCCTGCACGCCAATCACGCTTTTATTCATTGTGTCAGGGTTAAATTCTGCATCCGCAGATAGCCAGCTCAAAATGTCTGATTTCCGATATTAAATGTCATGATGTTTATAATGATGTATTTGTCACTTGCCTACAATAGCGCCTCTTTTTAAGGAGGACGCAGGGTGAACATACCTCGTGGTATGGCGCTATTAACGGCGCTGCTGATGTTTCCGCAAATTGTGGAGACTCTTTATAGTCCGGTGCTGACAGATATCGCCCGGCATTTTTCTGTTACTGCCCAGAAAGCGAGCTGGACGCTCTCGCTGTACTTTTTTGGCTTTGCCGCCGGGGTGCTTTTTTGGGGAAGGATTTGCGATCTTCTTGGCCGGAAACCGGCGCTGTTGCTGGGGCTGCTTTGCTATGCGGCTGGCGCGGTTGCCGCGTTGATGACGTCGCATTTCGTGCTGCTGTTGGCAGCTCGGATGCTGGCGGCTTTTGGGGCTGCCACAGGATCGGTAGTGACCCAAACGGTACTGCGCGATCGTTTTAGCGGCAGTGAGCTGGCGAGAATATTTTCCTTCATGGGTATTGCGTTGGCTGTGAGCCCGGCGCTGGGCCTCTGGCTGGGAGGGGGGATAGCCTCCGTCGCAGGTTTCGAAGGCGTATTTTATCTGCTGGCTGGTTTGGCTATTGCATTACTGGCCTGGAGCGCATGTCAGCTTGAGGAAACGAGGCCGCCAGAGCACGCCCGGCAAGGGTTTGTCGCGGTGATGTGGCGTCTGCTACGGGACACACAGGTCTGGCGGGCAACCGGGCTGGTAGCGTTATTTAATGTCAGTCTTTTTAGCTACTACAGCCAGGCGCCATTTTTGTTTCAAACCTTAGGTTTTGGCCCTGCCGCATTTGGCCTCACGGGTAGTGTGCTGGCGCTGGGTTCTCTGGCAGGGGCGCAGCTTAATCATCTGCTGATGAAACGAGGCATGAGCACCAAAGCATTGCTGAATATGGCGAGCGGTGTTGGGCTGGTGGGCGGCCTTGGTGTGTGGGGACTGATGCATAGCCTCTGGTTTTTGGCACCGATGTTTTTGGTGATGGTCGCATTCTCAATGGCGATTCCGGTGGTGCTCGGTACAGCACTTAGTGCCTATGCCGATTGTCGGGGAACTGCCGGGGCGCTGTTTGGCTTTGCTTACTATTTACTCATCGGCATTGGTTTGATGGTGTCCGGTTGGGGTCAGCAGTTGGGGATCACGCTGGTGATTTGCGCCGTGGGTGTGGTGCTAGTGGGGCGGGGATATCGGCGAGGGTAATGCTATTGGTGCAGGGATGCCCCTCTCCCCCTTTGGGGAGAGGGCCGGGGTGAGGGGCTTTCCCGATGAACGGAACTTTTGCCGAGCCAACTCAAACCGTATTCGCTGTTACAGCAATCCCCCCAGATTCACATACTTGGTTTCCAGGTACTCTTCCAGCCCACAGTCGGAGCCTTCGCGGCCGAGGCCCGACTCCTTCACACCGCCGAAAGGCGCGACTTCCGTTGAAATTATACCTTCGTTAACGCCAACCATGCCGCTTTCCAACTGCTGGGTGACGCGGAAGGCGCGAGCCAGATCGCGGGTGTAGAGATAGGCCGCCAGGCCAAACGGCGTGGCGTTGGCGCGCTCAATTGCCTCCAGCTCACCGCTGAAGCGGAAGCAGGCCGCCAGCGGGCCGAAGGTCTCCTCGCGGGCCAGCAGCATGGCTTCGGTAGCGTCGGCCAGCACGGTAGGCTGGTAGAACGATGCGCCGAGGGCGTGCCGTTCGCCGCCGCACAGCAGGCGCGCGCCTTGCTCAAGGCCGTCCTTCACGTGGGCTTCCACTTTCTCAACCGCTTTCTGGTGAATCAGCGGCCCCTGCTGGGCACCCGGCGTCAGGCCTGGGGCAACTTTCAGCGCCCGCGCGGCGGCAGCGAGTTTCTCAACAAACTGCTCATACACGCCGGCCTGGATGTAGAAACGGTTAACGCACACGCAGGTTTGCCCGCTGTTGCGGAATTTGGCGGCCATCGCACCCTCCACGGCGGCGTCAACGTCTGCATCGTCAAAGACGATAAACGGCGCGTTACCGCCCAGCTCCAGCGACAGCTTTTTCACGGTATCCGCCGCCTGGCGCATCAGCAGCTTGCCGGTTGGCGTCGAGCCGGTGAAGGAGATTTTACGCACTGTTGGGCTGGCCATCAGCGTACTGCCGATTGCCACGGTGTCACCGGTGACGGCGTTAATCACGCCAGCCGGGACGCCTGCCCGCTCGGCAAGCACGATAAGCGCGAAGGCCGAAAGCGGTGTTTCGTTCGCCGGTTTAATCACGGCGGTACAGCCCGCTGCCAGCGCGGGGCCGAGTTTGCGGGTCAGCATCGCCAGCGGGAAGTTCCACGGGGTAATAGCCGCGACCACGCCAACGGGCTCCTTGAAGGTAAGGATTTGGTTACCCGCTTTTGTGGAAGGAATGGTTTTGCCGTTGGCGCGTTTGGCTTCCTCGGCAAACCATTCGATAAAGCTGGCGGCGTAAGCCACTTCGCCTTTGGCTTCTGCCAGTACTTTGCCCTGTTCGGTGACCATCAGTTCCGCCAGTTCGGCCTGATGCTCCATGATCAGCGCGAACCAGCGCTGGAGGATCTGCGAGCGGGCTTTGGCGGTTAATGCTCGCCAGGCGGGCAGGGCTGCGTGTGCGGCAGCGATGGCTGCCTCGGTTTCTTTTGCTCCGGCGTTGGCTACCTGAGCCACTATTTCGTCGGTTGCCGGGTTTAATACGGCATAGCGTTCGTTGGCGTCCCGCCATTCACCGTTGCAGTACCAGCCGGTACGAACCAATGCATCAAAGCTGCTCATGCGATGTTCCTTGTGGTGACGTTGTCGATAAACAGGCCACGAGCGGCGCGGCTCTCACGCGCAATACGTTTGCCTGCGGTGTAGTCGTTGATGACGTCGCACGGCGTGTAGTTACGCTCCAGTTCGTAGCGCTCATCTTCATCCAGCGGTGTGCCGAGTGCGGCAATTGCGCTGTTAATTTGCTGTACAGAATCTGCGCCAACCAGCATGCAGTCCACGCCCGAATGGTTCAGGACCCACGCCTGAGCAATTTGTGCCGGAGGCAGGCCGCGCAGCTGAGCTACATGGCTGACGGACTGCGCAACGTTTCGGGAGGTGATGTCCGCGTACATCTCTTGGGTGAAGAAGTCGGTCTGGTTGCGCACGGAGGTAAAGTCGCAGCTCAGCAGGCCGCGGGCGAGCGGGCTAAAGACTGACACGCCAAGCCCCTGGTCGCGGCAGAAAGGGATCATTTCCCGCTCTTCTTCGCGGTAGGCGCAGTTCAGCTGCAGCTGCATATTGATGGGTTTCGCGTAGCCATAGCGCTCGCAGCACCAAAGGATTTTCGCCAGTTGCCAGGTGTACATGGTGGAAACGCCGACGTAGCGCGCTTTGCCGCTGCGCACGATGTCGTTCATCGCCGCCCAGGTTTCTTCGACCGGTGTATTCACGTCGAAGTAGTGCAGCATGTAGATATCGACGTAGTCGGTGCCGAGGCGCTTCAGGCTGCCGTCGATGCTTTCCATGATGTGTTTGCGTGAATGGCCCTGGTTGTTAAAGCCGGTGCCGATGGGGTAGCCGACTTTGGTGGTGAGGACCAGGTCATCGCGGCGGGCAATGCGTTTTAACACGTTGCCGACCACTTCTTCCCCCGCGCCGCTGGAGTAGAAATCCGCGAGGTCGATAAAGTTAACGCCGGATTCCAGCGCGTGGCGGATCAGCGGCTCGCTTTGCGACTCGTCAAAAATCCACGGTTTCCACTGTTTGCTGCCCATGTTCATGGTGCCGAGGCACAGGCGAGAGACTTTCAGGCCGCTGTGGCCCAGATTGACGTATTCCATTTCGCCTCCTCAGGCTTTTGGGGTGTAGAAAGGGTTACCGAGCTGCGGCAGGGCGTCGGCAATCTGGCTGCGCTGCGGCAGTTTGCCCATGGCCGCGCGGATGGCCTGACGACAGGCGCGGTAGTTGTTGTGGTACACCTCGTCGAGATCGTTGCAGCCGGGATTGACCCAGTTGGCGGTGACGATGCACCAGTTGTCTTCCGCTTCCGGCGGCAGCGTGCCGTCCAGAAGTGCTTCGGTGACCGCTTTGGCGATGGCGGCCTGAGAGGCTCCCCAGGTGGCATTGCCGTGCAGCTCGCCGCTGATTTCCGCTTTGTTGACGTACAGCGTCATCGGTTTGGCCGGAACGTTAGGTTTGATCACCACCATAAACGGGCAATGACCCTGGCTTGGCGAAGCGAGGCTGCTGGAAAACGCCTGGCCAACCACGCCGCTGCGTGGGCCAATCATGATGTTGATGTGCGAGGCGTTAACGCCGTTACCTTCAAACCCTTCTCCGATATACATTTCCACGAGACTTCTCCTGTTAAGCGTGAGCGTTATTTAGCCGGTTCAGCGGCGGCATTGCCGTGGCGCTGGGCCGGTTCGTGAGCGGCATCGACCAGGGTTAACCCTTTGGTTTCAGGCGCCCAGGCGAGTGAGACAACGGCACCGATGACGAGGATCAGCGCCAGCATGCCGGTAGTGGCCTGCATGCCGTAATTCAGAATGGCCAGCGGCAGTAAGCCGGTGCCGATGGCGGAGCCAAGGCGGCTCATGGAGGTGGCAAAGCCGACGCCCATCGAGCGCACTTCCGTCGGGAAACTCTCAGCCGGGAAGACGCCCACCAGATTGCTGACCGCCGACATCACCAGCGTGAAGGCGGCAAAGAACAGAATTAACCAGCCGGACTGGCTGACCGGAATGATGCTGAGCATCACCAGGCAGGCGGCGAGGAAGACAAACGAGCCGATCAGGAAGCCACGGCGCGAGCAGACCACCGTCAGCAGGATCCCGAGCAGCGCGCCGACGATCAGCAGGGCGTTCAGCAGCAGGTCGGTGGTGAAGTTATTGTTCAGCCCCATCACCTGCAGAATCGACGGCAGGAAGGTGTAGATGGCGAAATACGGGATCACCAGGCAGACAAAAAACAGACTGTTGAAGGCGGTGCGGCGGCGGTATTTCGGCCTGAACAGCGACATAAAGCGCTGTTTTGAGGCGACGGGGGCTTCATCCACCAGCAGCACGTTAGGGCCGAAGTGTCTATGGACAATCGCCATCGCTTCTTCTCGTCGCCCTTTGCCCATCAGCCAGCGCGGGGATTCCGGCGTGCCGATGCGCATCAGCAGAATAATCAGCGCGGGCAGGGCGGAAGAAGAGAGCAGCCAGCGCCAGGCGTCCGGCCCTAGCGCCGTCAGAAAGTGCCCGGCAAAGCCTGCGGCCACGTAGCCAAAGGTCCAGATCACGCTGAATGAGCCGAGCAGGACGCCGCGATGTTTTCGGGGGGAAAACTCGGCCAGCATTGTGTGGCCGACGGAGAAGTCGCCGCCGAGGCCGATGCCGACCATTACCCGCAAGAAGAACAACTGTTCTGGCGTTGTGGCGAAAAACTGCAGCGCCGAAGCGAGGGTTATCACCACGAAGCTGAAGCAGAAGATCTTCTGGCGGCCAACGTAATCGGAGATCCAGCCCAACACCAGGCTGCCGAGAAACAGGCCGAGCAGCGCCGAGCTGCCGAGCATCCCTTCCCAGAAGGGCGTTAACCCCATTTGAGGTTTAATTTGGGCCAGCGCGAAGCCGATGACGCCGAGCACGTAGCCGTCGGTAAAGTGTGCGCCGAAGGTCAGGCCGGCGATTTTGATATGGAAACGGTTTAACGGCACGTCATCCATACGGGTGTACTGTTGTGTCAGGTGGGACATGATGCCTCCTCCTGTGAGGTGGTTTTGTAGGGTATTTGTATTTTTTATGTTTCAAGTGCGTTAACAATGTGGCAGCAAAGCGCCTCAGCAGGCGAGTGCGTTTTAGTCATACCCCCAGGCAAAAAACGCATGTGATCCTCCTCCTGTTTTGCAGAAATAGCTGCGGCGGGGGATGGTGTTTCAGGGCAGGTTAGAAACATATTATTAACATGACTGGCGCTCGCCCGCGGATAATGACAACAATGAGAAAACTCCCGTCACTCAGTATGTTAAGGGTCTTTGAAGAGACTTGCCGGACGCTTAGCTTTAGCAAAGCGGCGCAGGCCTTGTGCATTACCCAGAGCGCGACCAGTCGGCAAATCAAACAGCTCGAAGCGTTTCTCGGCAAGCTGCTGTTCGTGCGTACCCACAGCGGGCTGGAGTTGACCCAGGACGCGATGCTGCTGTTGCCGGTGGTACGCCAGTCGCTGGATATTCTTGAAGAGGGCGTGTGCCACGTTCAGTTGCGCAATCCTCTCCAGCATCTTCGCCTGCAGGTTGCTCCGACCTTTGCCACCCGCTGGTTGGCACCGCGGCTGGTGGCGCTTCGCCAGCGCAACGGCCAGCTACAAATTGCCCTTATCAGCGAAACCCGGCAGAAATACAGCGATTTTGACTGCGCCATCCGCTTTGGCACCCGCCAGGAAAGTGAAGGCCGGGGGCAGTGGCTGTGCCATGAAAAACTGCTGCTGGTGGCCAGCCCGTTGCTGATGATTGACGGCGTCTTTCCCCCGCTGGCCTCGCAGCCACAGCTGCATATTCTTAACGGCGACATCCGACTGGATAACTGGTCGCGCTGGCTTGTTGCTACGGGTCAAAATGACAGTCTGCTTTCCGGCGGGCTGGAGTTCAGCACCGAGGATCAGGTGATCAACGCCTGTGTGACCGGGGCGGGCTACGCTGTGCTCGATAGAATGATGATCCGCAACGAGCTGCGTGGCGGGATATTGGTGCCGCTGGCGGAGCTGGAGCTTGAAAGCGGAAATGGTTACTGGCTGGAGATCCCCCAGGGTAAGCGGGAGCTGCCGCGAGTGGGCTATTTTAGCGACTGGGTTCAGGCCGAGATCGCCCGGTTCTGGGGGGAAGAAGAGCCACTCGCTCAGCGAACGTTATCCTTACCTGATGCATTAGCCGTCGGCTGATGACGGCCTCCCTTCGGAGGCTTTTTTCTTACCGGAATAAGGGTTATAACCGGAGGGAAATAGCAAAAGGGGATAAGAATGAAAACGATTGGGCTGCTGGGCGGCATGAGCTGGGAATCCACTATTCCTTACTACCGATTAATTAACGAAGGGATCAAACAGCGTCTGGGCGGGCTGCATTCTGCAAAAATTGTGCTGCACAGCGTCGATTTTCACGAGATTGAGGCCTGCCAGTCTGCCGGTGAGTGGGACAAGGCCGGTGAGATGCTGGCTGAGGCGGCGCTGGGGCTGCAAAAAGCCGGGGCTGAAGGCATTGTGCTGTGTACAAACACTATGCACAAAGTCGCGGAGCATATTGAATCCCGCTGCTCGCTGCCGTTTCTGCACATTGCCGACGCCACCGGGCGGGTGATTGCGGCTCAGGGCGTAAGCCAGGTGGCCTTGCTCGGCACGCGCTACACCATGGAACAGGATTTTTATCGTGGCCGCCTGCAGGCGCAGTTCGGGATCCGCTCGATTATTCCTGACGCCTCCCAGCGTCAGCGTATCAACCAGATAATCTTCGATGAGCTGTGCCTCGGGGTGATCAACCCTGAGTCGAAGCGCTATTACCAGCAGGTGATTCAGGCGCTGCAGGCGCAGGGGGCGGAAGGAGTTATTTTCGGCTGTACCGAAATTGGCCTGCTGCTCAGCCAGCAGGACTGCCCGCTGCCGGTGTTTGATACCGCCGCCATCCACGCCGCCGATGCAGTTCGCTTTATGTGCGGTGAAGAGTAATGATTTATCCTTATATATCAACTAAATAAGAGGTAATGGTGTTTTTCCCCCACGACGAGCCGGGTCATGCCCGGCCGCTAATGTGTTATAAATTTGTTATGTAGCGCACATTATTCCAAAAAGCTGCTCCTCTGAAATCCTCACGCTACAGGCGATTGCGCACAGCAATGGCTTTTCATCATGTCTGCAACCGGAGTTATACAATGCCTGTTTCCTTACTGGCGCTGGCGATGAGTGCGTTCGCCATCGGCACGACGGAGTTCGTGATTATGGGACTGCTGCCCGAAGTGGCAGGGGATCTCCATGTCTCCATTCCCGTCGCCGGCTGGCTAATCAGCGGCTATGCGCTGGGGGTCGCCATTGGCGCGCCCATCATGGCGCTGCTGACCGCCCGACTGCCGCGCAAGCTGTCGTTAATTTTGCTGATGGTGATTTTCATTGTTGGCAACCTGCTGTGCGCCCTCGCGCTGAGCTACAACTTCCTGATGCTGGCGCGCGTTATTACGGCGCTGTGCCACGGCGCGTTCTTCGGGATTGGCGCAGTCGTCGCGGCAAGCCTCGTACCTGCCGGGCGCAAGGCTTCGGCGGTGGCGCTGATGTTTACCGGCTTGACGCTGGCTAACGTGCTGGGCGTGCCGATTGGCACCTGGTTCGGGCAGCTTTACGGCTGGCGAGCTACTTTCTGGGGCGTGGCCGTTATTGGGGTGATTGCGTTTCTGGCGCTGGTGGTGAGCCTGCCGTCGCAGAAAGATGAAGAGGCCACTGACTTAAAAAGCGAAATCAAAGCGTTGGCGCACGGCAAACTTTGGCTATCGCTTAGTATGACGGTGTTCTTCTCTGCGGCGATGTTCGCGCTGTTCAGCTATGTTGCACCGATGCTGCTACAGGTGACAGGCATTACGCCAGAGGGCGTAAGCTGGACGCTGTTCCTGATTGGTGCGGGGCTGACGGTGGGGAACATTCTGGGCGGGCGGTTGGCGGACTGGCGAGTCTCATTCAGCCTGATCCTCAGCTTCAGCCTGATTGCGGTCTTCTCGTTACTGTTCAGCTGGACAAGCCACGCCGCATGGCTGGCGGAAATTACGCTGTTCCTGTGGGCGATGGCGGCATTTGCTACCGTACCGGCGCTGCAAATCAACGTGGTGCTGCACGGCAAAGAAGCGCCGAATCTGGTGTCCACGCTGAATATTGCGGCCTTTAACGTCGGCAATGCGCTCGGTGCCTGGGTCGGCGGCACGGTCATTGACCGTGGCTTCGGTCTGACGGCGGTGCCGGTCGCCGCGGCCGCGCTGGCAGTGGTTGGCCTGATACTTTGCCTGATTAACTTTAGCAGCGGCACGGGGCATCAGCAGCCGGTGACCGGGCAATAAGCTAGAGGTTGAGCAGCGCGTTGAGCGGGTCGCTATACAGATGCATGTTGTGCTGTAAGTGGTCGCTGAACGCGCTGACCAGCGCTGATGCCGGGCGGTGCAGAGGCCGAATCAGGCTAACGGTAAAAGGCACCGCCACGCTGAACGGGCGTACCACCACGCCGCGTTCGTGGTAATCCAGCGCGGTTAACGGGTTGACGATAGACACGCCAGCCCCTGCCTGAACCATCGCACAGACGGACGCGGCGCTGTGCGTTTCCACCACCATTCTTCGCTTTACGTCATGTTCCTGAAACAGCGAGTCCAGCAGTTGCCGATAGCTGTCGGTTCTTGACAGGCTGATGTAATTTTCCCCGGCAAAATCCTGCGGTGTGAGTTCTGCTTTCGCGGCTAGTTTGTGCCCGGCGGGCAGCACGCAAACTTCATTCAGAGTGAGGAGGGTTTGGCGTTCCGTCCCGGCAGGCGTGCTGATGTTTTCCGTCAGCCCCAGGTCGTGGCGTTGGGCGGAAAGCCACTCTTCCAGCAGCGGGGATTCCTGCGGCACGATATTCAGGCTGAGCTCCGGGTAGCGGGCCAGGAAAGGTTGTATCAGGCGCGGCAAAAATGACTGAGAAAATACCGGCAGGCAGGCAATAGACAGTTCGCCCTGGCGGAATTCACGCAGGCTTTCGGCGGCATTAATAATACGATCCAGCCCGTACCAGGAGCGCTGAACTTCTTCAAACAGCCGCAGTCCCTGAACGGTGGGGTAGAGGCGGCCCCGACTGCGCTCGAACAGCTGCAGGCCAATAAGCTTTTCAAAGCGCGCCAGCTCCCGGCTGACCGTGGGCTGGGAGGTGTGCAGCAGGCCTGCGGCTTCGGTGAGGTTGCCGGCCGTCATCACGGCGTGGAAGATTTCGATGTGGCGCAGGTTGATGGCTGGCATGGTGTTGTTCCGCTGATGTTGTTTACCCTCACCTCGGCCTTCTTCCTGGAAGGAGGAAACAGAAATTGCATCGGAGCAATTTACTGTCCCCCTCTCCCCTCTGGGGAGAGGGTTAGGGGCATTTTCTAAACCATATCATATTTGAATAGACTCGCTAGAAAACGATATTTTTTATCCCTCACTTTCTGTGGCGTAATAGGGAAAATGACGTTTACCGGAGTTCACCATGCCACGCTCGCTGCACGACACCACCACTGCGCTGAACGCGCAAAACTTGCTGACACTGCCCGCTGAATTTGGCTGCCCGGTTTGGGTATATGACGCGGAGATCGTTCGCCAGCAAATTGCCCAACTGCGGCAGTTCGATGTGATTCGCTTTGCCCAAAAGGCTTGCTCGAATATCCACATCCTGAAACTGATGCGTGAGCAGGGCGTGAAGGTGGATTCGGTGTCGCAGGGGGAAATCGAGCGCGCGCTGGCGGCAGGCTACAAGCCGCTGGAAAACCCGGATGATATCGTCTTTACCGCCGACGTGATCGACAACGCCACGCTGGCGCTGGTGGCCGAGCAGAAAATCCCGGTCAATATCGGATCTGTGGATATGCTGCATCAGCTCGGCGAAGTCTCGCCAGGGCACCGTGTCTGGCTGCGTATTAACCCGGGCTTTGGGCACGGGCACAGCCAGAAAACCAACACCGGTGGCGAGAACAGTAAGCACGGTATCTGGCTGAGCGATATGCCGAAAGCGCTGGAGGCTATGCAGCGCTACGGCATTCATCTGGTGGGTATCCATATGCACATTGGTTCCGGCGTGGATTATGGCCATCTCGAACAGGTTTGCGGCGCGATGGTGCAGCAGGTCATCGACTTCGGTCAGGATCTTGAGGCGATTTCTGCGGGCGGTGGGCTGTCCATTCCTTACCGTGAAGGTGAGGAAACGATCAATACCGATCACTATTTCGGCCTCTGGAATACCGCGCGTGAAAAAATTGCCGCTCATCTGGGGCACCCGGTGAAGCTGGAGATCGAGCCGGGGCGTTTCCTGGTGGCGGAAGCCGGGGTGCTGGTTTCGCAGGTGCGCGCGGTGAAAGATATGGGATCCCGCCACTTTGTGCTGATCGACGCTGGTTTTAACGATCTGATGCGTCCGTCTATGTACGGCAGCTACCACCATATTTCTGCGCTGGCGGGTGACGGGAGGGATCTGTCCGCACTAGAGCCGAAAGAAACCGTGGTGGCGGGGCCGCTGTGCGAGTCCGGGGATGTGTTTACCCAGCAGGAAGGCGGCAAGGTAGAAACCCGCCTGCTGCCGCCGGTAAAACCGGGTGATTACCTGGTGCTGCACGATACCGGCGCATACGGGGCTTCTATGTCCTCTAACTACAATAGTCGTCCTCTGCTGCCGGAAGTGCTGTTTGACAACGGCAGCGCGCGCCTGATTCGCCGCCGCCAGACGATTCAGGAGCTGCTGGCGCTCGAGCTACTTTGAGACTTTCCGTCCGGCCTCGAAAAAGGGGCCGGGCGCAACGGAGTCCCTCAGTACCAGCGTCCCCACAAATGGCGGGATGGGGGCTAATGGTTCGCCGCTCGCCAGCTTAATGGCCTGATCGATGGCGGTAATGATCATGTTGTCGATGGGCAGATAGACGGATGACAGCGCTGGTTCCAGCCACTGGGCGCTAGGCGCGTCATCGAAGCCGAACAGCGAAATATCCTGTGGAATACGGATCCCGGCCTGGTGCAGCGCTTTAGAGGCACCCAGCGCCATATCGTCGTTACAGGAAAACAGCGCGCTAAAGGTCACGCCGCTGGTCAGCAGCTCCTGGCACAGGTGGTGCCCTTCGGTCATGCTGGAATCCCCGTATTTCACCCGGTTCTCATCCCACGCAATGCCATGTTTTTGCAGTGCTTTCCGGTACCCCATCAGGCGCGCCTTGCCGGTTGGCGTGGAAATAGGCACGGTAATGCAGGCAATTTCCCGGTGACCTTGCTGGATAAGGTATTCGGTGGCCTGAAAGGCGGCATCCTGCTGCTCGAAGAAGACGCAGCGTTCACGGGCCTGGGTGACGTCCCGGTTAATGACGACCAGCGGCACCTGAATCGCATTCATCAGCGACATCAACGCCCGTTCGCTCATAAAACGCGTGTAGAGAACGATGGCATCGCAGTGCCTGTCCGCCAGCATTTGTACGGCATCCAGCTCTTTTTCAGGCGTGTCATGCCCGTCGGTGACAATCAGCTGTTTACCGTAGAATTCCGTGCGGCGTGAAGCCTGCTGCAGCAGGCGACCGAAGTAGAAGCCATCGAAGGTGGAGACAACCAGCCCGATACTGTTGCTGCTGCGGTTTGCCAGCGATCGTGCCAGAAAATTAGGCTTATAGCCCAGCTCTTCCATGGCCTTAAACACCTGTTCGCGGGTGCTTGCTTTAACCTGTCCGGTGCCGTTTAACACGCGAGATACCGTCGCTTTGGAAACCCCTGCGCGTAACGAGACATCTAACATTGTTACCATTGTTTCCTTCCCGATCTGGACGCTGTCGCGATTTTCCAGCAGTTTATCACAGGAGTTTCGCCCGCAAGCGGCCTTGCCGTTTCGCCGTGCAAATTGTCGTCCCGGATCACGCTTTCAGAATTTGGTGTGGTTTTTTAGGAGTATATCGTTGTGAAAATTGTCCCGTTGTACCAGGCCCCTCAGCACGCAGAGCAAGTCACGGAGTGGCTTTGGCAGGCGTTTGGCAGTCAGGAAAGCCGAGGCTTTTTTGCGTCTATTGTTGCCGCCAGCCAGCGGGAAGGCGAAATTCCCCTGACGTTTATTGCGCTGGAGGGCGAAAAGATGGTGGGGACCGTGGGGCTGTGGCGCTGTGATTTGATCAGCCGGCAGGATCTCTGGCCCTGGCTGGCGGCGCTGTATATTGATGAAAGCCATCGAGGAAAGGGACTGGGCGAGATTTTGCAGCGGCACGTCGTGGCATATGCCCGCCAGCTGGGTTTTGAGTCTTTGTATCTGTATTCGGCCTGTAAGACCTATTATGAACGGTTTGGCTGGCGCTACATCGGCGACGGGCTGGATTACCCCGACCAGCCCGTACATCTTTATCAACTTACGCTTTAAGCGTTGTCGCCCGGAGAGGCCACCGAGTGTCGGCGCACCAGCGTCGGGCTGAACATATGGGTGATTTCCGGCAGCGGCAGGTTTTCGGCCAGCGCCAGCGCGAGCTCTGCTGCCTGAGTCGCCATGGTCACAATCGGGTAGCGAACCGTGGTCAGCTTGGGCCGCACGTAGCGTGAAATTAACACGTCATCAAAGCCAATCAGCGAAATCTCACCGGGAACATCAATGCCGTTGTCGTTAAGCACGCCCATCGCTCCGGCGGCCATTGAGTCGTTGTAGCAGGCCACGGCGGTGAAGTTTTTGCCGCGTCCCAGCAGCTCCGTCAGGGCCTGCTCGCCGCCGCTTTCATCGGGTTCACCAAAGGTCACCAGGCGCTCGTTGACGGGGATATTGTGCTCGCGGAGCGCGTCGTAGTAGCCCTGAAGGCGGTCTTCTGCGTCCGATATCTGGTGATTGGAACAGATGTAGCCGATGCGGGTGTGCCCCTGCTGAATCAAATGGCGCGTAGCAAGCCAGGCGCCGTAGCGGTCATCCAGCGCAACGCAGCGCTGCTCAAACCCTGGCACAATGCGGTTAATGAGCACCATGCCGGGGATTTGCTTCATCAGCGAAATTAGCTCCTCATCAGGGAGTTTTTTGGCGTGAACGACCAGCGCTGCGCTGCGGTGGCGAATAAGCTGTTCAATGGCCTGGCGCTCTTTTTGTTCGCTGTGGTAGCCATTGCCGATAAGCAGGAAGTTGCCGGTGCGGTAGGCAACCTGTTCCACGGCTTTAACCATCGCGCCAAAGAAGGGGTCGGAAACGTCGCCCACGATCAGGCCAATGGTTTCCGTGGCCTGTTGGGCAAGGGCTCTCGCGTTAGCGTTGGGATGATAATTCAACGCTTCCATGGCGCTATTCACCGCCTGCTTTGAGGTATCGCTGGCTTTTGGGGAGTGGTTGATGACGCGTGAAACCGTGGCGACAGACACACCAGCCAGCCGAGCCACATCCTTAATTGTCGCCATGAAAAGCCTTCCTGTTAGGGGTAATCGTTTACACTGCGTTTAGTTTTACGGAATTCCCTGATGACTGCAAGGCAACAACTGATGGGGATATCGCAAAGTAGAGCAAAATCAAGGTGAAAGCGTGTAACGGTTACACTTGCCTCACGAGGTTGCCTCTTTTTAGTGCATGTCGCGGATTTTTAAACGTTTCCGCCCAAATCTTTGCTTACATTTTGCAGTCGGCTGTTGCGATTTCAGCATAGCTTAATGGAAGACGCCGCTGCTACATTTGTGGTCCCAGAGGTATTGATAGGTGAAGTCAGCGATTATTTGCTGATCCTATGAATTACACCAACCTGCGCGGATGCGCAGGTTTTTTTTTGCCTGAATCCCGCTGCCTGTAACAAGAATCGAGAATTTAAACACCTGGTTGCACTTGGGCTCATTCCCTTGCTTTTTGCCGCTGGTTTCGCCGCTGGCGGCACGAGACAATTCAGATCCCAGAGGTATTGATTGGTGAGAATTCCTGGTACTCTGCTGAGTACAATTCTTTTGCACCAACCTGCGCAGATGCGCAGGTTTTTTTTTGCCATTTTTTGAGCCCCCTCCCGCACTTAACGCAACTGGTGTACTCTGCGACTCTACACTTAATGCTGACCGACAGACGACAAAGAGAGTCGCTATGCTTCTTGCTTTTT
Organism: Cedecea sp. B1(4); assembly: GCF_059414925.1. Lineage (NCBI taxonomy): Bacteria > Pseudomonadati > Pseudomonadota > Gammaproteobacteria > Enterobacterales > Enterobacteriaceae > Cedecea > Cedecea sp. B1(4). The sequence continues at coordinate 175,041 of NZ_JCAHMZ010000006.1, read as the reverse complement.
TCCGTGCGCTATTTCGCATTCTGTTCCGGGTAACCCTTTCCGGCGATCCGCAGGTGCTTCAACGCCAGCGGGTGCTGATTGTGCCGAACCACGTCTCGTTTCTGGATGGGATCCTGGTTGCTCTCTTTCTGCCGGTGCGCCCCGTATTCGCGGTCTACTCCTCAATAAGCCAACAGTGGTTTATGCGCTGGCTTAAGCCGCTGATTGATTTTGTCCCGTTGGATCCGACCAAGCCGATGTCTATCAAGCATCTGGTGCGCCTGGTGGAACAGGGGCGTCCGGTGGTGATTTTCCCTGAAGGGCGCATCAGCGTGACCGGGTCGTTGATGAAAATCTACGATGGCGCTGGGTTTGTGGCAGCCAAAGCACAGGCCACGGTTGTGCCTTTGCGCATCGATGGCGCGGAGCTGACTTTCTTTAGTCGCCTGAAAGGGCTGGTAAAACGCCGGGCTTTCCCGCGTATTAGCCTGCATCTTCTTCCGCCAACGTCGATTGCAATGCCAGAAGCCCCACGGGCCAGGGATCGCCGTAAAATGGCCGGCGAGATGCTGCACCAAATCATGATGGAAGCGCGCATGGCCGTGCGCCCGCGTGAGACGCTTTTTGAGGCGCTGCTTGCGGCGAAGGATCGGTACGGCTCGCGTAAAAACTGTATTGAAGACATTAATTTCAAGCCAGATACTTACAGTTCGCTGCTGAAAAAAACGCTGTTTGTGGGCCGAATCCTCGATAAATACAGCGAACAGGGTGAAACCATTGGTTTGATGCTGCCGAATGCGGCGATCAGCGCGGCGGTGATTTTTGGCGCTTCATCCCGGGGCCGTATTCCGGCAATGATGAACTACACGGCTGGCGTAAAAGGGCTGACCAGCGCGATTACTGCGGCGCAAATTAAGACGGTCTTTACCTCCCGGCAGTTCCTGGATAAGGGCAAACTGTGGCACCTGCCGGAACAGCTGACGCAGGTGCGCTGGGTGTATCTGGAAGATTTAAGGTCTACCATCACCCTGGAGGATAAAGTGTGGATCTTTGCTCATCTGCTTGCGCCTCGCCTGGCCCAGGTGAAACAGCAGCCGGAAGATGCGGCGATGGTGCTGTTTACCTCCGGCTCGGAGGGCAATCCAAAAGGCGTGGTGCACAGCCATAAAAGCCTGTTGGCCAACGTAGAGCAGATTCGCACCATCGCGGACTTCACCGCCGATGACAGGTTTATGTCCGCGCTGCCGCTCTTCCACTCTTTTGGCCTGACGGTGGGGCTGTTCACGCCGCTGCTGACCGGGGCGGAAGTGTTCCTTTACCCCAGCCCGCTGCATTACCGCGTGGTGCCGGAGCTTATTTACGACCGCAATTGCACGGTGGTCTTTGGCACCTCGACGTTCCTCGGCAACTATGCCCGTTTTGCTAACCCGTATGATTTCTTCCGCCTGCGCTATGTCGTTGCCGGGGCAGAAAAGCTGCAGGAAAGCACGAAGCAGCTGTGGCAGGACAAGTTTGGCCTGCGAATTCTGGAAGGCTACGGCGTGACCGAGTGCGCGCCGGTGGTGTCTATCAACGTGCCGATGGCGGCGAAACCGGGCACCGTGGGCCGCATTCTTCCGGCAATGGATGCTCGCCTGCTGGCGGTGCCCGGTATTGAACAGGGCGGAAGGCTGCAGCTAAAAGGGCCAAACATCATGAACGGCTATCTGCGCGTGGAAAATCCGGGCGTGCTGGAGAAGCCTGAGGCTGAAAATGGCCTGGGTGAGATGGAACCCGGCTGGTACGACACCGGCGATATCGTGACCTTTGACGAGCAGGGCTATTGCGTGATTCAGGGGCGTGCGAAGCGTTTTGCCAAAATCGCCGGGGAGATGGTGTCGCTTGAGATGGTCGAACAGATGGCGATCGGCATTTCGCCTGACAAATTGCATGCTACGGTCGTTAAGCACGACGCCGCCAAAGGCGAAGCGCTGGTGATGTTTACCACCGACAGCGAGCTTAACCGCGAAAAACTTCTGCATTATGCGCGTGAGCACGGCGTGCCTGAGCTGGCGGTGCCACGCGATATTCGCTTCCTCAAACAGCTGCCGGTGTTAGGCAGCGGAAAACCAGATTTTGTCACCCTGAAAGCACAGGTTGATGAAGCGGAGAAAGCCCATGGCTGAACAGGTTGGCAATAGCGGTTCGTTGTGGTCCCGGGGCATGATGGCGGTCACCGCGGCGCAGTTTTTATCGGCTTTTGGCGATAACGCGCTGTTGTTCGCCACGCTTGCGGTGCTCAAGCAGCAGTTCTACCCGGACTGGAGCCAGCCCGTGTTGCAAATGGTGTTTGTTGGCGCGTACATCCTCTTTGCGCCGTTTGTGGGACAGGTGGCCGACAGTTTCGCCAAAGGGCGAGTGATGATGCTGGCGAACAGCATGAAGCTTGTGGGTGCGGCGGTGATCGCGCTGGGGCTGAATCCTTTTGTCGGCTACACTCTGGTGGGCATCGGCGCGGCGGCCTATTCACCGGCTAAATACGGCATTCTCGGCGAGCTGACCACTGGCGATCGGCTGGTGAAGGCCAACGGCCTGATGGAGTCTTCTACCATTGCGGCGATCCTGCTGGGATCCGTTGCCGGCGGCGTGCTGGCAGACTGGAACCTGACGGCGGCGCTGGTTGTCTGCGCGCTGGTTTACGGCGGGGCGGTGGTTGCCAATGTCTTTATCCCTAAACTTGCCGCCGCGCGCCCCGGCCAGTCATGGCGTTTCAAGCCGATGACGCACAGCTTCTTTTCCGCCTGCCGCAGCCTTTGGCGTAGCGGAGAAACGCGCTTCTCGCTGGTAGGCACCAGTCTGTTTTGGGGAGCGGGCGTGACGCTGCGCTTCCTGCTGGTGCTGTGGGTGCCGGTGGCGTTAGGGATCACGGATAACGCGACGCCGACTTATCTTAACGCGATGGTTGCGGTTGGGATTGTGGTGGGGGCCGGGGCAGCTGCGAAGCTGGTGACTTTGGAAACCGTCGCCCGCTGCATGCCAGCCGGGATTTTAATTGGCGTTGGCGTACTGATTTTTGCTCTCCAGCATTCTCTGCTGCCTTCTTACGCTTTACTGGTGTTGATTGGCCTGTTGGGCGGTTTCTTTGTGGTGCCGCTTAACGCGCTGCTCCAGGAGCGCGGCAAGCACACAGTCGGGGCAGGTAATGCCATAGCGGTGCAAAACTTGGGTGAAAACACGGCCATGCTTTTGATGCTGGGTCTGTTCTCCCTGGCGGTGAAAACCGGAGCGTCCATCGTTGGCATTGGCATTGGATTTGGAGCGGTATTTGCGCTGGCCATTAGCGCCCTGTGGCTGTGGCAAATCAAACAGAAATAACAAAAAGGCCCTCAAAGAGGGCCTTAATTTTTACGGTGCCGGGTAGGTATAGATGCGATGCACCGCTTCAATCTCCTCAATCACCTCTTCGCTTAGCGTCAAATGCAGGCTTTCAAGGTTGGTTTTCAGCTGTTCCAGCGTCGTGGCACCAAGCAGCGTGCTGGCCACAAACGGCTGGCGACGAACAAAGGCCAGCGCCATTTGTGCCGGGTCAAGATTATGACGTTTAGCTATCTCCACGTAGGCGGCAACGGCTTTTTGCGACTGCTCACCGCTGTAGCGCGTAAAGCGGCTAAACAGCGTGTTGCGAGCGCCGGCCGGTTTGGCTCCGTTAAGGTATTTGCCCGACAGCACGCCGAAGGCGAGACAGGAATAAGCGAGCAGCTCAACGCCTTCGTGCTGGCTGATTTCAGACAGGCCAACTTCAAAGCTGCGGTTTAATAGGCTGTAGGGGTTTTGAATGGTCACGATGCGCGGCAGATCGTGTTTTTCCGCAAGCTGCAGGTAGCGCATCACGCCCCACGGGGTTTCGTTCGAGACGCCGATATAGCGAATTTTCCCTGCACGCTGGCACTCGGTCAGCGCTTCAAGGGTTTCCAACAGCGTTACCGGCAGCGAGGTCGTGTCGCTCCAGGTGTAGCCCAGTTTGCCAAACATGTTGGTCTGACGCTGCGGCCAGTGAACCTGGTAGAGGTCGAGGTAATCGGTTTGCAGGCGTTTGAGGCTGGCATCCAGCGCCTCGCGGATGTTTTTCCGGTCGAGGATCTGGTTTGGGCGGATGCCCGCGTCGTTGTTGCGGGTTGGGCCAGTGACTTTGGAAGCAACAACCAGTTTTTCGCGGTTGCCGCGAGCTTTAAGCCAACTGCCGACATAGCTCTCGGTTAAGCCCTGGGTTTCCGGGCGCGGCGGCACCGGGTACATTTCCGCGACATCAATCAGATTCACGCCCTGACTGACGGCGTAGTCGAGCTGCTGGTGGGCATCGGCCTCGCTGTTTTGTTCACCAAAGGTCATGGTTCCCAGCCCCAGCGTGCTGACTTCAAGTGAACTGTGGGGGATACGGTGATAGTGCATAGCCGGCTTCCTGTTGTTCTTTTGACTCGTCAGGCATCGTTACCCGACAAAAGGTCTATAAACATGGCAGAGGCCGGAGCAAAGCGAAAGAGGGGAAAAGAAGAAAAATCATCAGGCCAGCCGAGGGGCTGACCCTGCGAGATTAGCGCTCAATAATCTGGGAAACGTCGTTGCGGTTGATCTGCATTTCATTACCTTGCTGGTCACGATAGCTTACCAGACCGGTATCTTCATCGACCTTCGGCTTGCCCTCGGTCAAAATCATTCGTCCATCTTTGGTGGCCATTACGTAGTCACTGCTGCAGCCTGAAACGGCAAAGGCAAGACCAATGGCGGAGATTGCTACTGCCCATTTAGTCATCGGTATGTTCCTCGTCAGGAAGGGATCTTGTTAATAAGTTTAGTAATAACCTGATGAACAGGGGAAAGAAAGCGGTAAATTCTTAATAGGACGAGGGAAATGTAACATTCCCCGGTACTTACTGACAGAACCCTGGATTCCATTCTCTGCGGCGGCTATTAGAGCGTGAAGTGCCGTGCGAGAAGAGCGGCAGTGAAGTTCTTCTTTAAGTAGAAGCCGCGAGGTAACGTGAGAATAGGTGAGCCGTCCGCGCCAATAGCCTCTGTTAACGCCCGGCTGTTGGCGGCTTTTGGCCGCAGCTGCAGCACTTCGCCGTGACGGGCGGTAATGCGCTCGACCTGGCCCAGCACGATCAAATCCATCAGTTCTTCCCAGTCCAGGCGCAGCTGCTGTTCTTCCTCTTCTGAAGGGCTCCATAATAGCGGAGAACCCACGTGCCGCTCGGCAAGCGGGATCTGCCTTTCTCCCTCAACCGGGATCCACAGCACGCGCTTGAGCTTATGCCGCACATGGCTGGTTTCCCAAATGACGCCGCTATTACCGGTTAACGGCGCGACGCAGACGAAAGTGGTTTCCAACGGGCGGCCAAGGCTATCCACCGGGATCGTTTTCAGTTCGATCCCGAGCGCGGCAAAGTCTTGTTCGGGCTTGCTGCCAGCGCTGGCACCCAGCCACAGCTCCAGCAGTACGCCAATCCAGCCTTTATCGCGCTTCAGGTCTTTCGGCGTCTGTAAGCCAGCGCAGGCGGCCAGTTCGCCCAGAGTATAACCGGCGACGCTTTGCGCCTGTTGGAGCAGCTCGGCTTCACTGCGTGGGGGCGTGATGAGCGGACGTATTGGTTGCATAACTCGTTGATGTTTTTTGGTTAAAAAATGAACGCACTTTGTGCACAGCGAAAGCTTAGTTTAGTCGTCTGAGGATAAGATTAACAATATTCTGATTTATAATGAGTTTTTAAAGGCAGCCGTTTCGTTGCAGCAACATTAAAAAGGCTTTTCCAAATCTGGTCACTGACAATGAACAGGATCTTACACCATGTTATCCACAGAAAAGTGGGATAACTGGGAAAAAGCATGACTACTGGTTCCATTTACAGCCTTGACGAGGCGCTAAAATACAATTTATCACCGATTTGTGACTAACTTGTTGGCACAATCTGTGGATAAAAACAACATTGTGCGATCTTTCATCAGTAGGCGATCTTCATATGTGACGATCATCACATTATGAAACTCGTGTGTCATTTTTATAGTATTATGATTATGAAATTTAAAGGCTTTAATGTGTGGCAGGATTGCTCCTTATTTTAGTTGTCCTGAGTTGTCCCGATGTAATTCGGTAGTTCTTCACAGTTATATCCACAGAAAAAGTGAATAAAACCGCCGGTTTTGACCGTCCCCTGTTTATAACCAGGCTCTCTTTTGTGAGTTATTCAAATGTTATTCCATGCGAGCGCCGCCGAGAGAGTGGTTTACCGCCTGACACTTGTATGAAACAATCGATGCAATCTAAGTTTGTTTTGAGGTAGTCCGGTGATCGATGATGATGGCTACCGCCCCAACGTTGGGATCGTAATATGTAATCGGCAGGGACAGGTGATGTGGGCGCGACGCTTTGGCCAACATTCCTGGCAATTTCCCCAGGGGGGTATTAATCCTGGCGAGTCCGCTGAACAGGCAATGTACCGGGAGCTTTTCGAAGAAGTCGGTCTACAAAGAAAAGATGTTCGCATTCTTGCCTCGACCCGAAACTGGTTGCGTTACAAATTACCTAAACGTTTGGTGCGTTGGGACACAAAGCCGGTTTGTATCGGCCAAAAACAAAAATGGTTTCTTTTGCAGTTGCTGAGCAGCGACGGTGAGATCAACATGCAAACCAGCAGTACGCCGGAATTCGATGGCTGGCGCTGGGTCAGTTATTGGTATCCGGTCCGTCAGGTTGTTTCATTCAAGCGCGATGTCTATCGCCGGGTAATGAAAGAGTTTGCCAGCGTGGTGATGCCACTGCAGGAAGTTACGCCACCACGCAATAACTCGCCGGCATGGCGACGTAAAAGAGGTTAAGTCACGCGAAAAATGCTCACCCGTCTGCGAGAAATAGTCGAAAAGGTCGCTAGTGCCCCGCGCCTCAATGAGGCGCTGGATATTTTGGTGACTGACATCTGCCTTGCGATGGATACCGAGGTTTGCTCGGTTTATCTCGCCGACCACGAGCGCCGCTGTTTTTACCTTATGGCGACGCGCGGGTTAAAGAAACCGCGCGGCCGCACCGTCACGCTTGCCTTTGATGAAGGTATTGTTGGCCTGGTTGGGCGGCTCGCGGAGCCGATTAACCTTGCGGATGCGCAAAAACACCCCAGCTTTAAATATGTGCCCGCCGTAAAAGAGGAGCGTTTTCGTGCGTTCCTCGGCGTGCCTATTATCCAGCGCCGTCAGCTCCTGGGGGTGCTGGTTGTCCAGCAGCGTGAACACCGGCAGTACGATGAGAGCGAAGAGTCTTTCCTCGTTACGCTGGCAACGCAGATGGCCGGGATATTATCGCAGTCTCAGTTAGCGGCCCTGTTCGGACAGTATCGGCAGACCCGTATTCGCGCGCTGCCTGCATCGCCTGGGGTGGCGATTGCCGAAGGCTGGATGGACACAACCGTCCCGCTGATGGAGCAAGTTTTTGAAGCGTCGACCCTGGACACGGCGCTTGAGCGTGAGCGTCTGACCGCTGCGCTGGAAGAGGCTTCCGGGGAATTCCGCCGCTACAGCAAACGTTTTGCCGCCGGGGCTCAGAAAGAGACTGCGGCGATTTTCGATCTTTACTCTCACCTGTTGACTGACGCCCGCCTGCGGCGTGAGCTTTTTGCTGAGGTAGATAAAGGCCTGGTCGCCGAATGGGCCGTCAAAACGGTGGTGGAGAAGTTTGCTGAACAGTTTGCCAGCCTTTCAGATAGCTACCTGAAAGAGCGAGCGGGCGACCTCAGAGCGCTGGGGCAGCGCCTGTTGTTCCACCTCGATGACACGATTCAAAGCCCGAATACCTGGCCTGAGCGCTTTGTGCTGGTTGCCGACGAACTTTCAGCCACCACGCTTGCCGAACTGCCGCAAAACCGTCTGGCGGGCGTTGTCGTGCGCGATGGTGCGGCAAACTCTCATGCCGCCATTATGGTCCGTGCGCTCGGTATCCCAACCGTCATGGGCGCGGATATTCAGCCATCGGCTCTGCATCGCCGCATGCTGATTGTGGACGGCTATCGCGGTGAATTGCTGGTGGATCCTGAGCCGGTTTTGCTGCAGGAATACCAGCGCCTGGTGACCGAGGAGAACGAACTTAGTCGCCTGGCGGAAGATGATGTGGAGCAGCCCGCGGCGTTAAAAAGCGGCGAGCGGGTGCAGGTCATGCTGAATGCCGGGCTTAGTCCTGAGCATGAAGAACAGCTTGGTAGCCGTATCGACGGCATCGGGCTGTACCGCACCGAGATTCCTTTTATGCTGCAAAGCGGTTTCCCGTCGGAAGAAGAGCAGGTTGCACAGTATCAGGGCATGTTGCAGATGTTTAACGACAAACCTGTGACGCTGCGAACGCTGGACGTCGGGGCGGATAAACAGCTTCCGTATATGCCCATCAGCGAGGAGAATCCTTGTCTTGGCTGGCGAGGCATTCGTATTACGCTGGATCAGCCAGAGATCTTTCTGATCCAGGTCCGCGCAATGCTGCGTGCGAATGCGGCTACGGGGAATTTGAGTATCCTGCTGCCGATGATCACCAGCATTGATGAAATCGATGATGCGCGCAGACTTATCGATCGTGCGGGCCGGGAAGTCGAAGAGGAATTAGGCTACCAGTTGCCGAAGTTCAGGCTTGGGGTGATGGTTGAAGTGCCTTCCATGGTTTTCATGCTGGGGCACCTGGCCGGGCGTATTGATTTTATTTCCGTTGGTACAAACGACCTGACTCAGTATCTGCTGGCGGTTGACCGTAACAACACGCGGGTGGCTAGCCTTTACGATAGCCTGCATCCGGCGATGCTGCGTACGCTGAACCTGATTGCCCGTGAGGCCGAGCGCTATAACATCGACCTGTGCCTGTGCGGTGAAATGGCCGGTGACCCGATGTGCGTCGCGATTCTTGTGGGCATGGGGTACCGTCATCTTTCAATGAACGGCCGTTCCGTCGCGCGTATTAAATACCTGTTACGCCATATTCAGCTTGAAGAAGCCGAAGTGCTTGCTCAGCGTACCCTTGAGGCTCAAATGGCGACGGAAGTACGCCACCAGGTCGCTGCGTTTATGGAGCGGCGCGGCATGGGTGGCCTGATTCGCGGTGGGCGCTGATCCGTTCTCAATGTCCCGATCTCACCGGGACATTATCCCCGTCTGACAATAAAGAAAAAAGCGTGGTTTTTCCCTTGTTGTGGCTCATCTTCCGAAAACCCCAAAGGGTTTTCCCTGTTCGTTTTCTTCGATGCCTGGTGTTGGTTCACATATCCCGGATACGCCCTGCATTACCCTGAATGCCCCGGTACCACCGGGACATTACACATCTTTTACAACTTCCGTAATCAATCACTCTGGCTGTTTGTGCTATGATCCGCTGCTTTCGGAGCGCATCGAGAGTGGTGCGTACTTGCCACTCACCTTCTATTTTGGGTGAGGTAACAATAGCTTGTGGTGACAGATGAATAGTGGCTATCTGCGTTTCCCTGAATTTGATCCGGTGCTTTTCTCCATCGGGCCGGTTTCCCTGCACTGGTACGGGCTCATGTACCTGGTCGGGTTCGTGTTTGCCATGTGGCTTGCCGGGCGCCGCGCCAGCCGTCCGGGCAGCGGCTGGACGAAAAATGAAGTAGAGAATCTGCTGTATGCAGGTTTCCTTGGCGTGTTCCTGGGGGGGCGCCTGGGCTATGTCTTCTTCTACAATCTGCCGGTCTTCCTTGCCGATCCTCTCTACCTGTTCAAAGTCTGGGACGGCGGTATGTCCTTCCACGGCGGCCTGATCGGTGTTATCTGCGTGATGATTTGGTTTGCGCGCCGCACCAAGCGTACTTTCTTCCAGGTCTCTGATTTTATTGCTCCGCTGATCCCGTTTGGTTTAGGCGCTGGCCGCCTCGGCAACTTTATCAATGGCGAACTGTGGGGCCGCGTTGACCCGAACTTCCGCTTCGCCATGCTGTTCCCTGGTTCACGCAGTGAAGACATTGGCCTGCTGGCTACGCACCCGGAATGGCAGTCGCTGTTCAATACCTACGGCGTACTGCCTCGCCACCCGTCTCAGCTTTATGAGCTGGCGCTGGAAGGGGTTGTCCTGTTCATCATCCTGAACCTGTTTATTCGTAAGCCTCGCCCAATGGGGTCCGTCTCTGGTCTGTTCCTGATTGGCTATGGTGCGTTCCGTATCATCGTCGAATTCTTCCGCCAGCCGGATGCGCAGTTCACCGGCACCTGGGTACAGTACATCAGCATGGGGCAGATCCTGTCGATTCCGATGATTGTTGCCGGTATCATTATGATGGTCTGGGCTTACCGCCGTCCGCAGCAGCAACTTTCGTGAGGTGACATGAAACAGTATCTTGATTTGATGAAAAAAGTGCTCGAAGAGGGCACGCCAAAAGCAGACCGTACCGGTACCGGCACGTTGTCGATTTTTGGGCATCAAATGCGCTTTAACCTGCAGGAAGGCTTCCCGCTGGTTACCACCAAAAAATGTCACCTGCGTTCGATCATTCATGAGCTGCTGTGGTTCCTGAATGGCGATACCAATATCGCGTACCTGAAGGAAAACAAGGTGACGATTTGGGACGAATGGGCGGATGAAAACGGCGATCTCGGCCCGGTTTACGGCAAGCAATGGCGTTCCTGGGCAACCCCTGACGGGCGTTATATTGATCAGCTAACCACCGTGCTCAACCAGTTGAAAAACGATCCCGATTCTCGGCGCATTATTGTCTCTGCGTGGAACGTGGGCGAGCTGGATAAAATGGCGCTGGCCCCTTGCCACGCGTTTTTCCAGTTCTATGTGGCAGACGGCAAACTCTCTTGCCAACTCTACCAGCGCTCTTGCGACATCTTCCTTGGTTTGCCGTTCAACATCGCCAGCTATGCGCTGCTGGTGCATATGATGGCGCAGCAGTGCGACCTGGAAGTGGGCGACTTTGTCTGGACCGGGGGCGATACGCACCTGTACAGCAATCACCTGGAACAGACACGTCTGCAGCTAACCCGTGAACCTCGCGCGCTGCCTAAGCTGGTTATCAAACGTAAGCCGGAGTCATTGTTTGACTACCGTTTCGAAGACTTCGAGATTGAAGGCTACGATCCGCATCCGGCGATCAAAGCGCCTGTCGCCATTTAACCTGCCGACAGAGTGACAGAACCGGTGCCTGAGTGCGCCGGTCTTTTTTGCCCCGGTTTTGCTTCTTCGGCATTTATTCCAGAGCGTATGCAACTCTCCGTAACGCCTTAATTATCTTCCGATATGTGTCGCATCATCTGATTTGCGAACTGGCTGATTCAACCTCTGTGGCCCACACTCCTCCCATGAAAATCAACCAACGTGGTTTTAGCGTTATTGAGGTGATGGTGGTGATAGCCATTGTTGCCGTACTCAGCGCTGGTGGGCTTCACGGCTGGCACGAGTGGCAGCAGAGAGTGCAGTTGCGGCAAACGGCTCAGCAGCTGAGTCACTTTCTCTCGCGGCTAAGAAATGATGCCAACTGGCACAACCAAACCCATCTTTTGGCGCTGCATCAATTGGGAAAAAGCTGGTGCCTGACAAGCCGTGCGGCTGAAGAAAACTGTTCGGGAAACTCAACTCTGACGTTTACCCCCGAGTTTGACGATATCGTCGTGGAGGATATGACTGCCGGGTTAGGTTTCTACGGTATTCGCAACACAGCCTGGCCAGGCCACCTGATTGTGAAAAGTCAGGTCGGGCGCTGGAAAGTGACGCTCTCGGTTTGGGGGCGCATCCGGCTGTGCGAAATGTCCGGAGACAAGTCATGTTGAGCGCTCAGAGAGGGTTTACGTTACTCGAAACGCTTATTGCGATGGCCTTGAGCAGCGTGCTGCTGCTAGGCACTTCAAGGCTTTTCCCCGCTTTGCAGGGCGAGGTTTTACGCCAGTACAGCTACGTTGCTCAGCAGGAAGCGCTTTGGCAAATGGCGTTCACCGTTGGAAAAAATTTACAGCGTGCGGGTTATTGCCGAGGGAAGTGTCAGGGGGAGGCTGTAAAGCTTATGAACAGCGGAAACTGTGTGGTATTGCAGTGGGATGCCAACGGTAATGGCCGGTGGGACACGACCCCTGGTAGTCAAAATGAACAGACGGGCTATCGCTTGCGTAACGGCAGCCTGGAGACTCAAAAGGGCGTAGAACATTGTGAAGGCACCGGCTGGGAAAGAATGTCTGACCCGACGCAATTGGTGGTGCAGCATTTTTCCGTGATTCGCCAGAATCGCAAAACTGGCAGGCCTTTATTCCTCGTTAGTCTTGCTGCGTATCTGAAGCAAGGTGGACGTCCTGTGGAGCTTAGCTACACGGTGAGTGGAGAAAATTCATGAGCGGCAAGCAAGAGAAAGGGAGCGCCTCTTTGCTGATGGTATTGATGCTGCTTGCGGTTGGTTCTCTGATGCTGAGTGGGCTTTCCCGGCAACTTAGTGCCCAGCGCTTTGAGGTTGCCGCCGAAATTCAGTTTATTAAAAATCAGACGGCTGCAAGATCTGCGCTGTCATGGGGGGAAAAACAAAGCTGGCAACCCCAGAGAACCTGGCAATGTCAGTTTGAGTCGCGTAATCAGTGGCACGCCTGCCTGCATCTAACCGATAAAGGTGAGGCCTTACTGGCTGCTTCCGGTTCTGTTGCCGGGCCCACGCTACCGTTCACATTGTGGCGCTGGGGGGGACTTCAGGGGAATAAATTAGTGGCCTCCGCGCAGGGCTGGCTGGATTTTTGCCCTTTACTGGACGATGACTTATGCAAACTGCCTCGATAGTTTCCCGGCAGCATGGGTTCAGCCTCCCGGAGGTGCTATGTGCCCTGGCGCTGTTTGCGATAGTGATGACCGCATTGCTGGGGTACCACGGTGTATTGCAGCAGGGTTTCACCAGCCAATGGCAGCTAAGGCAGCTGTGGCGAGTCGCGCGTGAGCAGACCGAGCCAGAAGTTCCTCCACTTTCAGATGCATGGAATGTGCATCAACAGCAGACATCGTCTTTGGGATGTGTCAGCATCGACGTTACTGTAACAAGTCCAGAGGGCCGGATAGCGCAGCTTTCGAGGCTCGATTGCCCACGGTCAGAACAACGTCAGGAGTAGCGATTTCATGTTGCGTGTCTACCATTCCAACCGCCTTGATGTGCTGGAAGCCATTATGGAGTTCATTGTGGAGCACCAGCCATTGCCGGATCCTTTTGAGCCGGAAGTGGTGCTGGTGCAAAGCACCGGGATGGCGCAGTGGCTGCAAATGACGCTGGCACAGAAGTTTGGTATTGCGGCGAACATCGAGTTTCCGCTGCCCGCCAGCTTTATCTGGGACATGTTCGTGAAGGTATTGCCCGATATCCCGGAAGTGAGCGCTTTCAACAAGCAGAGCATGAGCTGGAAGCTGATGACGCTTATCCCCAATATGCTCCACAAGCCAGAGTTCAAGATGCTTGGCCACTATCTGCAGATAGACGACAGTAGCCGTAAGCTGTTTCAGCTTTCTTCCCGGATTGCCGACCTTTATGACCAGTATCTTGTCTATCGTCCCGGCTGGCTAAGTCGCTGGGAGAAGGGCGAGCTTGTCGAAGGTGTGGGAGAGTCTCAGCTCTGGCAGGCTCCGCTCTGGGCGGAACTGGTGCGCTACACCGCTGAGCTGGGGCAGCCTGAATGGCATCGAGCCAATCTCTACCAGCGTTTTATTAGCGCTCTTGAGAAAAGCGAGGTTTGCCCGACGGGACTCCCATCTCGCGTCTTTATTTGTGGGATTTCTGCTCTGCCACCGGTGTATCTCCAGGCTCTGCAGGCGCTGGGTAAGCATATCGATGTCCATGTGCTATTTACCAACCCCTGCCGCTACTACTGGGGTGATATTAAAGATCCCGCGTTCCTTGCCCGTCTTGTCAGCCGCCGCCGCCGTTTGCATCAGGCCGACCGGGAAGTGACCTTATTTAAGGATAACGAAAATGCCTCTTCGTTGTTCAATGAGCTTGGTGAGCAGGATGTGGGGAATTCCTTGCTGGCCTCTTGGGGGAAATTAGGGCGCGACTACGCGTTTTTGCTTTCCGAGCTGGAGCGTTTTGAAGAGATCGATGTTTTTGTCGATTTAGAACCCGATAACCTTCTCCACGGCCTGCAAAATGACCTGTTGGAGCTGAAAGATTCGCAGGTGCTGGGGCTGACGGCTGAGGAGTATGAGCACAGTGACGGTAAACGGCTGCTGGATCTTAACGATCGTTCTTTGACATTCCATGAGTGCCATAGCCCGCAGCGAGAAGTTGAAGTGCTGCACGATCAACTGCTGGCGATGCTGGAGGCCGATCCAGAACTTACCCCGCGCGATATCATCGTGATGGTTGCGGATATTGATAGCTACAGTCCGTTTATCCAGGCGGTATTTGGTAGCGCGAAGGATGAGCGTTGGCTGCCGTTTGCCATTTCTGACCGTCGGGCGCGCCAGGCTCACCCGGCCCTGCAGGCGTTCATTTTACTGCTTGGCTTGCCGGAAAGCCGTTTCGCAGCAGAAGATGTGCTTTCATTGTTGGAAGTGCCTTCCCTGGCGGCGCGTTTTTCTATTGATGAAGAAGGGCTGCGCTATCTGCGTAAATGGGTGAATGAATCAGGTGTACGTTGGGGCATTGATGATGACAACGTTCGAGAACTGGATCTGCCTGCGACCGGGCAGCATACGTGGCGTTTTGGCCTGACACGGATGCTGCTTGGCTATGCGATGGAAAGCCAGGCTGGGGTCTGGGATTCTGTGCTGCCCTATGATGAGTCCAGCGGCCTGATTGCCGAACTTGTGGGGCAGCTTGCGGAGTTGCTGATGCAGCTGAACCGCTGGCGTCAGCTGTTAACTCAGGAGCGCCCTTTAGACGAATGGTTGCCGCTATGCAGGGACATGCTGAGCAGCTTCTTCCTGCCTGATGGTGAAACAGAAGCCGCACTGGCGCTTATTGAGCAGCAGTGGCAGGAGATGATTGAAAAAGGCACTGATGCAGCCTACCAGCAGCCCGTGTCATTAACCTTGCTGCGTGATGAACTGGCCCAGCGTCTTGACCAGGAGCGCATCAGCCAGCGCTTCCTCGCCGGGCCGGTAAACTTCTGTACCCTGATGCCAATGCGCGCCATTCCCTTTAAGGTCGTTTGTTTGCTGGGCATGAATGACGGTGTCTATCCGCGAACGCTTGCGCCATTGGGCTTTGACCTGATGAGCCAGCACCCACAGCGTGGGGACCGCAGCCGCCGAGACGATGACCGCTATCTGTTCCTGGAAGCGCTTATTTCGGCCCAGCAGCGGCTGTACATCAGCTATATTGGCCGTTCGATTCAGGACAACAGCAGGCGTTACCCGTCGGTGCTGGTGGAAGAGCTGCTGGATTATATCGCTCGCAGTCACTACCTCCCCGGAGATGCTGAATGTAATGCAGATGACAGCAGTGAGCATGTGAGAAAGCATCTGGTCACGCTTCATGCCCGAACACCTTTTGACAGCACCAACTACCTTGCCGGAGGCGATGGGCAAAGCTTTGCTCAGGAGTGGCTGCCAGCGGCACGCGGCAGCGGCGTAGCGCATGCCCACTTTATTCAGCCTTTGATTGCGGAGCCCTGGGATGACATCTCCCTTGAGCAGCTCCAGCGCTTTTGGCGGCACCCGGTGCGGGCATTTTTCCAAATGCGTCTGGGCATTAACTTCCGCCTGGAAGATACCGAATTGCCGGATGAAGAGCCTTTTACCCTCGATGTACTCGATCGTTTTCAGTTAAACCAGCACCTGCTTAATGCTCTGGTTCAGCAAGATGATCCGCACCAGCTGTTTGTGCGTTACCGGGCAGCTGGCGTTTTACCTTACGGGGCCTTCGGTGAAATCTTGTGGGAAAACCAGCGGAATGAAATGCAAACGCTGGCTGAAAAAGTGCTGGCCGAACGGCAAAAAGGGGAAAGCTGTGAAGTGGATCTTCACATAGACGGAACCAGAGTGACGGGCTGGCTGTCGGACGTACAGGCTGATGGCTTGCTGCGCTGGCGCCCTTCGGTGCTGAATGTGGCTCATGGCATGCAGCTGTGGATTGAACATTTGGTTTACTGTGCCAGCGGCTATTCGGGCGAAAGCCGAATGTTCGGGCGCAAAGATTCACAGTGGCGTTTCCCTCATATGGCACAGGACGAAGCTAAAGACTGGTTGTTGCAACTGATTGAGGGTTATAAAGAAGGTCTCCGTCAGCCATTACTGCTGCTGCATAACAGCGGTGGCGCGTGGATAAAAACCTGTTATGACCCACCAAATGATGCCATTTTATGGGATGAGGAGACGCAGCAGAAAGCCCGGACTAAGCTGCTTGCTGCCTGGGAAGGAAACCATATGGTGGAAGGGGAAGGGGCTGATATTTGGCTGCAACGTCTGTACCGTACCCTTGATGCCGAGTATTACGAAGCGATTATCGCAGAGGCCGAGCGTTACCTGCTGCCTCTGTTCAGATTCAACCAATCCTGAACAAGGATTGTATAAAAATTGCACAGCCCGGTGAGTTCAATTATGATGCGATTTCTTGCTCAGGGCTGGCGAAGTATAACAACGGCGTTCGACGGATAGCTTCGAAAAGTTGTTAATGATGAGTAAGTTAGTGAAGACGAGGTTTGTGAATGCCTAAATGCAGCACTTGGTTTACCGCGCTTTTCTTGTTCGTTGCTCTTTGGGCACCCTGCAGTCAGGCAGATAACGGATGGCAACCGATTCAGGACACCATCCGTAAAAGTGAAAAAGATCCTCGTCAGTATCAGGCTATTCGTTTAGATAACGGTATGACCGTGCTGCTGGTTTCCGATCCGCAGGCGGTGAAGTCGCTGTCAGCGCTGGTGGTGCCGGTTGGCTCACTGAAAGATCCAGATGCTCACCTTGGGCTTGCCCATTTTCTGGAACATATGACGCTGATGGGTTCCAGAAAATATCCGGACCCGGATAGCCTGTCTGAATTCCTCAAAAAACATGGCGGCAGCCACAATGCCAGTACCGCCACCTATCGAACCGCATTTTATCTTGAAGTAGAAAACGATGCGCTCGAAGGTGCCGTAGACCGCCTGGCCGACGCCATTGCTGAACCTAACCTCGCGGCACAATATGCCGAGCGCGAACGTAACGCAGTAAACGCCGAGTTGACGATGGCCCGTGCGCGTGACGGGATGCGCATGGCACAGGTTAGCGCCGAAACAATCAACCCTTTACACCCGGCGGCGCGTTTCTCCGGCGGCAACCTTGAAACCCTGCGTGACAAACCCGGCAGCAAGTTGCTCGACGCGCTGGTGGCATTCAGAAATAAGTACTACTCGGCAAACCTGATGAAAGCCGTTATCTACAGCAACAAGCCTTTGCCTGAACTGGCGAAGATTGCCGCTGAAACTTACGGCCGCGTTCCTGACAAAAATATCGAAAAGCCGGTTATTGATGTACCGGTAGTGACTGACGCGCAAAAAGGTATCTTCATCCACTATGTGCCGGTCATGCCGCGCAAGGTGGTTCGCGTTGAGTTTCGCATTGATAACAATAGCGATAAATTCCGCAGCAAAACCGATGAGCTGATTGGTTACCTGATCGGCAACCGTAGCCACGATACGCTGTCGGATTGGCTGCAAAAGCAGGGGCTTGCGGAGAGCGTACGCGCGGATTCTGACCCGATGGTGGCCGGTAACAGCGGTGTTTTCGCCATCTCCGTGTCCCTGACTGATAAAGGTCTGGCCAATCGTGACCAGGTGGTTGCGGCGATATTCAGCTATCTCGATCAGTTGCGCGCCAAAGGTATCGATAAACGTTACTTTGACGAGCTTGCACACGTGCTGGATCTCGACTTCCGTTACCCGTCCATCACCCGTGATATGGACTACATCGAATGGCTGGCGGATACCATGCTGCGCGTCCCGGTCACCCATACGTTAGATTCAGCAAATATCGCTGACCAGTACGATCCTGACGCGATTAAAGCGCGTCTGGATATGATGACGCCGCAAAATGCCCGCGTGTGGTATGTCAGCCCGCAGGAGCCACACAATAAAACGGCTTATTTCGTTGATGCGCCTTACGAAGTTGACAAAATTCCTGCGCAGACCTATGCCGACTGGCAGCAGAAGGCAGATGCTATCAAGCTTGAGCTGCCTCAGCTGAATCCTTACATTCCCGATGACTTCACGCTTTATAAGCCACAGAAGCAGTACGACCATCCTGAGCTGCTGATCCACGAGCCGGATCTGCGGGTGGTGTATATGCCGAGCCGCTATTTTGGCAACGAGCCAAAAGCGGACGTGACGCTTGTGCTGCGTAATCCACAGGTGATGAACAGCGCGAAGAATCAGGTGCTGTTTGCCATCAATGATTACCTTGCGGGCATTGCGCTGGATGAACTCAGCAATCAGGCATCGGTTGGCGGCATCAGTTTCTCATCTAACGCCAATAGCGGGCTGATGATTAACGCCAACGGCTATACGCAGCGCCTGCCGCAGCTGTTTGAAGCGCTGCTGAAGGGCTATTTCAGCTATACCCCAACGCAGGAACAGCTGGATCAGGCCAAGTCCTGGTATGCCCAGATGATGGATTCGGCGGACAAAGGCAAAGCCTTTGAGCAGGCGATTGCGCCGGTGCAGATGGTTTCGCAGGTGCCTTATTTTGAGCGTAGTACCCGTCGGGCGTTGCTGCCGGAGCTGACGCTTAAGGACGTGCTGGATTATCGTGAGCGGTTGAAAACCAACTCCCGGCCTGAGTTTATGGTCATTGGCAACATGTCTCCAGAGCAGACCAAACAGCTGGCGGAAAACGTCAAAGCCCAGCTGACTCCGAAAGGTGGAGAATGGTGCCGGAATGACGATGTGCTGATTAATAAGCAGCATCTGGCTATGTTTGAAAAAGCCGGAAGCAGCACCGACTCGGCGCTGGCGGCGGTTTATGTACCCAAAGGCTATAACGAAGCCACCAGCACTGCCTATGGCTCAATGCTGGGGCAAATCATTCAGCCCTGGTTCTATAATCAATTGCGTACACAAGAGCAGCTTGGCTATGCGGTGTTTGCTTTCCCTATGTCCATTGGTCGCCAGTGGGGAGTGGGGTTCCTGCTTCAGAGTAGCGATAAACAACCGGCTTACCTGTATGAGCGGTTTAAAGCGTTTTATCCGGTTATCGAGAAAAAGCTGCGCGGGATGAGCGACGCAGAATTTGCCCAAATCCAGCAGGGGATGATTGCCCAGATGCTGCAAGCTCCTCAAACGCTTGCGGAAGAAGCGGCGCAGCTTAGCAAAGATTTCGACCGCCGAAACATGGCGTTTGATTCCCGTGATAAAGTGATAGCCGAAATTAAGAAATTAACGCCGCAGAAGCTGGCTGATTTCTTCCATCAGGCGGTGATAGCTCCCCAGGGGATGGCGGTGTTGTCACAGATTTCCGGCAGCCATAACGGCAAAGCAGAGTATGCAGCTCCAAAAGGGTGGAAAACCTGGGAGGGGGCACGCAGTCTGCAGCAGGCGTTACCACTAGTAAGCGAGAAATAATGACCGATGTAACTGCGCAGCCCCTTGATCCTTTAAGTTTGCCGCTGTTCGGCGAACGGTTGATAGAAGCTTCCGCGGGGACCGGTAAGACCTTTACCATTGCCGCACTTTATTTGCGGCTGCTGCTGGGCTTAGGGGGAGAGAATGCTTTCCCCCGTCCGCTGGGGGTTGAAGAACTGCTGGTGGTGACTTTCACCGAAGCGGCCACCGAAGAACTGCGTGGCCGTATTCGGGCGAATATCCACGAATTGCGTATCGCCTGTATCCGTAACCGCACCAAAAACCCACTTCTGCAAAACTTGCTTGTCCAGATTACGGACAAGCAGCTCGCTGCCCGTACCTTGCTGTTAGCCGAACAGCAGATGGATGAGGCCGCTATCTTCACGATCCACGGCTTTTGCCAGCGGATGCTCAGCCTCAACGCTTTTGAGTCCGGGATGCTGTTCGAGCAGCAGCTACTTGAGGATGAATCCTTGCTGCGCCGCCACGCCTGTGCTGATTTCTGGCGGCGTCACTGCTACCCGCTGCCAAAACCTGTCGCGCAGGCGATGAGTGAGGAGTGGTCGGGGCCGGAAGCGCTTTTAAGGGATATCAATAGCTGGCTTCAGGGTGAACAGCCCCAGTTGAAGCAGCCCCCGGCGGATGATGAAACGCTGCTGGCTCGCCATGAAAAAATAATCGCCGCTATCGACGGGGTTAAAGCTCAGTGGAGAGCCGCCGCGGGTGAGTTGGCAAGCCTGATTAGCGATTCTGGCGTGGATAAACGCAGCTACAGCAGTAAACATTTGCCAAACTGGCTGGAAATTGTTGGTCAGTGGGCGCAGCTGGAAACCAGCAGTTATAAGCTCCCTGAGGCGCTGGCGAAGTTTGCGCAAAGCACGCTTGAAGAGAAAACCAAAAAAGGCGAAGTGCCCCGGCATAGCCTGTTCAGCGCCATCGACGCATTGCTTGCAGAGCCGCTAACGCTGCGTGACCTGGTGATTGCCAGAGCCATGGCGGAAATTCGCTATATTGTTCAGCAAGAGAAGCGCCGCCGCGGTGAACTGGGCTTTGACGATATGCTGAGTCGGCTCGATGAATCTCTGCATCAGCCCGGCGGCGACGCCTTAGCGACGGCGATCCGCAGCCGTTTCCCGGTGGCGATGATCGATGAGTTCCAGGATACCGACCCGCAGCAGTACCGTATCTTCCGCCGCCTGTATATCAAGCAGCAGGGCACCGCGCTGTTGCTGATTGGTGACCCTAAGCAGGCTATTTATGCTTTCCGCGGCGCCGATATTTTTACCTACATGAAGGCGCGTCAGGAAGTTAGTGCCCACTATACGCTGGACACTAACTGGCGCTCGTCTCCCTCGATGATCCACGGCGTAAACACGCTGTTCCAGCAGGTTGAGAACCCGTTCTTATTCCGCCAGATCCCGTTCCTGCCGGTTAAATCAGCGCCCCGTAACGGTGGGCTACGGTTTACGGTCCAGGGTGAAAGCCAGTCGGCGGTGAAAATGTGGCTCCAGCCGGGGGATGGCGTCGGTGTAAGTGATTACCAACAAGCGATGGCATCGCAGTGTGCACGGCAAATTCGAGACTGGCTCACCGCAGGGCAACGGGGGGATGCGCTGCTTTGGCTGGGGGATGACGCCCGGCCGCTCAGGGCATCGGATATGACGATTCTGGTTCGCAGCCGCGGAGAAGCGGCCATCGTACGTGATGCGTTGGGCGCGCTGAATATTCCTTCGGTGTATCTCTCTAACCGCGATTCGGTGTTTGCTACCGTTGAGGCACGTGAGCTGCTGTGGGTACTACAGGCCGTACTGACGCCTGAAATTGAGACGGCCATGCGCAGCGCCATTGCGACAGCCATGTTCGGGCTGGATGCCCAAGCTATCGAGTCTCTGAACAACGACGAACTGGCCTGGGATCATCTGGTTGACGAATTCTTTGGCTACCGCGAGCAGTGGCTTAAGCGGGGCGTGATGCCCATGTTAAGAGCCTTAATCGGGGCGAGAAATATAGCTGAAAACCTGCTGGCCACGCCGGGGGGAGAGCGCAGGCTGACCGATATTTTGCACATCAGCGAACTGTTACAGGAAGCCTCGGCAGAAATGGAGAGCGAGCATGCGCTGGTGCGCTGGCTGGCGCAGAGGATTGCCGAGCCGGACAGCAACGCTTCCAGTCAGCAGTTGAGGCTCGAAAGTGATAAACATTTGGTGCAGGTGGTGACCATCCACAAATCTAAAGGGCTGGAGTATCCGTTGGTCTGGCTGCCGTTCGTGGCCAACTATCGTCCGCAGAGCAGCGGCCTTTATCACGACCGAACCACCTTTACCTCACTTCTGGATTTGAGCAACGACGCGGAAAGCCTGGGGCTGGCCGAAGAAGAACGTCTGGCGGAAGACTTACGTCTGCTCTATGTGGCATTGACCCGCTCCGTCTGGCACTGCAGCTTGGGCGTTGCGCCGTTGTTCCGCGGTTCGAGAGCCAAAAAAGGCAACAGCGACCTGCACCTCAGTGCGCTGGGCTATTTGCTGCAAAAAGGGGAAGCGCTCGATGCAGAGGGACTGCGCCAGGCGCTTGATAGTCTGAAAAGCGAAGCCATCGACGTTGAAACACTCTCTTCCGGGGACGATACTCCGTGGCAGCCGCGGCCCGATGCTTTGCCCGAGCTTGCCGCCCGCCAGCTAAAGCGTCGAATCACCGATAACTGGCGCGTGACCAGTTATTCTGGTCTGCAGCAGCACGGCAGCAGTCGGGCTCTGGATTTAGTGCCACGCCTGGACGTTGACGCCGTTGGGGAAGCCCCGGAGCAAAGTGAGCCGTTACTTACGCCGCATACTTTCCCGCGCGGGGCTTCACCGGGCACTTTCTTACACAGCCTCTTCGAAGAGGTTGATTTTACACAGCCAGTACAGCCTGAAGAGACAGAAAAACACCTGCTTGCCAATGGGTTTAGCGGCGAGTGGGAGCCGGTGGTGAGCCGCTGGCTGGAAGAGGTGCTTGCTGCGCCGCTCAATGACACCGGCGTTGCCCTGAACCTGCTTTCTGCGAAGGAGAGACAGGTGGAGCTGGAATTTTATTTACCTATCGACAATGAGCTACAGGCGCCGGCGTTAGACGGTCTGGTTCGCCATTACGACCCGCTGTCTGCTGGCTGCCCGCCTTTGGACTTCCGTCAGGTGAAGGGAATGCTGAAAGGGTTTATCGACCTGGTGTTCCGCTGGCAGGGGCGTTACTACCTGCTGGACTATAAATCTAACTGGCTGGGTGAAGACAGCAGCGCCTACACCCAGGAGGCGATGGCGAAGGCGATGCAGTCCCACCGCTACGACTTGCAGTACCAGCTCTACACGCTGGCGCTGCATCGCTACCTGCGCCACCGTATGGCCGGATATAACTACCAGCAGCACTTTGGTGGGGTTATCTATTTGTTCCTGCGAGGCGTGGAGCAGGGTAAGCCCGAGCAGGGTATTTTTTCTACGCGACCGGACGTCAGACTGGTTGAAGCAATGGATGCGCTGTTCGCCGGGGCAGCAGAGGAGATCCCATAGTGAGTATGTCTCAGCTACTCAACCAGGCGGTGGTGCTGAAAGTCCTCAGGCCGCTGGATTCACAGTTTGCCATGATGGTGGCTAACGATAAGCAGCCCGCCGTTATGCTGGCCGCAGCGCTGTTAAGCCGAGAATCAGGCGAGGGGCATGTCTGCCTGCCGCTGGAGCGCATCAGGCCCGAATATGCCTTCGCTGGCAAACATCCTGAACTTGTGGCTCAGCTTTTTGCCGAGGCGGAGCCTACTTCGGGCTGGCACAGCGCATTACTGGCTTCCCATTCGGTAAGCTCGGGCGACGAACCCACGCCGCTGAAACTCATTGATAACCGCCTTTACCTCAACCGTATGTGGAGCAACGAGCATCGGGTGGCGGCCTTCTTCGGTGAACATAACCAGCCTGTTGTGGTGGATGAGACCCGGCTTCGCGAAATCCTCGACGTGCTGTTTGGTAGCAGCCCACAGACCGACTGGCAGAAAGTGGCCGCGGCGGTGGCGCTGACCCGACGTATTTCAGTTATTTCCGGCGGGCCGGGAACAGGTAAAACCACAACGGTGGCAAAGCTGTTGGGCGCGCTGGTTCAGCTTTCCGATGGCCAGCCCGTGCGCATTCAGCTTGCGGCGCCTACGGGCAAGGCGGCCGCACGCCTGACGGAATCGTTGGGAAGTGCGCTGCGCCAGCTGCCGCTCAGCGATGAGCAGAAAAAGCGCCTGCCTGAAGAGGCTTCGACGCTGCACCGGCTTTTAGGCGCGCAACCAAACAGTCAGCGGTTGCGCCACCATGCCGGGAATCCTCTGCACCTGGATGTGCTGGTGGTGGATGAGGCCTCGATGGTAGATCTGCCGATGATGTCCCGGCTGATTGATGCTTTACCGGAGCAGGCCCGCGTCATCTTCCTCGGAGACAGAGATCAACTAGCTTCCGTAGAGGCGGGGGCGGTGCTGGGTGATATCTGCCATTACGTGAACGACGGGTATTCGGCTGAGCGTGCGGAGCAATTAAATCGGCTCACGGGCTGTGAGGTACCCGTAGGAGAGAGCGCACGGGGGATTGCGCTGCGTGACGGGCTTTGCCTGCTGCGTAAGAGCTATCGGTTCGACAGTCAGTCCGGCATCGGTCAACTGGCATTTGCCGTTAATGCCAGCGATAGCAGGCAGGTGAAAGCTGCGTTTGGACAAGGGTTTACGGACATCTCACTGCAGTCGCTGCTGGAGCCGGAGGATTATACGGCGATGATTGCCGACGTGGTCAGCGGCTACGGCGAGTATTTGCAACTGGTGCGTCAGAAAGCCACGCCTGCAGAGATCATTGGTGCCTTTGGCCGTTATCAGTTGCTGTGTGCCTTACGTGAAGGGCCTTTCGGCGTCAGCGGCCTGAATGAGCGTATTGAGCAGGCGCTTGTACAGGCGCGTTTGATTCAGCTGCCTTCGCAGGCGCTGTCACGCTGGTACGACGGGCGTCCGGTGATGATTGCCCGCAATGATAGCTCGCTTGGCTTGTTTAATGGCGATATTGGTATTGCTTTGCAGCGTGAGGAAGGGGTTCGCGTCTGGTTTTCAATGCCGGATGGTTCAGTAAAATCCGTTCAGCCCAGCCGCCTGCCTGCACACGATACGGCCTTCGCCATGACCGTGCATAAATCTCAGGGTTCTGAATTTGACCACGCCGCGTTGGTATTGCCGAATCAGTTTGTGCCGGTGGTGACGCGTGAGCTGGTGTACACCGCGATCACGCGCGCCCGTAAGCAGCTGTCGCTGTATGCCGATGAACGCGTGTTGAATAAAGCGATAGCCACGCGTACGGAGCGCCGCAGCGGGCTTATGGCGATTTTCTCTGGAGAATAAAAGACAAGGGAAGGCACACTTTATGCCTTCCCTTTTTTCAGGTCAGGTCGGCCATCAGCACTTTTGATTTGCGCTGATAGTTGTACATCTCTTTTTTGCTCGCCGGCAGCAGCTCAACGTCCACCGGCAGGAAGCCCCGCTCCTGGAACCAGTGGATGCTACGGGTGGTCAGCACGAACAGCTTGCTCAGCCCCATTTGCCGCGCCTGGTTGGCGACGCGGTTCAGCAACTCTTCGCCCCGGGACGAACTACGGTAGTCAGGGTGTACCGCGACGCAGGCCATTTCGCCGATGCTTTCTTCCGGGAACGGATAGAGCGCAGCGCAGGCTATGGTCAGGTTATCCCGTTGAATAATCGTGAACTTGTCGATCTCCATTTCCAACTGCTCACGGGAGCGGCGTACCAGGATCCCTTGCTGTTCCAGCGGGCGGATCAGCTCAAGAATACCGCCGATGTCGTTAATGGTGGCACGGCGGATCTGCTCGGCGCTTTCCATCACAATTTGCGTGCCGATCCCATCACGGGAGAACAGTTCCTGCAGCAGGGCACCATCTTCCTGATAGCTGAGCAGATGGCTGCGGCGCACGCCGCTGCGGCAGGCCTTCACCGCTCCGCGCAGGAAGCGCACTGTGCCGGAATGATAGTCGCCGGTGCTTTCCAGGGCTTCAATACGCTGCTGAGCCTCGTTCGGGAACAGCTCAGAAATCACGTTCCCCAGGTCGTCGGTCACGCCCTGAGCGGAGCAGAACCCAATCATTTTCTCTGCCTTCAGCTTAACCGCAAGCTGGGTGGCCACTTCTTCGGAGGTGAGGTTAAAGCTTTCCCCCGTCACTGAAACCGCGACCGGTCCCATCAGTACAATCGCGCCGCTGTCCAGCTGGCGGTGAATGGCTTCTTCATCAATACGGCGGACGCGCCCGCTGTGGCAGTAGTCCACGCCGTCATCCACGCCCAGAGGCTGTGCGATGATAAAGTTACCGCTGACCACGTTGATATGGGCACCCTGAAGCGGCGTATTACCCAGGCTCATGGAAAGTCGTGCGGTGATGTCGAGCTGAAGCAGCCCTGCAGCCTGTTTCACCAGTTCTAGGGTTTTTGCGTCGGTGACTCGGGTGTGTTTATGGTAAACCGGCTCGTGGTGATGTTCGGCCAGGTTTTCGTCAATCTGCGGACGTGCGCCGTACACCACGACCAGGCGAATGCCCAGGCTGTGAAGCAGGCCAATATCGTTGACGATGCTGGAAAAGTTTTCATGTTCAATGGCTTCGCCGCCGAGCATGATGACAAACGTTTTTCCCCGGTGGGCATTAATATAGGGAACAGAATGGCGGAATCCCTGGACCAGTTCAGTTCTGCGTTCCTTTACCACGGCACACCCTCATTGCATGATTATTCGTAATTTGTGTATTTTTATTCTTTTATGGCGTTGGGTGCAAGCGCCAATTTTCATCCAGGATAAAATTCCTCCTCCCTGACTTTTTATCTCCTTTTCTGAACGTTTACCCTTTTATAGATGACAGTAACCGCGTGTTTCGCTAAAGTTTTTGGCTCAAAAAATAAATTCATCTATTTAGTGATTTTATCGCTCAGGGGAGCCATGCCAGATTCCAGTTCGTTAATGAGTCGCCGCCGTTTACTTCAGGGTGCCGGAGCCATGTGGTTGTTGAGCGTCAGCAAGGTCGGTTTTGCTGCCTCAAGCCAGGTGATCGCCGTGCGCGTCTGGCCGGCCTCGTCTTATACCCGCGTGACGCTGGAATCTAACCATCAGCTGAAGTACCGCCAGTTTGCGCTCAGCAACCCGGAGCGAGTGGTTGTGGATATCGAAGGGGCACATTTGAATTCAGTTTTAAGAGGCATCGGCAGCCAGGTTCGCGGCGACGATCCCTTTATTAAATCCGCCCGCGTGGGGCAGTTCGATCCCAAGACCGTGCGCATGGTTTTTGAATTGAAGCAAAACGTGACTCCGCATTTGTTTGCGCTGGCCCCGGTCGCCGAATTTAAAGAGCGCCTGGTGATGGATCTTTATCCCGCCAATATGAATAGCGAACAAGATCCCCTGCTGGCATTACTGGAAGATTACAACAACGGCCAGTTAGACAAGAAAATGCCGGCGGAAAAAGGGCCGAAGCCGGGTAAAGCCGGGCGGGACCGGCCGATTGTCATCATGCTTGATCCAGGCCACGGCGGCGAAGACCCCGGTGCGATAGGCCCAAACAAGACCCGCGAAAAAGATATTGTGCTCAGTATTGCGCGCAGGCTGAAGGCCCTGCTCGATAAAGAGGGCAATATGAAGGCCTACATGACGCGTAATGAAGATGTGTTCATCCCGCTGAAAGTGCGCGTTGCCAAGGCGCAAAAACAGCGAGCCGATCTGTTTGTTTCTATTCATGCGGATGCATTTACGACCGCTGCCGCGCGCGGATCGTCGGTCTTTGCGTTGTCCACCAAAGGGGCGACCAGTACGGCGGCGAAATACCTGGCGCAAACGCAGAACGCCTCGGATTTAATTGGCGGCGTGGGCAAAAGTGGAGATCGCTATCTCGACCACACGATGTTCGACATGGTGCAGTCGCTGACCATTAACGACAGCCTGAAGTTCGGGAAAGAGGTGCTTAACCGGCTGGGGAAAGTGAACAAGCTGCATAAAAACAGCGTCGATCAGGCCGGGTTTGCGGTGTTAAAAGCGCCGGATATTCCGTCTATTCTGGTGGAGACAGCATTCCTGAGTAACCCTGAAGAGGAGCGCAAGCTGCGTACGGCCAAATTCCAGCAGGAAGTTGCGGAGTCAATTCTGGCGGGGATTAAGGCGTACTTCTCGGATAGCTCAAGGCTGGCAAGACGAGGCTAAAATGGCTGATAAAGGCGGGAGATAAACCTGCCTTATTTTTTTACAAACGGCAGAAACAAAAAAACACCCGTAAGGGTGTTCTCAATGTTGGTTGCGGGGGCCGGATTTGAACCGACGACCTTCGGGTTATGAGCCCGACGAGCTACCAGGCTGCTCCACCCCGCGTCCGTCATACTACTCTTTTTAATGATTTTTCATCATTGCGCTGTTAAATCAGCGACTTTTAATTGGTTGCGGGGGCCGGATTTGAACCGACGACCTTCGGGTTATGAGCCCGACGAGCTACCAAGCTGCTCCACCCCGCGTCCGTGGATGCGCACTATACTCCGCTCGCTTTTTGATGCAACCCTTTTTTCGAGTAAATACCTGAATTTCCCCTTAGTTGTTGAATTAACCCGCATAGTGGCCATAAAACAGACGTTTTTGCTGTGAGGGGTGTGCAACTCGTTTAATTCTGGCGGCGCGTTTGCTATCTTCGGCGAGGCATACAGAGGCAACGAGCAGGGCGAAAGGTAAATGAAAGGACGTTGGATTAAGTACACAGCGGCGGGGGCCATGTTAGCGATGCTGGCCGCCTGTTCATCAAAACCGACCGATCGCGGTCAGCAATATAAAGACGGGAAATTCTCCCAGCCTTTCTCACTGGTGAATCAGCCTGATGCGGTTGGCGCGCCTATCAACGGCGGCGACTATGCCGAGCAGGTTAACCAGATTCGTTCTGCTTCTCCCCGCCTCTATAATAACGGCAGCGATATCTATAATGCCGTGCAGCAGTGGCTGCGTGCCGGGGGCGATACCCGTCAGCTGAAGCAGTTCGGCCTTGATGCCTGGCAGATGGAAGGGGCTGACAACTACGGTAACGTGCAGTTTACCGGCTACTACACCCCGGTGATTCAGGCTCGTCATACTCGCCAGGGCGAATTCCAGTACCCTATTTACCGCATGCCGCCAAAACGTGGGCGTCTACCGTCCCGCGCGGAAATCTACGCCGGTGGGTTGAGCGACAGCTATGTTCTGGCCTACAGCAACTCTCTGATGGATAACTTCATCATGGATGTGCAGGGCAGCGGCTACATTGATTTTGGCGATGGTCAGCCTTTGACCTTCTTCGGCTATGCCGGTAAAAACGGCCACGCTTATCGCAGCATAGGCAAGGTGTTGATCGACC
Organism: Cedecea sp. B1(4); assembly: GCF_059414925.1. NCBI lineage: Bacteria > Pseudomonadati > Pseudomonadota > Gammaproteobacteria > Enterobacterales > Enterobacteriaceae > Cedecea > Cedecea sp. B1(4). Next base: position 146,160 of record NZ_JCAHMZ010000006.1, on the reverse strand, counting down.
GCGGCGAAGTGAAGAAAGAAGATATGTCGATGCAGGCGATTCGCCACTGGGGAGAAACCCACAGCGAAGCGGCAGTACGGGAGCTGCTTGAGCAGAATCCTTCTTTTGTCTTCTTTAAACCCGCAAGCTATGCGCCGGTGAAAGGCGCGAGCGCGGTACCGTTGATTGGACGTGCCTCCGTGGCGTCTGACCGCTCCATCATTCCTGCTGGCACCACGCTGCTGACCGAAGTCCCACTGCTGGACAATAACGGGAAGTTCACCGGCCAGTACGAGCTGCGCGTGATGGTGGCGCTCGACGTTGGGGGGGCGATCAAAGGTCAGCACTTCGATATCTATCAGGGCATTGGCCCGGATGCCGGGCACCGCGCGGGTTGGTACAACCATTACGGGCGCGTCTGGGTGCTGAAAGCGGCGCCTGGCACGGGCAGCGTTTTTAACGGTTAATGCTGCAGCGTTTCCACCTTTATCTACGGGCTGTATAATCAGCCCGTTTTTTATTTCTGAGGATTTCCCCGATGTCTGTTGTTCTCTCTGATGCCTGGCTGCAACGCTTTGGCGGCACCGCTCGTTTGTATGGCCAGGCGGCGCTTCAGCTTTTTGCAGAAGCGCACATTTGCGTGATTGGCATCGGCGGGGTGGGCTCGTGGGCGGCAGAGGCGCTGGCGCGAACCGGGATTGGGGCCATTACGCTTATCGACATGGATGACGTTTGCGTCACCAACACCAACCGCCAAATCCATGCCCTGAAAGACAGCGTAGGCCAGGCCAAAACGGAAGTCATGGCCGCGCGTATCAAAGAGATCAATCCTGAGTGTCGGGTTACGGTGGTGGATGATTTTATTACCGCTGACAACGCCGCTGAGTTGCTTAGTCAGGGATTCAGCTATGTTATCGACGCCATTGACAGCGTGCGGCCAAAAGCGGCGCTGATCGCGTATTGCCGTCGCTATAAGATCCCGCTGGTGACCACGGGTGGCGCCGGTGGGCAAATCGATCCGACGCAGATTCAGGTTAGCGATCTGGCTAAAACTATTCAGGATCCGCTGGCGGCGAAGCTGCGTGAACGCCTGAAAAGTGATTTCGGCGTGGTGAAAAACAGCAAAGGGAAGCTTGGCGTAGACTGCGTATTTTCAACTGAAGCGCTGGTGTATCCGCAGGCTGACGGGTCAGTTTGCGCGATGAAAAGCACCGCCGAAGGCCCAAAACGGATGGACTGTGCCTCGGGCTTTGGGGCGGCGACCATGGTAACCGCCAGCTTTGGTTTTGTGGCGGTGTCTCATGTGCTGAAGAAGATGATGGCGAAGGCGGCACGAACCGCCGCCTGATTAACCCTCGTGCGCGGCCTGTTGAACGGCCGCGGCAAGGGCCGTAAGCCCGCTGCTGCGGGAAGCGCTTAGCTGATGGCGAAGCCCCAGAGCGTCAAACAGACTTAGCGGATCGTTTTCCAATAGCTGCCGGGCGGTTTTCCCCTCTACCGCGGTCAACAGCACCGCCAATAAGCCACGAACGATGCGTCCTTCACTGTCACCGTAAAAGTGCAGCGTTCCGTCCGGCAGGCGCTCGTGGCCCAGCCAAACGCGATTTTCGCAGCCGCTGATTTCAATACTCTCGGTTTTTAATGCCTCCGGCAGCGCCGGCAGCTTCTTACCCAATAAAATCAGCTGGCGGTATTTGTCTTCCCACTGCCGCTGCGCTTCGAAGGTGGTACGCAGCATATCTGCGTTAATTTCTGTGCCAAAGGGATGATTAGCCTGCATTCAGTCCACCAGAATATCGAGGGCGCGATCGACTGCGGCGAGCAGTTCGTGCACATCCTGCTGTGTGTTGTAAGGGGCGAAAGAGGCGCGCAGCGTTCCGCTAACGCCTAATGCGGCCATCAAGGGCTGCGCGCAGTGCTGGCCCGCCCGCAGCGCAATGCCTGATTCGGCCAGCAGCGTGACCATATCGCTATGGTGAACGCCCGCAAAGTCAAACGCCAGCAGGCTGGAGTCCTGACTGCGGAAGCTACGGAAACCGGGGAGTTTTGCCAGCTCGGACTCCGCGAGCGTGGCCAGGCTACGGCTCCAGTTTTCCGCCTGCTGTAAATCGACAGTTTCAAGCCATTCCAGTACAGCGCTAAGGCCAATGACGCCCGCGACGTTTGGCGTCCCGGCTTCAAAGCGGTAGGGCACTGGCTGAGTCTTAAACCCGTCGAATGAGACGTGGGTAATCATTTTCCCGCCGCCGAGCCACGGCGACATCTGCTCAAGGAGATCTGCTTTGCCATAGAGCGCGCCGATGCCGGTCGGGCCATACAGTTTATGGGCAGAAAAGGCGTAAAAGTCGATATCCAGCGCCTGCACGTCCGGCGGGCAGTGAACAATGCCCTGCGCGCCATCGACCATCACGACGGCACCTGCTTCGTGGGCAAGCTTGATAGCTTTTGCAAGATCGGGGCAGCCCCCGGTGACGTTAGACATTTGCCCAAGCGCCAGGATACGAGTGCAGTCATTCAGCAATGCCGGAAGCTGGTTAAGATCGGGCAGAGCCTGGTCATTCAGCGGCAGTTTCACCACTTTCGCACCGGTTTGCTCAGCCGCCATCAGCCACGGCACAAAATTGGCGTGATGTTCTGCCTCACTCACAATGATTTCATCCCCGTCTTTGAGGCGAGGGCGTGCATAGCACTGCGCAACCAGGTTTATGGCTTCGGTTGTGCCCCGGGTCCAGACTACGGATCTACCGCTTTCGGCGTTGATCAAATGTGCTACCTGGTCACGTGCCGCTTCGTAGCGCGCCGTCAGACGCTGCGCTTCTGGAAACTGGCTGCGGTGAACGTTCCCGGCACTCAGGCTGTAAAACTGTTGGGTAGCGTCGATCACGGCCTGGGGTTTTAGCGCCGTGGCCGCGCTGTCGAGATAGACGCCTGCATCTGCCAGTGCGGGAAATTGCGCACGAAAATGAGCGGGGTTAAATGCTGTCATGGGGATCCTCAGTTCAATGCACAGATCGTCGCGCAAAACTGACGTTGGCACAAGGTTTCCGTCTTTCTCGGAATCGTCTGTTTCTACTGGCAGAATGTGAGAAGCAGGTTATGCTAATTATTGTTGGACTAATATTTAAGCATGTTAGTAGGAAAGACTTAAACAGCATTAAACGCTATCCACAAGGAGAAGAATAATGAACAAATCTATCGCTATTGTTTCTGCCTGTATGATGACCTTTGCACTTGCAGCTTGTTCCAGCCCGAACTACATCATGCACACCAACGATGGACGCGCGATTGTCTCTGAAGGTAAGCCGAAGACCGATGACGAAACAGGGATGATCAAGTACAAAGATGCTAACGGCAATATGCAGCAGATTAACCGTTCGGACGTGAAAGAGATGGTTGAGCTGAAGAAGTAAAACTGCAGGCAAAAAAAAGCACCGCATTCGGCGGTGCTACATTAATCACTATGGACAGACAGGGTAAATGTACAGGAAGTGAAAAGGGGTAGCTTAGCTACCGTGGTCCGAAATGTCAGACCAATTGCAAACACAACAACACAACATCACAACCGTAAGCCAAAAGCCCTCCAGAACACGCATTCCAGACAACTTTTCGTTCCGACTCAGGAAGTGCCGCCACTATAGGTATTTGCTGGTGCATCCTCAACGGACAATTTATAATGGCTCAGATAAAAAAAACTAATAGGTAAACAAACGCTATCTGTTTGTTAACTGTTATTAACACTTAAGCCAAATAACCCCATGTCTAAGCGATTACCCCCTCTGAATGCGCTGCGCGTTTTTGACGCTGCGGCTCGTCACTTGAGTTTTACTAAAGCGGCTGAGGAACTGTTCGTTACTCAGGCCGCGGTAAGCCACCAGATCAAGTCCCTGGAGGATTTTCTTGGCCTGAAGCTGTTCCGCCGCCGTAACCGATCGTTGCTGTTGACGGAGGAGGGGCAGAGTTATTATCAGGATATTAAAGAGATTTTTTCCCAGCTGACGGAAGCCACCCGCAAGCTGCAGGCGCGCAGTGCAAAAGGCGCGCTGACGGTGAGTTTATTGCCCAGTTTTGCGATTCACTGGCTGGTGCCTCGCTTAACAAGCTTTAACTCAGCTTATCCGGGCATCGACGTGCGAATTCAGGCAGTGGACCGCCAGGAAGACAAGCTGTCTGACGACGTGGACGTGGCGATATTCTATGGGCGGGGAAACTGGCCAGGGCTAAGAGTCGAAAAACTTTATGCTGAGTATTTGCTGCCGGTTTGCTCACCTATGCTACTAACCGGCGACAAACCGATTAAAACGCCGGAAGATTTAGCCAAGCACACTTTATTGCATGACGCTTCGCGCCGCGACTGGCAGACTTATACCCGCCAGCTTGGCGTGAGCCATATTAATGTCCAGCAAGGGCCCATTTTCAGCCACAGCGCAATGGTACTCCAGGCCGCGATTCACGGGCAGGGGATTGCGCTGGCCAATAACGTCATGGCCCAAACGGAAATCGAAGCGGGCCGTCTGGTATGCCCGTTCAATGATGTGCTGGTAAGTAAAAACGCCTTTTATCTGGTTTGTCATGACAGCCAGGCAGAACTGGGTAAAATAGCCGCGTTTCGACAGTGGATCCTGGCAAAGGCGGCCAGTGAGCAAGAAAAATTCCGTTTTCGCTACGAACAATAAGCAATCTTCGCGTGGCGCGGCCACGCCTTACTTTAGGGTTACACCATGACCAGCCGATTCATGCTGATTTTTGCCGCCATCAGCGGTTTTGTTTTTGTTGCCCTGGGCGCCTTTGGGGCGCACGTATTGAGCAAGTCTCTGGGTGTTGCAGAGATGGGATGGATCCAGACCGGGCTTGAGTATCAGGCGTTTCACACGCTCGCGATTTTTGGCCTTGCGGTGGCAATGCAGCGTCGTATCAGCATCTGGTTCTACTGGAGCAGCGTCTTTATGGCGTTAGGCACCGTATTATTTAGCGGCAGTTTGTACTGCCTGGCCCTGTCGCACCTGCGGCTGTGGGCGTTTGTTACCCCGGTGGGCGGCGTCAGCTTCCTGGCCGGTTGGATATTGATGTTAATTGGTGCTGTGCGCCTGAAACGTAAGGGCGTAAGCCATGAATAAAGTGATTTTGTACTGCCGCCAGGGATTCGAGAAAGAGTGTGCGGCAGAGATAACCGACAAAGCGGGTCAGCGCGGTGTCTACGGCTTTGCCCGTGTTAAAGAGCACAGCGGTTATGTCATATTTGAATGCTATCAGCCGGAAGAGGCGGAAAAGCTGGCGCGCGAGCTGCCGTTCAGCGACCTGATTTTTGCCCGCCAGATGTTTGTTGCCGGCGAGCTGCTAAAGGATTTACCGCCGGAAGACCGCATCACGCCTATTGTCGGCATGCTGCAGGGCGTGGTGGAAAAGGGCGGCGACCTGCGGGTTGAAGTGGCCGATACCAACGAAAGCAAAGAGCTGATGAAGTTCTGTCGCAAGTTTACCGTGCCGCTGCGTGCCAGCCTGCGCGAAGCCGGAGTGCTGACCAACTACGAAACGCCGAAGCGTCCGGTTGTGCATGTGTTCTTTATCGCCCCCGGCTGCTGTTACACAGGTTACTCCTACACCACCAACAATTCGCCGTTCTATATGGGCATCCCGCGCCTCAAGTTCCCGGCGGATGCTCCAAGTCGCTCCACGCTGAAGCTGGAAGAGGCGTTTCACGTCTTTATTCCCGCCGATGAATGGGACGAGCGTCTGGCTAACGGCATGTACGCCGTTGATTTGGGTGCCTGCCCGGGCGGCTGGACCTATCAGTTGGTGAAACGCAATATGTGGGTTTCGTCCGTCGATAACGGCCCGATGGCGCAGAGCCTTATGGACACCGGACAGGTCACCTGGCTGCGCGAAGATGGCTTCAAATACCGCCCGACCCGCACCAACATCTCCTGGATGGTCTGCGACATGGTGGAAAAACCGGCGAAAGTAGCCCATTTAATGGCAACCTGGCTGGTAAACGGCTGGTGCCGTGAGACTATCTTTAACCTCAAGTTGCCGATGAAAAAGCGCTACGAAGAGGTGTCGCAAAACCTGGCGCAGATCCGCGAAATCCTCGAGAGCAACGGCATTAACGCGGAAATCAAAGCCCGCCAGCTTTACCACGATCGTGAAGAAGTGACCGTTCACATCCGCCGTTGGTGGGCGGCCGTGGGGGGCCGTCGCGACGAACGTTAATGACCACCCCCTTGCTCATCCGGGCAAGGGGAGTTCTTTTGCGTTATGCAGAAGGCAATGCACCAGGCAACCTTAGCTGCTGTAAGTTCCCGTCGAGCTGTAAATCCGTCTCAAGCCTTGCCACCTGACGGCTGATAAACGCACTTTCTCTGTGCAGCTCCAGCTTCTTACGCCATTTTTCCGGGACTGCATCAAGCCGCTGATAGAGCGTTTCCAGGTCAGAAAACTGGTTAATGAGCTGTGTAGCGCTTTTCGGGCCAATACCGGGCACGCCGGGAATTTTGCTGCTGCTGATGCCTGCCAGCCCCCAGAAGTCCCCCAGTTGTTCCGGCTGAACGCCATATTCCTGAGCAATAAAGGGCGCATCCAGCCAGCGTTTTTGGAAGTAGTCGCGAATTTGCAGCGTTGGGGCCAGCAGCTGGCAATAGCCTTTGTCGGTGGACACAATGGTTGCCCGATGACCGCCGGAGGCGACTTTCACCGCCAGCGTAGCCGCAAGATCGTCCGCCTCGTTGCCTTTTGAATGCCAGCACTGAACGCCACGACGGGTAAACGCTTCCCGCAGAGCTGGCATTTCGGCATGCAGGTCGTCTGGCATTGGCGAACGGCCCGCTTTGTAGTCGGGCAGAACTTGATGCCGCCAGCCTTCGCGACGTTCTTCGTCATCAAACACCGCCACCGCATGAGTAGGCTGGCTGTGGCCAATAAGCTGGTCAAGCGCATGCAGACATGTATCTACGCAAGGCGAACCCTGCACCGCATGTATGCGGCGAATCAGGTTCAGGGCATCGACGATAAGTAAATGAATAGCCATAAGAAATTAACTCGTCACTCTGATGAGCCTACCCTAACACTTCCCGCCATGATGAGCTATTCTCATCGCAGCATTCAGGAATGCCTCTCGCAAAACCTTATAGGGGCCGGGTGGAAAGCCATTGCGTAGTTGTTAGCGGGCTATGTATATTTCTAACGCATAAAAAAATAGAGAACATCAATATGAGTAATACTAAACACCTCGCGCAACGCATTCAAAACCTGCAACCCTCGGCCATCCGCGAACTTCTTAAGCACAGCAAAATGCCCGGCGTGATTTCACTGGCTGGCGGCATTCCTTCCAGTGAGCTGTTTGACAGACAAGGGCTGGAGCTGGCGACCCGTAAAGTGCTGGAAGAGAACTTTAATGACGCTTTTCAGTATGGCCTGACCGAAGGCAATTCCGAGCTGCGTGACCAGCTAGTTGAGCTGTGCAAGGCTCGCGGGATTACTACGCGCAGCGACCAGTTGCTCATCACCTCAGGTTCCCAGCAGGCGTTGGATTTGCTGATTCGTGCGCTGGCAGACGAAGGTGACGTTTTCGTCGTTGAGCGCCCGACCTACCTGGCCACGCTGCAAATCCTCAGTTTGACCGCCGCGAAGGTTGAATCCGTAGGTGGGGACGAGCACGGCATGATTGTCGATGAGCTGGAAGCTTTGCTGAAAACCACGCGTGTCAAAGGCGTTTATCTGGTGCCAACCTTTGGTAATCCAAGCGGCACAACGCTGAGCGCTGAGCGTCGTGAAAAACTGGTGAAACTGGCTGCCGAACATGATTTTGTGATTATTGAAGACGATCCGTACGGGGCGATTAGCTTTACCGATCGCCGCGAGAAGACCCTGATTCAGGTCGCCACAGAGTTAGGGCATGAAGACCACGTGGTCTATACCTCAACGTTCTCGAAAATTTTGGCTCCGGGGCTGCGTGTCGGCTGGATTATTCTCCCGGAGTGGATGAAGCAAAAGGTCGCCATCATTAAGCAGGCGACTGATTTACATGCTAACTCGTTTACGCAGGCGCTGGCGGCGGCTTACCTGAAACTGGGGCGTCTTGAGCCGCAGATTGAGCTGATTCGTGAGGCTTATAAGCAGAAGTGCCTGATGCTGTCACGTCTGCTGGAAGAAGAGCTTGGCGAGCACATTACCTTTAACCAGCCGCAGGGCGGGATGTTCCTTTGGGCCGCTTTCCGCTACGACTTTGATACCACGGCGTGGCTACAAAAAACGCTGGAGAAAGGCGTGGTGTACGTGCCGGGAGAGTTCTTCTTCAGCGATCATGCGGATAAACGCACGCTGCGTTTCTCCTACGCGACGGCAACTGATGAGCAACTGGTTGAAGCCGTGAAGCGTTTGAAAGCGGCGCTCTAAGAAAAAGGCTCCCAACCGGGAGCCTTAAAGGTTGCTGACAAAAAAGGAAAAAGCGTGGTTTTTCCCTTTTTGTGGCTATCAGCCGGAAATCAATGAATTGATTTTCCTGTTTTTTAACCAGTCGGCAGATCTTTCTTTTTTCACCGGAAGTTGGTCAGTCGTCTGAAAGGCTCCCAACCGGGAGCCTTAATTTTTAGTCACAGGCGACAATTTTCAGCGCCAGGCCACCGCGAGAGGTTTCGCGATACTTGGCGTTCATGTCCTTGCCCGTTTCATACATTGTCTCGATAACCTTATCCAGACAGACGCGAGGCTCGCTGGTACGGCGCATGGCCATACGTGCAGCGTTCACGGCTTTAACTGCCGCAATGGCGTTACGCTCGATGCATGGAACCTGAACCTGGCCTGCAACCGGGTCACACGTCAGTCCCAGATTGTGCTCCATACCGATTTCCGCAGCGATACACACCTGAGTAGGGCTACCGCCCAGCAGCTCAGTAAGGCCTGCAGCAGCCATTGAACAGGCTACGCCGACTTCTCCCTGACAACCTACTTCCGCGCCGGAGATAGATGCGTTCATTTTATACAGAGAACCGATAGCACCGGCGGCCAGGAAATAGCGGGCGCAGGAATTAGCGTTCACCTGACGAATGAACTTGTCGTAATACGCCAACACAGCCGGCACAATCCCGCAGGCCCCGTTTGTTGGAGCGGTGACCACGCGGCCACCGGCAGCGTTTTCTTCGTTCACCGCCAGCGCGAACATATTGATCCAGTCCACAACTGCCATCGGGTCAGAGTTGTTTTTATCGGTGGTCACCAGCATACGACGCAGGGCTGCAGCACGGCGCGGAACGCGCATTTTACCAGGCAGCACGCCTTCTGTAGTGATACCGCGTTCAATTCCGCTGCTCATTACTTCCCAGACCGACGCAAAGTGGGCGTCGATCTCTTCCTGGCTATGCAGAGCTCGTTCGTTCTGCATCATCAGGCCGGAAAGCGATAAGCCCGTTTCACGGCAGTGTTTTTGCAGGTCTGCAGCATTCTGATACGGATAAGGTACGCTGACCGGGTTTTCACTCTGCGCACCAAAATGTGCTTCATCAACGATGAAGCCACCGCCGATAGAGTAATAGGTCTGAGAATACAGCACGTTGTCGCCAGCCAGAGCGGTGATGCGCATACCATTCTCGTGGAGCGCCAGGTTGTCGGCATGGAAGTTCATGCAGCAGTCCACCGGGAATTCAACTTCATGCTGACCATTGGCCAGCATCAGGCGCCCGTGGGTGTTTACATCCTGGATGAAGTGCGGAATAGCGTCGATATCTACGGTATCCGGCAGGTTACCCGCCAGGCCCATAATAATGGCTATATCGGTATGGTGGCCTTTACCTGTCAGGGACAGAGAGCCATAGACATCCACAACTACACGAGTGACATCGCGCAGGATCCCTTGCTCAATCAGGTCATCGGAAAATTGTTTACCGGCCTTCATCGGGCCGACGGTATGTGAGCTGGAGGGGCCAATACCGATTTTGAAAATGTCGAATACGCTAATCATAAGATTTCCCTGCGTAAGTGACTTGGGGGAGGAGAGTCGCCCAGGCGGGCGACTCTTTAACTTGCTTAGCTGAACAGCGAGTAGAAGATAGCGGAGATTGCGATCAGGCCCATAATCACAACAAAGACGTTGCTTATATGGCCGCTGTACTTACGCATCGCCGGTACTTTCTGAATAGCATACATCGGCATTAGGAACAGAATCATCGCGATAACCGGGCCGCCCAGGGTTTCAATCATCCCGAGGATGCTTGGGTTCAGCGTCGCCACTGCCCAGGTCGTCACTAGCATAAACAGCGCGGTAATTTTGTTCAGTTTACCGATTTCAATACTTTTACCTTTGCCGCGCAGAGACTTAATGACCATGCCGTTAAAGCCTTCACGTGCGCCCAAGTAGTGGCCGAGGAAGGATTTGGTGATGGCAATCATTGCAATGATTGGCGCCATCCAGGCGATAACCGGTGCATTAAAGTGGTTAGCCAAGTAAGACAGGATAGAGATGTTCTGCGCTTTTGCCGCGGCCAGGTCAGCAGGGCTCAGGCTCAGCACGCAGCTGAACACGAAGAACATTACGGTCAGCACCATCATGATGTGTGCACGAGCCAGGATGCTGGAGCATTTTTTCTCAGCGCCATCGCCGTACTCTTCGCGTTTAGCCACGGCGAAGGAGGAGATGATAGGGGAGTGGTTGAAGGAGAACACCATGACCGGAATTGCCAGCCACAGGGTCATCCACAGTCCGCTGCCGGTTGCCGGGGTTGCGCTGAAGGACAGGGTTTCAAACGCCGCACCGCTCCAGTTTGGAATCAGGTACAGCGCCAGAATCATCAGAGCCGCAACAAATGGGAATACCAGGATGCTCATCGCTTTGACGATCATCTGCTCGCCGAAGCGCACGATAGTCATCATGCCGACAATCAGAATCAAAGAAAGGATAGCGCGCGGCGGTGCAGTCATGCCCAACTGGTGGGTGATGAAGCTGTCAACGGTGTTGGTAATAGCCACGCTGTAAACCAGCAGGATCGGGTAGATAGCAAAGAAGTACAGCAGGGTGATGAGCTTACCTGCGCCAACACCAAAGTGCTCTTCTACAACTTCTGTGATGTCTTCGCCCGGGTTTTTACCGGACAGCACGAAGCGGGTCATACCGCGGTGTGCGAAGAACGTCATTGGGAAAGCCAGAATCGCCATGATGAACAGCGGGATCAGGCCACCAACGCCGGCGTTGATTGGCAGGAACAGGACGCCTGCACCGATAGCCGTGCCGTACAGGCCCAGCATCCACATGGTGTCGGTCTTGCGCCATGCGCCTTTTTTCTCAGCAGAGACAATACTGCCGGTTTGAGTGGTTTCCATTTACATCTCCAAAGGAATGTTTCGTGCAATGTTTAAAAATTCGCAGTTAACGCAATGTGTGAGGCATAACTGCTGAAACTAAATTCTGGCCGGGGGCGTTTTTGTAGTAGTTGTGGCCCGTAACTATCGGCGGGCGGAAAGATACATTTATGTCATCTATGTATCAGTGATCGCGATCCCAAATGCGATAATCTACGTTTGTTAAGCAACAAATCCGCATAACAGTCTGTTCATAGACATCAATATGACATTTATGGTCGCGAAGCCTGACACTTGTGGATGATGCAATAAATTAAACCTGACCAAATAACTCGGTTTTTGCCAAAGAAAGTGCCTAAAACAGCATTTTTCAACGAGTATTTGCTTCAGGTCGCAATGTTTGTGCTTTTAAGTGTGAGCGCAATCGATTAAATGGCTTTGAGAAAGGTAAAAAGAAGGGCGACCACTGGCCGCCCTGGAAGGTTAACGCACTATTTCGTAGCAGGGAATGTAGGCGCTGCCGGGCAGCTTCATGCGGTGCTGGGCGACAAAGCCCTGCAGCAGAACATCCATGCGTTTCATCATGTCCGGGTCCCCGTGCAGTTTGTACGGGCCGTATTTTTCGATGGCATGAATACCAGGCTCCTTCACGTTGCCGGCAACGATGCCTGAGAAGGCGCGCCGCAGCGAGGCGGCCAGCTTTTCCGCAGGCTGATCAGGGTAGAGCTGCAGGTTAGCCATGTTTTCGTGGGTCGGTTCAAACGGCATCTGCAGATCTGGAGAGATGCGAATGGACCAGTTGAAGCCGTAGGCATCGCCGGTTTCACGGCGGTTCTCTTTCACCTGTGGCATAGCTTTTTTCATCAGGCGGGCGACTTCAGTTGCGTCGTCGATGATGATTTTATAATGCTGGCGCGCTTTCTCGCCCAGGGTGCTAACGATAAATTCATCCAGCACACGGAAGTAATCCGCGCTTTCTTTCGGCCCGGTGAGGATTAGCGGCAGTACCTGATCGTGGTTGTGTGGATTCATCAGAATGCCAAGCAGGTAGAGCAGCTCTTCTGCGGTACCAACCCCGCCAGGGAAGATAATGATGCCGTGGGCAATGCGCACGAACGCCTCAAGGCGTTTTTCAATATCCGGCATGATGATCAGTTCGTTGACCAGCGGGTTAGGCGGCTCGGCGGCGATGATCGAAGGCTCCGTCAGGCCGATAAAACGCCCTTCTTTATAGCGCTGCTGAGCGTGGCCGACGGCGGCACCTTTCATCGGCGCTTCCATCGCCCCCGGCCCGCAGCCGGTGCAGATATTCAGCTCGCGTAGGCCAAGCTGAGTGCCCACACGGCGGGCATACAGGTATTCGTTTTCGTTAATGGAGTGGCCGCCCCAGCAAACCACCAGGTTCGGGGCTTCACCCACGTGCAGCGCGCGGGCATTTCGTAAAATAGAAAACACCACGTTGGTGATATGAATAGAGTTTTCTTTGTTCAAATGCTGAAAACGACCTGCGTTGGTAATTTGGCCGTTAACAAACAGAATATCGCGCAGGACGGCAAACAGGTTAGCCTGCAGCGCGCGGATGATTCGGCCGTCAACAAAGGCATCTTCCGGGGGGTTAATCAGTTCGAGTTTTACGCCACGTTCACGGCGTAACACATTGATGTCAAAGTTCTGGTAGCGAGAAAGCAGCTCTTTGCTGCTGTCGGTTTGACTGCCGGAATTAAGGACCGCCAGTGAGCAGTTACGAAACAGTTGATAAAGGTCGCTGCTGGCGGTGCGTTTAAGCATATCGACTTCCAGCTGCGACAACATATCCATTGAGCCAAGCGGGCTAATATGTGTAATCAAGTGAACTCCTTACGGAACGAAAAGTGCCGTTCTCACAGATTACAATAGCCCTGGCCTGTTCACTTTAACAACCCGTAAACCACATTCGCTTTTGGCGCTGGGAGCTATTTCGCACTTATTGGCGGGTCAGGCGGCCAAAAGCAGGATGGAAATCGGTATTCGTACGCCACGGGTTAATGTCCAACCCGCCCCGACGCGTGTAGCGTGCGTAGACGCTGAGCGAGTGCGGCTGGCAGAAGCGCTGCAGGTCATTAAAGATGCGCTCTACGCACTGCTCATGAAACTCGTTGTGATGGCGGAAGGAGACCAGATAGCGCAGCAGCTTTTCGCGATCGATTTTTGGACCACGATAGTGAATCTGTACGGAGCCCCAGTCTGGCTGGTGGGTGATCAGGCAGTTGGACTTCAGCAGGTGGCTAACCAGCGTCTCTTCCACGATCTCATCCCCCGCAGCCTGTTGCAGATAATCTGCATTGAAGTCGTAGCTGTCGATGGCGATGTCCTGCTCATCGATGCATTCTCCGCTGAACGCTGCGATTTCCTGGCCTTCCAGCTCATGCAGGCGGAACAGCACCACGCTGACGTCGCCTTCGGCGCAGGCGCTTAAATCACGCTTCAGCGTTGCCTGGACGGTTTCCCAGTCGGCGAAGCGGGTCTGGTTAAAGCTGTTCAGGTAGAGCTTAAAGCTTTTGGACTCCACAAGATTGACGCTGTTGGCGTCTAACTGCACATGGCCCACGGCGACCTGGGGCAGGCCATTGCTGTTCAGCCATGAGAGTTCGTAGAGCGTCCAGATGTCGCCGCCGCTGAATGGCAGGCTGTCGGCGTGGAGGCCAAGCGGATCGCGATTCAGGCTGCGCGGTACGGCCTGCAGTAGCGAAGGCTGGTATTGATCCTGATAAGCCGTGGGCTTACCCAGCGTCAGGCCACTTAGAGCCTGGTGATTTTCGTAGGACATGTTTCACCGAGATAAAGGTACAATTGGCTTTTATTGTACCCCAGCCTACGCGAGTGAGAAATTAATGAACGAAGTCGCCTTTGCCCTTAAAGAGTTTACCCGCCGTTTTTGCGACCAGTGGCAGGAGGAAACGGGAGGCTGGCCTGCCAGTGAAGCACTGTACGGCATTCCTTCGCCGTGCATTGTCACGACCACCGGGGGAGACGTGCGCTGGCAGCCCCAGCCGTTTATACCAGAAGCGGATTTAAGCGCCGTAGAGCGAGCATTGGATATTTCCCTCCAACCTGCCGTTGAAGCGTTTTACACCACGCAATTTGCCGGAGATATGCCCGCCGTACATGGAAATACTGCGCTGACGCTGCTTCAGGCGTGGAGCGAGGACGACTTTGTTCGCGTGCAGGAGAACCTGATTGGCCATCTGGTGACGCAGAAGCGTTTGAAGTTATCTCCGACGCTGTTTTTAGCCACCACGGAAGATGAAATGGAAGTCCTTTCACTATGCAACTTGACAGGTGAAGTGGTGCTTGAAAGAATCGGCACCCCGCAGCGCACCGTGCTTTCCGCCTCCCTCCCTGACTTTCTGAATGCCTTAACGCCACAGGTGATCTAGCTTTTTTGCCCAAGTTCCTGTGAGAGATCTCTTACAAGCCGTGTGAGAGATCGCTACATTTGACGGCAGATGAAAGCGACTCTCATTTATCGATGTCTTTATAAAACAATGATTTATTTTTGTTTTAGGAAAGTTCCGAATGAAAGTTTTTGCCCGCAGCACCGCTGCATGCCTTGTCACATGCGGGCAAATAGGGGATCCTATATTCATCGACAGGATGTCGACGTAATGAAGGAGACATTAGGATGATGTCGCTTCTTACTAAAGGAACCCGCCGGGATGGCGAACAAGGAAGGCTTCACAGATGAAGCACGGATAACTCAGGCAGAGTTAAGGGACACCTCCAGGACGGAGAATGAGAGCCGTAACAGGAGTGCGGTGGGTCAGGAAGACTCAAGGATTTCGCGTCAGGATGATGTTGGACACCCATCAGGATGATGGTAGCAGGGAGCCCTGGCGATGGATTGCTGGTCAGGAGACCAGAGGACAAAGTTGTCATGGATGAGCAGGGAGCATGAAAAGTAGCTGGATTAGCTGCGAAACGAACCGGGAGCACTGTGTAAACAGTGCTCCCTTTTTTTATGCCTTTTTCACGGGCAGCGAAGAAGTGTTATTCTGTACCGCTCTTTTCCACTGACGAATGAGGTTTTCATGGAGCGCCAGACGCTGGTTCGCCATCATTTACTCACCATTGAGCAGATCCTGCGCGATCATTCCCTCTGGCAGGGCCTGCCTCCCGATCCCACAGCATTTGAGAGCACGCAGCCTTTCTGCATGGATACGCTGGAGCCCCACGAATGGCTACAATGGGTCCTGATCCCTCGTATGCACGCGCTGCTGGACAGCCAGCATCCTCTGCCTGACGCCTTTGCTATCGCCCCTTATTATGAGATGGCGCTGGATGCGACGCATGCCGTGCGTGAACCTCTCCTTGCCGTGCTGCTTGAGCTGGATGCACTGTTTAACGCGGAACAGGGGTGATGCTGGAGATTATTTACCAGGATGAATGGCTGGTTGCCGTGAACAAACCGTCCGGCTGGCTGGTTCACCGCAGCTGGCTGGACAGGCACGAAAAAGTCGTGGTGATGCAAACCGTCCGCGACCAGATTGGCCAGCACGTTTTTACCGTTCATCGCCTCGACAGACCAACCTCTGGCGTGCTGTTGATGGGGCTGTCCAGCGAAGTAGGCCGCCTGCTGTCGCAGCAATTTGAGCAGCACCAGATGCAGAAACGCTACCATGCTGTGGTGCGAGGCTGGCTGCAGGACGAAGCCGTGCTGGATTATCCTCTGGTTGAAGAGCTGGATAAAATCGCCGATAAATTTAGTGACCAGGACAAAGGGCCACAGCCCGCAGTGACGCATTATCGCGGGCTGGCAACGGTCGAAATGCCGGTGGCGGTGGGGCGCTATTCAAGCGCGCGCTACAGCCTGGTGGAGCTTGAGCCAAAGACTGGCCGTAAACACCAGCTTCGGCGGCATCTGGCGCATCTTCGGCATCCCATTATTGGCGATTCCAAACACGGCGATTTGCGTCAGAATCGCGGGGCGGCAGAGCATTTCGATTGCCAGCGCCTGATGCTGCATGCCAGCCAGCTCTCTTTAAAGCACCCTATTACCGGGGAACCGCTGACGCTAAAAGCGGGGCTGGATGAGACATGGATGCAAATGCTGACACAATTTGGCTGGCGCGGTCTGTTGCCGGATGTTGAAAATAGTGAGTGTGATCCGGCGAGCTGCCTGGATAAGCCTTGTCCCTAATTCTTAAGGAGTTACCGATGGCCGAAGTGGGTATTTTTGTAGGCACGATGTACGGCAATGCGCTGTTAGTGGCGGAAGAAGCCGAAACCATTCTGAAAAAACACGGCCATCAGGCAAAGGTGTTTGAAGATCCCGACCTGACCGAGTGGCAATATTACCGCAATCATTATGCGCTGGTGGTCACGTCCACGACGGGGCAGGGCGATCTGCCGGACAGCATTGTTCCGCTATTTCAGGCCATCAAAGATCAGCTGGGTTACCAGCCTGAGCTACATTATGGTTTGATTGCGCTGGGTGACAGCAACTACGACCACTTCTGCGGCGGCGGCAAGCAGTTTGACGCTTTATTGCAGGAGCAGGGCGCAACCCGCATTGCTGAGGTTTTAACGATTGACGCCAACGACCATCCGGAGCCTGAAGTGGTTTCCGGCCCGTGGGTTGAGCAGTGGGCGACTTTACTGAAGTAAGTGAAAACAGGGTGGGTAAGCGGCGCATACCCACCCAGAAAAGGTCTTAATTAAGCGGGGGTTCGTGCTCGCGACGGTAGGCGCCGGGAGAGGTATTGAACCGTTTCCCGAACGTGCGGGTAAAAGATTGCTGCGAATCGAAACCGTAGCGCACTGAGATATCGAGGATTTTGTCCTCGGTATTTTTCAGATCTTCTGCCGCTAACTGCAATTTACGTTCACGAATGTAGGCGCCGAGGCTTTTCCCCGCCCAGTCTGAGAACATCCGCTGCAGGTACCACTTCGAGTAGCCGGACTGCCTGGCGACTTCTTCAATACGCAGCGGGCGCTGCATATTGCCATCGACCCACTCAAGCAGAGATTCCATAAAATCTTTAGGCATGGACATACCACCTCCTTCTACATCTTGCTCGTTCGATAATTGATAACGCTATTCCCACCAGGCATCGAAGGCCTGACGCGGTTGACTCACTTCCAGTATTTGCCCCATTTCCGGCGTGAGCAGCTGATAGCTGCGGCCTGCGCTGGCGGTTGCTATACGGCGGAAAGGCTCGTCCCAGCTGTGGTTCGCCAATGCAAACCGGCCTGCGTGCCCTGGCACCATGGTTTTCGCCCCCAGGTCTTCCGTCGCCTGAGCTGCTTCTTCCGGCATCATGTGGATGTATTTCCAGCCTTCGTCATACTGGCCGTTTTCCATGATCGCGAGATCGATATCGCTAAATTGCTCACCGATCTGTTTGAAATGCGGGCCGTAGCCGGAATCGCCGCTGTAATAAACTTTTCGCTGCGGCGTGACGAACATAAAGCTTGCCCACAGCGTTTTGTTGCCGGTTAACCCGCGGCCAGAGAAGTGGCGTGCCGGCAGGGCGTGAATCGTTAATTCATCGTCAATGGCGACTTTTTCCTGCCAGTCCAGTTCGTGGATAAGCGCGGGATCGAAGCCCCAGACTTCAAAATGTGCGCCAACGCCAAGCGGGGTGACTACCTGCTTAATCTTTGGCTTAAGCGCCCGCAGCGTGGGGTAGTCCAGGTGATCCCAGTGATCGTGAGAGATGATCAAAGTGTCTATGTCCGGCATATCTTCCGCTCGCCACGGATAATCGCCCGCAAACGCTTTGTTTAGAAAGGCGAACGGGGCGGCATAGTGGCTGAACACCGGATCGATAAGAATGCGTTTGCCGCCGAGCTGAATAAACCAGGAGGAATGGCCCAGCCACACCACCAGATCCTGCTGTTTATCAAGCTTTGCCAGATCGGTTTTGATCAGCGGCAGGGGACGATCGGGTTTTACCGTATCTGGCCGGTCGAAAAAGAAATCCCACAGCGCCGCAATGCGACCGCGTTTGTCGGTCATCATTGGCGTGTCCTGCTGATTGTGGAACTTGCCGTCGCGGTACTGGGGGGATTGCTGGATGCGTTCAAGGCGGCTGCCCTGCGGCAGTTTGCCAAATTCAGCCATCGGGAACAGCGCAGCGCTAGTGGCAGTAAGGCCTAATAACATAATCACGACCATGAATTTTAGGGTTAACGAACGCTTGCCAGATTGCGCGGCAGCCATAAAAGATTCTCTTAGGAACTGTGCGGGTTATATTGCTATTGAGTGAGTAAACACTCATTATAGGCAGGCAAGGTCAACCGTCAACAAAATTTACGGTATGATAAAGAACATGACATTCAGCGATCGCGGCGATCCCGATGGCTGAAACCCTATCCACTCAGATAACTGGCTTGTGAGGAACCGTGGCTCGTCCAAAAAGTGAAGATAAACGATTAGCATTACTCGATGCGGCAACCGACGCGATAGCGGAGCTGGGATTAGGGGCAGCGACCTCTTTGATTGCCAGAAAGGCGGGGGTAGCCGAAGGGACGTTGTTCCGTTATTTTCCCACTAAAGACGAGTTGCTGAACGCCGTTTATCTTCATCATAAGCAAGATCTTGGCAACGAGCTGATGAAAACCTACGACCGGCATGCGCCAAGCAAAGAACGCTCCAGAACGGTATGGGGGAATTACATCGACTGGGGGCTGGTGAATATGAATGCGCGTAAAGCGATGCGCCAGCTGGCGGTTTCCGGCAAGATCACGTCCGAAACGCTGGAAATGGTTTACCTTGCTTACCCGGATCTGCGTGACCTGTCGAAGGAATGTATCACCAACGAGGCGCTGACCGGCATTGAGTCGGCATTTGCCGACGCTATTTTCTTTGGCCTGGCCGAAACCACGATGGAATTTGCCGGACGCGATCCCTCACGCAGGGATGAATACAAATCTGCCGGCTTTGACGTGATGTGGCGTGGCATGACTAAAGGCTAACATTTTTGTAAAAACGAAGAGGGCGTGCGGGATCCCTCTTCGTACCAGGTTTAAACTCAAATCTGATACTTCTTCGCTTCCCGCGCAACGTTATCCATCTCGTCCAGGAGCTCCAGAATTTCAGGCTCCATCTCCTCCGGCGCTACGCCGTGACGCAGCTCGTGCTCGAGCGTCTGGCAGAGTTTTTTCATCCGCGGGACGCCGCTGTAGCTGCAGCTCCCGTGCAGTTTATGCACGATATCGATCAACCCTTCGGGCTTGTCGCCCACCAGCTGTTCTTCGAGAATATTTCTCACTTCCGGTAAAAACTCCAGCAGCATGTCAAGCATCTCTCGGGCGAGATCGGCTTTATTGGCAGCCTGGCGAAGCGCCAGGTTCCAGTCCAGCGTCTTATTGATATTAATCCCCGGCGGGACGGGGTCTTCCTGCTGAACGGGAAGCTGGCCGATATTGCCCGGATGGTAGCGCATCAGCAGGCGATGCAGTTTTTCTTCTTCAATCGGCTTTGCGAGATAGTCGTTCATGCCGGCGCTCATGAGTTTCTCTTTTTGCCCCGCCAGCGCGTGGGCAGTAACAGCAATCACCGGGGTTTGCTGGTGATGCGGCAACTGGCGAATCAGCTCGCAGGCGCGGATGCCGTCCATTTCCGGCATCTGAATGTCCATCAGGATAATGTCGATGTTCATTTGTCGGGTGCGCTCCAGCGCCTGCGTGCCGCTTTCACACAGCACAACTTGCTGAACTCTGTCTTCGAGTAACGCGCCGATGAGCTTCAGGTTGGCCGGGTTATCGTCCACCGCCATGACGGCCATCGGCAGCTTATCGCTATGTTCAACGAACGGCAGAGCCAGATTAGCTTTCGGGCAGCTTTCAAGCAGCATCGGGAACAGGCGCGTAGAGGTGATCGGTTTTGACAGGCAGCCCGCCACGCCCTGGCGCTTAAGCTCTTCCGCGCCGACCTGAGTATGGCAGGGCAAGGCCAGAATAAGGCAATCTGCCATGGTGACCGCTTTGGCGAGCTTAGGGTTTGCCAGCGTGAGCGTTTCTGTAAAGGTGACGGGAATGCCACACAGCAGAATGTCGTAGTGCTCATCGGGCAGTCCGGTGAGTGACGGGCTGTGCACGACGTCCAGCGGTGTGTTTTGCAGCAAATTCAGGGTGCTTTGTGCGGCGATGGCGTTCGGCTCGACGTAGCCCAGGCGTTTACCTGCCAGCTTGTCCAGCACTTGTCTGTCGTTTACGGCGTTCGGGTTCAGGTCCAGGCTGATGTGGAACCAGAACGTTGAGCCCCGATTCGGTTTACTGTGGAAGGAGATATCACCGCCCATTTCATTCACTAGCTTTTGGGTGATCACCAGCCCCAGCCCGGTGCCGCCGTGGCGGCGGGAAATACTGGCATCCGCCTGGCGGAAGGCCTGGAAGAGACGCGATTGTTCCTGTTCAGGAATGCCGATGCCGGTGTCGTGGATCTGCATTTCAATCTGAACTTTGTTGTTTCCTTCCGCTCGTTTTTCCACCAGCAGGTCGATGTTGCCGGTTTCGGTGAATTTAATGGCGTTGCCCACCAGATTGGTGACCACCTGCTGCAGGCGCAGAGGGTCGCCAATCACATTATCCGGCACGTCATTTTTGATATTTAGCGTCAGCTCAAGGCCTTTGTCGTGGGCGGAATGTGCCAGCAGAGTTACCACTTCATCCAGCGTGTTGCGCAGCGGGAAGGGAATGGATTCCAGCAGCAGCTTGCCAGCTTCGAGCTTGGAGAAGTCCAGCACGTCATTAATGATGGTGAGCAAGTTATTGGCCGAGCGTTCAATCGTATAGAGGTGGTCGCGCTGGGTTGGCGTCAGGTCAGTTTTTAAGGCCAGGCGAGTAAAGCCAATGACGCCATTTAGCGGCGTACGCAGCTCGTGAGACATATTTGCCAGAAACTCAGATTTTATACGGGCGGCCTCCTGAGCCCGCTTTTTGGCAAGATCGAGCTCCACGTTCTGAATTTCCATCTGCTCAAGGGTTTCACGCAGATCGGAGGTGGCCTGGTCGACGTTGTGCTGCATCTCTTCGTGATACGCCGTCAGCGACATTGCCATCGAGTTAATGCCGTTTTTCAGCATATCCAGTTCGCCCAGCATAAACCCTTCCACGCGGCTGTCGAGCTGCCCGCGGCGAATGCGGTCCACGGTATTTACCATATTGCGGATCGGCCCGGTCACGTCGCGCATCAGGCGATAGGCAAACAGCATCGCAATGCCAATACAGAACAGCATCATCAAAGTGGAGATAAAGATTTCGCGGTATTGCTGCAGGCGAACGGATTTGAGATCCAGCTCCATGGCGACGTAGCCGAGGGTGCTGTTACTTTGTTTGACGTTGGTTTCAGCGGACTCATCCGGTGAGTATCTTTCGGAAATAATCGGCATTCGCAGGATCATAATGTCGCCCGCGCGGGTGACGGTGAGATCTTTCGGGGGCTTTTCCCCGTCGGGCAGCTTCAGGCGAGCGGCGTTATGCTGAAAATTAGAGGTGACGAACAGCTTGTTACTGTCATCGTAAATTGAAATGCCCCGCACGATATCCGAATGGCGGCGGTGCAGCACGCTGACTAACTGGCGAATCGACTCCCGGCTGTGGAAGTTCATGCCGTATTCGCTGGAGACCGCCAGGGGCTCAATAATACTGGCGCCGGCATCTTCCAGCTGACGCTGTAAGTCATTGTAACGATGGACAACGAAAAAGATGCTGAGCAGCAAACCGACCAACAGCGTCGGGGCCAGAATCAGGATCATCATACGTGCGCGCAGGCTGTAGTTGGTCATGGGGTTCCGATATGGGACAATAAAGGCAACAGTGACATTTGAGAACACATCTACTTACATCATGGCGCAATTCTACTCTGCAAAGCGACGCGATACGAATCGTGAATTACTTACCGTGACCGTCACCGACCTCGATCCATTCGGTCAGGGCGTCGCGCGCCACAAAGGCAAAGCGCTCTTTATTCGTGGGGCACTGCCCGGCGAACAGGTTGAGGTTCGCATTACCGAAGATAAGCGTAGCTACGCTCAGGCTGAGGTAAAGCGCCGTTTAAGTGATAGCCCGGAAAGGGTGAAGCCGCGTTGCCCGCATTTTGGGGTTTGCGGCGGCTGCCAGCAGCAGCACGCGAGCGTGGCGCTGCAGCAGGAGGCAAAATCTAAGGCCCTTGGGCGGATGATGGGCGAGCGCGAACAGCCTCGTCAGGTGGATGAAATTATTTCTGCCGGGGCATGGGGATACCGGCGTCGCGCGCGGCTGGGGTTGAATTATCTGCCCCGCACGCAAACCTTACAGATGGGTTTTCGTAAGGCGAGCGATAAAGCGCTGGTGGATATTCATCATTGCCCCGTGCTGGCGCCCCGGCTTGAAGCATTACTGGAACCTTTACGCCAGAGCTTGTCTGAATTAAGTATCGTGAACCGGTTAGGGCACGTGGAACTGGTTCTGGCTGACGGTGGGCCGCTGATGGTGCTGCGCCATTTGGCCCCGCTTAGCAAAGACGACCGGGAAAAACTGGAACAGTTTTCGCATTCCAATCAGGTGGCGTTATTCCTCGCCCCGGACAGCGACAGTCTGGAATCCCAAGCCGAGGAAGAGCCCTGGTATCATTCAGACGGGCTACGCTTAACCTTTAGTCCACGAGATTTCATCCAGGTTAACGACGCGGTGAATCAGCAAATGGTGGCGCGGGCAATCGAGTGGTTGGAGGTGCAGCCTGAGGATCGGGTGCTAGATTTGTTCTGCGGAATGGGGAATTTCACCCTGCCGTTGGCAAAACGAGCCGCCGCGGTCGTGGGGGTCGAAGGCGTTGCTGCGCTGGTGGCGAAAGGCGAATATAATGCTCAGCGTAATGCGCTGAAAAACGTGACATTCTTCCATGAAAACCTGGAAGATGATGTGACGCGTCAGCCCTGGGCGCAACAAGGATTTACTAAAATATTGCTCGACCCGGCGCGTGCCGGTGCGGCGGGTGTTATGCAGCACGTCATCAAACTGGCGCCGAGCCGCGTGGTGTACGTTTCCTGCAACCCCACCACGCTTGCGCGCGACAGCGAAACGTTGCTGGCCGCCGGGTACCACATTAAACGACTGGCCATGCTCGATATGTTCCCCCACACCGGGCATCTGGAGTCTATGGCGCTCTTTGAGCGTAATTGAAAGGGTTAATCAGGCGTATTGGCCTGAGCGTTAGTCCGACAGGAGAGGATAATGGTTGCGGTAAGAAGTGCACATCTCAACAAAGCTGGCGAATTTGCGCCCGAAAAATGGATTGCAAGCCTCGGGATTTCCAACCAGCAATCGTGTGAACGCTTAGCCGAAACCTGGGCGTATTGTGAACGCCAGACCAAAGGTCATCCTGACGCTGAATTATTGCTGTGGCGCGGCGTGGAGATGGTCGAAATCCTCTCGATGCTGAGCATGGACAACGATACGCTGCGTGCCGCGCTGCTGTTCCCGCTGGCGGATGCTGGCGTAGTCAGCGAAGAAGTGATGCTGGAAAGCGTCGGCAAGCAGGTGGTGACGTTGATTCACGGCGTGCGCGACATGGACGCGATACGCCACCTGAAAGCGACCCATAACGACTCTGTTTCTTCCGACCAGGTGGATAACGTTCGCCGCATGCTGCTGGCGATGGTGGATGATTTCCGCTGCGTGGTCATCAAGCTTGCGGAACGTATCGCCCATCTGCGTGAAGTGAAAGATGCGCCGGAAGATGAGCGCGTACTGGCGGCCAAAGAATGTACCAACATTTATGCCCCGCTGGCGAACCGCCTCGGTATTGGCCAGCTCAAATGGGAGCTGGAAGATTACTGTTTCCGCTACCTGCACCCGGAAGAATATAAGCGTATCGCGAAGCTGCTGCACGAACGCCGGATCGATCGCGAGCAGTACATCGACGACTTTGTCGGCACATTACGTTCTTCGATGAAAGAAGAGGGCGTAAAGGCTGAAGTTTATGGCCGACCAAAACACATCTACAGCATCTGGCGCAAAATGCAGAAAAAGCACCTCGCGTTTGACGAGCTGTTTGACGTGCGTGCGGTGCGTATCGTCGCCGAGCGCCTGCAGGATTGCTACGCGGCGCTGGGGATAGTGCATACTCACTTCCGCCATCTGCCGGATGAGTTTGACGACTATGTTGCAAACCCTAAACCGAACGGCTACCAGTCTATTCATACCGTGGTACTTGGTCCGAACGGCAAAACCATAGAGATTCAGATCCGCACCAAGCAGATGCATGAAGAGTCTGAGCTGGGCGTGGCCGCGCACTGGAAGTACAAAGAAGGCAATGCACGCAGCGGCAGTTCCGGCCATGAAGACCGCATTGCGTGGCTGCGTAAGCTTATCGCCTGGCAGGAAGAGATGTCCGACTCGGGCGAAATGCTTGACGAAGTCCGCAGTCAGGTCTTTGACGACCGCGTGTATGTGTTTACGCCGAAAGGGGACGTGGTTGACCTCCCTGCTGGCTCGACGCCGCTGGACTTCGCCTACCATATTCACAGTGATGTCGGGCACCGCTGTATCGGGGCAAAAATTGGCGGGCGCATCGTGCCGTTTACCTATCAGCTGCAAATGGGTGACCAGATCGAGGTCATCACCCAGAAGCAGCCGAACCCGAGCCGCGACTGGCTGAACCCTAATCTCGGGTACATCACCACCAGCCGCGGGCGCGCGAAGATCCACAACTGGTTCCGTAAGCAGGACCGGGACAAGAACATTCTTGCCGGACGCCAGATCCTGGACGATGAGATTGAGCATCTGGGCATCAGCCTGAAGGAAGCAGAGAAAACGCTGCTGCCGCGCTACAACTTCAACGAAATTGAAGAACTGCTGGCGGCTATCGGCGGTGGCGACATCCGCCTCAACCAGATGAGCAACTACCTACAGGCGCAGTTTAATAAGCCAAGCGCCGAGGAGCAGGATGCCGCCGCGCTACGTCAGCTGACGCAAAAAAGCTATTCGCCGCCGCAGTCGCGCAGTAAAGACAATGGTCGCGTGGTCGTTGAGGGCGTCGGGAATCTGATGCACCATATCGCCCGCTGCTGCCAGCCGATTCCGGGGGATGAAATCGTCGGCTTTATTACCCAGGGGCGCGGGATCTCGATTCACCGTGCCGACTGTGACCAGTTGGCCGAGCTGCAATCCCACGCGCCGGAACGTATCGTCGATGCTGTTTGGGGGGAAAGCTACTCCAGCGGTTATTCGCTGGTGGTGCGCGTCACGGCGAACGACCGCAGCGGCCTGCTTCGCGACATCACCACGATTCTGGCGAACGAAAAGGTCAACGTGCTTGGCGTGGCCAGCCGCAGTGACACGAAACAGCAGCTTGCCACCATCGATATGACTATCGAGATCTATAACCTGCAGGTGCTTGGGCGCGTGCTGGGCAAACTTAACCAGGTGCCGGACATTATCGATGCCCGCAGGTTGCACGGCTAATTGATTGCCCCTCGCCCCTAACCCTCTGACTAAAAGGGAGAGGGTTAGGGGCGAGAGTAAAAAACAAGGAATTACAATGACTCAAATCGACCGCCTGCTCGGGATCATGCAGCGTCTGCGTGACCCTGAAAACGGTTGCCCGTGGGATCGCGAGCAAACCTTTGCCACCATCGCCCCTTACACGCTCGAAGAAACCTATGAAGTGCTCGACGCCATTAATCGTGAAGATTTTGACGACCTGCGCGGCGAGCTGGGTGACCTGCTGTTCCAGGTGGTATTTTACGCCCAGATGGGGCAGGAAGAAGGGCGCTTTAATTTTGAAGATATCTGCCAGGAGATTGGCGACAAGCTCGAGCGCCGCCACCCGCATATCTTTGCTGACGGCGACGCCGCGACCAGCGGTGAAGTGCTGGCGAAGTGGGAGCAAATCAAAATTGAAGAGCGCGCGCAGAAGGCACAACACTCGGCGCTGGACGACATCCCAGAGGCGCTGCCCGCGTTGATGCGAGCGCAAAAAATCCAGAAACGCTGCTCAAACGTTGGCTTTGACTGGAAGACGCTTGGCCCGGTGCTGGATAAAGTGCACGAAGAGATCGACGAAGTCATGTTTGAAGCCCAGCAGGCCGTGGTGGACGAGGCAAAGCTGGAAGAAGAAGTGGGTGATTTATTGTTCGCCACCGTCAATCTGGCTCGCCATTTGGGCACCAAAGCTGAGGTGGCGTTACAAAAAGCTAACCGAAAATTCGAGGCTCGTTTCCGAAAAGTGGAGGCGATTGTCGCCGCTCAGGGGTTAACCATGGAGCAGGCCGGGCTGGAAATTATGGAAAAAGCCTGGCAAGAAGTGAAACGCCAGGAAACTGAAATCTAAAGCGTTTTTGCTATCAGCCGCACTTTTTAGCGCTTTTTATTTAACAAGCGATTGATTTGCGTCAAAAACATTTCTCACGGAAGGGCTATTTTCTTAGCCTGACTGTGGGGCCGGATTGATTTCCGGGGAACAGAATGAATGTTTGTGGCGCCCATGCTGTTCGGGTATACTACTTTCCCGTCCTGGTTATTCCATCGTCTTTAAACCTAACTTCTCAGGTTCAGCATGACAACGAACTATATTTTTGTGACCGGCGGGGTCGTTTCCTCTCTGGGTAAAGGCATTGCCGCAGCCTCCCTCGCAGCTATTCTTGAAGCCCGTGGCCTCAACGTATCCATCATGAAACTCGATCCGTACATCAACGTCGATCCGGGTACCATGAGCCCTATTCAACATGGGGAAGTGTTCGTTACCGAAGACGGCGCTGAAACCGACCTGGATCTGGGTCACTACGAGCGTTTCATCCGTAACAAGATGAGCCGCCGCAACAACTTCACCACTGGCCGTATCTACTCTGACGTTCTGCGTAAAGAACGCCGTGGTGACTATCTTGGCGCGACCGTGCAGGTTATCCCGCACATCACCAACGCCATTAAAGAACGTATTCTGGAAGGCGGCGAAGGCCACGACGTGGTGCTGGTTGAAATCGGCGGCACCGTCGGTGACATCGAATCCCTGCCGTTCCTTGAAGCGATTCGCCAGATGGCGGTAGAAGTGGGCCGTGAGCACACGCTCTACATGCATCTGACGCTGGTGCCTTACATGGCCGCAGCCGGTGAAGTGAAAACCAAGCCGACTCAGCACTCCGTAAAAGAACTGCTTTCCATTGGTATCCAGCCAGACGTGCTGATCTGCCGTTCTGACCGCGTTGTACCGGCCAACGAACGTGCGAAGATTGCATTGTTCTGTAACGTTCCAGAGAAAGCGGTAATCTCTCTGAAAGACGTCGATTCTATCTATAAAATTCCAGGCCTGTTGAAATCCCAGGGGCTGGACGATTATATTTGTAAACGATTCAGCTTGAACGCGCCGGAAGCCAATCTGGCAGAATGGGAACAGGTTATCTATGAAGAAGCCAACCCAACGGGCGAAATCACTATCGGTATGGTCGGCAAGTACATTGAACTGCCGGATGCCTATAAGTCGGTGATTGAAGCGCTGAAACACGGCGGGCTGAAAAACCGTCTGACCGTGAACATCAAGCTGATTGATTCACAGGATGTTGAAACCCGTGGCGTTGAGCTGCTGAAAGGTCTGGATGCGATTCTGATCCCTGGCGGCTTCGGCTACCGCGGCGTTGAAGGCAAGATTGCCACCGCGCGCTATGCCCGTGAAAACAACATCCCGTACCTCGGCATTTGCCTGGGTATGCAGGTTGCGCTTATCGAGTTCGCCCGTAACGTGGCGGGCATGGATAACGCCAACTCCACTGAATTTGTGCCAGACTGTAAGTACCCTGTGGTGGCGTTGATCACCGAGTGGCGCGATGAAGAAGGCAATGTTGAAGTGCGCAGCGAGAAGAGCGATCTGGGCGGCACCATGCGCCTCGGCGGACAGCAGTGCCAGCTGACCGACGGTAGCCTGGTTCGCCAGATGTACGGTGAGCCAACTATTGTTGAACGCCATCGCCATCGCTACGAAGTCAACAACATGCTGCTGAAACCGATTGAAGCAGCTGGTTTACGTGTTGCAGGTCGTTCCGGTGATGACCAACTGGTGGAAATCATCGAGGTGCCAAATCATCCATGGTTTGTTGCCTGCCAGTTCCACCCGGAATTCACTTCGACTCCGCGTGACGGGCACCCACTGTTTGCAGGCTTCGTGAAAGCCGCCGGTGAGTACCAGAAACGCCAGGCGAAGTAAGCAGAGTTAGAACGGCAACGCGCGACATTTTCGCGCGTTGTTTGTCTGGAGTTTTAGTTTAACGTTGTGACTTGAGGAAAACCTACTATGTCCAAAATTGTGAAAGTGATCGGTCGTGAAATCATCGACTCCCGCGGTAACCCGACTGTTGAAGCCGAAGTTCATCTGGAAGGCGGTTTCGTTGGTCTGGCAGCTGCACCATCAGGTGCTTCTACCGGTTCCCGTGAAGCTCTGGAACTGCGCGATGGCGACAAATCTCGTTTCATGGGTAAAGGCGTACTGAAAGCTGTTGCTGCGGTTAACGGCCCGATCGCTGAAGCTGTGCTTGGCAAAGATGCTAAAGACCAGGCTAACATCGATAAGATCATGATCGATCTGGATGGCACCGAGAACAAATCCAAGTTTGGCGCAAACGCCATTCTGGCTGTTTCCCTGGCTGCGGCTAAAGCTGCTGCTGCCTCTAAAGGCCTGCCGCTTTACGCTCACATCGCTGAACTGAACGGCACCCCAGGCAAATTCTCTATGCCTCTGCCAATGATGAACATCATCAACGGCGGCGAGCACGCTGACAACAACGTTGATATCCAGGAATTCATGATTCAGCCTGTTGGCGCGAAAACTCTGAAAGAAGCGGTACGTATCGGTTCTGAAGTGTTCCACAACCTGGCAAAAGTGCTGAAGTCCAAAGGCATGAACACTGCTGTGGGTGACGAAGGTGGCTACGCGCCTAACCTGGGTTCCAACGCAGAAGCGCTGGCTGTTATCGCTGAAGCGGTTAAAGCAGCAGGCTACGAGCTGGGCAAAGATGTTACCCTGGCAATGGACTGTGCAGCGTCTGAGTTCTACAAAGACGGCAAATACGTTCTGGCTGGCGAAGGCAACAAAGCGTTCACCTCTGAAGAGTTCACTCACTTCCTGGAAAACCTGACCAAAGATTACCCAATCGTTTCTATCGAAGACGGTCTGGACGAATCTGACTGGGCTGGTTTCGCATACCAGACCAAAGTGCTGGGCGACAAAATCCAGCTGGTTGGTGACGATCTGTTCGTAACCAACACCAAGATCCTGAAAGAAGGTATCGAAAAAGGCATCGTTAACTCCATCCTGATCAAATTCAACCAGATCGGTTCCCTGACCGAAACCCTGGCTGCGATCAAAATGGCGAAAGACGCTGGCTACACTGCGGTTATCTCTCACCGTTCTGGCGAAACCGAAGATGCGACCATCGCTGACCTGGCTGTGGGCACCGCTGCTGGCCAGATCAAAACCGGTTCTATGAGCCGTTCTGACCGTGTTGCTAAGTACAACCAGCTGATTCGTATCGAAGAAGCTCTGGCTGCACAGGGCACCCCAGCACCGTTCAACGGTCTGAAAGAAGTTAAAGGCCAGTAAGTTCTTACTGCTGCTTTAGACGTTGAAAAACCCGCTTCGGCGGGTTTTTTTTCGTCTTTGGTTTTTACGAAATGAACAAGGCCGGGATCTTACCGACCTTTAGGCTGATGACAAACCTCATGCGGATAAAATTCTGCTTTTACAGCGAGCGGATCACTTCGCGTAGCAGTCGAACCCGTGGTTCGATACTGTTGAGCTCCAGGTATTCGGAAGGGGAATGGAATCCTGCGCCGACAGGGCCAAACCCGTCCAGGGAAGGTACGCCCAAGGCCGCCGTGTGGTTGGCATCTGAGCCGCCTCCCACCGCCTGCCAGCGAACTTCCACGTCGACAGCCTGACCGGCTTTTTCCACCAGCTTCATCAGATTTTCCGTTTCAGCAGAAGGGGACATCGCGGGCGTTTGTGCCTGCTGTTCGACGATGGTTAACACATCGGGCTCGAACTGGCGGTGGCGGAACGACTGAACGGCCTCGTTAACCCGCAGGTATTCGTCGTTATCATTGAAACGGAGATCGACAATCATCTCCGCGTGATCCGCCACGATATTCGCCCCAACGCCGCCGGAAATCACGCCGGTGTTCAACGTGGTACCCTTCGTCATATCGGCCAGATCGCTGATTGCCAGCACCGCGTGGGCGAGCGCTTTCACCGCAGAACGGCCTTTTTCCGGATCGTTGCCTGCATGGGCGGCTACGCCTTTAAACGTCAGGCGGTAACGAGCCATGCCTTTTCTGGCTTTCACCAGAGAGCCGTCGGCTCTTGCCGCCTCGCATACCAGCACGCAGCGGCTGCGTTTTGCTATGCCGCCTATCCATTCGTGTGAATGGGCTGAACCCGTTTCTTCGTCTGGGTTCATGGCCACGGCGATAGCTAACCGATCAAGATCGGCTTTGTCCAGGCCGCGTAGAGCCCAAAGAATAGATAACAACCCGCTTTTCATGTCTGACACGCCTGGTCCATAGGCGCGGTCGCCTTCAATGCTGAAAGGGCGCTCTGAGACGGTTCCCGGCGGGAAGACGGTATCCATATGCCCCACAAGCAAAACGTCGTACTGTGTGGCGTCAGGCTTATTCGTGGCGAACAAACCCGGCCCCACTTTGTTCCCCAGGTCGACGCTGTCGCAGTGCCAGTTTTCTGACAGATACCATTGCTGAAAGATACGGCTGACTTCTTCCACACCCGCAACGGTGGCGGTGCCGCAGTCGATATTCACGACGCTTTTTAACTCTTGAAGATACTGTTTCAGATCCATGGGTTACTCCAGAATAAGCACGCGCATGATCAGCATGGCGCAAAATGCGTTGAGTACGGAAAGGGCTATCATCAGAGGAATGCGTTTCGCCGGAATACCGACCACGCCGAGGATACGCCCGGCGTACTGCACCTGAGAGCCCATCAAATTGATGGCCGGTGCGAGAATCGCCAGGTGTTCACCGCTGAGAATGCCTCTTTCAAACAGGCTGATAGCGACGCCTACGCCGCCGCCCATCGACATCCAGCCGCCGATGAGCACCGCAGCGGCTTCACCGGGCAGTCCAAAGAGTTTCATTACCGGGCCAAACAGCCACGCCATACCCTGCAGCGCGCCCGTCAGCTCAAGCGCATAGATAATAATGAATGCCATCAACACGTTAGGTAGCGTACTGGTTGTGGCGATGGTCCAGCCTTTGCGCGCGCCGGCAACAAAGACATCGGTGATCATCGGTTTTGCTGCATCAGCCATGTTGCGCCTCCGTTTTTGTTTTCCGTTCTGTGACGTTCAGGATCAGGCGCATCATGTTTGCCCCCACGATTTTCATAATGAACATCACGGCGACGCACATGCCGATAGAGCTTGGCACGGCCTGGCTGCCGTCAACGGCGATCAGCGTGAAGAGCACGGCCCCGGAAGAGAAAAAGTTGGTGATCATGGCTCCAGCGGAAAACTGGAACATAGTGAACACGGTTTTTTCTTTTTCGGTAATCTGGCCTTCATCGGCAAGCACGCGGGTGAGTGACGCGCCAACGTCGGTACTCTGCAGGCTGCCGATTAGCGCAAGGCCCGTGGCACCGGGCACGCCCATCAGGGGACGAAGGAGAGGGGTAAGCAGTTTTCTGGCGGCCCGCAGCGCGCCGTAGTGTTCCAGTACGTTAATCATGCCCAGCGCAAACATCACGGCGGGAATCAGGCCGAAAGCGAAGAGAAAACCGTCCATTGCGCCATACCCGCCGTTGCCGCGGAAGGCGCTTTTGGCAACATCCAGCGATTCTCCGGCCGGGTTAACGCCGCTGACAACTTTGCCAAAGGTGCCGTTAAGCGTGGTGAAGTCAAACACCCCGTACCAGTTTTTTCCGCCTAACAGGCCAGAAAAAAAGACCATCGCAAACAGCAGGCTAAACCAGGCGGCGGGCCCAACTCTTTGTTGTCCGGGAACAGAAGAATCATCCATTTATCATTTCCTTATGTAATTTCAGGGGGAAAGCCAGAGGGATGCTAGAAGTTAGCAATACGTGCTGTTATGACGACGATCAACATGAGGAACGAACGTTTAATCACCATAAGAAAGTTGAGAACTGGCACACAGTAACCGTGAGAATAGAGAATGTTTGCGCGACTTGGGCATCAGGCATCGCCGTGGTGCAGCCGCTTTCGCATGATCTCCATCGCCAGTTCTGCGATAATTACTTTTTGTGACTATGACTGAGATGATTATGCAGTACCCGATTAACGAGATGTTCCAGACCCTGCAAGGGGAAGGCTATTTTACCGGCGTGCCCGCCATTTTTATTCGCCTGCAGGGTTGCCCGGTAGGCTGCGCCTGGTGCGATACCAAACATACCTGGGATAAGCTCGCGGATCGTGAAGTGTCGCTGTTCAGCATCCTGGCCAAAACTAAAGAAAGTGATAAATGGGGCGCGGCAAGCGCCGAAGATCTACTTACCGTGATTGGCCGCCAGGGCTATACCGCGAGACATGTGGTGATCACCGGCGGTGAGCCGTGCATTCACGACCCCACGCCGCTGACAGATTTGCTCGAGAAAAACGGGTTTAGCTGCCAGATAGAAACCAGCGGCACGCATGAAGTGCGCTGCACGGCAAATACTTGGGTGACGGTTTCCCCGAAGGTGAACATGCGCGGCGGGTACGACATTCTCTCCCAGGCGCTGGAACGCGCGGATGAAATTAAGCACCCGGTTGGGCGTATGCGTGACGTCGAAGCGCTGGACGAACTGCTGGCTACGTTGACGGATGAGAAAAGCCGCATCATTGCGTTGCAGCCTATCAGCCAAAAAGAGGACGCGACGCGTCTGTGCATCGAAACCTGCATCGCGCGCAACTGGCGTCTGTCGATGCAGACGCACAAGTATTTGAATATTGCCTGATGAGCAAAGCCGGGTGTAGCCATCACACCCGGCGTAAACCGTTAGTTAAGCGTTGGACCAGCTTTGAATCGAGTCCGTGTTATCTAACTCCCCGTGCATCACCTGATACGATTTTTTCAGAATAACGTCAGTGTGCTGCGTTAACTCCCTGAAAATTCCTTTGTTTAGCGCCTCATAGCGTTTAGCGTTGCTTTCAACGGGCATAAAAACGTCTTTGACCCGCACCATTTTTTCGACGGCGGTTTCATAGCTGGTATACAGCCCCAGCCCGACGGCGGTGTTGATTGCCGCTCCCAGACTTGCGCAGCCGTTGATCGCGTTACGCCTGACCGGCAGGTTAAACACGTCGGCAAAGATCTGCATAAACAGGTCGCTGTTGGAGCCGCCGCCGGTGATGATCAGATGTTTGGCATAGTGGTCCATCTCATGGCACATATTGTCGTAGTTGTTTTTCAGCGTCAGGGCGATGCTTTCGAGGATCGAGCGGTAAATCCACGCGTAGTCCATGCTGGAATCAAAACCTATCATTATCCCACGCTTAAACGGTTCCCAGGGGTTGGTCAGCCAGTCCAGCACGGTCATTAAGCCGTTACAGCCCGGCGGCACCAGCGCCGCTTTCTTGTTCAATAACCCTTCCGGGGAAAGATTCTGCGCTTTGGCATCTTGAATTAATGACTCGCCCAGCATGTCCCGCAGCCAGCTTACCGTCCACATCCCTTTGCGGATGCCGTAGCCTTCATACAACAGCATTTCAGGCACAGACGACATAATGGGCCAGTAGGCCACGGGGGCTTTTGGCAGCGCTTTGCCGTTCATCATCAGCGCGATATAGGTGCCGAGAGAAATCACAGCGGTTTCGTCATCCAGCAGCCCGGCCCCAAGCGCTTCTACCGGCTTATCGCTGGTGGTACAAACGACCGGTAATCCGGCCGGGAAGCCCGTAGCCTTCGCCGCATTTTCTGTAAGATGGCCAATGACCGTGCCCGGCATCTGAACATCAAACAGCATGGCGCGTGGAATATTAAATTTCTTCAGCACTTCGCCGTCGTCGCTCCATGACCACGTTTTGTAGTCCACCGGCCACTGGCCAAAATAGTTGGCGATATTGTCTTTGAACTCGCCGGTTAAGCGATGGGACAGGTAACCCGAGAATGAAGTCACCCAGGCCACATCAGGATTTGTGTGCTCGTAGGGGCGGGTGACGCGGGCATCCTGCCAGCTGATCAGCGGCGCAGCTGGGGTGCCGTCGGCCTTTAATAAGGCGCGACAGCAGCGTATGGAGCCGAGGCCAATCCCTACTATCGCACTTATGTCTCCTGTGAAGTGGCTCATTAAATCCTGCCCGGCGCGGCACAGCGAGTCCCACAGGTCGTCGTCAGGGTGTTCGGCGGTATCCGCGTTCGGCGTGTACATCGGCTGCAGCTGCCCCTTGCCTTCGCAGACGATATTACCTGCCAGATCGTACATCACGACTTTTGTACTCTGGCTTCCACCATCAATCCCAATGATGTATTGCTTCGACATTGCCTTTCTCCTTCAATTTTCCCTCATCACTCGCCCGTTGCGGCCAGCGATGCCAATTTTTCATGTGCGATGTCGGCGGCGCGAATTTTGCGAATCAGCAAAAAGGCAAACACGGTGACCATGCACAGTGCGGCTAATCCCATCAGCCACATGTTGCGGTAGGCTTCTTCTGCGGGCAGGGTGTCCTGCCAGTGGCCGACAAGCGGGTACACGAATACGTCCGGCAAGAAGCCGATGACCGAACAGATACCCACGGTGGTACCCATAATATAGGGCGGCGTTCTCGCTTCGCCGGGGCAGGCCCAGTACAACCCGCGTGAGGCGTAACAGGTGAACCCCAGCAGTAAAATAAGCCCAATGCCCATCGCAACGGACTGAGGATTGGCGTTGGTCGCCAGCAGCGCTATGAGTGCGACTGCGCCAACAATAGAGAGCAACTGCACCACGCGAGTGGGCGATTTAATTCTGCTGTAGGTCGTAATAATGCCGCCCAGCGGGCCGCAAAAGGCGCGGAAGATTTTATTGATCACGATACCCATGTAGCTGGCGGCCACCAGCGACATGCCGTACATCTCGGTCAGATAGTTGGTGGAATAGCTCAGGATGGCATAAATGGTGTAAACCCCGAAGATCACCATACTGCAGTACCAGGTGGTACTTATCCGTAAAACGGACAGAATATCTTTGAGCTGGAAGGCCGGTTTTTTGGCTTCCTGAGCACCTTCTGTGCGGCCGGTAAAGCCGCCGCTGACAAAGAACCAACACAGCACGCCAAGCGCAATATAAACGCCGCTGTAGATAAGAATAACGGCTTTAAGGCTGTTGGCATCTTCCGGCGCAAAGCGCGAAAACACCCACATGGTGAATACCGCCAGCGCCATCACGCCGACGCCGCGCAGGCCTTCCATCCAGCCCATGATTTTTCCCTGCTCGCTATGATCCCCCAGCAGGGAAGCCGCCTTAATAGAGACCGACCACAGCATCAGAATGGTGGTCACGGCGAAGGCGACCTGAATGACGATCATTACCCACAGCGGCGGATAGAAAGCCATCACAATCCCCAATAGGCCGGTGGCAATCATCGCCAGCGTCATCATTACGCGGTGAGAGAATTTATCAGCAATAATTCCACTCGGCGCATAAAGGATAATTGCGGTTATTCCGAAAGTACTCATGATTAAGCCTATTTCGGTATTGCTAAACCCCATAAATTTTGCCATAGGGATTTGGTAAATATACCTTAAATAAGCAAGGTCAAAACTTACACCACCACTGATACTTATTATTGCCAGCGTTAGCCAGCGACGAAAATTTGAATCACGCATGGTGTGCTCTCAGTAATCAGGATTGTTAAAGACAAAAAAAGAGAAAAGTAACCAATCCCCTTTTAAGGGCTGATTACTTTTCTCATGGGCTCTAGTAATTGCGGAGATTATTAACATGCAGCGTGGTTTTTTAGTGTGAGAAATATCACGATATTGGTTTTCACGGCGAATAATTTAGCGGTAAAACCTTCTTGTTAATGAGTTGTGATGTTGATCACATAACATGCCCCACCGCTGTGATACTTATTTTAGCCAGTTACTAGAGACGATGAGAAAAGTAACTTCCCTTTCGGGGGGAGCTTGCTTTTCTCATTTTTTTTGCGTTTAAAAAATTTAAGGAGTTCATCATGTCGCTCAGCGCACTCAACGAATTCTCACTGGACTTCTTCTCGCTCAAGGGGAAGACGGCGATTGTCACCGGCGGTAACAGCGGGCTGGGGCAGGCATTCGCCATGGCGCTGGCTAAGGCGGGCGCGAATGTGTTTATTCCAACGGTGGTGGAAGAGAAAGGCGAAACGCGTCAACTAATTGAACAACAAGGCGTAAAAGTGGCGTTTATGACCGTGGATATCACGGAGAAAGGTGCCCCGGCTCAGGTCATCGCCCAGTGCCTGGAAACCTTTGGGTCGGTGGATATTCTGGTCAACAATGCCGGGATCTGTAAGCTCAACAAGGTGCTGGATTTCGGCCGCTCCGACTGGGACCCGATGATCAACATTAACCTGACCGCGGCGTTCGAATTAAGTCACGAGGCGGCCAAAGTGATGATCCCGCAAAAGCACGGAAAAATTATTAATATCTGTTCGCTATTTTCTTATCTTGGCGGCCAATGGTCTCCGGCTTATTCCGCCACAAAACACGCGCTGGCCGGTTTAACGAAAGCGTATTGCGATGAATTAGGCCAATATAATATTCAAGTGAACGGTATTGCGCCTGGTTATTATGCCACTGATATTACGACCGAAACGCGTAAGAACCCGGAAACCAACAAGCGCGTACTGGATCATATTCCAGCCAACCGCTGGGGTGAGACTGAAGATCTTATGGGAGCAATGGTTTATTTATCCAGCCGTGCTTCAGATTATGTTAATGGCCATTTGTTAGTCGTTGATGGTGGTTATTTAGTCAGGTAATTCTCGCAGGGTGGTTCCTGCTTTCTCTTATTTATATCCGTATTCCATTATTTGTCAGGAAGGAGTTGTCATGTCTTTATCTCGCGAAGCAATTGTGGATCAATTAAAAGA
The DNA here is from genome assembly GCF_059414925.1 of Cedecea sp. B1(4). NCBI lineage: Bacteria > Pseudomonadati > Pseudomonadota > Gammaproteobacteria > Enterobacterales > Enterobacteriaceae > Cedecea > Cedecea sp. B1(4). The sequence goes on along the minus strand of NZ_JCAHMZ010000006.1, from coordinate 108,892 downwards.
AATCGTTGGCCCGCAGCAGGTTATTACCGATGAAAAAGTATTACAGAAAAACAGTATCGACCGGTTCAGAAAATATGCGGATATTCATGGCGTGTACACTCAGCCGCTGCCGGCCGCGGTAGTGAAACTGCAGAACACTGAGCAAGTCTCCAGCGTACTGGCGTTTCTGAACAGCAACCACATCACCTGTATCCCGCGAACCGGCGCTTCCGCAACGGAAGGTGGCCTGGAAGCGGTGGTGAAAAACTCCGTGGTGCTGGATGGCTCCGGGCTGAACAAGATTGTCGATATCGACATTGAAAACATGCAGGCCACAGCCCAGTGCGGTGTGCCGCTGGAAGTGCTGGAAGATGCCCTGCGTGCAAAAGGCTACACCACCGGCCACTCGCCGCAGTCCAAACCGCTGGCACAAATGGGCGGCCTTGTGGCAACCCGCAGCATCGGCCAGTTCTCAACCCTGTACGGGGCGATTGAGGACATGGTGGTTGGTCTGGAAGCTGTGTTCCCGGACGGCAGCATCACGCGCATTAAAAACGTGCCGCGCCGTGCCGCTGGCCCGGACATTCGCCACGTGATCATCGGCAACGAAGGGGCGCTCTGCTACATCACCGAAGTCACGGTAAAAATCTTCAAGTACATGCCGGAAAACAACCTGTTCTACGGCTACATCCTCGACAACATGAAGACCGGGTTCGACATCCTGCGTGAAGTGATGGTGGAAGGCTACCGTCCGTCGATTGCCCGCCTGTATGACGCCGAAGATGGCACCCAGCACTTCACCCATTTTGCCGACGGCAAATGCGTGCTGATCTTTATGGCAGAAGGGTCTAAGCGCCTGGCCGAAGCGACCGGCGCGGGCATCGAAGAAATTGTTGCCCGCCACCCGGAATGCAAGAAGGTGGACAGCAAGCTCATCGAAACCTGGTTCAACAACCTGAACTGGGGGCCGGATAAAGTGGCCGCCGAACGTGTGCAGATCCTGAAAACCGGCAACATGGGCTTTACCACTGAAGTTTCTGGCAGCTGGAGCTGCATTAATGAGATTTACCACAATGTGATCGAGCGCATTCGCAACGAGTTCCCACATGCGGGTGATATCACTATGCTGGGCGGCCACTCTTCCCACAGCTACATCAACGGCACCAACATGTACTTCGTGTACGACTACAACGTGGTGGACTGCAAGCCGGAAGAGGAGATCGACAAGTACCACAACCCGCTGAACAAAATCATCGTGGAAGAGACGATTCGCCTCGGCGGCTCGATGGTGCACCACCACGGGATCGGCAAGCACCGCGTGCACTGGTCCAAGCTGGAGCACGGCACCGCCTGGCCAATCATGCAGGGCCTGAAAGATCAGTACGATCCGAACGGCATCATGAACACCGGCACGATTTGGCCGATTGAAAAATAATCGTACATAACCGCATGGGTCGGCTCTCAGGAGCCGACCTCTTCATTTACGGATCGACAAAGGAATCAGTATGCACGCCGAACCGGTTCGTATGGATGACCTGCCGCTTAATCGCTTTCATTTACGCATTGCCGGGCTGACCTTCGGCGCTCACTTGACGGACGGCTACGTGCTCGGCGTAATTGGCTTTGCGCTGGTGATGATTACGCCGCAAATGAGCCTGACGCCGCTTCAGGAAGGATTAGTGGGCGGCTCGGCGCTGTTTGGGCTGTTTCTAGGCAGCCTGGTGCTGGGCTGGATCTCCGATCATATTGGTCGTCAGAAAATCTTTAACTTCAGCTTCGTGCTCATCACGCTGGCCTCCTTTTTACAATTTTTCGTTAGTAACGTAGAGCAGCTGATTCTGCTGCGGGTGCTGATTGGCATCGGGCTGGGCGGCGACTACTCCGTGGGCCACACCATGTTGGCCGAATTTGCCCCGCGTAAACATCGTGGCGTGCTGCTCGGCGCTTTTAGCGTGGTCTGGACGCTGGGTTATGTGCTGGCGAGCCTCATTGGGCATCAGCTAGTGGAGAGCGGGCCGGAAGCCTGGCGTTGGCTGCTGGCGTCGGCCGCGTTGCCTGCGTTGTTAATCACTTTCTTGCGCTGGGGCACTCCGGAATCTCCTCGTTGGCTGCTTCGCCAGGGGCGGGTGTCCGAAGCGCATCAGATTGTGCGCCGCTGCTTCGGCGAACATGTTGTTATTAGCGATGAGATTGCGGTGCCAACTTCCCGCCATCTCCGCACGTTGTTTTCCGGGCAATACTGGCGGCGTACCGCGTTTAATAGCCTGTTCTTTGTTTGCCTGGTGATCCCGTGGTTTGCGATTTATACCTGGCTACCGTCCATTACCGGGCTGCTGGGTATGCAGGATGGCCTGACCGCCAGCCTGTTGCTGAATGTGGTGCTGGTGGTGGGCGCGATCGCGGGCCTGGTGCTGACCCACCGCTGCTCAAGACGCGGCTTCCTGATCGGCGGTTTTCTGGTGCTGTTCTTCAGCCTTACCGCACTGGCGCTGGTGCCGGAACAACACGGCACCCTCATCCTGCTGCTGTTCTTTGTTTTTACGCTGACCATTTCGGCGGTCAGCAACCTGGTCGGCGTTCTCCCCGCTGAGAGTTTCCCGACGGATATTCGCTCGCTGGGCGTAGGGTTTGCGACGTCGATGAGCCGCCTAGGTTCGGCAATTAGCACCGGACTGCTGCCGGTGGCGCTGGTCTCCTTCGGGGTGCAAAACACCATGCTGTTGCTGAGCGCGGTTCTGATGCTGGGCCTGCTGGTTTCCGTCTTCTGGGCGCCGGAAACGCGAAACATGAGCCTTGTGGCCGCGTCCGGGAATAAAGAGCAGCCGCCGGGAGTGAATCATGAACATTCTGTTAGCCTTTAAGGCCGAGCCAGACCTCGCCATGCTGGCGGAAAAAGACTGGCTGGCCGCCGGGCAGGGCAGCCTGGACACCTCTATAACGCGCCCTTGTCTGGGAGAAGATGAGGCTGCTGCCGCGGAGATACTGCTGCGTCAGGCTGAAGGCTTAAACTTGACCGCCTTAAGCATTGGTCGCGAGCGGGCGGACAGCTTTCTTCGCCAGTTCAAAGCACTGGGGTTCCTGCGAGCCGTTCGGCTGCAGCCGGATGACGAGCTGACTTTTTCTCCCGCCTCAGTGGCTGCCTTGCTGGCCGCATGGCAGCAGCAACATTCTCAATCTCTGGTGGTCATGGGCTCACGCAGTGCCGAAGGTAACAGCGGCCAGACGGGGTTTTACCTCGCCGAACAGCTGGGCTGGCCGTGTTTCACTCAGGTCTATGATTTCACGCTCGACGGTGAACGGCAGCAGGTTTGCCTGAAACAGCGGCTCGGCGCAGGAAAACGCAGCCTGACCGTGCGGCTGCCTGCGGTGCTGATGATTGAAAGCCGTGGCGATTACTGCCTTAGAACGCCTGGCCTGCGGCAAAAACTGGCGGTGAAAGCTTCGGACGTTGAGGTCTTGCCTGTGAAAGCCCCTGGTCATGAGGAGACATTCTCTCCTCTGGTCGGGCTGGATCACCCTCAGCGGCAGCGCGGCGGCTTAATTATTCAGGGCAGCGATGTGCGCGAAAAGGTCCGTAGCCTTTACCGCGACTGGCTACGTAATAGGATGAAATCATGAAAATTGCCCTGGTTCTGCCTGAAGTGAGGCAAGCGTCGGCGCTCAATGAGATCGGGCATTTCATTGCGTGCAGTGAAATGGCACCAGAACATGTCGAAGCCTGGCTGCTGCCGGAGAGTGAATTCAGCGAGCCGCTGCTGGAGGGGTTGTATACCCACTTCGTGCCTGCTCCAGTAGACATGCTGTTATTTCCTTCTGGCTGGCAGGGCGCGGAGCTTGCCACCCGGCTGGCGCACCGGCTGCAAGGGGAGGCGTGGAGCGCGATTAACGACGCGGATTTTGCCCGGCAGGTGGTGCGCAAAAACGCCTATGGCGGCGCGCTGGTGGCTGAGCTTCAACTGCACGATAAACCCTGGTGCCTGAGCGTCGCCGCCGCGCCGGGAGCCAAAATCTGGCAACCGGAGATCGAGTATGTACAAATTCCCGTGGCGGCACAGAAGCCCGCCTGGCTGGTTGAATCCGGGGCAATTGCCGATGAAACCGAATCCGGCCTGGCCGATGGCAGGCTTGTGCTGGCGGTGGGACGGGGAGTTGGCAGTCCTCAAGCCATGGCGCAGGTAGAGGAGATTGCCTGCAGGCTGGGCATGGAAACCGGTGCCAGCCGCGAAGCGGTGATGCACGCCTGGTGTAGCATGGACAAACTGCTGGGGATGTCCGGTACCCAGGTTGCCGCAGACGTTTGTATTGCGGCAGGCGTTTCCGGCGCACCGGCCTTTATCAGCGGTATTGCCCACAGCCGGTTCATTGTTGCCATCAACAACGATCCGCAGGCGGCGATTTTTCGCCACGCCGATGTGGGGATCGTCGATGACCTGCTGCCGGTGCTAACCGAGCTGCAAACCTGTGTCAGGGAAGATATTTAGCCAACTGCCAGACGCCGGTATTGGTGGTGGAGATAGCCAACGCCCCGGCGCTGAGCGCGTTGTTGGCATCCTCCGCGTCGCACACCAGGCCACCGGCAATCACCGGCAGGTCGATTTTTTCTGTGACCCATTTCATCACTTTCGGCATACATCCCGGCAGGATTTCGATGCAGTCCGGGTTCGACTGGGCCACCTGTTTATCGATGTTGTGGTAAGAGATGGAATCGACGATAAACAGCCGGTGAATGGCAAAGAACCCCTGCGCCCTGGCCGCTTTCACCATTGGCGCTTTGGTGCTGATTACGCCGTCGGCCTGGGTCACCAGTTTCAGAAAGTTAATCACAATCTCTTTATTCGATGTCCCTTCCAGTAAATCGACGTGCACCAGCGCGTATTTGTTCGCCTTCTTAATTTGCTGCACGATGCCGGTAATGGTGCAGATATTGCCGTACAGCACGGAAATCACCTGGCAGTCGGATTCCAGCGCCAGCTGCAGGCTCTGGTTATCTTTTACCGCTGCAATCAGCGGGTGTTGCTTGAGTAGGGACATCAGGGACACAGCTTGGACTCCATTAACCAAAGCGAAATTGGATGCCGCAGCCTGCGGGCGGGTAGCGCCAGCGGCTGAGGGTTTGTTCGTCGCACAGCAGGCGGCAGGTGCCGCACTCCAGGCAGCCGGTGGTATCAATGTGCAGGCTGCCGTCTTCTTTCTGTCGGTATAGCCCGGCGGGGCAGGCTCGTACCAGCAGAGTAAGCTGTTCGATATCGGGATTATCTGCGGGGACAATGTGTGGTTTCTCCGCAGGTTGCCAGGCGTTCCTGGCCAGTTTCTCATGCAGGTTCACAGGCTGCGCCCTCCGCGAAAAATGTCTTTAACCAGTCTGGAAATACCCGTTTTGCGGGCATGTTTCCACAGCAGGCTGCTGAGTCGTGGCGGCGGTGAATACTGGGGATCAAAGATATCACGCTGCAGCTCAGCCAGCAGGTGCGGATAGTCCTGAAACAGCCCCGGCGTTTGTAAAAAATCAGGCATTTTACGATAGCGCTCCAGCACCGCCCACAGCGAAGTGCACTCCAACTGGTGGCGGTACGCCTGATGAAGATCGACACTGACATTTTCTTGTAGCGCTTGAATCAGCGTTTGCGCCGCCGCTTTTGCCGAAAGCGCCGCCAAATCCATGCCACGCACGGTGAAACCGGTATTGATACAGAAACGGGCACTGTCGCCCACCAGCAAATAGCCGGGGCCGGCCAGGCGCTCGGGAAGCCCGTTCAGGCCACATTCAGGAATCATATGCGCGCCGTACTCCACCAGCTCGGCACGGCGCAGAAGCGGGCGCAGCGTTGGGTGCTGCTTGAAGTTTTCCAGCAGATCGGGAAGCGAAGTAGAGGCAGCCCGAATTGAAGAGAGCGGGCAGACAATGCCGACAGACAGCGTATCGAGATTGGTATAGAGGAACCCGCCCGCAGGCTGTTCGCCGCAGATGCCGCCGGTGAACAGCCAGGCGGCACCTGCGTTACCTTCAAGCGAGAAGCGGTTCTCGAGATCTTCTTTCGGCAGCGCCAGCACTTCTTTCACGCCAGCGGCAACGCTGTGCTCGGGTAACTTGTGCAACAGCTTGTGCTGTTCCGCCAGCAGGGTATTGGCCCCTTCAGCGATAACCACGGCTTTGGCGCTCAACACTTCGCCTTCGATCACCACGCCGCTCACCGCGCCGCTTTCAACATGCAGGCTATCGACCTGAGTCGCCGTCAGGCACTGCGCGCCCGCTTGTTCAGCCTGCTGGAACAGCCACGGATCCAGCCGGGCACGCAGCACGCTATATGACGCTGCCGAAGGGTGCTGGAAACTCAACGTCGTGGACGTTTCTGCCGTCAGCGTGGAGAGCTTTTCATGGGTGATACAGCGTTCGAGTGGGGCGGCGCGAGAAAAATCAGGAAAGAGGGCATCAAACGCGGCGGTGTAAAGCCTGCCGCCCGACAGGTTTTTGCCTCCCGGCTGAGTTGCTCGCTCAACAAGCAGAACATTTAGCCCAGCGCGCGCGCACTCTACCGCGCAGCAGGCGCCTGCGATCCCCGCGCCAACGACGATAATATCGAAATCTGTAGTGGCCATCCCATGCACCTTTTAGTTGCGACGGCACAGCTTACCAAAGTGGGATGAAAATTAGCTTGATGGGGGGCGCAGAGAGGAAAAGTCCGGGTTGATTTCCGGACTTTTTTAGCTTATTCGCCGCGGTAGACACAGCCTGCGGTACAGGTTTCTTTGATCATCACCGCGCTTAGCAGCGGCACAACAGGTTTCATCTGATCCCAAATCCATTTCGCCAGCACTTCGCTGGTGGGATTTTCAAGCCCAGGAATATCGTTCAGATAATAGTGATCGAGGCGATCGTAGGTCGGCTTAAACGCCGCTTTCAGCTCGGAGAAGTCCATGATCCAGCCGGTATACGGATCTACCTCGCCGGTAATTTCCAGGCGCACCATAAAGGAGTGGCCATGCAGGCGACCGCATTTGTGACCTTCCGGGACGTGCGGCAGGCGATGGGCGGCTTCGAAGGTAAAATCTTTAAACAGGGTGGTAGACATCATTCGACTCTCTGGAATTCAAAAAACCGCCGCATGATAGCGGAATGGACTATTTTTCGCATTAACTAAACGGCGCATTGCCCTGCAGCATGGTGTAAATAGCGGTGAATGCGCTGAAATCTTATATTCATCAGGTAGTTAGGTAATCACTTTTAACACTATGATTTACCTGAAAAAACGATTAGTCGTTTTAGTTATTTATTATTTCCATCCCTTCTTTAATTGTTGATAACCTGCTGGTTAACCTTGGCTCATTACAGTCTGTAAGCCCTTTTTTTGCCCTTTGCTACTGGAAGCTAAATACGTATGACTTCTCAGGTTCCACCGAGCGCTTTGCTGCCGTTAACGCCGGACCAGCTGGCACGCCTTCAGGCGGCGACCACTGATTTTTCAACCACTCAGCTGGCCTGGTTATCCGGTTATTTCTGGGGAATGATTAACCAGCAGCCTGGTGCTGTCGCGGCGGCTCCGGCCCCTGCGGCAGAAGTCCCAGTGATTACGCTAATTTCCGCGTCGCAGACCGGCAACGCACGCCGCGTGAGTGAGCAGCTGCGGGACGACCTGCTGGCGGCGAAGCTGAACGTCAATCTGGTGAACGCGGGCGACTATAAATTCAAACAAATAGCCCAGGAAAAACTGCTGATTGTCGTCAGTTCCACGCAAGGGGAAGGCGAGCCGCCTGAAGAGGCAGTGGCCCTGCACAAATTCCTGTTCTCGAAAAAAGCACCGAAGTTGAACGGCACCGCGTTTGCCGTCTTTGGCCTCGGTGACAGCTCGTATGAATTCTTCTGCCAGTCCGGCAAAGACTTCGACAGTAAACTGGCTGAATTAGGCGGGGAGCGCCTGTTGGATCGCGTTGATACCGACGTAGAGTACGAGCCTGCCGCCCAGGCATGGCGCAGCCAAATCGTTGAACGGCTGAAATCCCGCGTCCCGGCCGAAACACCGGCTCAGGCTGCCGCGACGGCCACGGGCGTGAGCAACGAAATCTTCACCAGCCCTTACAGCAAAGAATCACCGTTGACCGCCACGCTTGCGGTGAACCAGAAAATTACCGGCCGTGACTCCGATAAAGACGTGCGCCATATCGAAATCGATCTTGGCGACTCCGGCCTGCGCTATCAGCCGGGCGATGCGCTTGGCGTCTGGTATCAGAACGATCCGGCGCTGGTGAAAGAGCTGACGGACCTGCTATGGCTGAAAGGCGATGAAAGCGTCACCCTCGATGGCAAAACGCTGCCGTTAAGCGAAGCGCTGCAGTGGCACTTCGAGCTGACGGTCAACACCGGCAATATCGTTGAAAACTACGCCCAACTGACCCGCAACACGGCGCTGCTGGAGCTGGTGGGCGATAAAGCCAAATTACAACATTACGCGCAGACCACGCCGATTGTGGACATGGCGCGCTACGCCCCGGCAGAGCTGACGGCTGAACAGCTGACTGGCCTGCTGCGTCCGCTCACCCCGCGCCTTTATTCTATTGCCTCTTCGCAGGCGGAAGCTGAAACCGAAGTCCACATTACCGTGGGCGCGGTGCGCTATGACATCGAAGGCCGTGCCCGCAGCGGTGGCGCTTCAGGTTTCCTGGCCGACCGCCTTGAGGAAGATGGCGAAGTGCGCGTGTTCATTGAACATAATGATAACTTCCGCTTACCGGCCAACCCTGAAACCCCGGTCATTATGATTGGCCCTGGCACCGGCATCGCCCCGTTCCGCGCCTTTATTCAGCAGCGCGACAGCGACGGCGCTGGCGGCAAGAACTGGCTGTTCTTTGGCAACCCGCACTTTACCGAAGATTTCCTTTATCAGGTGGAATGGCAGCGCTACGTCAAAGACGGCCTGCTGACGAACATCGATTTAGCCTGGTCCCGTGACCAGCAGCATAAGATATACGTACAAGACAAACTGCGCGAGAAAGGCGCGGAACTGTGGCGCTGGATTCAGGAAGGTGCCCACATTTACGTCTGCGGCGACGCCAACCGTATGGCGAAGGACGTTGAGCAGGCGTTACTGGAAGTGGTTGCCGTCCACGGTGGCATGGACACCGAAGCGGCAGATGAATTTTTAAGTGAGCTGCGCGTTGAGCGCCGTTATCAGCGAGATGTCTACTAATGAGTGAAAAACACCCTGGCCCTCTGGTGGTCGAAGGCAAACTGGTCGACGCCGAACGCCTGAAGCGCGACAGCGATTTTCTGCGCGGCACCATTAAAGAAGATCTGCAGGATGGCCTGACCGGCGGTTTCAACGGCGACAACTTCCTGCTGATCCGCTTCCACGGCATGTATCAGCAGGATGACCGTGATATTCGAGCCGAACGCGCTGAGCAGAAGCTGGAGCCGCGTCACGCGATGATGCTCCGCTGCCGCCTGCCGGGGGGGATTATCACCACCCAGCAGTGGCAGGCTATTGATAAGTTTGCCGAAGATAAGACCATCTACGGCAGTATTCGCCTGACCAACCGCCAGACGTTCCAGTTCCACGGCATTTTGAAGAAGAACGTCAAGCCCGCGCATGAAATGCTGCACGAGGTGGGTCTGGACGCGCTGGCGACGGCCAACGACGTGAACCGTAACGTGCTGTGTACCTCTAACCCGGTAGAGTCTGAGCTGCATCAGGAAGCCTACGAATGGGCGAAAAAGCTCTCCGAGCACCTGCTGCCGCGCACCCGCGCCTACGCCGAGATTTGGTGGGACAAAGAAAAAGTCGCCACCACCGACGAAGAGCCGATTCTGGGGCCGACCTATCTGCCGCGTAAGTTTAAAACTACGGTAGTAATCCCGCCGCAGAACGACGTGGATCTACACGCCAACGACATGAACTTCATTGCGATTGCGGAAAACGGCAAGCTGGTTGGCTTCAACCTGCTTGTCGGCGGTGGCTTGTCCATCGAACACGGGAATAAAAATACCTATGCCCGCACGGCGAGCGAATTCGGCTACATTCCGCTGGAGCATACTCTGGCGGTAGCGGAAGCGGTGGTGACAACCCAGCGCGACTGGGGAAACCGTACTGACCGTAAAAATGCTAAAACCAAATATACCCTTGAGCGCGTTGGCGTTGACGTGTTTAAGGCGGAAGTTGAGCGCCGCGCTGGCGTCAAGTTTGAGCCAACCCGCGCATACGAATTTACCGGCCGCGGCGATCGTATTGGCTGGGTGAAGGGCATTGACGACAAATGGCACCTGACGCTGTTTATCGAAAATGGCCGCATCCTGGATTACCCTGGGCGACCGCTGAAAACCGGTCTGCTGGAGATAGCCAAGATCCACAAAGGTGATTTCCGCCTGACGGCAAACCAGAACCTGATCGTCGCCGGTGTGCCGGAAAGCGAAAAGGCTAAAATTGAGAAGCTGGCAACCGAGTCTGGCTTTATGAATGCGGTTACGCCGCAGCGTGAGAACTCAATGGCCTGCGTGGCGTTCCCGACTTGCCCGCTCGCGATGGCGGAAGCCGAACGCTTCCTGCCGGAGTTTGTCACCAAAGTTGAGCAGGTGATGGATAAACACAAAGTGCCAGATGAGCACATTGTGATGCGTGTTACCGGCTGCCCGAACGGCTGTGGCCGCGCGATGCTGGCCGAAATTGGCCTCGTGGGGAAAGCGCCTGGGCGCTACAACCTGCACATTGGCGGCAACCGTATCGGGACGCGTATTCCGCGCATGTACCGCGAAAATATCACCGAGCCGGAGATCCTCAGCTCAATTGATGAGCTGGTGGGCCGCTGGGCGAAAGAGCGCGAGGCTGACGAAGGCTTTGGTGATTTTACCGTACGCGCGGGGATTATTCGCCCGGTGCTCGATCCGGCCAGGGATTTGTGGGACTAGTTTTTCCCCTCACCCTAACCCTCTCCCCAAAGGGGAGAAGGGATTAGCATAACGATTGCCGAGCTTCGCTTCCCCCTCTCCCTTTCAGGGTGAGGGCTGGGGTGAGGATCATTTATCACTAAGTGAGGCATATATGTCCGTACTCGATCTTACCGCGCTGAACGCTCTTCCTAAGGTCGAACGCGTTATGGCGCTCGCCGAAGTCAACGCTCAGCTAGAAAAACTTAGCGCGCAGCAGCGCGTGACCTGGGCGCTGGAAAATCTGCCGGGGGAATTTGTGCTCTCGTCCAGCTTCGGCATTCAGGCCGCCGTGTGTCTGCATCTGGTCACGCAGCAGCGCCCCGATATCCCGGTCATCCTGACCGACACCGGCTATCTGTTCCCGGAAACCTACCAGTTTATCGACGAGCTTACCGACAAGCTGAAGCTGAATTTGCAGGTGTTCCGCGCGACCGAAAGTCCGGCCTGGCAAGAAGCGCGTTACGGTAAGCTGTGGGAGCAGGGCGTGGAGGGGATTGAACGTTACAACGACATCAACAAAGTTGAGCCGATGAACCGCGCCCTGAAAACGCTGGAAGCGCAAACCTGGTTTGCTGGCCTGCGTCGTGAGCAATCCGGTAGCCGGGCAAATTTGCCAGTGCTGGCGGTACAGCGTGAAGTCTTTAAAATTTTGCCAATTATCGACTGGGATAACCGCACGGTTTACCAGTACCTGACCGAGCACGGGCTGAAGTACCATCCGCTCTGGGATCAGGGCTATTTGTCCGTCGGCGACACCCACACCACCCGGAAGTGGGAACCCGGTATGGCAGAAGAAGAGACGCGTTTCTTTGGCCTGAAACGCGAGTGCGGTTTGCACGAATAAGTACACCCTCGCCATTACGGCGAGGGGAAAATCACTTCCCGGCCTTCGCCAACTCTTTCACCAGCGGCAGCAGAATACGCACCGTGTCATGGCTGCGGCGCTTAATTCTGCCCGGCAGTGCTTTATCCAGATACTCGAGGTTGTCGAGCGTGGCGTTATGCCAGCTGTTACCGTCTGGAAATGCCTTGTTTTTACTGCGCTGCTGATAACCGTCTTTCGCCCCAAGCGCCCAGTTGGTGGCCTCCACGGACAGCACCGGGATCCCGGCCTTGTCGAACGGTTCAGCATCGCCACAGCAGCCGGTGCCTTTCGGGTATTTCGTATTCAGCCCCGGATTGCTGGTGGCCTGAATCCCGGCGCGATGAGCCAGCGTCAGCGCGCGATCGCGGGTCAGTTTGCGCACGGCCGCAGGCGTTGATGCCCCGCTATTGAAGTAGAGCTTATCGCCAACGATCAGGCTGTCCAGGCTGATCACCAGCAGCGTGTTGGCCTGCTCCTCTTTGCTCATGCGCTCCAGAATATTTTTCGCGCCCAGGGAGCCAATTTCTTCTCCACTGGTGGCAATAAAGCGGATGCCGTAGCGGGTAGGAATATCTTTCAGGCGCTCGCCCAGCTCCAGCATGACGCCAAGGCCGGAAGCATTATCGTCCACGCCCTGCAGCGTGAGGCCACCGAGATTATTGTCCACGTCTTTATCATTGAGCGGCGTATAGGTGTCCAGATGCGCCATGATAATAATTTGCTGCGGCAGTTTACCTTCACGGGCGGCAATCACGCTGCTGGTAGTGACGTTATGCCAGGTCTGATGCCCCGCTTTCGTGGTGTAGATATAGCGGGTATTAAACTGGCGAATATCGCTCTGGTATCCCCAGCTTTTAAACTGCTGCTGAATATAGTCTGCGGCCAGCATTTCGGCAGGGCTGCCGGTCATTCGGCCCGGAAAATAAGTCGCGATATGGCGGGTTTGCTGGTCGGCAAGGTCGCCTTGTTGCGTGACCTTCGCCACTGCGGGAAAGCTAAAGCACGCGCCCAGCGCCAGGCAAATCACCGAGCGGCACAATGCGGAAAACATAGTACGTCCTTATTCATCTTTATTAGTCGGAAGTTTTAAGCGCCGTTAGTATGAAACTGTGAGCCAGGTTAAACAATTTCATTTGCTCTTAAACCCGCGAAAAAACGGCGGGTTAAGCACATTTTGTTGTTAGCTTTACCGGGGCGTTATTCTTTTCGGGAACTAGTCATTCCAATTCGTAATTTCATAACAAATAAGCCCAAGACTTATAGTCCCCTTAGATTAAATCTCAAGCGGCTGCGATGAACGGCCGCGGCGTATCTGCTTAAGGGAAGGTTATGGACCAAAAACGACTCACTCACTTGCGGCAACTGGAGGCAGAAAGCATCCATATTATCCGTGAGGTCGCTGCCGAATTTTCTAATCCGGTGATGATGTATTCCATTGGGAAAGACTCTTCGGTCATGCTGCATTTGGCCCGTAAAGCTTTCTACCCAGGTACGCTGCCGTTCCCGCTGCTGCACGTTGATACCGGGTGGAAATTCCGCGAAATGTACGAATTCCGTGACCGCACGGCGAAAGCCTACGGCTGCGATCTTATCGTACACCGCAATCCAGAAGGCGTAGCGATGGGCATTAACCCGTTCGTTCACGGCAGCGCCAAACATACCGATATCATGAAAACCGAAGGGCTTAAACAGGCGCTGAATAAATACGGTTTTGATGCGGCCTTTGGCGGCGCGCGGCGCGATGAAGAGAAATCCCGTGCGAAAGAGCGTATTTACTCTTTCCGCGATCGCTTCCACCGCTGGGACCCAAAAAACCAGCGGCCTGAGCTGTGGCATAACTACAACGGCCAGATAAATAAAGGCGAAAGTATTCGCGTGTTCCCACTCTCTAACTGGACCGAACTGGATATCTGGCAGTACATCTACCTGGAAAATATCGACATCGTTCCGCTGTATCTGGCGGCGCCGCGTCCCGTGCTGGAGCGCGACGGTATGCTGATGATGATTGACGACGATCGTATCGATTTGCAGCCGGGTGAAGTGATTGAACAACGTATGGTGCGCTTCCGTACCCTGGGCTGCTGGCCGCTGACCGGCGCGGTGGAGTCAACCGCGCAGACGCTGCCGGAGATCATCGAAGAGATGCTGGTTTCCACTACCAGTGAACGCCAGGGACGCATGATTGACCGCGACCAGGCAGGCTCGATGGAGCTGAAAAAACGCCAGGGTTATTTCTAAGGAGCCGCCAGATGAACACCACTATTGCACAACAAATCGCTGATGAAGGTGGCGTCGAAGCCTACCTGCACGCCCAGCAGCACAAAAGCCTGCTGCGCTTTTTGACCTGCGGCAGCGTCGATGACGGCAAAAGCACCCTGATTGGCCGCCTGCTGCACGACACGCGCCAGATTTATGAAGATCAGCTCTCGTCGTTGCATACCGACAGCAAACGTCACGGCACGCAGGGAGAGAAGCTCGACTTAGCGTTGCTGGTGGATGGTCTACAGGCCGAGCGCGAGCAGGGTATTACCATCGACGTGGCCTACCGCTATTTCTCCACTGAGAAACGCAAATTCATTATTGCCGACACGCCGGGGCACGAACAGTACACCCGCAATATGGCGACCGGGGCATCGACCTGCGACCTGGCGATCCTGCTGATCGACGCCCGCAAAGGCGTGCTGGATCAAACCCGTCGGCACAGCTTTATCTCCACTCTGCTGGGGATCAAACATCTGGTGGTGGCGATCAACAAGATGGATCTGGTGGCGTTCAGCGAGCAGACCTTCGAACAGATCAAGCAGGATTACCTGACCTTTGCTCAACAGCTGCCGGCGGACCTGGATATCCGTTTTGTGCCGCTTTCCGCGCTGGAAGGGGATAACGTCGCCAGCGCCAGCGCTCAAATGCCGTGGTACAGCGGCCCGACGCTGCTCGAAGTGCTGGAAACGGTAGAGATTATTCGCGGCGTAGAGCAGCAGCCAATGCGCTTTCCGGTGCAGTACGTGAACCGCCCTAATCTCGACTTCCGCGGCTATGCGGGGACGCTCGCTTCCGGCACCGTTAGCGTGGGCCAGCGCGTCAAAGTGCTGCCGTCTGGCGTGGAATCCAGCATCGCCCGAATCGTGACTTTTGATGGAGATTTGCAACAAGCCGGCGCGGGGGAAGCGATTACCCTGGTGCTGAAAGACGAAATCGACATCAGCCGGGGCGACCTGCTGGTGGAGGCGACGGAATCGCTGGCCGCGGTGCAGAGCGCGAAAGTGGATGTCGTCTGGATGGCGGAACAGCCGCTGGTACCGGGACAGAGCTTTGATATCAAAATCGCCGGGAAGAAAACCCGTGCGCGCGTCGACAATATTCAGTACCAGGTTGAAATTAACTCGCTGACTCAGCGCGTGGTAGAAAGTTTGCCGCTGAACGGGATTGGGCTGGTGGATCTCACCTTCGATGAGCCGCTGGTGCTCGATAAATATCAGTCCAACCCGGTGACCGGCGGGCTGATTTTCATTGACCGACTGAGCAACGTGACCGTCGGCGCAGGCATGGTGCGCGAGCCGCAGACAGAGGTTTATCAGGAACCTTCGGCCTACAGCGCGTTTGAGCTTGAGCTTAACGCCCTGGTGCGTCGCCACTTCCCACACTGGGGCGCGCGCGATCTGCTGGGAGGCAAATAATGGCCGACCATGATGAAAACGTGGTCTGGCATGCTCATCCGGTGACGCGTGAGCAGCGTGAAGCCTTGCACAAGCACCGCGGCGCGGTGCTATGGTTTACCGGCTTGTCCGGCTCCGGGAAATCGACCGTAGCCGGCGCCCTTGAGCAAGAGCTGCATAAACTTGGCGTAAGCACGTACTTGCTTGATGGCGACAACGTGCGCCACGGCTTGTGCAGCGACCTGGGTTTTAGCGATGAGGACCGCAAGGAGAACATCCGGCGGGTTGGCGAAGTTGCTGGCCTGATGGTGGATGCGGGCCTGGTGGTGCTCAGCGCGTTTATCTCGCCTCACCGGGCTGAAAGGCAAATGGTGCGCGAACGGGCCGGGGAAGGGCGTTTCTACGAAGTGTTTGTGGACACGCCGTTAGCCATTTGCGAAACGCGCGATCCTAAAGGGCTTTACAAGAAGGCCAGGGCTGGGGAACTGAAGAATTTTACCGGGATTGATTCGGCGTATGAGGCGCCGTTGCGGGCCGAAATTCACTTAGACGGCGAACAATTAGTAACAAATTTAGTGGCCCAAATATTAGACCTGCTGCGTCGCGACGATATCATCAATTGCTGAAGACGCCCGGAAGCACAACGCTTCCGGCCATCAGGGTTATGAAATCAGTTATGCGCAACAGCACGAATATCGTTATCTCTCAGGCTGAACCCAGCCCGACGGTCGAGGAAACAACCTGGTCACTGCCCGGGGCGTTTATCGGCTTTTTGTCGTGGTTGCTGGCGCTAGGTATTCCCTTTTTGGTCTATGGCCCCAACACGCTCTTTTTCTTCCTCTACACCTGGCCATTCTTCCTGGCGCTGATGCCGGTCGCGGTGGTGGTGGGGATTGCCTTGCACTCCATCTTGCGTGGCAAGCTGCTGTTCAGCTGTGTGGCTACGCTGCTCTCCGTGGCGCTGATGTTCGGCGTGCTCTTCATGTGGCTTATGGGTTAGCCGTGCCGAACTGCTTCAAACCGTAACAGACTATTTATGGGCAACGTTAAGCTAAACTTGCTCCAATCGCGCATGAATTCGCGTTATGTGGTAAATTCTGGCGCGATTTGGCGCGCAGGGTGGCTTGCCGCAGTGGAGTCGACGAAAAAGTTGTGGGATGATTGTGCCGTTTTTCAGGGGGCAGGATGGGTAAACTAACGCTGCTGTTGCTGGCCTTGCTGGTCTGGCTTCAGTATTCGCTGTGGTTCGGAAAAAACGGCGTACACGATTACACGCGCGTCAGCGAAGATGTCGCTGCGCAGCAGGCAACCAATGCCAAACTAAAATCTCGCAACGATCAGCTTTTTGCCGAAATTGACGACCTCAACGGCGGCCAGGAAGCGATCGAAGAGCGCGCTCGCAACGAACTCAGCATGACCAAGCCGGGAGAGACTTTCTACCGCCTGGTGCCGGATGCCTCCAAACGCGCAGCCAACGGTAATACCTCCAACGCCTGGCAAAATAATCGATAACTCAGCATAAGTGAAAGGCATGGCAGACTCCTCCCCGGACGTAATTGCCGTGATACCGGCCGCCGGTATCGGCAGCCGTATGCAAACGGAATGTCCTAAGCAGTACCTACACATCGGCGACAAAACGATTCTCGAACACTCGGTGGCCAGCCTGATGGCGCATCCGCGCGTGGGCCAGGTGATCGTGGCGCTCAGCCCCAACGACACCTATTTTTCCTCTTTATCGCTGGCAACCCATCCTCGCGTCACCGTGGTGACTGGCGGCAAGCAACGTGCAGATTCCGTGCTGGCTGGCCTGCAGGCCGCAGCTAATGCTGAATGGGTGCTGGTGCACGATGCCGCACGCCCCTGCCTGCATCGGGACGATCTGAATAACCTGCTGGCGATTACCACCAGCAGCAAAATCGGCGGTATTCTGGCGGCCCCGGTTCGCGACACCATGAAGCGGGGCGAGCCGGGCAAAGGGCTGATTGCCCATACGGTTGATCGTGAAGATCTTTGGCATGCCCTGACGCCGCAGCTTTTCCCTCTCGAACTTTTGCGCAGCTGCCTGCTGCGCGCGCTGGATGAAGGTGCCACTATTACCGATGAAGCGTCGGCCCTCGAATATTGCGGCTTTCATCCAGAACTGATTAGCGCCCGGGCGGATAATATCAAGGTGACTCGCCCTGAAGATCTGGCCCTGGCGGCTTTCTATCTTACGCGGTTAACCCAAACGGAGAATTTATAATGCGTATTGGACATGGTTTTGATGTTCATGCTTTTGGCGGCGAAGGCCCGATTATTATTGGTGGCGTTCGTGTCCCGTTCGAAAAAGGGCTGCTGGCTCATTCCGACGGCGACGTTGCTCTGCATGCCTTGACCGATGCGCTGCTGGGTGCCGCTGCACTGGGGGATATTGGCAAGCTGTTCCCGGACACAGATCCTGCTTTTAAAGGGGCGGACAGCCGTGAGCTGCTGCGTGAAGCCTGGCGCCGGATTCAGGCCAAAGGTTTTACCCTCGGGAACGTAGACGTGACGATTATCGCCCAGGCGCCGAAAATGGCCCCGCACATCCCGCAGATGCGTGTGTTTATTGCCGAAGACCTCGGCTGCCATATGGATGACGTCAACGTCAAAGCAACCACCACCGAGAAACTCGGCTTTACCGGGCGCGGCGAAGGTATTGCCTGCGAAGCCGTGGCGCTGCTGCATAAGGCCGGCAAGTAATGGACATGCAAAACCTGATGTGGCTGTACGGCAAGCCGCAGGGCAGCGGCGTCATCAAGGCCAGCCCAGAAGATTTCGTGGTGATTGAGGATTTGGGCTTTGGCCCGGACGGTGACGGTGAACATCTGCTGCTGCGCATTCTGAAAAGCGGCTGCAATACACGTTTCGTGGCCGATGCTCTGGCGAAATTCCTCAAAGTTCATGCGCGCGAAGTCAGCTTTGCCGGGCAAAAAGACAAACATGCGGTGACCGAACAGTGGTTCTGCGTTCGCCTGCCGGGCAAAGAGATGCCGGACATGAGCGCTTTTACGCTCGAAGGCTGCCAGGTGCTGGAGTTTGCTCGCCACCGCCGCAAGCTGCGCTTAGGCGCTCTGAAGGGAAACCGCTTTACCCTCGTGCTGCGCGAGGTAAGCGATCGCCACGAGATGGATCAGCGCCTGCAGGCCGTAGCGGAGCAGGGCGTGCCTAACTATTTCGGCAGCCAGCGTTTTGGCATCGGCGGCAATAATCTGCATCAGGCGAAACGCTGGGCAGAAAGCAATGCGCCGTTGCGCGACAGAAATAAACGCAGTTTTTGGTTGTCGGCAGCCCGCAGCGCGTTGTTTAATCAGATTGTTAGCCAGCGCCTGAAAAAAACAGACTTTAATCAAGTTGTTGATGGCGATGCGCTACAATTGGCAGGGCGCGGCAGCTGGTTTGTGGCGACCCCGGAAGAACTTCCTGACCTGCAACAGCGAGTGAATAACGGCGAACTGCTGATCACCGCTTCGCTGCCGGGCGATGGCGAGTGGGGAACGCAAAATGCAGCGCTGGCTTTTGAGCAGCAATCCGTGGCGGACGAAGAGATTCTGCTGGGGCTGCTGAAGCGTGAGCGGGTGGAAGCGGCGCGCCGTGCGATGCTGGTTCAGCCGAAAGAGCTGAGCTGGAACTGGTGGGATGATGTCACCGTCGAGCTGAACTTCTGGTTACCGGCGGGAAGTTTTGCCACCAGCGTTATCAGGGAACTCATGAACACAGCGGGTGATTATGCGAATATTGCTGAGTAACGATGACGGAGTCCATGCGCCTGGTATTCAGGTGCTGGCGAAGGCGTTGCGTGAATTTGCCGAGGTGCAGGTGGTGGCGCCGGACAGAAACCGCAGCGGCGCATCAAACTCGCTGACGCTGGAGTCATCGCTTAGAACCTTTACCCTCGCCAACGGGGATATCTCCGTTCAAATGGGAACGCCGACGGACTGTGTCTATCTCGGCGTCAATGCTCTGATGCATCCGCGCCCGGATATTGTGGTGTCGGGCATCAACGCCGGGCCAAATCTCGGCGACGACGTTATCTATTCCGGCACCGTTGCGGCGGCGACGGAAGGGCGTCATTTGGGGCTCCCGGCGCTGGCCGTCTCGCTGGATGGCCATCAGCATTATGAAACCGCTGCGGCGGTCACCTGCTCTATTCTCCGGGCGCTGGCTCGGGAGCCACTGCGCACCGGGCGCATTCTGAATATCAACGTTCCAGATTTACCGCTGGACCAAATCAAAGGCATTCGCGTCACGCGCTGCGGCAGCCGTCATCCGGCAGACCAGGTGATTCGCCAGGAAGATCCGCGTGGCAACACGGTGTACTGGATTGGCCCACCGGGGGAAAAACTGGATGTTGCACCGGACACCGACTTTGCCGCCGTCGACGAAGGCTATGTGTCGGTGACGCCGCTGCATGTCGATTTAACCGCACATAGCGCCCATGAAGTCGTTGGCCACTGGCTTGAAAAAGCCGGAGTTGAGGCGCAATGGTAAGTAAACGCGTACAGGCTCTTCTCGATCAATTACGTGCCCAGGGCATCAAGAATGAACAGGTTCTTGAGGCTATTGCGCAGGTGCCACGTGAGAAGTTTGTCGACGAAGCGTTTGAACACAAAGCCTGGGAAAATACCGCGTTACCTATTGGGTCTGGTCAGACTATCTCTCAGCCGTATATGGTGGCGAGGATGACGGAGCTGCTGGAGCTGACGCCGCAGTCAAAAGTGCTGGAAATTGGCACCGGGTCTGGCTACCAGACCGCGATTCTGGCGCATCTGGTAGGGCATGTTTGCTCCGTGGAGCGTATCAAAGGGCTGCAATGGCACGCCAGGCGTCGCCTGAAGCAGCTGGATTTACACAATATTTCGACCCGTCACGGCGATGGCTGGCAGGGCTGGCAGGCAAAAGCGCCGTTCGACGCTATCATTGTGACAGCGGCACCGCCGGAAATTCCCACTGCGCTGCTGTCGCAGCTGGATGACGGCGGCATTCTTGTTTTACCCGTGGGGGACGACCGGCAGTTTTTGAAGCGCGTGCGGCGCCACGGGGATGAATTTTTAATCGACACGGTAGAAGCTGTTCGCTTTGTGCCCTTAGTACGCGGCGAATTAGCATAACCCGGAAATATCCGGTTTTCTTGCTGCCAATTCGGCGTAACGTAGCCGAATTCAGCAAAAGCTGGCGTGGATTACGCCGCTTTTCTACAGTGTTTTATGCATATCTGGTTGTTATCATTTTGGGGGATAAATGAGCGCGGGAAGCCCAACTTTCACTTTACGCCGGGCGGCGATGTTGACGCTAACCAGCCTTTGGCTGGCAGGCTGTACAAGCAACAATAATACCCAGGCGCCGATCAGTTCCGTTGGCGGCAATGGCAGTTCTTCAGGCTCTTCAACCGGCAGCCTGCTGGTGACGAAGCCACCGACAATGTCCGCTCCGATCCAGCAACCTCAGATTCAACCTGTGCAGCGCGTTCAGCAGCCACAAATTCAACCGGTTCGCCAGCCTCAGGCCCAGCCCGTAGCGTCAGAGCCTGTACAGACTGAAAATGGCCGCATTGTCTACAACCGTCAGTACGGCAACATCCCTAAAGGAAGCTACGCGGGCGGCAGTACCTACACCGTTAAACGCGGCGATACTTTGTTCTACATTGCGTGGATTACCGGGAACGACTTCCGTGACCTGGCGCAGCGCAACAACGTACCGGCTCCATACGGTTTGGAAGTAGGGCAAACCCTTCAGGTCGGCAACGCCTCCGGCACGCCAATCACCGGCGGGAACGCGGTGACCGCCGCCGATGCCCGCGCGCAGGGCGTCGCGACGCCAGTTGAACAAAACTCAACCAGGGTAGTTGCTTCTAAACCGACAATTACGTATTCTGAGGATTCAGGTGAACAGAGTGCTACTAAAATGTTACCGGGCAATAAGCCAGCTGAGACTGTTGTCACAGCACCGGTGACGGCACCTGTGGTTAGCTCTACCGAACCTACCGTCAGCAGTACGTCTAACAGCTCGCCAATTTCAACCTGGCGCTGGCCGACCGACGGTAAGATCATCGAAAACTTTGCGGCAACCGAAGGGGGCAACAAAGGGATCGATATCGCGGGCAGTAAAGGACAGGCCATTATCGCGACCGCCGCAGGGCGCGTGGTATATGCCGGTAACGCGCTGCGCGGTTACGGTAATCTAATCATCATCAAACACAACGATGATTATCTGAGTGCCTACGCCCATAACGATACAATGCTGGTCCGGGAACAAGAAGAAGTTAAGGCGGGGCAAAAAATAGCTACCATGGGTAGCACCGGAACCAGTTCTACACGATTGCATTTTGAAATTCGTTACAAGGGGAAATCCGTAAACCCGCTGCGTTATTTGCCGCAGCGATAAACCGGCAAAACATTCATTGAGTGTATTGCCCAGGGATCACGGGTAGGAGCCACCTTATGAGTCAGAATACGCTGAAAGTTAACGAGTTAAACGAAGACGCGGAATATGATGAGAACGGAGTTGAGGCTTTTGACGAAAAAGCCCTTGTAGAAGAGGAACCCAGTGATAACGACCTTGCAGAAGAAGAGCTGCTGTCACAGGGTGCAACACAGCGTGTACTAGATGCGACTCAGCTTTATCTTGGGGAGATCGGTTACTCTCCATTATTAACAGCCGAAGAAGAAGTTTACTTTGCTCGCCGCGCGTTGCGCGGTGATGTAGCCTCCCGCCGACGCATGATTGAAAGTAACCTGCGTCTGGTGGTGAAAATTGCCCGTCGCTACAGCAATCGTGGTCTGGCGCTGCTGGATCTGATTGAAGAGGGCAATCTTGGGCTGATTCGTGCGGTTGAGAAGTTTGATCCGGAACGTGGGTTCCGTTTCTCAACGTACGCCACATGGTGGATTCGTCAGACCATCGAACGGGCAATCATGAACCAAACCCGTACGATTCGCCTGCCTATTCACATTGTGAAAGAGCTGAACGTTTATCTGCGTACCGCTCGCGAACTCTCTCACAAGCTCGACCACGAGCCGAGTGCCGAAGAGATTGCCGAGCAGCTGGATAAACCGGTTGATGACGTTAGCCGTATGCTGCGTCTCAACGAGCGCATTACCTCGGTAGACACCCCATTAGGTGGTGACTCTGAGAAAGCGCTGCTGGATATCCTCGCGGACGAGAAAGACAACGGCCCGGAAGACACCACGCAAGACGATGACATGAAACAAAGCATCGTGAAGTGGCTGTTCGAACTGAACGCTAAGCAGCGTGAAGTGCTGGCTCGTCGTTTTGGTCTGCTGGGTTATGAAGCTGCAACGCTGGAAGATGTGGGTCGTGAAATCGGCCTGACTCGTGAACGCGTTCGTCAGATTCAGGTTGAAGGCCTTCGCCGTCTGCGTGAAATCCTGCAGGCTCAGGGGCTGAACCTCGAAGCGCTGTTCCGCGAATAATCGACTCTTCAAATAAAAAAGCGGTGATGCAAATCACCGCTTTTTTTATGCCTGTTGTTCGATAACCGCTACACCAAACTCTTCAGCCGATAGATCCACTCCAGCGCCTGACGCGGAGAAAGAGAATCCGGATCCAGGCTCTCCAGCGCCTCGACGGCAGGGGATGTCTCTTCCGTCGTGGTCAGCAGCGACATTTGCGTCCCATCCACCTGGCTTGCGGCCGCATTGCCGGAAATGCTTTCCAGCTCGCGCAGCTTCTGGCGCGCACGTTTGATCACGTCTTTTGGCACACCCGCCAGCGCGGCTACGGCCAGGCCGTAACTCTTGCTCGCCGCGCCGTCCTGCACGCTGTGCATAAAGGCGATGGTATCCCCATGCTCCACGGCATCCAGATGGACGTTAGCCACGCCTTCCATTTTTTCCGGCAGCGTGGTCAGCTCGAAATAGTGGGTAGCGAACAGCGTCAGCGACTTAATACGGTTGGCCAGGCTTTCGGCGCAGGCCCAGGCCAGCGACAGGCCATCATAGGTCGACGTGCCACGGCCAATCTCATCCATCAGGACCAGGCTGTGTTCGGTCGCATTGTGCAGAATGTTGGCGGTCTCTGTCATCTCCACCATGAAGGTTGAGCGACCAGAAGCCAGGTCATCGGCAGCGCCTACGCGGGTAAAGATGCGATCAACCGGGCCAATTTCTGCCTGCTGAGCTGGCACAAAACTGCCGATATAGGCCAGCAGAGCAATTAACGCGGTCTGGCGCATATAGGTACTTTTACCGCCCATGTTCGGGCCGGTAATGATCAGCATTCTACGCTGAGGGGAAAGGTTTAGCGGGTTAGCGATAAACGGTTCGCTGAGCACTTGTTCCACTACCGGATGGCGGCCGCCGACCAGCTTAATGCCGGGCTTGTCCGTCAGCGTCGGGCAAATGTAGTTCAGGGTATAAGCGCGCTCGGCCAGGTTCACCAGCACGTCCAGCTCCGCCAGCGCGGTAGCGCTTTTTTGCAGCGCTTCCAGGTGCGGCAGCAGCAAATCAAACAGCTGATCGTAAAGCTGTTTCTCCAGCGCCAGCGCTTTGCCTTTGGACGTCAGGACCTTGTCTTCGTACTCTTTCAGCTCAGGAATAATGTAGCGCTCGGCGTTTTTCAGCGTCTGGCGGCGAACATAGTTGATCGGCACCAGATGGCTTTGGCCGCGGCTGACCTGGATGTAGTAGCCGTGCACGGCGTTAAATCCCACTTTCAGCGTATCCAGGCCCAGGCGTTCGCGCTCGCGAATTTCCAGGCGATCCAGGTAGTCAGTTGCGCCATCGGCCAGGGCTCGCCATTCGTCCAGCTCTTCGTTATAGCCGGGAGCGATAACGCCGCCGTCGCGCACCAGCACCGGGGGCGATTCGATAACCGCCTGCTCGAGTAATTCGCGCAGCTCTACAAATTCACCCATCTGCTCGCGCAGGGTTTGCACGTAGTCGGTGCTTACGTCAGACAGGATCTCGCGCAAGGCGGGCAGTTGCTGGAAGGCATAACGCATACGTGCCAGATCGCGTGGGCGAGCGGTGCGCAGCGCCAGACGGGCAAGGATACGTTCCAGGTCGCCGACCTGACGCAGCGTAGGCTGAATATCTGTGGTGCGCTCCTGCAGGGCCGCAATAGTTTGCTGCCGCTTGGTGAGCACATCGACGTTACGCACCGGCATATGCAGCCAGCGTTTGAGCATACGGCTGCCCATCGGCGTCACGGTGCAGTCCAGCACCGAGGCCAGCGTGTTCTCCACGCCGCCGGACAGATTCTGGGTGATCTCAAGGTTACGGCGGGTGGCTGCATCCATAATGATGCTGTCCTGCTGCCGGTCCATGGTCACGGAACGGATATGCGGCAGGGAAGTGCGCTGGGTATCTTTGACGTACTGCAGCAGACAGCCGGCGGCGCAAAGCCCATGGTGGGCGTTCTCGACGCCAAAGCCGGTCAGGTCCCGAGTGCCAAACTGCAGATTTAGCTGCTGGCGCGCGGTTTCAATCTCGAACTCCCAAAGCGGGCGGCGGCGCAGGCCACGGCGGCCATCAATCAGGCTCATCTCAGCGAAGTCTTCCGCATACAGCAGCTCCGCCGGATTGGTGCGTTGAAGTTCGGCGGCCATGGTTTCACGGTCTTCCGGTTCGGTCAGGCGGAAGCGCCCGGAACTGATGTCGAGCGTCGCATAGCCAAAACCTTTGCTGTCCTGCCAGATTGCCGCCAGCAGGTTATCCTGGCGCTCCTGCAGCAGTGCTTCGTCGCTGATGGTGCCCGGCGTGACGATGCGAACAACTTTACGCTCAACCGGCCCTTTGGTGGTTGCCGGGTCGCCAACTTGTTCGCAGATGGCCACGGACTCGCCAAGGTTCACCAGTTTAGCCAGGTAATTTTCCACCGCGTGATGAGGCACGCCCGCCATAGGAATAGGTTCGCCCGCAGAAGCTCCGCGCTTGGTCAGGGAGATATCCAGCAGTTGAGAAGCGCGTTTTGCATCGTCATAGAACAGCTCGTAGAAGTCACCCATGCGGTAAAACAGCAGGATGTCACGGTGCTCGGATTTAAGACGCAGGTACTGCTGCATCATCGGGGTATGGGCGTCGAAGGTTTCGCTAGTACTCATGGAGTGATGATATCCATTTCGTTGAATTTTAAGTGGTTAGTGATGTTTCTGGTTCTCATTATTGCTCACTAATACGGCGTAAACTGCACGCGGGAATCGCCCCGCAGATGGCCCATGATAACGGAGTATCAAAGGCAGGAAAACAGCGGTTAAACGACATTGCTGAAAGCCTCGCAACGCGTTGCTGTTCTGATATGTTCTAGCGGCGGCTGGCTGTAATACCGCAGTTTGGCGAACGTTTTCGCCTTCATTCTGTTTAAACGGTTAAATTCCAGGGTGTCTATGAGAAAGTGGGTACTGGTGGGCGTGCTGGCAGTGACGGGGTGCGTTTCTTTTCAACAGCTTGATGAGGGGTTGCGTGGCCTCGAGGGCCAGGATAAAACCGTCGCATTTAAAATATTAGGCTACCCCGATAATCAGCAAACGTTCGACGATACAAAAGTTTATACGTGGATAACGAACAGTATGGGAGCCGAGCCTTATATTTCGCCGCAAACGACCACCGGTACGGTCAACGGTAAACCGTTTGAGGCCACGACAACACAAACCACGTTTGTGCCGGTTAACTACAGCTGCAAAATTCAGATCTCTACCGACAGCAAAGGCATTATCAAAGACTATAAATACAACAGCACCGATCCCAGCGTGATGGGCTGCATGAACTACATTAAAAGCCTTAATAATTACTATAAAAGATAGATCCCGCCCGATCCGGCAACGTATTAGAGTTGCCGGATGTTGCGTTTAGACACATCTTTTTCACCCTGTTTTCAGGAACTCAATTTTCAGTGACTCACTTACCAGAAAACATCCCAACATCGGAGATAACCATGTTTTCAGCAGTCGGTCAGTCAAATCGCGTTCAGCCCGCCGCTTTTAACGCCAGCGGAAGGATTCACCCTGATATTAAAATTAAGCCACCGGTAAACGATCCCGTTCAGGCCCTGGCTAACCTGTTCCGTGATAACAAGCTTGCTTACCTGGGCGATGTGCATGGTCAGCTTGCGATCCCTGAATTTGTCGGCCATGCCATTCCCGAGTTGAAAAAGGCGGGTGTGGATCTGCTGGCGGTAGAGTTTGTGAAATACAGCGATAACGCCTTGTTTCGCGAAGCGCTGGCTCATGGCAAAGAGGCGACAAAAAACTTCATCATGAACGCCTGGTCAAAACACGGCGAGGCCTGGGTAGATAAGATTGCCGGGGCACTTTATGAAGCACACAAAGCTGGTATTTCCGTCGCCGGTATTGACCGCCATATTCCCGGCGCTGCGCCGAAAACGCCGATGGAAGCCATCAAATACATGAACAAACGGCTGGCACTCAATATTGCCTGGAACGCTGCGGCAGAAAAAGAAGAGCGTGCCATTGGCGCACGTAAAACGCTGGTTTGGGGCGGCGGCGGTCATTTTCACCATAGCCGTGAACAGGGCCCTAAAGATATGCGTCCCGGCCCTGTGGTTTCTTTCGACTCGAGTGATAAAGCCCCAGGCTGTTCGCTGAACGAGAAGGACGACAACAGCCACCTGGTGATTAATTTCCCGAAATAAAAAAACGGGGAATGGTGATTCCCCGTACTTTGTAGGCTCAGGAAGCAACCTGGAAAACGCTGACGGTTTCACGCAGAACGCGGGATTGCTTATCGAGAGAGGTTGCCGTGGAGGACGTCACCTCAACCAGCGCGACGTTCTGCTGCAGGTTTTTATCCATCTGCGCAACGGCCTGGGCAACCTCATTCACGCCGGTCGCCTGTTCTGCTGAGTTATGCGCAATTTCGTTCACAATGCTGTTCACCTGGCTGACGGTGGTTAAAATCTTGCTCATGGTTTCCGCCGCCTGATCGATCTCCTGCGCCCCGCTGTTTACCCGCTGCACTGAGCCGGTAATCAGGCCTTTTATTTCTTTCGCGGCGCTGGAAGAGCGTTGAGCAAGGGCTCGAACTTCAGTGGCGACAACGGCAAAACCCCGGCCTTGTTCACCCGCTCTGGCGGCCTCAACGGCGGCGTTCAGTGCCAGAATGTTGGTCTGGAAAGCGATCCCCTCGATCACGGAGGTAATGTCCGCAATACGTATGGATTCCTGAGTGATCTCCTCCATAGTACTAACGATCCCCTGCACCATTTCACTTCCCTGGGTGACTTCGCTGGCGGCAGAGCTGGCAAGTTTGCTGGCGTACTGCGCGCTTTCCGCATTGTTCCGCACCGTGCTCGCCACCTGGTCCATCGCTGCTGATGTTTGCTGCAGCGCCGCAGCCTGGTTCTCCGTTCTTGCAGAAAGCGAGCTACTTCCTTTGGCAATTTCCGCGCTGGCGCTCGCCACACTTTCTGCGTTCTGGCGAACTTCCAGCACCAGCTGGCGCAGCGCATTCTGCATATGGCTGAGCGAGGCCAGAATACTGCTGGAATCTTTTTTACGCAGCTCGGGCGTTTGCGTCAGATCTCCGGCGGCGATGGCGTTGGTCATACGCAGTAAATCAACCGGTTCACCGCCGAGGGAAAGCGTGATTTTGCGTGTGGTTGACCAGGTGATTAGCAGTCCAATCGCCACGGCAACCAGCGCCAGGGTAAGCATCAGAAGGTGAAATGTTCGCGCAATACCGCGCGCCGTATTAGCCAAAGCGTCGTTAAGCTGAGTCTCCATGTCGATAAAGCCGTTAATGGTGGCCAGCCAGTTAACAAAAGCAGGACGAGCCTGATTGAGGATGACCTGGCGCGCGCCCTCCACATCGCCTTTTTGCTGAAGAGCGATAATCTCATTCACCAGCGGGAGCGTTTGCTGCTCGGCCTCTTTTATCTTTTCGTACTGAGTACGCTCTTCGGGCGTCACGTCGCTGCCCTGGGCAAAGATGCCTTCCATCGGCTGAACGGAGGCCTGGTAATCCTGCTCCAACTTGCGGATGTGTTCCACAACGCCCTGCAGTTCGCCTGCCGGCACCAACGTCACGTCGCGGATGGCAATTGAACGGTCATGTACACTGCCCCTGAAATTAACGGCGTAGCGCTGTTTAACGTTATTGACATCGTTGATAGCGATCAACGCGTTGTTTATTTTATTTACCTGCATAATCGCCACCAGCGTCAGCATAATCAGCGTTAATAAAATAATGATAAAGCTGCCGCTTATTCGCGAACCTACGGAAAGGTTTTTAAACATAATAACTCTCTTTTAATTAATATTGAGCGTGATGTTAATGGTGTTGTCGGAGTATTTTCCTGTAGTAAATACAGGAGGGTAAGTTGTCTTGCTGGCTTACAGGGTGGAAAGGAAATTAATCTGCAGGCAAAAAGTTGTCAATAGGGTGGATTTTTAACGATGCGCGCAGTGTTGGTAGCGATGAAATACTTTATTCCATAACTAACAATGGTTTTTATTTTTGTTCTCCCTAAGCTAAATGAGGTTGTTTTTAGTTTGTGGTTTCACTTTATTTTTATGTTTTAAACTTGGCGTCGATGACTTGTAATCATTCACTCGGTACGTTCGTTACGTCTGCTAACAAAAGTTTATTATTTTTTTAATATTTAACTTTTTTACCTATTGATGAAAAAGGCCGAACCGGTATTTTAATGTTCACATTCCCGGAATATATAGAAATTAATAACAGTCATTCCCCTGCTTTTGATAGTGGAATACGGGCGGTAAAAATTTTTAATTACCTGGGAATAAATGCTCATTTCGTTCGTCCTATGTGCTCCAAAACTCAATGCCGTTTCATTATTGTGAGCCGATCCTATGCGAGAACCCCGTCCGTCTTTCTGCGCGATGTTTAAAAATTTACGCTACCCGCAGCAATTTTTACTGCGTGGCACCGTGATAGTCGCCATTCCGTTAGCCCTCTGCCTGCTGTTTGCCTGGGCGTGGGGGGCCCTGACGCCGGGACGTTTATCTCCCGACAAGCTGGTTAATGCGCTGGAAAAAACGGGAGGAGAGCACCCCGGCTATCGCCGCAATCATGCCAAAGGGGTCTGTGTGGTGGGATATTTTGACTCCAACGGTAGCGCCAGCGCGCTGTCGAAAGCAACGGTGTTCCTGCCGGGCAATACGCCGGTCATTGGCCGCCTGGCAATTGCTGGCGGTAACCCCAACGCGCCCGATGGTGCGGTGCCAGTGCGCAGTATGGCGCTGCAGTTTATCACCCGTGATGGCCAGGAGTGGCGTACCGGGATGAACGCGCTGCCGTTCTTTAGTGTCGCAACGCCGCAGGGCTTCTACGATCAGCAAATGGCGGGTATTCCCGATCCTAAAACGGGCAAACCTGATCCAGCCAAAATGAAAGCATTTATCAGCGCTCACCCGGAGGCAAAGCCGTTTTTTGCCTGGGTGAAGAGCTATGTGCCGACGTCGAGTTGGGCCAGTGACAGCTACAACAGCCTGAACGCCTTCTTATTTACCAATAAAACTGGGGACGTTCATGGCGTGCGCTGGAGTATGCAGTCGCAAACCCCCGGCGTGCCGGTGACGGCGGAGGACAAAGCGAATCCTTTGTTCCTGCAGCAGGACATCAAGCAGCGCCTGCAGCAGGGGCCGCTGAAATGGGATTTGATTATCAGCGTGGCTGAAAAGGGCGATGTGATTAACGATGCGACAAAAGCCTGGCCCGATAGCCACCAAAAACTTAATGCAGGCACGCTGGTGCTCACTACCGCACAAGATCAAGCTGACGGCAACTGCCGGGACATCAACTACGATCCTCTGATCTTGCCGGAAGGTATTTCTGGCTCAGACGATCCGCTGCTTAGCGCGCGCTCTGCGGCTTATTCATCATCCTTCAATCGCCGTACACATGAAGAAGCTCAGGTAAATAAAGGGGGCCGGTTATGAGCAAAGTGACGTATTTTCACCCTCTGCTGCGCGTCGTTCACTGGGCGATGGCGCTGATGATCGTGGCAATGCTGTTTATCGGCGTGGGGATGGTGTCCACGGTGTCGGCATTACACGCTTTTTTATACTCATTGCATAAACCGCTTGGCGTCGCCATTCTGCTGCTGGTTATACTGAGGGTTTATCTCCGCCTTCGTTATAAAACGCCGTCGCTCCCGGCGAATCTGCCGGGTTTTCAGGTAGCGCTGGCACATTTATCCCACTGGCTGCTCTATCTTCTGATGGTAGCCCAGCCGCTGGTAGGCTGGGCCATGCTCTCTGCCGCAGGCTATCCTGTGACGCTGGGGCCTGGCATCACGCTACCGGCGCTGGTGGCGAAAAATATTGAGCTTTATGCCGTGCTTCGGCCGCTGCATACCTGGCTTGCTCTGCTGCTGTTCGTCACCGTGATTCTGCATCTGACCGCCGCATTATTTCATGCGCTGCTATTGCGTGATGGCGTGTTCAGCAGCATGACGGGCTACAAAGGCCGGGGCTAACATCGCCAGTGGAGTAAATCATGTCAAAACTGAGCGAACAGGAAGTACGGGAAATGCTGCCGCATCTGCAGCGTTTCGCCCTATGGCTCACGCGCAATCCTCATGCCGCGGAGGATTTGGTGCAGTCCTGCCTTGAGAAAGCATTTACCCGCGAGAGGAATCTGGCGGTGAGGGAGAGTCTTCGCAGCTGGCTGTTCTCTATTCTCTACCGACAATTCATTGACGGCGAGCGGCGAAAAAGACGCTATCAGCGTATTTTGTCGCTGTTTACCGGCGATGAACACCCGGTGGCCGCGTCAACGGAGGAGATGCTGATCAACGACGATATGCTGGCGATGTTCAGCCAGCTTCCCGTGGAGCAGCGCGCACTACTGCTGCTCATCAGCGTAGAAGGTTTGAGCTATAAAGAGGCGGCTGAGTCGCTGGATATTCCGTTGGGAACCGTGATGTCGCGTTTGTCCCGAGCCAGAAAGCAGCTGCAAAAATGGGATGAAGGCACACCATCTACCCCGGCGTTAAGGAGATTAAAATGAAATCGCGCATACCTGACGAGCAGGATCTCCATGCCTGGGTTGACGGGCAACTGGATGACGAGCGCAAAAAGTGGGTGGAGCACTATTTGCAGCAGTACCCTGAGCAGGCCGCACAGGTCAAAAAATGGCAGGCCGATGCCCGGCGTTTGCGCCTGTCGCTGGATGAGTTTGTGCCGCAGGTTTCTGCCCCGGCATTTGACGTACAGCGGGCACGCCAGCAGATGCAACGTACCCGCCGGTGGCGATTAGCCGTTGCTTTTAGCTTTCTGTTTTCCGTCGGTATGGGCGGTGTGGCCGGGTGGCAGCTGCATGCCAGCGAAGTTATGCGGCAAATTCTGCCGATGGAAGACGCCGTGCAGGCCTATCGTCTGGTGAACAGCGGCAGCGTGAAAGCGCTGGACGTTGTGGCCAGCGATCGCGCGGAGGTGAACAACTGGATGAGCCGCTACTTTATTAACGGGGCGCTGGCACCAGACCTCGATAATTACGGTTTTACGCTGGTGGGCGGGCGCTTGATGGTGACCGAGCAGGGGCCGGCGGCGCTGGTGGTCTACCAGGACGCTCAGGGCACACGCGTGGCGTATTACATCCGGCCTTCCGGCATGTTTATGCTGGGGAAAGGGGAGCGCCAGGCCGATAACCTGACGGCGCAGTACTGGAGCGATCGCCGCTATAATTACGCGATGATAAGCCCGGCCAATGACAGCCAGACGGCGAGGTTACAACAGGCGATAGCACAGTACGCGGGGGATGCGCGAGCGATTTAATGCAGGCGCCATTTTATTCGCCAATGTCAGAAAAATATACCATTTTTGCCTGAAGGTCTTATCCTGAATGGAGTGAGGCGGCACTCGGATCCCCCGAAGCTGCCTCCGTCATTCCTGAAGGATAAAACATGGTATCTACACATATTGGCTTCCCGACCGAAACGGTAGCGGTATTTCTTGCGCTTTCGGTGGGTGCCATTTTTATCGACCTCTTTATGCACCGCAAAGACGAGCCCATCTCGCTGAAAAGTGCCGCATTGTGGTCGATATTCTGGGTTGCAGTGGCAATGCTTTTTGCCGGTTTTTTATATCTTCATCATGGCGCTGAAGTCGCCAGCCTGTTTGTCACCGGCTATGCGCTTGAGAAGGTGCTATCCGTCGATAACCTGTTCGTGATGATGGCGATTTTTGCCTGGTTCGGCATTCCCGATCGCTACCGGCACCGCGTGCTCTACTGGGGCGTTATCGGCGCGATTGTTTTCAGGGGCGTCTTTGTGGCTATCGGCACCGGGCTGCTGTCGCTCGGGCCTTATGTTGAAATCGTGTTTGCGCTGATTGTGGCGTGGACGGCGGTGATGATGCTCAGAGGCAACGATGGAGAGGACGAAGTTGAGGACTACTCTCAGCATCTGGCTTATCGGCTGGTAAAACGCTTTTTCCCTCTTTGGCCAAAGCTTGCCGGGCGCAAATTCCTGCTTAACCAGGCTGAGGTTGACCATGAGCTGGCGAAGCCAGAAAACCAGACCATCACCGTTGGGCGAGTAAAAAAAGCCACGCTGTATGCTACGCCGCTGATGCTTTGCGTGGCGGTGGTTGAGCTGTCTGACGTGATGTTCGCTTTTGATTCTGTCCCGGCCATTATTGCCGTCAGCCGTGAACCGCTGATCGTCTACAGCGCAATGATGTTTGCGATACTTGGCTTGCGTACCCTGTATTTTGTGCTGGAAGCGTTAAAACAGTATCTCGTTCACCTGGAAAAAGCGGTGGTGGTGCTGCTGTTCTTTATCGCCGTTAAGCTCGGGCTTAACGCCAGCGAACATATCTGGCACCACGGGTACAGCATCTCGGCTACCGCCAGCTTGTACGTTGTGTTGGGCGTGCTGGCCGTGGGCATCATCCTCAGCGTGATGTTCCCGGCAAAAGCGGAATCAAGTGACAGCAAGAACTAAATAAGATGAAGGACGCCTTCGGGCGAAGGCGTGAGGTTGCTGACAAAGAGGGAAAAAGCGTGGTTTTTCCCTCTTTGTGGCTATCAGCCGAAAATCAATGAATTGATTTTCTTTTTTTTGAAGAACCATCGTCTTGGTATTTCTTCTTTCGCCAGAGGTTTGTCAGCAGTCTGACGCCTTCGGGCGAGGGCGTGCTGATGACGAGACATCAGAGATGTTTGTCGAGGCGTAATCTTTCGATAGGTGAGCGACGACGAGATTTAGCGCGGTGGAAGTGGCGCCAGTGGTAATCCCTGGCTGCGGTCAGCAGCTCATAATCCCCTCTTGAATCCCCCCAGGCGCGCAAATGCAGCTGGTTAAGCGGGCCATAAATCTGTTCCAGACGCTGAATCTTTTGATCGCAGCGGCAGTTATGGCCGTTAATGCGGCCGGTTAATACGCCGTCCACCACTTCAAGCTGAGTGCCGATGAGCTTCACGCCCAGACGTTCGGCGAACGGCAGCAGCACGATGGCCGGAGACGCAGAGCACAGCGTAACTTCAGCGCCAGAACGCAGTTCAGCGGCAACCGCCATCAGCCCACGCGGGCGCATCATTTTTTCGAAGTTTTTCGCGCAATACACTTCGGCTTTATCCTTAACCCACTGCTCATTCACGCCGGTTAAGAAGGTTGAAATCAGGATCTCTTTTAATTCATCGCGGGTCAGTTTCCGGCGCAGGCATTTGAGCGTTGGAATGACCATACGCATCATCTTGCGCGCGAAGGTTTTGCGCCCAAAGGCAAACCGCAGGAACGGGACAAAGCTATCGCTATGGGTCAGCGTGCCGTCAAAATCAAAAACCGACAGGACGCCTGGCGAAGGATCATTCATAACAACCATAGATTCCCAACTTTCCTTTTTATCTGTTCGTCGCGAGGGCATCTTGCGAGCGATGGGGAAATTATAAACTTTTAAATCCCGCTACGGAAACCGCCGTGAAATGTGGTAGGGTAACCGAATGAACAGAAATCACACCCTGCTTATGGTTAGCCGCTGGTGGCTGTCTCTTTAGAGGCGGCAGGAATTCGTTCACCCTTTTCTAATAGCCGCCGGAAGGCGGCTATTTCATTTTAACTGTTCGCCCTCCGGCAAGATTTATCAGCCTCAGGAGGCCCTTATGAGCAGTTCACACACTTTGCAGCAAACCATCCTTACCGGTGACCGTCCAACCGGCCAGCTTCACCTTGGGCATTACGTCGGTTCACTGCGTAAGCGCATCCAGCTTCAGGATGAGCATCAGCAGTACATTTTGGTGGCCGACCTCCAGGGGTTAACTGACAACGGCAGCCGCCCGGAGAAAGTCGCCGAAAACATTCTGCAGGTGATGGCGGACTACCTGGCGGTTGGCATTGATCCGCAGAAAACCACAATCTGCCTGCAATCCTCTCTGCCAGCGCTGGCCGAACTCACCATGTTGTATATGAACATCGTGACCGTCGCCCGGCTGGAAAGAAACCCGACGGTAAAAAGCGAGATAGCCCAGAAGGGGTTTGCTCGCTCTTTGCCTTCTGGTTTTCTTGTCTATCCGATAAGCCAGGCCGCGGATATTACCGCATTTAAAGCCAGCCTGGTGCCGGTGGGGGACGATCAGCTGCCGATGATCGAACAGGCCAATGAAATTGTGCACAAAATGAATAGCCTGACGCCGACGCCGATATTAACCCCCTGCAAAGCGTTGCTCAGCCCGGTCAGCCGTCTGCCGGGCATTGACGGTAACGCTAAGATGTCAAAATCCCTGGGCAATACGCTCACCCTTTCCGCCAGTGAACAGCAGATTCATCAGGCCGTGAGCGCCATGTTTACCGACCCGGATCATCTGCGCGTCAACGACCCGGGAAAAATTGAAGGCAATGTGGTGTTTACCTATCTGGATGCTTTCCATGAAGACAAAGAGAAAGTTGAGGCGATGAAAGAGCACTACCAGCGCGGTGGGCTGGGGGATCGGCAGTGTAAAAACGAGCTGGAAACCTGTCTGCAAAACCTGCTGGCGCCGATCAGAGAGCGGCGAAATCGCTTTATCGAAGATAAGCCTTATTTGCTTGAGGTGCTGAAAGCCGGGAGTGAACAAGCGCGAGCGCTGACGCAGCAAACGGCGGACGAAGTGAAACGTGCGCTGGGGCTGCCGGTGCTATTTTAACGGCAGAAGGGCGCGTGAGGCATACTCAGATGAGTGATTATGGATTACCATTATTGCGAAACTTTCGCGAACATTCACAGGGACAGCCCATCAGATGCGTTATTCAGCCGCAGCACTTCTTCCTATGCTGGTTTTACTCTCCGCCTGTAGCAGTAAGCCGAAAACCGCCGAGCAGCAGACAACCAGCGGCACGCCGTCTGGCGGTTTCCTGCTCCAGCCGCAGCACGATGTCTTTATGCAAACCGGTGATTTTGCCTACAACCCGGAAGCAGAGAAGTTCATCGACAAAATGGTGAATGAGCATGGTTTTGACCGTCGCCAGCTGCATGAAGTGTTGTCCCAGGCCAAACGCCTGGATTACGTGCTGCGCCTGATGGATCAGCAGGCACCGACAACCGCACCGCCAGCCGGGCCGAACGGGGCGTGGCTACGCTATCGCGCTAAATTCATCACGCCGGATAATGTACAAAACGGCGTTAAGTTCTGGAACCAGTATGAATCAGCCCTGAACCGCGCGTACCAGGTTTATGGCGTACCGCCGGAAATCATCGTCGGGATCATCGGGGTTGAAACCCGCTGGGGCCGCGTGATGGGGAAAACGCGCATTGTGGATGCTCTCGCGACGCTCGCCTTTGCCTACCCGCGCCGCGCGCAATACTTTGCTGGTGAGCTGGAAACCTTCCTGCTGATGGCGCGTAATGAAGGGGACGATCCGCTGGCGCTGAAAGGCTCCTTCGCCGGAGCAATGGGCTACGGGCAGTTCATGCCTTCCTCATTCAAAGAGTACGCGGTGGACTTCAACGGCGACGGGCACGTGAACCTATGGGATCCGGAAGATGCTATCGGCAGCGTGGCGAACTATTTCAAAGCGCACGGCTGGGAAAAGGGCGACATGGTTGCCGTGCCGGCCAATGGGCAGGTACCGGGGCTGGCTAACGGCTTCAACACCAAATACTCCGTGGCGGCGCTGGGCCAGTCCGGCCTGAGCCCGCAGGGTGCTTTGGGCAACCATCAGGAAGTGAGCCTGCTGCGCCTGGATATGGGCGACCGTTATCAGTACTGGTACGGGCTGCCAAACTTCTACGCCATTACCCGCTACAACCACAGCACCCACTACGCGATGGCGGTGTGGCAATTAGGGCAGGCCGTCGCGCTGGCTCGCGTTCAGTAATACGTTTTATCGCCCCCGTTTGGGGGCGATAAAGGCGTTTCTCAAATACCTGCCTGGTGAAAATCATGCAGGTTAATTGCCCCCAGCAGCCTGCCGTTTTCATCCACGACCGGTGCCGCGCTAATGCGTTTTTTCATCAGCATCTCTTTGGCATCTATCGCCCGGGTTTCGGCATTTAGCACCGTGCCATTCTTCGTCATGGCATCTTTGATTCCGGCTTCCAGCTTACCGCCGCCCACTAGCCAGCGACGCAGGTCGCCATCGGTAAAGACGCCGGCAACTTGCTGCGCTTTGTCGCAGACGGCAACCAGCCCCAGGCCTGTGCGGCTTAGCTCCAGCATGGCATCCATGACGGAGGCGCTGTCCGCCACCTGTGGGAGCTGCTCGTGGGTGCGCATCAGATGATGAACCCGATTTAACAAACGGGCGCCTAACGCACCGGCAGGGTGTGAACGCGCAAAGTCCTCTTCGTTAAAGCCGCGCTCCTGCATGACGGCCATGGCCAGTGCATCCCCCATCATTAATGTATTAACCGCGCTGGAGGTCGGCGCAAGGCGCATCGGGCAGGCTTCACGCTCTACCGAAATATCTACGGTGGCAAAGGCCGCTTTCGCCAGCGGCGACTCAGCTTTGCCGGTAATAGCAATCAGCTTAACGGCCTTTTCCTGCAGGCGAGGAATAATTAAATCCAGCTCTTTCGCATGGCCGGAATAGGAGATAAACAGCAGGATGTCGCGGCTTTCGATCATCCCCAAATCGCCGTGTAACGCTTCGGCGGGGTGAACGAAGAAGGCGGGCGTGCCGGTGCTGGCAAAGGTGGCGGCAATTTTCTTTCCGATATGCCCGGACTTGCCCATGCCGGAAACAATCACTTTCCCCTGACAGGTGAGCACGGCGTTGGCGGCGGCGACAAAATCTTCGCCAAGTCTGTCCGGCAGGCGGCTCGCTTCCTGTAATTCCAGCAGCAGGGTTTCTCGCGCGGCGTCAATCATTCGCTGATTCATCTTCTTCTCCGGTAACAATCACTTTCACGCCTTTTTCACGCAGCGCGGTGAGGAATTCGTGGCTAATGCCGCCGTCGGTGATGATGGTATCGACTCTCTCCAGCCCGCAGACAATATTCGGGCTTTTGCGGCCAAACTTTGAGGAGTCGGCCATCAGGATCACTTCACGCGCCGCGTTGCACATCGCTTTGCTGACGGTATAAACCTCGTTGTAGGTTGTGACCCCGGCGGTGAGATCGATGCCATCGGTGCCCATGAAGAGCCTGTCAAAGCTGAAGTGTTCGAAGGCGTTTTCCGCCAGTTGGCCATGAAACGAGGCTGATTTCTTACGGAAGGTGCCGCCGGGCATTAGGATGGTTTGTTCGTTGTCCAGCTCAGACAGCGCGTTGACGATATGCAGGCTGTTGGTCATCACCGTAATGTTATTGAAGTGCTGGAGCAGCGGGACCAGCTGCAAAACGGTGCTGCCCGCATCCAGAATAATGGAATCGCCATCGTGGATGTACTTGACCGCTGCCTCGGCAATTTGCTGTTTTTGCTGCGTATTGATCAGCGTTTTGTGGTCAATGGGCGGATCGGGTTCGTCTTTACTGAGCACTACGCCGCCATAGGTGCGAATCACGGTGCCAGCCGTTTCAAGCAGCACCAAATCTTTACGGATCGTGGTGCCGGTGGTTTGAAAATGCTGGGCGAGATCTTCCACCGAGCATTTTCCCTGCTTTTGCAGATGTTCCAGGATCGCCGCCTGTCGCTGACGTGGTTTCATAGGCTCTTATTACCTTGCAATAAATTTCGATTCGGTAATTTCGCAAGCAATAAGCATTCGAAACGAAATTAACCCTGTTTCAGTTTAAGCGCTAATGATAGAGCATTCTGACAATCACGATCATGGGGAAAGATCACATCGGGCTGCAATTCCTGCCGATTCATGCCGTGTAACTGCATTACAGGCTGTGGGAGGGCAAAAACCGTCAGGCCTTTCATTATCAGGCTGTCGCGGACGTTTTGCCGCTCATCAAAGGCGAGGGCAATGACCACTCTGGGCCGAAAACGCCCGGATGAACGGCCAACACCAACGGTACCCTGCTGGCAGAGCCGGTCAAAGGCCCGATTAAAACGGCGAATTTGCCAGCCGCCGAGCAGTAGCTGGCTTAGCCAGGCGAGCGCCGCCAGGGCGATCAGTGCATTCATCATGTATCCTCCTTTGGGCAGCCTCTGGCTGAGGGCCAGAGGCAACCGGTGACCTGATAGTTAAAACATAACCTGCCCGCCGGTGACGTTGATCGACTGTCCGGTACAGTAAGAGGCTTTATCGCTGGCGTAAAACAGGAGCGTGTTAAGCACGTCCTGATAGTCACAGCCGCGTTTTAAGGGGACCTTGTCGATGTAGTATTGCTCTACTTCGTCAGCAGGAATGCCGAGTTTTTCCGCGTACTGCGGCAGCAGAGACTGGAACATTGGCGACTTGAGCAGGTTACCCAACATGAGCGCATGCACCGTGATGCCGTATTCCGCCAGATCAAGAGCAAGAGATTGCGTCAGCCCCACGCCACCAAATTTCGCCGCGCTGTAGCCGGAGTTGTGCTTGCTGCCGACCTTGCCGGACTTAGAGTTAATCTGGATGATGCGGCCTTTAATCCCGTCGCGGATCATCAGGCGGGAGAACTCCCTGGCGCACAGGAAGTAGCCCACAAGATTTACCTGCAGCGAGCGGTCAAAATCCCCCAGAGCGAAATCACCAATAAACGCCGCTTTGGCGATGCCCGCACTGTAAACCAGCAAATCGACCTGGCCAAAAATCTCATCCACGCCGTGAGCCAGCGCGGTAACGCTTTGCTCGCTGGTGGCGTCCGAGCCAAATCCCCAGGCAGAACCCGGCCCGTACTGGTCGTTAATTTCCTGCGCGACGCGGGCCGCTTTCTCACTTTGAATATCCACCACGGCAACTTTGTAGCCTTCCTGGGCCAGCCCATGGCAGAGAAACGCCCCGAGCGTTTGTCCCCCACCGATGACAACGGCAACCTGATTCATGTTTTACTCCTTTGATTAAATGACAATGTTTATGCAACAAACTTCAGCTGGCAGCCGGGTTTAATGCCCTGAGGCAGCGGGCCATTGACGTGTACGGTGCCTGGGTATTCCGCCCGTGCTTCACCATCGAAGCGCAGGGTGATGTGCCCGAGCTCCTGCAAGTTTTGCTGGGCCACGTCGCCGACGGCGGTGACGGCGTAATGCTGGCCATTGAGTTCAAAGTGGATACCTGGCTTTAGCTGGCCGGTCAGCTCGCCGTGGCAGTGGATAAAGCAGTAATCCTGAATATCCGCCGGGGCGCCCTCCCGAAAGGTAATAAGCATGTTGTCTGCCAGCGCCTCGCGCGCGCACTCTCCAATCTGGATGATGGTGGTCTGGTAAATGATCTGCATAGGGCTTTCCTTTATTGGTAGATGAAGCCGGACACCAGCCAGGCGATTAACACGGTGGGGGCGCCCGTTAAAAAGCGCCCGACCAGCACAGAAGGCACGCCGACGCGTACCGTTTCCTGCCGGGCTTCTGCCAGAGACAGGCCAACAGGAATAAAATCGCAGGCGGCCTGGGCGTTAATGGCGAACAGCGCGGGCAGCGCCAGGTGAGGAGGGATATGTCCGAGGCCAATCTGCACCCCAATCAGCACGCCGATGACCTGCGCAATCACCGCCCCCGGGCCGAGGAAAGGTGACAGCAGGGGGAAGGAACAAATGAGAGCGAGCGTAATCAGGCCGAGGGGGTTGTTGGCCAGCGGGGCCAGGCCGTGGGCAATCCAGTCCCCTAAGCCGGACGCCATGATAATGCCAATCAGCGCAGACACGAAGGCCATAAAAGGCAGAATTGTTTTCAGAACCGTGTCGATAGTGTCGCGTCCCGCCTGAAACAGCACGGCGACGGCTGAACCCATTCCCATACCGACTTTGGCCAGCAGGCCGTCGCTTTGTTCGGTGATTTTTTTGCTGGCGTCGTAGTCCCTAGCTGGTGCAGGTTTGCGTTCGGCCTGCGGTTCGCCATCGGCCCAGCTAATGTTTTCTTCCCGGACGCCTGAAACGTAAATATCTTCAACGATGTACTGCGCCAGGGGACCGGATTTGCCGGTGGCGTGGATATTGATGGTCGGGATGCGGCGTTTGGGGTAGAGCCCACAGCGCAGCGTGCCCCCGCAGTCTATGATTGCCAGCGCGATTTCTGCCTCCGGCGGCTCGCCGTCTTTAAAACCGTCTACCGCCTGGCAGCCTGTCATTTCGCTTAACTTGTCGACGATTGCCGGGCGTGTGCCCGCCGTGATGTAAACGATCTTTTTGCTCGGATCGACCGGGACGATCAGCGGCCCACCCCATCCACCCTGGCCTTTTTCAATACGAATGCTTTGAGTCATGATTTTTCCTTAAAGGCGGACCTGGCGTTCCAGCTCAATGCCCATTTTTTTCTCGAAAATCGAGGTGGTGAGATCGGTTATCCAGCCGCGGAAGAAGTTGGTAACCAGCCCAACCAGCAAATAGCTCACTGCAAGCGGGGCCAGCGGCAGGCCCAGCGTCGTTAACCCGCTGGCAATCCCCAGATAAACAAACAGTTCGCCAGGATTGATGTGGGGGAACAGGCCGTTCATGGAATGGCAGCTATACGACGCCGCGGCGTAATAGCTCGGCTTGTACTTCTCAGGCATAAAGCGCCCCAGACTTAGCGTCATCGGATTGCAGAACACGAAAGTGCCGATGCAGGGCAGCAAGAGGTAACGCGAAACTGGGTTGCCGGCGCAGCGCTGCGCCATGCGTTCAATGCGGTGCTGGCCGATAAAGTTAATCAGCGCGTTCATTATCACCAGCAGGCTTATCAGCAGAGGGAGAATGCCGGTAACCATACCGGTAAAGACCTCTCCGCCTTTCTGAAACAGGCCAATAAACCACTCCGCCCCGTGGGTAATCATGTCGATCATTTCTGTCTCCTGTAGGGTTATCTGCTCACCGCTGTTCCCGGTGGTGGTTCATATTAATCATTTTGAAATGCGTAAATATGTTATTTGGATCTCATTGTGAAATATAAACCTATCAGTTTGAAAGATTATTGGGTGATGAAAAAGGTAAAAGAATGACGTTCTGATTGACCGAAGGGGAAAATGTGCTTGATTGAGGGTTCGTTTATGCCGAGGTGTAAAACAGGAATTTACAAGGACTATTGGGTAGATTATGTTATGTTATAACGAAACAATATTGGTGCCGGTATGCCTGTTACAGCTCCTTCTTCACTGTTCAGCCTTTCCGGGCTGCTTCGCGCAGCCCTTGTCGCGCTGCTGATCCTCGGCCTGTGGGGCGCCATTCATTGGGCGGTTATCCTGCCATGATCGAATTGCAGAATCTCGAGCTGGGCTATTACGGCAACGTAGTGGTGTCGGCTCTCAGCGGCCAATTCCGGCGCGGCAGCATGACGGCAGTGATCGGGGCGAACGGCTGCGGTAAATCGACGTTGTTAAAAACCCTGGCCGGGCTACTGCCTCCCATTTCTGGCAGCGTAAAGTTTCAGGACAATATGCGCCCGCGAATTGCCTGGCTACCGCAGTTAGGGGAGATGGATCGGCAATTTCCCGCCACGGTTTATGACGTGGTTTGTATGGGGAGCTGGCCGGGACGCGGGCTGTTTTCCGGCCTTCGTCGCCAGCACCGTGAACGCGTGCTGGAAGCGATTGAGCGCGTGGGATTAAGTGAGCATTACCTGCGGCCGATTGATGTGCTCTCAGGGGGACAGTTTCAACGCATGCTGTTTGCTCGCCTGCTGGTTCAGGACGCACCGCTGGTCCTGCTTGATGAGCCGTTCACCGGCGTGGATGCGCAGACCAGTGAATTTTTAATGGAACTGATGTGCCAGA
This sequence comes from Cedecea sp. B1(4), assembly GCF_059414925.1. Classification (NCBI taxonomy): domain Bacteria; kingdom Pseudomonadati; phylum Pseudomonadota; class Gammaproteobacteria; order Enterobacterales; family Enterobacteriaceae; genus Cedecea; species Cedecea sp. B1(4). Next base: position 66,333 of record NZ_JCAHMZ010000006.1, on the reverse strand, counting down.
TGCACCGGGATGGCAAGACGCTTATCAGCGTGCTGCATAACAACGAGCTGGTACGCCGGCATTTTCCTGAAGTCTTGCTGCTCACCCCGGAGGGTTACCAGTGGGGTAACGCCGACGAAGCCTTAGCGCAATATGCTTCCTTTCGCCCACGCCTGGTACAAACTGCATGATTTATCACCTTTTTATTGAGCCGTTTGTGGCTTACGGCTTTATGCGCCGCGCGCTGGTGGCCTGCCTGTCGCTTTCTCTGAGTACCGTTCCGCTCGGCATTTTTCTTCTGCTTCGTCGTATGAGTCTGGTGGGTGACGCGCTTTCTCATGCCATTTTACCCGGCGTTGCCGTGGGTTATCTGGTTGCCGGTATGTCTCTGGTGGCAATGGGCATTGGTGGGTTTGTCGCTGGCGTGCTGGTGGCTTTACTTTCCGGCTGGGTTAGCGCCCGGACGCCGTTAAAAGAAGATGCCAGCTTTGCCGGATTCTACCTTGGGTCGCTGGCACTCGGCGTGACGTTGATATCATTGCGCGGTTCAAGCGTTGACCTGCTGCACCTGCTATTTGGCTCAATTCTCGCCGTGGATGGTGAGGCTATTAAGTTTGTGGGGCTCATTGCAAGCGTGACGCTGATTGCACTGGCGCTGCTTTATCGCGGCCTGGTGCTGGAGTCGTTTGACCGCAGCTTTTTACAGGTGAACAACCGGCTGCTGCCGTCGCTGATACACGGCACGTTTTTGGCGCTGCTGGTGCTTAACCTGGTGGCCGGTTTCCAAATCCTCGGCACATTAATGTCCGTTGGCCTGATGATGCTCCCCGCCATTGCCGCGCGCTGCTGGGCTAATACATTGCCGGGCTCGATCGCTCTTGCCGTGGTGTGTGGCCTGATTTGTGCCTGGTTAGGGCTGGTGTGGTCTTTCTACGCCTCGTTACCCGCCGGGCCGGCCATTGTGCTTACCGCGAGCGTCGCATTCTTTATCTCAATACTTTTCGGACCGCGCAGCGTGCTTGCAGGGAGCCTGCTGCGTAGGAAATTGGCAATCATAAAGGGGGTTAAATGAAACGTTTAGGGATTGGTATTGCGCTGGCTCTGGCGCTCTCCAGCCAGATGGCTGCAGCGAAAACGCTGAATGTAGTGGCAAGTTTTACCGTGCTGGCCGACATGGCTAAACAGGTTGGCGGCGACCACGTCAAAGTCACCAGCCTGGTGGGGCCGGATGGCGACCCGCATAGCTTTGAACCTTCGCCGAAAGACAGTGTCGCGCTGCGTAATGCGGATGTGGTGATTGTGAGCGGGCTCGGCATGGAAGGGTGGATGGATCGCCTGGTGACTGCGTCCGGCTACAAGGGCAAAGTTATCGTGGCTTCCCAGGGGATTAACACCCGCAGCATGGAAGAAGACGGTAAATCAATCACTGACCCACATGCGTGGAACAGCGCGGCAAACGGGGCAATCTACGCCGAAAATATCTCTGCGGCGCTGGTTGCTGCCGATCCACAGGATGCAGCGGCTATCCGTAAAAGCGGCGATAGCTATGCAGCTCGCCTGAAGCAGCTAGACGACTGGGCGAAAAAACGCTTTGCGGATGTGCCGCAGGCTAAACGCAAGGTACTGACCAGCCATGATGCATTTGGCTACTTTGGCGAGGCTTACGGCGTCACGTTCCTGGCCCCAGTGGGCTTTTCCACTGAAGCTCAGGCCAGCGCCAGCGACGTTGCATCTCTGATTAAACAGTTGAAAGATGAACATATCTCAACCTACTTCATCGAAAATCAGACCGACCCACGTCTGGTGAAGCAAATTGCCAGCGCGACCGGCGCTAAGCCCGGCGGTGAGCTTTATCCTGAGGCGCTTTCAGGCCCAGGCGGCCCGGCAAGTACCTACGAAAAGGCGTTCAAGCACAACGTGAACACCATCGCCAACAGCATGAAGTAGTTTTTCTCCCGGCCAGCTTTCGCTGGCCGTTCCATTTCTGGAATCCTTCCCGAGTATCCCGATGTAATCCCCTGCAACGCCCGTAAAGTGCTATCGTGTTGGCTAATGATATGTCTACAATCGGAGCCAGCATGACAGACAGCGCATTGTTTGAGCTAAGCCAGCGGGTAGGGAATGGCCTTGGGCAGCTTGGGGCCACCGTGACTACTGCAGAATCTTGTACCGGCGGCTGGATCGCGAAAGTGATTACTGACGTTGCCGGCAGCTCAGCCTGGTTTGAGCGGGGCTTTGTGACCTACAGCAATGAAGCCAAACATCAGCTGATCGGCGTGAACGAAACCACGCTGGAAGCCTATGGCGCCGTCAGTAAAGGCGTGGTGCTTGAGATGGCTCAGGGAGCGCTTGCCGCTGCGAAAGCGGATTATGCGGTTTCTGTCAGCGGTATCGCCGGGCCAGATGGCGGCACGCCAGAAAAACCGGTCGGTACGGTGTGGTTTGGTTTTGCGGATAAGCACGGCAGAACGCTGGCAAAAGTGCAGCGCTTTGACGGCGACCGCGATGCCGTTCGCCGCCAGGCCACGGAATTCGCCCTACAGAGCCTATGGGACGATTTTCTAAAAAATAAACTTGATACTGTATGACTGTACAGTATAATTGCCTCAACGAAACAGTATTGAGAACGCGGGGTTGCGAATTATCGCATCACTCAGCATGACAGGAGTAGAAATGGCTATCGACGAAAACAAACAGAAGGCGTTAGCGGCAGCACTGGGCCAGATTGAAAAGCAATTTGGTAAAGGCTCCATCATGCGCTTGGGTGAAGACCGCTCCATGGACGTGGAAACGATCTCTACCGGTTCACTTTCTCTGGATATCGCGCTGGGCGCCGGCGGCCTGCCAATGGGCCGTATCGTAGAAATTTACGGGCCTGAATCTTCCGGTAAAACAACGCTGACCCTGCAGGTTATTGCGGCCGCACAGCGAAGCGGTAAAACCTGTGCGTTCATCGATGCCGAGCACGCGCTGGACCCGGTTTATGCCAAAAAGCTGGGCGTTGATATCGACAACTTGCTGTGTTCCCAGCCGGATACCGGTGAGCAGGCGCTGGAAATCTGTGACGCGCTGGCACGTTCAGGTGCGGTTGACGTCATCATCGTTGACTCCGTTGCGGCGCTGACGCCGAAAGCGGAAATCGAAGGTGAAATCGGCGACTCTCACATGGGCCTTGCGGCACGTATGATGAGCCAGGCAATGCGTAAGCTGGCGGGTAACCTGAAACAGTCCAACACGCTGCTGATCTTCATCAACCAGATCCGTATGAAAATTGGCGTGATGTTCGGTAACCCGGAAACCACGACCGGTGGTAACGCGCTGAAATTCTACGCGTCTGTCCGTCTCGACATTCGTCGTATCGGTGCAGTGAAGGATGGCGAAAACGTCGTCGGTAGCGAAACCCGCGTGAAGGTAGTGAAAAACAAAATTGCCGCGCCATTTAAACAGGCTGAATTCCAAATCCTCTACGGCGAAGGCATCAACTTCTACGGTGAGCTGGTTGACCTCGGCGTGAAGCACAAGCTGATTGAAAAAGCGGGTGCATGGTACAGCTACAACGGTGAAAAAATCGGTCAGGGCAAGGCAAACGCCAGCAACTTCCTGAAAGAGAACAAGCCGATGGCGGAAGAAATTGAGAAGAAACTGCGCGAAATGCTGCTGAATAACCAGGACAGCACGCCGGACTTCACGGTTGATGACCACGACGAAGATGCGGTCGAAACTAACGAAGACTTCTAAAAAAAGACAAAGGGCTGCTAACGTGGCCCTTTGTGCTTTCTCTCTCCTGATATCGATCTTTGCCACACGACCCTATGTCCGACAACACCGCTTCTCCCCGCCGCAGCCCTTTTGCCCGCCTTTTAGATAAGGCGACCCGTATTCTTGCCATGCGTGACCACAGCGAATATGAGCTGCGCCGTAAGCTGGCAACGCCTTCTGCCTTTGCGGCAAAATTTGCTAAAGAGGACGAGCCTGAGGTCACTCAGGAAGATATTGATAAGGTTATTGCCTGGTGTTACGAACACCGCTGGCTGGACGACGTGCAGTTTGCGTCACGTTTTATTGCCAGCCGCAGTCGGAAAGGGTATGGACCGCAGCGTATTCGGCAAGAACTGAAGCAAAAGGGCATCGAACGGGCCATTGGGGAGTCTGCGATGATGGCCTGTGAGATTGACTGGCAGCCGCTGGCGCGCGAACTGGCCGAACGCAAATTTGGCTCGCCGCTGCCAACAGAGTGGCAGATGAAGGCGAAAGTGCAGCGTTTTCTTCTCTATCGTGGCTTCTTTATGGAAGACATTCAGGAGATCTGGCGAAATTTTGCTGATTAGGGCCACACTGGATTTTACTTCCCTCGCCAGAAAACTTATCTTATTCCCACTTTTTTCCAGGTAAGCTGGCCTGAGCCGTCTGCGTTACGGCCGTCATGGCAGCTTTACAACTCTTCGTTAGCTTGATTCCAGGATAATTATGAGCAAGAGCACCGCTGAGATCCGTCAGGCGTTTCTCGATTTTTTCCATAGTAAAGGCCACCAGGTTGTAGCGAGTAGCTCCCTGGTCCCGAACAACGATCCGACTTTGCTGTTTACCAATGCCGGGATGAACCAGTTCAAGGATGTTTTCCTGGGCCTCGACAAACGTAACTATTCCCGCGCTACAACGTCTCAGCGTTGTGTCCGCGCAGGCGGCAAGCACAACGATCTGGAAAACGTCGGTTACACCGCGCGTCACCATACCTTCTTCGAGATGCTGGGTAACTTCAGCTTTGGCGACTATTTCAAACACGATGCGATTAACTTTGCCTGGGAACTGCTGACTGGCGAAAACTGGTTTGCGCTGCCGAAAGAACGCCTGTGGGTGACCGTCTACGAGACCGATGACGAAGCCTATGAGATCTGGGAAAAAGAAGTGGGTGTGCCGCGGGAGCGCATTATTCGCATTGGCGATAATAAAGGCGCAGCCTTCGCATCTGATAACTTCTGGCAGATGGGTGACACTGGCCCTTGCGGTCCTTGCACCGAGATTTTCTACGATCATGGCGATCACATTTGGGGCGGCCCTCCGGGAAGTCCTGAAGAAGATGGCGATCGCTACATTGAGATCTGGAACATCGTGTTCATGCAGTTCAACCGTCAGATCGACGGCACGATGCTGCCTCTGCCAAAACCTTCTGTAGATACCGGTATGGGTCTGGAGCGTATTGCAGCTGTTCTGCAGCACGTTAATTCCAACTACGATATCGACCTGTTCAAAAAGCTGATTCAGTCCGTTGCCGAAGTGACCGGCGCGACCGATCTGTCGAACAAATCCCTGCGCGTTATTGCGGACCACATTCGTTCATGTGCATTCCTGATCGCGGATGGTGTAACGCCTTCTAACGAAAACCGCGGTTACGTTCTGCGTCGCATCATTCGTCGCGCTATTCGCCACGGCAACATGCTGGGTGCGAAAGACACCTTCTTCTATAAGCTGGTTGGCCCGCTAGTCGAAGTCATGGGTTCCGCAGGCGAAGAGCTGGCCAAACAGCAGGCGCTGGTTGAGCAGGTTCTGAAAACCGAAGAAGAGCAGTTTGCCCGCACGCTGGAGCGTGGTCTCGCACTGCTGGATGACGAACTGGCGAAGCTGAAGGGCGACACGCTGGATGGCGAAACCGCTTTCCGCCTGTATGACACCTACGGCTTCCCTGTGGACCTGACGGCTGACGTGTGCCGCGAGCGCAACATCAAAGTTGACGAAGCCGGCTTTGAAGCCGCAATGGAAGAGCAGCGTCGTCGCGCGCGCGAGTCAAGCGGTTTTGGCGCAGACTACAACAGCATGATCCGCGTGGATTCTGCGTCTGAATTTAAAGGCTATGACAGCCTCGACCTGAACGCGAAAGTGACCGCGCTGTTCGTTGACGGCAAATCCGTTGACCAGATTACTGCTGGTCAGGATGCTGTCGTGGTGCTGAACGAGACGCCATTCTATGGTGAGTCCGGCGGCCAGGTTGGCGATAAAGGTACCGTCAAAGGTAACGGCGTTGATTTCGCGGTTGGCGATACTCAGAAATACGGCCAGGCCATCGGCCACCTGGGCAAGCTGGTTTCCGGCGTGCTGAAAGTCGGCGACAGCGTGGAAGCGAAAGTTGATGAAGCTCGTCGCGCTCGTATTCGTCTGAACCACTCCGCAACGCACCTTCTGCATGCCGCACTGCGTCAGGTACTTGGTACCCATGTTGCTCAGAAAGGCTCCTTGGTAAACGACAAAGGCCTGCGCTTCGACTTCTCTCATTTTGAAGCGATGAAGCCGGCTGAAATCCGCGCCGTAGAAGATATCGTTAACGCGCAGATTCGCCGCAACCTGCCTGTTGAGACCAACGTCATGGATCTCGAAGCAGCGAAAGCGAAGGGCGCAATGGCGCTGTTTGGCGAGAAATATGATGACCACGTGCGTGTGCTGAGCATGGGGGACTTCTCCACCGAGCTGTGTGGCGGTACTCACGCATCCCGTACGGGCGACATCGGTCTGTTCCGCATTGTTGCGGAGTCCGGTACGGCGGCTGGGGTGCGTCGTATTGAAGCCGTGACTGGCGAAGGCGCACTGGCCAATCTCCATGCGCAAAGCGACCAGCTGCACGACATCGCTCAACTGCTGAAAGGCGACAGCCAGAACCTGAACGAGAAAGTCCGTTCGGTGCTGGAACGTACCCGCCAGCTGGAAAAAGAGCTGCAACAGTTGAAAGAACAGCAGGCTTCGCAGGAGAGCGCAAACCTCTCCAGCAAAGCGGTTGAAGTAAAAGGCGTTAAATTACTGGTAAGCGAGCTGAGCAACGTCGAGCCTAAGATGTTGCGCACCATGGTCGATGACCTGAAAAATCAGCTCGGCTCCGCCGTAATTGTTCTGGCCACCGTGGCAGAAGGGAAAGTGTCTCTGATTGCTGGTGTCTCCAAAGAGGTGACCGACCGCGTGAAAGCGGGGGAACTGGTGGGGATGGTTGCACAGCAGGTAGGCGGCAAAGGGGGCGGTCGTCCTGATATGGCTCAGGCGGGTGGTACAGACGCAGCGGCATTGCCGGGCGCACTGGCCGGCGTTGAGGCCTGGGTTACGGCAAAACTCTGAAAATAACTAAAAGTGTAATTGCGCCATAACTGTTCTCAGTTATGGCGTACTACCATTTACACACTATCAATAATGATAAAGTCAGGTTGAAGTTGTGTATATCGGCTAAACTTAGATATAACAGAGTGTAATGCTATGACAGAGTGCGTGTTATCTATTTGTCATTCGTTACGAATTCGCGTTATATGATGGATAATGCCGGGATACAGAGACCCGACTCTTTTAATCTTTCAAGGAGCAAAGAATGTTAATTCTGACTCGTCGAGTTGGTGAGACCCTTATGATTGGGGATGAGGTGACCGTGACTGTGCTTGGGGTAAAAGGCAACCAGGTCCGTATCGGTGTTAACGCCCCGAAGGAAGTCTCTGTACACCGCGAAGAAATCTACCAACGTATCCAGGCTGAAAAATCCCAGCAAACGAATTTCTAAAAATATCGCGCCTCGCTGAAATCTACAGCGAGGCGCACCTCTTCTGCCTGCTGTTTCCTTTCTCTCCCGTTAACGTCATTTTTGCTTCGCTTATCAGCGTGCCGTTTCTGCGCGCGTATTGCCGTTTGCCTGTTGATAAAACACTCTTTTTGTCTCCAAATTACGCTAATCGAGCGTGATTTGTGCAATCGATAGCGAGTAGGGAAAAATTGTTTGACTTATAAGTCCCAGAAAGTAATATGTGCGCCACGCAGCGACGAGAAGCTCTTACGAGTAACTCGAAGCACTCGAAAGAGGCGTGTGGTGAGGTGGCCGAGAGGCTGAAGGCGCTCCCCTGCTAAGGGAGTATGCGGTCAAAAGCTGCATCCGGGGTTCGAATCCCCGCCTCACCGCCATTTTGCATCCGTAGCTCAGCTGGATAGAGTACTCGGCTACGAACCGAGCGGTCGGAGGTTCGAATCCTCCCGGATGCACCATTCTTCTCCGGTATTGCCTGAGAGTGTAGGTAGTACTGAGTCAGCAGTAAAAGCAGT